>JAFTXW010000014.1 GCA_017461445.1 Oscillospiraceae bacterium
CGTCGACCTCCAGCGTGACAGGCTGGCGTGCTAACCGACTGCACCACCGGGCCAAATTGGTGGTGGGAACAACAGGGCTCGAACCTGTGACCTCCTGCTTGTAAGGCAGATGCTCTCCCAGCTGAGCTATGCTCCCGTTCGCGCTTCGGCGTGCTCACCTCAGCGACGTGGTTTATTATACACAGGAACCTTCGATTTGTCAAGAACTTTTTTCAAAATTTCTCGAAAAATATTTTCCTGTATAAATCCCGCTGTTTCCCACCGTTTTCCTGTAAAAATCAGATTTTCTTCAGAAGCTCGCCAATATCTGCGGGAGTAAACTCATAGACTGCATCACAGAACTGGCATTCCACAGGGAAGGGTTTTCCCTCCTCCATGATCTCGGTCAGCTCCTTGCGGCCCAGGCTGATGAGGGCACTTTCCACTCGCTCCCGGGAGCAGTAGCACTTGTATTCCACCTCCGTGGTTTCCATAAAGACCACGCCCAGTTCGCCGCAGACCTGGCCCAGGATATCTTCAGGGGTCATCCCCTGCTCCAGCATAGGAGTGACGGCACCGGCACGCCGGATCCCCTGCTCCAAAGCGTCGATGACTTCATCCGGCGCACCGGGCAGCAGCTGCACCAGATAACCACCTGCCACCTTCACGCTCATGTCCCGGTCTACCAGCACACCCAGGGCGCAGGCGGTGGGGGTCTGCTCGCTCTGGGCAAAGTAAGCGGTCACATCGTCGCCGATCTCGCCAGAGACCAGCTCCGTGGAGCCGATGTAGGGCTCCTTCATCTGCAGGTCACGGATGACAGTCAGGGTGCCGTCGGTGCCCACCGTCGCGCCCACATCCAGCTTTCCGGGATACTTTTCCACCAGAGGCACCTTGGGCTCGGTGACGCAGCCCCGCACATTGCCCACCGGGTCGGACACCACGGTGATGGTGCCGATGGGGCCGCCCCCCCGGATCTGCAGGGTCATAGAGCCGTTTTCCACCTTCTGCATATTGCCCATCATGGAGGCCGCCGTCAGAGCCCGTCCAAAGGCCGCAGTGGCGTTGGGCGTGGTGCCCTGGATTTCCGCTCCCCGCCGCACGATCTCCGTAGAGCGGATGGCCACGACCTTCACAAAGCCGTCCATGCTCATACCGCGTACTAAGTAGTCTTTCATTTTATTTTTCCCTTTCTCGCTTTGAAATAAATGCGCTGCTCCCCTTCCCTGGGAGCTTCAAACAGGCGGTCGGCGTAGACCTCGATGTGAGTAAAGCCCGCTGCCTTCAGATATTCTGTCAATTGTGCCTGGGAGTAGGCGTATTCCCGGTGCTCCTCGAAGGAACGCTCCCAGACCTCCCCCCTGCGCTGGAACAGATCCATGCCGTAGGAGCAGATATTGGTCTCCCCGTCAAATTCTCCCCGCCAGACGCAGTACACATCGTCGTCCTCATCCAGGAACACCTGACCGTCCATGGCCCGGAGCTTTTCAGGAGTGTTCACATCGAAGATAAAAATTCCGCCGGGGTTCAGTACCCGGTAGACCCGCCGGAGGGCTTCTTTGCAGTCGGCGGGGTTCGTGATATAGTCCAGACTGTCCAGGGCGCAGACGGCCAGGTCAACGCCCCTGGGGAGCCGCAGTTTCTGGAGTGGCTGGCAGACGAACCGGGGCGGCTCGTCCATGTCCATGACCTTCTCCATAGCCACAGTGAGCATTTCCTCGGACATATCCACACCGGTGACCCGCAGCCCTTGCCGGGCCAGAATGGCCGTCACAGAGCCTGTCCCGCAGGCCAAGTCTACACAGGTTCGGGGCCGAAGCCCTTCCCGCTTCAATATCTCATTGTAAAAGGCCACCGTGGCCTCGTAGTCCACATCATTGGTCAGGCGGTCGTAGCTTTCCGCCAGCCCGTGGTATGCGTTCATAAACTTCCCTCCGGTCGTAGAGTTGAAAGTTGTGGTATTGCCTTCGGCAACGATTCAAAAATAGTCGGCAAAGCCGACACCTAAACTTTCCACTTTCAACTATCAACTTTCAACTCAAAAAGAATCCCGTCCCGGGAGGGACGGGATTCTGAAAACTTAACGCTTGAAGATGCTGAAGATCTCGTCGATGTCGCTCATGTCAGCGGGCTTGGTGGGCTGCTTGGCGGCGGCGACGGGGGTGTCGATGTCCTCGGGCACGAAGCTGGGAGCGGAAGGCGCAGCGGCCTTGGCGGCAGCAGCCTTAGGCGCAAAGGTCTCGGGCTTCAGCTCAAAGCCGGTGGCGATGACGGTAACACGCATCTCGTCCTGGAAGCTATCGGAGAAGGTAGCACCAAAGATGATGTTGGCATCGGGGTTGGCTGCCTCCTGCACGATACCGGCAGCGGTCTCCACATCGTCCAAGGTCATCTCAGGAGAACCGGTGACGTTCACCAGAACGCCGGTAGCACCGTTGATGGAGGTCTCCAGCAGGGGGCTGGAAACGGCGGTGGTGGCAGCCTGCTCGGCTTTCTCCCGGCCGGTAGCGGTGCCCACACCCATGTGGGCCCGGCCCGCGTCCTTCATGACGGCGGAAACGTCGGCAAAGTCCAGGTTGATGATGACATTCTTGGAGAAGCCCACCAGCTCGGAGATGGAGGTCACAGCCTGCTTCAGCACATCGTCAGCGATGCCGAAAGCGTTTGCGAAGGTGATCTTCTGGTCGGTAACGTACTTCAGACGGTCATTGGGGATGATGATCAGGGAGTCCACCTTGCCGTTCAGGTCGGCGATGCCCTGCTCAGCCTGACGCATACGGTTGGCACCCTCGAACTTGAAGGGCTTGGTGACGACGCCAACGGTCAGGATGCCCGCCTCATGGGCCAGGTCAGCCACGATGGGAGCCGCGCCGGTGCCGGTGCCGCCGCCCATACCGGCGGTGATGAAGACCATGTCGGTGCCTTCCAGAGCCTTGGCGATGGCGGCGCGGCTTTCCTCTGCGGACTTTCTGCCGATCTCGGGCTTGGAGCCTGCGCCCATGCCGCCGGTCAGCTTCTCGCCGATCTGGATCTTATTCTTGCAGACGGACTTATTCAGATCCTGCTTATCGGTGTTGATGGCAACGAAATCCACGCCGCCCACACCTGCGTCGATCATACGGTTAATAACATTGTTGCCGGCACCGCCGACACCGATCACTTTGATCTTTACAACGCGATCCTGTAAACTTTCGGACATAAAACTCTTCCTCCTATGTATCTTTTCACGGCCGCTTTTTTCTCGCGGCCCCTCAAATTACGCATTCGTACCTCTACATTCTATCCCGAAAAACGGGATTGGTCAATAGAAAATCTCATGAATCGGCAAAATATTTACAATTTGCTTACACTTTTTCAGGAGAAGGGGGTGTAGATCACTTCATTCTCAGAGATATCGAAGCTGATATCCAGAACCCCGGAGTCGAACTCGCTCATTTCCAAAATCACATCGTTCATACAGGCGATCTTGTACTCCATCCGGGAGCTGTCGCCCAGCTCCACCTGGTAGCGGGTGCCGTACCACAGGACGATGTCCTCCAGCCGGGTCACATCCACGCTGGCGGCTTCGCCCACAATATCATTGGCTTCCAGGGCCTTCAGGATTTGAAGGGCAGAGGACAGCCGCAGGGCTCCGGTGATGGCAGCGGGAACATACTCGCCGGACTCGTTGGTCTCGCTAGGCACCTCCTCCATAGCCACCGCCTGTTCGCCGATGGTAGGAGTCTGGATAGTGACACCGCTGATCTGGGTATGTCTGGAAGCAGACGCATTATCGATCTGCTCCACTACCCGGCCGGAGGAGGTCATCAGGTACCAGATGCCGTCGTAGGACTTGATGGCATAGGTCACCTCGGCCTCTTCAATGTAAATAATAACCGTATTCGGCAGTTTTATACCGATGCGGGAATTTTCGACATAAGGCAGCTTTGCCTGAATCTGAGCGTTGGCCTTGGCCCGGCTGAAGGTCAGCAGGCCGTCACCCTCCGCGATGCCGGAGGCTTCCCGGATGGTCCAGGCACTGTAGGTCTCGGCACCGGCCACGGTGATGGTCTCCACCTTGAAGAAAACGGACATGCCTACGATCATAGCTACCACAATGGCTGTCACCGTCAGCAGGCGAACCAGCAGGATATTCCGGTTAAAAACCTCGGGCTGGGTGTAGATCACCGCAGGGGTGTTGTTCCGCTCCGCCTGCTTACGTTTGCGCTCGGCTTCGGCAGCGCGCTTTTCCTGCCGCTGCTTTGCCTGCTCCGCACGCTGAGCCTTCTTTTCTTCATCGGGCTTGATGCCCGCCATAAATTTCTGGAGGGGATTGTCCTTCAAGGTGCGCTTCTGGTTGGGATCGGGATTGTTTTTCCGCTGCCGGGCGGCACGCTCCCGGGCCTCCTTCTGCTGCTGGGGTGTCCGCTGAGGGGCACTTTTCCGGGGACCGGTGCCCTGGGGCGCACTGTAGCGGACGCCTTCCTCCCGCTGCAGCGCAGTACGCTGGCGAGGTTGGCCATTCTGCTGGGAGGCGGTACGCCGACGGGTCTCCGCACTTTGCTGGGAAGCGGAACGCTGGCGTTGCCGGGTGGTCTGGGTAGGCTGCTCCGCGGGACGCTTCTTCCGGGGCGCGTCAGCAGCAGCCTGCCTTTCCCCGGCGGAGCGGCTGGGACGCTCCTGCTGCCGGGCCGCTTCCCGATTCTTCTGTGTTGTATCCATATCTGTTTCCTCCTGGAAGGTGGTTATCGTTTGCTGATCTCCTCCACGATATCGCAGATCCGCTCGGTGGAATCCAGCCGGACCATCTCATGCAGGGTCTTTTTCATGTTCACCCGGCGGGCATCATCTGCCAGCAGGCCGTTGATCTCCGCGAAGATTTTCTCGGGGGTGCAGTCGGTTTCCAGCACCAGCACCGCCGCATCCCGGTCGGACAGGACACGGGCGTTTTTCTCCTGATGGTTCGCGGTCACGTTGGGAGAAGGGATCAGAATGCTGGGGATGCCTGCCGCACCGATCTCGTTGCAGGTGGAGGCACCGGCCCGGCTGATAATCACATCCGCCGCCGCCATGACGGTGGGCATATTATAAATATACTCCCGCATGTCAATACTCTTGGCCGCTTCCAGGTCAACGCCCTTCTCCTTCACCAGACCGGGCATCCACTCCCAGCCGAAGCTGCCGGTGGCGTGGATGTGCTGGTAAGGGAAGCCTGCCTCCTGCTCCAACGCAAAGAGGCCCGCCATAGTCTCGTTCATCACTTTCGCACCCAGGCTGCCGAAGGCGGAGACCACCAGAGGACGGCTGTCAAGCCCAAGCTCCTTACGGGCATTCTCCCGCTTCGTGTAGATGAACTCCCGGCGGACGGGCATACCCACCACTTCCACCTTTTCGGGGTTCTTGTAATGCTTGACGCTTTCCTCGAAGGCCACCAGCACCCGGGTAGCCTTATTGGCTGCCAGCTTGGTGGTAACGCCCGGGAGGGCGTTGCTTTCATGGACGCAGGTGGGGATGCCCATGGACTGGGCGGCATAGAGAGCCGGGAAACTGGCATAACCACCGGTGCCGATAACGGCATCGGGCTTAAATTCTTTATAAATCTTCTTGCACGCCCCTACCGCGCTGAGAACGCACTTGACGGCGTACAGGTTTTTCTTGATCGCCGCCAGGTTTTTGCCCCGGCTGAGGCCGGAGCCGGGCAGGCATTTCAGCTCATAGCCCGCCTGGGGCACCAGCTTTTCCTCCATGCGGCCCGTCGCGCCGATAAAAAGAATGTTCGCGTCAGGATAACGCTCCTTCATCATATTGGCAACTGCGATGGCAGGGTTGATATGTCCGGCCGTGCCGCCGCAGGTAAAAATCAAATTCATATGTTAAACCTCCTGTATTTTTCTCTGGTTCCGTGTTCTCGATATACTCAGTACAATGCCCATCTCCCCCAAGTTCACCGCCAGGGCCGTACCGCCGTAGGAAAAGAAGGGCAGGGCAATGCCGGTGGAGGGGAGCAGATTGGTGACCACGCACAGGTTCAGGATGGTCTGAACTGCGATCAGCGTCACAAGCCCGGCGGCAAGGACGGTGGAGAACCGGTCCCGTGCCCGGAGGGCGATCCAGTAGCCCCGGAGGATGGTAACGGCAAACAGCATGACGATGCACGCCGCGCCCACAAGGCCCAGTTCCTCACAGATCACCGCGAAGATATAGTCGTTGTACTGAAAAGGCAGATACAGGTATTTCTGCCGGGATTTTCCATAGCCCAAGCCGAACAGGCCTCCCGAGCCGATGGCATAGAGGGATTGCAGGATCTGATACCCGGTATCGCCCGGGTCCAGCTCCGGATGGAGCCACGCCGTGACCCGGTCACCGGCATAGCCCATAAAGGTGATGTAAATGACGACGAACACAGCCGCCGCCCCGGCTCCCGCCAGGAGCCACTTGGGGCTGGTGCCTGCCACGAACATCATCACCACCGCCACCATGCCCATGAGCATGATTGCGGACAGATGCTTTTCCAGTGCCAGCGGCACCAGAATGCCCAGCAGCGCAAAACCGAAGCCCAGCACGCCGTAGCGGAATTTCTGCGCCCGCTGCCCAAAGCCCCGTGTGAGCCGGGCAAACAGGACGATCATGGTAAATTTCGCGATCTCGGAGGGCTGAAATTGAATGCCCGCCAGGTTGATCCACCGCTTCGCGCCGTTGACCTCCTCACCGATGACCAGCACGGAAAGCAGCAGCACGATGCTGATGCCGTAGAGCGGCCAGGCCGTTCTGTACCAGAACTGTGCGGGAATGCGGCTGAAAATATACATGGCGATCAGGCCAATAACGGCGCAGACTGCCTGCTTTTGCAGATATTTGGTAGAAATTTCGTACCCGGTGTCGTATTCGCTCTGGGCGTAGCTGGCAGAATAGAGCATCGCCAGTCCCACCACAAGCAGAAGCAGCACCAGAAACAGAAAGGGATAGTCAACTTTTTCCCCCGCCCAGGGGCGGCGGTCCTCTTTGGCACGCAGAGCACGTTCTGCTGCCACAAGAAACTCCTTTCAACGCTTCACGTAGGGGCGACCCTTGCGGTCGCCCGGGGGCGGCGCAGCCGACCCGATCTGTTCAGCCGCCTTCGGCGGTGTGATTTTGTATGCACAAAATCACCGGGCGACCGCAAGGGTCGCCCCTACGCGATCAGTTTATCAAGCGATCAAACCAGCAATACCGAACCAGGCTACCAGGCACATCAGGGCGGACACAGCGGTAAAGACCAGGACGATCTTCACTTCTTTCCAGCCGCACATCTCAAAATGATGGTGGATGGGGGACATTTTGAACAGCCGCTTGCCGTGGGTCAGCTTGAAATAGCCCACCTGCAAAATGACGGACAGGGTCTCCACGATGTACACGATGCCGACCAGGATTAAAATCAGGGGCATGTCCAGTGCGAAGGCCAGGCCGCAGATGACGCCGCCCAGGAACAGGGAGCCGGTATCGCCCATAAAGACCTTGGCAGGATGCCAGTTGTAGAACAGATAAGCCACCAGACCGCCTGCCAGAGACGCAGGCAGCAGGGCCAGGTCATACTTGCCCATGGCTACGGCGGCAGCGGTGAAGAACACCATAACGGGGATGGTAACGGAGCCGCACAGGCCGTCCACGCCGTCGGTCAGGTTCACCGCGTTGTCACAGCCCACCATAACGAACATGGCAAAGAAAATATACACGATGGGGTGCAGGGTAAAGCTCAGGTCAACGAAGGGGATGTACAACTCGGTGGACATGCTGCCGCTCCTGTACATGACATACAGGAAAATGGCGGAAATCATCATCTGGAGCATGGCCTTCTGCAGGGAGGTCAGGCCCAGATTGCGCTTATACTTGATTTTAGTGAAGTCGTCCAGGAAGCCGATGAAGCCGAAGCTCGATGCCATCACCAGCACGAGGATAGGCGAAAGGTCCTCCATGGCAAACACATTGAGCAGCATCGCCAGACTGGATGCGAAAATGAACATCAGGCCGCCCATCATGGGGGTGCCAGCCTTATTGTTGTGCCAGGTGGGGCCCACCTCACGGATGGACTGACCTGCCTTCAGTGCCCGCAGCACCGGCAGCAGAAAATAACCGATAACTGCGGACAGGCCGCAGGAAAGGGCCGCTGTAAGTAAAACCTTTGTCATATGTGGTTCCTCCATTTACTCTTTCTTCAGGAAGCCTTCTAAAATCAGTTCCATGTGCATACCCCGGCTGCCTTTGAACAGCATAACGTCCCCGGGCTTTGCCGCCCGCTTCAGTGCCTCGATCAGGGCATCCCGGTCCTCAAAGGCCCGGCTTTTGCTTTCGGGCATACCGCTGGTGATGGTGCCGTTCAGCACCCGCTTGCCGTTGGGGCCGTAGGCGAACACCATATCCGCCTTCTCTGCGGCAATGCGGCCGATGCGGTAGTGCTCCGCCTGGGCGCAGTCGCCCAGCTCCAGCATATCACCCAGCACGGCAATGCGCCGTCCCGGCTTGTTGCCCAGCACCGCCAAAGCCGCAGCCATGGATTCAGGACCCGCGTTATAGCAGTCCTTGATGATGGTATAGCCATCCTGCTGGAAGATCTCCTGACGGCCGGACATATTCTGAAACTGAGCCAAGCTGGTCTGGATCCGCTCCACGGATACCGCCAGCTTCAATCCCACGGTGATGGCAGCCATGGCATCGTTCACAAAGTGCTCGCCCTCCAGGTGCATCTCCACCGGGAAGCGGAGCCTTCCCGCCTCTGCCCGGAATTTCAGCCACTCCCCATCCTGCACCACATCGTAAGCCCGGACGGCACAGCCGTCGCTTTGGCCGAAGTAGGTAATCCGCTGGAGGGGCTCCTCATCCAGATAGCGCAGCAGGATATCATCGCCGTTTAAAAGCAGCATACCCAGGGGGCTCATGCCCTTGACGATCTCCATTTTCGCCTGGCGAATACCCTTCTGGGTACCCAGGAACTCGATGTGCATGGTTCCGATGTTGATGATTACCGCCACATCGGGCTTCGCGATCTTGGAGAGGTACTCGATCTCGCCGAAATGATTCATGCCCATTTCCAGCACAGCCACTTCTGTGTCCTCCGGCATGGCAAGAATCGCCATAGGCATGCCGATGTCGTTGTTGTGGTTGGCGGGGGTCTTGCTGACCTTAAATGTGCTTTCCAGCACGCAGGCGATCATTTCCTTGGTGGTGCTTTTACCCACGGAGCCGGTAATGCCCACCACCTTGCAGCCAAGGCGGCGGATTTCTTCCCTGGCGATATTGCCCAGGGCCGTCCGGGGATCGTCCACATAGATGGCAGGGTAGTCCCCCACCTTCCGGCTGCACAGCACGGCGGCTGCACCCTTTTCCATGGCGGCGGGAATAAAGTCGTGACCGTCTCTCGCTCCTTGCAGCACGATGAACAGCTGCCCCGGCTGCAAAACACGGGTATCGTTGTTGGCACCCAAGAACTCCACGTCGGCGTATTTTTCGTCCACACGGCCGCCGCACCACTGGGCAGCCTGTTTCAGTGTGATCTTACCCATTTTGGTTCCTCGATTCCTGCAGGTGGGCTGCGACTTCGTCCCGTTCATCCAAATGGTATTTGTGACCATTGATCTCCTGGTAGGTCTCATGGCCCTTTCCTGCCAATACAATTATATCATCTTTTTCCGCAATGTCCATAGCATATCTGATGGCAGCGCGGCGATCTTCCATAACAATATATTCCCCGTATTCCTGTTTTACCCCTTTCAGGATATCCTCAATGATGGCCATGGGGTCCTCGGTGCGGGGATTGTCGGAGGTGATGATGGCAATATCGGAAAGCTTCACACCGATCTCGCCCATAATGGGCCGCTTCATAGGATCCCGGTCGCCGCCGCAGCCAAAGACGGAAATCAGCCGCCCCTTACAGAAATCCTTTACGGAGGACAGCACGTTTTCCAGACCGTCGGGGGTATGGGCGTAGTCGATCAGGACGGAATAGGGCGTTTCGGGGGTGGGAACTACTTCCACGCGGCCCTTGACCCCCTGTACCTTCGCCAGAGCAGCGGCGCAGTCCGCAAGGGAAATACCCAGCTGTTTGGCAATGCCCATGACCGTCAGGGTGTTGTAAACGGTAAACTTGCCAGGAATCGGCACATGGACATCAGCAGTCTCTTCCCCGCTGACGGCGGTAAAGCGGATGCCCTCGGAGAGAAGCTCCAGATCTTTGGCATACAGCCCCGCCTCTTCTACCACGGAGGTGGTCAGCACCGGGCAGGCGGCAGTGTCCAGAATTCTGCCTGAATAGCTGTCATCCCGGTTGACCACCGCCTTGTCACAGCGGCGGAACAGCTCGGCTTTCGCGTCGCAGTAGGCATCCATGGTCTTGTGGAAGTCCAGATGATCCTCCGTCAGGTTGGTAAAGGCGGCAATATCAAAATGCACGCCGCCGATCCGATCCAGGGAGATGGCATGGCTGGAAACCTCCATCACCACATGGGTGCAGCCCGCGTCCCGCATCCGGGCGAACAGGCCCTGCAGCTCGAAGCTTTCCGGGGTGGTCCGCTCGGTGGGAATGATCTCGTCGCCTACCATATTCGCCATGGTGCCGATCAAACCGACCTTCGCTCCCAGGCAGGTTTCCAGCACCTGCTTGAGAAGCAGTGTGGTGGAGGTCTTGCCGTTGGTGCCCGTAACGCCGATCATGGTCATGGACTTTGCCGGGTGGCCGTAGAAATTACAGCCCAGCATAGCCAGGGCCATCCGGTCAGACTCCACCAGCACATAGGGCACATCCACATCCGGTTTCTTCGCCGTGACCACCACCGCTGCCCCCTTTTCCATAGCCATGGGAATGAAGCGGTTTCCGTCAGAAGCAAAGCCGGAGATGGCAACAAACAGGCTCCCCGCCGTCACCTTCCGGGAATCATAATAAATATTTTCAATATCCAGTTCCGGATCAGCGGTACACTCCAGTACCCCGATATTCTTCAATAAATCTCTCAATTTCATAAGAAAGTCCTCATAATTTTCAACTTTCAATTTTCAACTCTAATCATTCGCTGTCGTGTCGGCAAATTCCAGTGTGATGGTCGTTCCTCTGAGAACCTGTGTATCCTTTGGCTCGCTCTGGGCGGTAACGGTAACGGCGGTCGAAACCTCCGTATTGCCCGTCACCAGAATGTACAGCCCCAGCTTTCCTGCTGCGTCACTGGCCTGCTGGCGGTTCATGCCGGTGAAATCCGGGACGGCTACCAATTCTTCCGTGGTTTCCTCTCCCAGATACACCAGCACCTGGCTCCCGCCGGGAACGGTCTGTCCCGCCGCGGGAAGCTGTCCGGTAACGGTCTCCTCTGTCCCGGAGAACGCTGCAGTCAGGCCCAGAGCCCGGAGCCGCTGCTCCGTTTCTTCCTTCGTCAGTCCCGTCAGGTCTTCCATAACCACTTCCTGCCCGGCGATATCCTCCTCCGAGAAGGTTCGCTCTACACCCAGGTAGGGTAGGATGTCCGCCATCACCGCGCCAACGGTAGGTGCCGCCATGACGCCGCCGGAGATGTAAATTCCCGTCTCCCGGGAGGGGGTGTCCAGGGCCACCAGCACGATATATTCCGGATCCTCCATGGGGGCAATGCCCACAAAGGAGACGATCTTATCCTGCACCCGCTGGCCGTTCTCGTCGAAAACGTCAATTTTTTCGCTGGTACCGGTCTTGCCGCCAATGGAAAAGCCCGCCACGGAGGCGTTTTTCGCCGTGCCTTCCGTAACCACCGAGCGGATCAGCTCCCGCATGGTGTCGGAGGTCTCCTTGCTGATAGTCTGGCGCACCACGGTGGGCTCCTGCTTCAAAACCGTATTGCCATCGGCATCCACAATTTCAGAGACAATGTAAGGCTCCAAAAGATACCCGCCGTTGACCACGGAAGCAATGGCCCGCACCAGCTGCAAGGGGGTGATTTTAAAGGTCTGGCCGAAGGAGCCGGAGGTCAGGGAGGCTGTGCCCCACTTGTCCGTATCCGTCACCAGCGACTTATCGAAGAAGATGCCCTTGCTTTCTCCCGCGAGATCAACGCCGGTCTTTTCCAGTATACCAAATTTTTCAATATATTCATAGAACCTTTCGCCCCCCAATTTCAGAGCAATGTGGGCAAAGGCGATGTTGCAGGAGTTTTGCAGAGCTTGTGGAGTCTGCTCCGCCCCGTGGCCTGTAGACCGCCAACAGTGCAGCAGCTGGGAGCGTCCTGGGATCTGCTCGGAGCCGGAGCAATGGAAGCTGGTATTGAGGTCAATGGCCCCGCAATCCAGAGCCGCCGCCATGGTCAGCACCTTAAAGGTGGAACCCGGCTCATAGCCGTCAGACAGTACCCGGTTTCGCCACTGTTTCAGCCGGGCGGCAGAGAGGGCCTCGCTGTAGGCCTTCTTTCCCTGGGTATAGGCTTCGCTTCCCTCGGGCTGGGACAGGTATTCCTGCTTCAGCTGCTCAACTTCCACAATCGCGTTGGGATCGGTCAATTCCAGATAGTTATTGGGGTCGTAGCTGCCCAGGGTGGCCATAGCGAGGATTTCTCCGGTCTTGCAGTTCATGACCAGCCCGAAGGCACCGTTGCGTACATCATACCGGGCAATGGCTGCCTCCATCTGCTTTTCCAGACAGGCCTGCACGGTGGTGTCCAGGGTCAATATCACACTGTCCCCCTGACGGGAGGAGATGTAATTTTCATAGGAGAAGGGCATATCCATTTCGTTGTTGCCCTTGGTGGTGATGACCTTCCCGGTGCTACCGGAAAGGTAACTGTTATAGGCAGCCTCCACCCCTTCGGAGCCCTCGTTGGAAGCGTTGGTAAAGCCAATGACCTGGGCGGCCAGGGTACCGAAGGGATAGGTTCGCTGGGAAGTCGGCTCCAAATGGATGCCGGAAATGTCGTTCTCATTGATATAATCGCGAATCGTCGCGGCAGTCTCCTCGTCGATGCGGGAGCCTACCTGCTTATACCGCTGTTTGATGTCCGCAGCCTGTTCCGCGATCCAGGCTGGATCCTTGTCCAAAATCTCCCCCAAAGCTTCGGATATTGCCTCAATATCCGCCTTGGACTGCTTCAATTCGTGGGGGTCTAAGTACACATTCTCCACGCTCACAGAGGTGGCAAGAATGTTCATGTTGCAGTCGTAGATGTTGCCCCGGTCCGCCTCCACCCTGGTGGTGCGGGTCTGGTTCCGCAGGGCAAGATTTGCGTAGTAATCATAGTTTTCCACCATCAGGTCATACAGCCGCCAGATGACCGGCACGAATGCCAGCAGTCCCAGCAGAAGTCCCGTCAACAGAATACGGTGATGCTGTCCGCTGTCCAGCCGCAGGCGGCCGTATTCCCGCCTGGTTTCCCCTTTTTTCCCCATAAGCCACCGGCCTTTCCCAAAGATCGGCAGCTGCCCGGAAAATCCACGAATGGGCAGCAAGGGAAACCCTCGCCGCCCATTGCAGCTGCTATCTTCATTGTATGGGGACGGGCTCTCTTTATGCGAACAAGCCCTTGATAAACCAGATAAAATCCTCCCAGATGGTAGGCTCCTGCTCCGGTTCCGGCACGGTAACGGTGATAGAAATGGTCTGCGCCTCGGATCTTGGTATCAGGCCCATGGTGTTCGCCGTGGCGATGATCTCGTCCATGTTGTAGCTGGCCCGGTAGCTGCTCTCCAGCTGGGCATTCTCCCGCCGAAGATTGGACACATAGCTCTCCATAGCCCGGTAATCCTGCCAGGCATTCTGCACGGAAAGGGTGCCGATCACCAGAGTCACCAGCATAAACACGGCAACCAGAAGGCCCGCGATGGCAACGGGATCCAGAGATATCTGCTGGATTTTTTCGATGTGCACCAACGGCAGCCGGGTCTTTGGCTGCTTTTTTTCCTGCTCGGGTGCCAGCTGCTGTGCTTCACTTCCGTGTACATAGAACTGACCGACATATTGGATATCGGGTTTACGAACCATGGTGTTCTCCCCTTTTGGGCTACTCAGATTTTTTCACAGATCCGAAGCTTCGCGCTTCTGGCTCTGGGGTTCCGCTCCAGCTCAGCATCCCCGGAAACGATGGGCTTTCGGGTAATGAGCTTGACCTGGGGCTTTTTCCCGCATACACAGACGGGGAAATTAGGAGGGCAGGTGCAGCCCTTGGCGGCACTTGCCATTGCATTCTTTACAATGCGGTCTTCCAGGGAATGGAAGGTGATCACCGCCAACCGTCCGCCCTTGTTGAGCCGGGGGATGGCATCCTCCATGACCTTTGCCACGGAGTTCAGCTCATCGTTGACGGCGATACGAATAGCCTGGAAGCTGCGCTTAGCGGGGTGCTGCTTCTCCCGCAGGGCCGCGGGAGGCATGGCGGAGCGGATGATGTCCACCAGTTCGAGAGTGGTCTCAATGGGCTTCTGCTCCCGGCGGCTGCAGATGGCTGCCGCGATTTTGGGGGCGTAACGCTCCTCGCCGTATTCGTAGAGGATCTTTTTCAGCTCCTCGTAGGACCAGGTGTTCACGACCGTATCCGCACTGAGGGAATCCTCATTGTTCATGCGCATATCCAGAGGGGCATCCACCATATAGGAAAAGCCCCGCTCTCCGTCGTCCAGCTGGGGAGACGAAACACCCAAATCCAGCAGGATGCCGTCTACACCTTCAATATTCAAATCGTCCAGAACTTTTGCGATCTCGCAGAAATTGGAATGAACCAGCGTCACCCGGTCAGCATAGGGGGCCAGCCGCTCCGCCGCAGCCTTCAGTGCCACGGGATCCCGGTCGATACCGATATGGCGGCCGGTGGTGAGCTTTGCCGCGATGCGGCTGGAATGGCCCGCGCCGCCCAGAGTGCCGTCCACATAGATGCCGTCGGGCTTGATGTTCAGCCCTTCGATGCACTCCTCCAGCAGCACGGAAACATGATGAAAGTCACTCATAGGCCAATTGCCTCCAGAGATGCCAACAGCTTTTCGGGGGTCAGGTTCTCCGCCTCGAAGGCCGCAAATTCCTCTGCGTCCCAAATTTCCGCCTGTCCGGCCCGGCCCACGATCATGACCTCCCGGTCGATACCGGCGTAGTTGATGAGGAATGGGGTCAGAGCGAAGCGAAACTGCTTGTCGGGGGTACACTCGGCGGCGTTCATAAAAATCAGGCTGGTGGCACCTGCCCGCTGGGAAATGCTCAGGGCATTGAAGTTGGCACTGAGCCGGTCCCATTCCTCGGCAGTGTAAACGGTGAGACACCGATGGCCGCAGTTGACACCCAGGGTAACGTAAAAATTCTCCCCCAGCTCCCCGCGCAGCTTGGACGGGACGAACAAACGGTTCTTGTCGTCCAGTTTCGCGCTGTATTTGCCGATCATGTGCTCACCTCCATTCCATTTTGCTCCACTTTACCGCCATTTTGCTCCATTTACAGACAGTATACAACCCCGAATTAAAAAAATCAATCTTTTTTCTTTGGAATTTTCAAATTTCCCGGAAAAACCACCCTGTTTTCCACATTTTTAAACAGATGTTCTATAAAATTACGAACAAAAGGTGATCTCTTTCCCGTCGGTTTTCAGCTTCAGCCGGGCAGGACGGCGGCTGCACCGGAGCAAAAAGCTCGCCAGCGGGCCCTCCACCTCCGTCTGCACCAGCCGCCGCAGCTGCCGTGCGCCGTCCTTCGCCCCGCAGCGGCGGCACAGGATCCCCGCCAGTTCCTGGGGGATCTGCAGTTGGGTTCCGGCAGCCGCGGTCCGCTCCTGCAGCTGATGGAGGTATTTCCAGGCGATGGCCTCCATAGCCCCATTGCCCAGCTTCTCAAAGGCCACAGTCTGATCCAGCCGCCCCAGAAATTCCGGGGTAAAGGCCTGCCGGACAGCCCCGTCCAACTCTGCCTCCCGGCCCGCGGCACAGAAGCCCAGGCCCTCCCCCCGCTGCTGACCGCCCACATTGGAGGTCATGACCACGATGGCGTTTTTGAAGCTGACCCGCCGTCCTGTGGAATCCGTCAGGCAGCCCTCTTCCATGATTTGAAGAAGGATACCCAGCACATCGGGGTGGGCTTTTTCCAGCTCGTCCAGCAGCACCAGACAGTAGGGACGGCGGCGCACCGCCTCCGTCAGCTTGCCTCCCTCCTCATAACCTACATAGCCGGGAGGGGCACCGATGAGCCGGGATACCGACTGCTTTTCCATATATTCCGTCATGTCCAGGCGGATCATGGCCTCCTTGCTGCCGTAGATCTCCGTTGCCAGTGCACGGCACAGCTCCGTTTTGCCCACTCCAGTAGGCCCGGTGAACAGCATACAGGCAATAGGCCGGGAGCCGTCCCGGATGCCAGAATAGCCCCGGCGTACCGCCTCCGCCACGGCGGACACCGCCTTCTGCTGGCCTACCACATGGGCAGAGAGAATTCCTTCCAGCCCCAGCAGCCGCTCCCGCTCTCCGGCAGTCAGCTTTCCCACGGGAATACCCGTCCGGGCGGAGACCACCCAGGCGATATCCCCCGCCGTCACTGCCTTGCTGCGGTGGTTTTCGGAGGATTTTGCCACCATATGCTGCATTTTGTCCCGCAATTCAGCAGCTTTTTCAAATTTCCGTTCCCGGACGGCTCCCTGAAGCTCCTGCTCCAGCTCCTTCCGGGCCGCACCGCCCCGGCCCTGGTTCATCTCCTCCATCCGGGCGTGGGCCGCGCCCTCATCCAGCAGGTCAATGGCCTTGTCGGGCAGATACAGATCCGGCAGATACCGCACTGAAAGCCGCACCGCCTCCTTTAAGGCATCCTCGGTGATCCGAAGATGGTGGTGCCGCTCCAATCCCGGCTTTAAGGCCCGCAGAATGGCCAGGGTGGTATCCTTCTCCGGCTCCTCCACCGCCACCGGGCGGAACCGCCGCTCCAATGCCGCATCCTTTTCGATATACCGGCGGTATTCCTCCCGGGTGGTGGCACCCAGCATCTGCAGCTCTCCACGGCCCAGGGCGGGCTTAAAGATGTTTGCCGCGTCAATGGCTCCCTCGGCGGCTCCTGCCCCCACAATGGTGTGCATTTCATCTACAAAAAGGATCACATCCCCGCTGCGTTTGATCTCCGCCAGCACATCCCGCAGCCGCTCCTCGAATTCGCCCCGGTATTTGGTGCCCGCCACCAGGTTGGCCATGTTCAGGCTCACCAGCCGCTTGTCCTTCAGCTGCGGCGGCACATTGCCCACCGCCATACGCTGGGCCAGTCCCTCGGCAATGGCCGTCTTGCCCACCCCCGGCTCCCCCACCAGGGCCGGGTTATTCTTGTTCTTCCGGCACAGGATGCCGATGACCGTATCAATTTCCCGGTCCCGGCCGATGACCGGGTCCATGCCGGATGCCTTTACGATCAGATCCTCGCTGAACTGCTCCAAAAGTTTCGTTGCGACCGCCTCCTTTTTTGCGCGCGGGGCAGGAGAATCCTCCCACCGCATGTATTCAATGGTATGTGTGAACAGGGTGTCCCCTGTGATACCGCTGAGCCGCAGCAGCTCCCCCGCCGCTGAATGCTCCCGCCGGGAAAGGGCCAGCAGCACATGGACAGGCCGGATCTCCCGGCAGCACTGCTCCCTCGCCTCCTCCGCAGCTCCCCGAAGGATGGCTCTCGCCTCCGGGGTCAGGCCTTGGGGCAAGGGCAGATCCGGGGTTCCCGCCCCATAGAGCAGCTGGGCCATAGCGTCTGTCAGACCCGGGTCGATCCCCAATGAACGCAGCAGCTGTCCCGTTCCACCGGGCATGGATACCAGTGCCGACAGCAGGTGAGCGGAGCCTACATAGCTGTGTCCAAAGTGTCTGGCTTTCTGCCCGGAAAGTTGTATTAATTCGGCAGTTAGCATATGATAACGCACCAAATCCCTCCCTTTTCCGAAAAATTTTTGCCATACAGGCAAAAATTTATTCGAATCTTTTCAAAAAAGGAATTGCATTTTCGGAAATACATGCTAGAATAAAAGTACGTTATACATAACGTGTACTATTCATATATTCATGGAGGTAATATCATGGCTTACAACATTACTGACGCTTGCGTCAAGTGCGGTTCCTGCGCCGACCAGTGCCCCGTCGAGGCTATTTCCGAGGGTGAGGACAAGTACGTCATCGATCCCGATGTCTGCGTTTCCTGCGGCTCCTGCGCCGATCAGTGCCCCACCGAAGCTATCGAGGAAGGCTAATTCTTCTACAGACCATGAATCGGCCTGCGCAAGCAATTGCGCAGGCCTATTTTCTGCATTGGAGCTGCTTATGGAAACCTTACCCAACGGATTTACCATCAGCCTGGGAGAGGGCTGCTTCCCCCTGAGCACCGATTCCATGGTGCTTGCCCACTTTGCCCGGCTTCCCAGAAACGCCCGGGTGCTGGATCTGGGCTCCGGCTGCGGCACCCTGGGGCTGCTGTTGTGCGCCAAGGACTCCGGCTGCGCCATCACCGGCATGGAGCTGGATGAAATTGCCCACGAAGCCGCGCTTGCCAACATCCGCCGCAACGGACTGGAACACCGTATGGAAAGTATATGTGCCAACCTGCGTCAGGTTTCCAACTATTTTGTCCCCGGCAGTTTTTCCTGTATTATCTCCAATCCTCCCTATTTTTCCGGCGGCCCTGCCAGCCGGAGCCTCTCCGCCGCCCGGCGGGAGGAACAATGCACCCTGGCAGACCTGTGCAGTTCTGCCGCCTGGGCCCTGAAATACGGCGGCGACTTTTTTCTCGTTCACCGTCCGGAGCGGCTGGCGGAGATTATCGCCCGCTGCGCGGAAAACGGCCTGGAAGCCAAGCGTCTGTGTCTCCTGCGCCACAAAGCGGGCGGCCCCATCACCCTTATCCTCCTGCACCTGCGCAAAGGCGCAAAACCCGGCCTAAAAATCGAAGAACAGGCCCTTTTCGACAAAAACGGAACCCCCACATCCTTTTATAAAGATGTTTACCATATCCAGTAAGATATCAAAATAATTCCTAATTAACTCTACTCTTCACTCTCAAAAACAAGGAGGTCAAACATGGCAGGTATGCTCTATCTCGTCCCCACCCCCATCGGCAACCTGGGGGACATCTCCATCCGCTGCCGGGAGACCCTGGAACAGGCGGATTTCATTGCCGCCGAGGATACCCGGGTATCCCTGAAGCTTTTAAACCATCTGGGCATCAAAAAAAGCCTTGTCAGCTACTATGAGCATAACAAGGCCTTCAAGGGCGATAAAATTGTCGAGCGGATCCTGGCAGGCGAGACCTGCGCCCTGGTGTCCGACGCTGGAAGCCCAGCCATTTCCGACCCCGGCGAAGATCTGGTGAAGCAGTGCGCCGCCGCAGGCATCACCGTCTGCGCCATCCCCGGCCCCTGCGCCGCCATCACGGCTCTCAGCATTTCCGGCCAGGCCACGGGACGGTTCTGCTTCGAGGGCTTCCTGTCCACCGCCAAAAAGAGCCGCCGGGAGCATCTGGAATCCCTGAAAAAGGAACAGCGAACCATGATCTTCTACGAAGCCCCCCACAAGCTTCTCTCCACCCTGGAGGATCTGACGGAGGCCTTTGGCCCCGACCGGCCCATCAGCCTGTGCCGGGAGCTGACCAAGCTCCACGAGGAAGTCGTCCGCACCACCCTGGGACAGGCGGTAGAAAAATACGCAGAGAATCCCCCCAAGGGTGAGTTCGTCCTGGTGGTAGCCGGTGCGCCTGCCGAAGAAAAGGAAACGGCCTCCGAAGCCGATGCCGCCGCCCGGGTGGCCCAGCTGATGGCGGAGGGCCTTAGCCGCAAGGACGCGGTGAAGCAGACCGCCAAAGAACTGGATCTTCCTAAAAACGTGGTTTATGACGCCGCATTGAAAGACGCTGAATGACCTTCGTCATTCAGCGTCTTTTTATTAAATTTCCGTCATTTTCTTAACGCAGTCCTGACACACGTTTTTTCTCTCGTACGTGATCAGCCCGCGGGACGATCCACAGAAAATGCAGGCAGGTTCATACTTCTGCAGGACGATGCGGTCGTTCTCCATATAGATCTCCAGCTCATCCCGTTCGGCAATATCCAGCGTGCGGCGCAGCTCGATCGGCAGAACGATCCTGCCAAGATCATCCACTTTACGAATAATGCCTGTAGACTTCATTGCGGCCAGCCTCCTCCCAAAGTGAAACGAACATCGCCGGGTCGGCCCCGTAACGACTTATCGTTTTTATCATTATACCGACTGCATTACACCCTGTCAAATACTTTTTGCTAAAAAAAGCACATTTTGTCGAAATTATCCATTCATTTTAAGCTAATTCCAGCATATTGTACACCAAAAGGAGGGTTCAAAAATGGTGATGAGCTGGATCTGGGCCGGTATCGTGCTGGTGAGTATCCTCTGTTCGTTTCTCACAGGATCCGGAGCAAAGCTGGCCGCAGCCACAGTGGAGGGGGCTCAGGGGGGCGTGACGCTGGCGGTATCCATGGCCGGAGCCATCTGCCTGTGGACAGGTGTTGGAAAACTGATGGAGCGCGCGGGACTGACCCAGGCTCTGGCCCGACTACTTTCACCCCTGATTGGGCGGCTGTTTCCCGGTACAAAGCGTGACGGTGCCCTGGCACAGGACTTGAGTGCCAACATCTGCGCCAACTTTCTGGGGCTGGGCAACGCCGCCACCCCCATGGGGATCTCCGCCGCGAAACGGATGAAACGGGGCGATACCGCTACGGACGAGCTGTGCAGGCTTATCGTGCTGAACACCGCCTCCATCCAGCTGATCCCGGCCAATGTGGCTGCGGTACGGACAAACCTTGGCTGCGGCACACCCTTCGATATCCTGCCCGCCGTGTGGATCACCAGTCTCTGCTCCGCCGGGCTGGGGGTGACCGCCGCCTGGCTGCTGGGAAAGGTTTGGAAAGAATGACCGACTACATCGTACCCCTGATTCTGTTTTTTACCGCCGCCGCTGCTCTGCGGAAGCGGGAGAACGCCTATGACATCCTCCTGCAAGGGGCAGGAGACGGGCTGAAGCTGCTGGTTTCCATTCTCCCCGCGCTGGTGCTGCTGCTGACAGCGGTGTACATGCTTCGTGCCTCCGGGGCTGTGGAGCTTCTCAGCCGCATGGCAGCTCCTTTGTTCTCCTTCTTCGGTATCCCCCCGGAGACCGCCATGCTGGTGCTGATCCGCCCCATCAGCGGCAGCGCGGCATTGGCAGTGGGGGCGGAACTGATGGCGGAGTATGGGGTAGATTCCCTGATCGGCAGAACTGCCGCCGTGATGCTGGGCTCCACAGAAACGACCTTTTATACCATCAGCGTCTACTTCGGCGCGGCGGGCATTCAAAAGACCCGCTATACCATTCCCGCCGCCCTGTTTGCCGATTTCGTTGGCTTCTTCATGGCGAGCTGTACTGTACGGTGGCTGTTCTGATAAAAACGCAGGATGCGGAACCTTCGCATTCCACATCCTGCATGCTGTATTCAGCCGGTCTTTTCACCGATATACCGAAACCGTGGGCCGTGGTAGTCATCCCGGTCCACTTGTTCTGTCCACATGGCAGCAGGCCGAACCCAAAGGCCCCCTTCGCCGTACAGGGCGCGATACACCACCATAGGCTCCAGGGTTTCCGAGTGGGAAGCTACCCCCACCAACTCGTACAAATTTCCCTTGAAATGCCGGTAAATCCCGGGTTTCAGTTCCATAATGATCCCTCCATAAGGGAAATGCGCCGGTTTCCCGGCGCATTTTTGCATGTTGATTAGTTGGGTACATTGCCGCGGGCAGGATCCAGCACAGTGACGGGGTCAAACAGGCCGTCGTCGGTGAACATGGATGCCTTCCAGGCCATGGTGTTGCCGGTGACCATCAGACGGGTCTGACGGACATAGGTGCCGGCGATCTCCGCGTAGGGCTCGGTGCCGTTCTTGATGAAGAAGCGCATGCCGCTCTGGTACAGGGTGGTGAACTTGGGGCCGCTGTAGTCGCCGATATCGCTTTCGCGGGCGAAGACGATGGTATTCACCTCACCCAGAACAGGCGTGATCTGGGAAGCCCAGGAAGCCATGTCGGCCTGGATGTTATTAGCGTTGATGTTGGCGTAGTTCTTGTTGCCGAAGGTGTAGCAGGCGATGGTGTAACCCTTCTCCCGCAGGGCGGCAACCAGCTCCTTGGCCTGGGCAATCTGCTCATCCACGTAGGTCTGGCCCATAGTGGAGACATAGGTATTGTTGATACGGTAGCCGAAGACACCCTGCTCGCCGCTGACGGCCAGAGTGGCACGGGAATCGCGATAGCAGAAGTCGGGATGGGCCTTGATAAAGTCCTCCAGAATGGGTACCAGATCATAGTTGCCCACCTGGGTCTGGCCGTTGGCATCCACATACTCGGCCTTGATGCTGCCGCTGGCATCCAGCACCAGCTTGCTTGCGAAGCCGTCGCCGTTGGCATCGGCCACACCGTTGTTGTCGCCGTCGATCATATAGCTGTAGTAGTTGACCAGGGTCTCGGTCAGCATGAAAGGCTTCTTGCCCTCAGGCAGGAACACGGAGTTGACATAGTAGCTCTCGGTGCCGTCCAGACCGGTGTTGGAGGAAACGAAGCAGTCCATATCCACCAGCACGTACCCGTTCTTATACAGCTGCTCCAGAATCTTGGAGAACTCGCTGGTGGTAACGAAATTGCGGTTGTACAGGCCGCCGTTTTCGGTATCCGCCAGGGCACGGGTCAGATCGTGGATCAGTACATGGAAGCTCAGGTTGGGCACGGTGGACAGATCCTTCCACTCCACCAAACCGTTCTGGGCACTGAGGTACTCAGACTTCATGGTGGTCACCTGGGGATACTTGGCGGCATCGCCGGTGAAGGAATCCAGCAGGTTAATGGCACCCTGATAGTCGTAGCCGGCAGCCAGACGCTGGGCCTCGGCGATGAGGGCCTCAGCTTCCGCAGCAGCGCGGTCAGCCTCCTGGGAGGCCTGCTGGGCCGCAATGCTGGCAGCAGTATCATCCTGCCGCTTCCGCTCGATAGCGTTGCTGAGGGAGCCGATCATAAAGCTGAAGATCAGCACCAGAGAAACGCAGGCCAGGATGGCAGGCAGATAAGCCTCCTTGAAAACCTGCAGCTTGCTCTTTCTGCGGCGGCGTTTGCCGGGCTCAGGCTTGGGATCGATCTCCTCCATAGAGGGGAAGTACAGCTTATACAGCTTCATAAAGATAGGAGGCACGGTAAAATGGATCTCCGGCATCTTGAACTGGACAGGCTCCCGCTTTTTCCCGGAGCTTCTGCGGCGGGCAGGCTTCTCCTCCTCGGAGAAGTCGTCGTCCTCGTCGTCATCATCGTCATCGTCGTAGTCAAAATCCTGAGTCTCCGGGTCAAAGGAAGGCTCCTCGTACGCAGGCTCCTCGTGCACGGGCTCCTCATACGCAGGTTCCTCATAATCAGGAAGTTCCTCCTGGGGGAAGGCAGGCTCCTCGGTGGCAGGCTGCTTGGGGATGTCGCCGAAGAAGCTGACCCGGCGGGTGAAGTCCATCAGTTCATCGTCCTCACCGAAGTCGTCGTCCACATCCTCATCGTCATCGAAGGTCAGTTCCTCCAGATCCAAGTCAAAGGTATCCCCGGCAGGTTCCTCTTCCGCAGGCTCCTCCTCGGCCATCTCAGCTTTGGGAGCGGGAGCCGCAGGCTCCCCTTCTTCCAGTTTCAGATCGTCGGGAAGCTCTACATCGGACAGATCCAGTCCCGTCAGGTCCAGGTCCAGATCATCCAGGTTGAAGTCCTCGAATTCATCGCCGCTCTTGGCCCCGGAATCCAGGTCAATGCTCAGCTGTTCATCATCAAACTGGGAAAGATCCAAGTCTTCCTCATTATAATCAGAGTCCAGAATGGACTTAGGGTCGAAGCCATATTCTTTTTCAAAATCGAAATCGAGATCGAAATCGTTTTTCGCCATAGCAAATCCCTGCCTTTACGGTATAGTCAATAGTATTCTAGCATCGTTCGTCAAAAAAAGCAAGCCGATTCAGAAGAAATCCAAAAAAAAGAGAAAATTGTCGAATTGCACGGGAGATTTACATAACTACTTTCCATAATGCACAAAAATCCGCCGGGAAGGCCCCCGACGGATCTTATGTAAGAAACACCTTAAATATATCTCAGTTCGATCTCACCGAAGCTTACATCGCACTTCACATACACGGTCACCGCCGCATCGGGAGCTGGACTGCCCTTCACCTCCACAGAGCCGAAGACAGTGCTGCTGTCAGGCTCCAGGCGGCAGCAGCCGGGGACACGCAGCTCCAGCTCACCGAAGGCACAGTTCAGATCGATGCATGTGCCGTCGGCGATCTCGCCGCATTTCGTCAGATCCACCGTCAGTTCGCCAAAGCTGACATCCGCGCTGCCGGAGGACAGCCGGGGCAGCGCGATCTCCCGGTAATTTTCCCCGAAGCTGGTGGCACAGGCGAAGCTTTCCCCCTCGGTGGTACTGTAGCTGCGGCTGGAATCGGCAATGGTCTTACCGTTATGGATCAGATGGAAGCGGCCCTTTCTGGGCTTGCGCAGGGCATCCGCCAGCAGGCTGATTCCGAATACGACCAGGATCAGCGGGAACACGATGCCCCGGCCCAGTACCTCCGGCAGCATATTCAGTGCATCCAGCAGGAAGTACACACCGAAAAACAGGCAGCCAATACGGAAGAATGAGGGCTTCGGCAGCACCCCGAACAGACCGAATACCAACAGGATAGAAGGCCACAGAATGCCCCAGAAGGAGATGTTCCAGTCCAGAAACTGGCCGGCCAGCAGCAGTCCCCCCACCAGCAGTACCAGCACCGCCATACCAAGATGACCCTTGCGGCTGTTGTCCAGCTTAAATTCCCAGGTGCCCGCATCCCAGCTGCCATCTGCTTTCTGTTCCCCCAAAGGTGCTTCTGCAGGGATCAGCTCTGCTTCCTTTACGGGCTTCTTTTCCACACCCAGCAGCTCGTCGGTGCTTGTGTCGAAAATCTCCGCCAGCTTCGGCAGCATGGCGATATCCGGGCAGGACTGGTCATTTTCCCATTTGCTCACTGCCTGGGCAGTGACACCCAGCTGCTCCGCCAGCTGATCCTGGGTCAGCCCAAGACGCTTGCGGCTGGCTACGATCCGTTTTCCCAATGTTTGTTCCATAGGGTTACCTCCTTGTTTTCGCTGGCTCTATCATGCCATAAATCGGCGCAAAAAGCTATCAATCGTTCGTTAAATCCCTGGATTTTTTTACTCAACGGGCAGTTGAGCGGCCCTCAACCTGCGGTTGTGCAGCTTTTTCTTGCAAAGAAAGGGGCTGTATGCTATCATAAAAGGTAAAGGGGGCGATTCTATGCAGCTGTACATCAAGCAGCGTATCTTTTCCTGGACAGACAGCTATGACGTTTACGACGAGACCGGCGAAGCCCGGTACGAGGTCAAAGCGGAGCTGTTCGCATTTGGGCACCAAATCCATGTTTTCGATAAGCGTACCGGGCGGGAGGTAGGCTCCATCCATCAGAAGCTGTTCACCTTCCTTCCGGAATTCGAGATCGTCATAAACGGCCAGCCCCAGGGCAGCATCCGCAAGGAGTTCAGCCTGTTCACGCCCCGCTACCAGGTGGACTACCGGAACTGGGATGTGGAGGGCGATTTCCTGGGCTGGGACTACCGGGTGACCCAAGGAAATACCGAGATCATGTCCATCTCCAAGGAACTCTTCAACTGGAGCGACACCTACGTTCTTCGCTACTCGAATCCCGCCAACGAAATGCCCGGCCTGCTGCTGGTCATCGCCATCGATGCCGTAAACTGTTCCCACAACGATTGATTTCAGAGTGGAGTGTGGAGAGTGGAGTTATGGAGAACAATATAAGGAAATTAAGGAGTCAGAAATGAAAAAAAAAGCAAGCTTTACCATAGATCACATTAAACTGATGCCCGGCCTGTATGTCTCCCGGAAGGACAAGGTTGGATTCGAGACCGTCACCACCTTTGACCTGCGGCTGACCAAGCCCAACGACGAGCCGGTGATGAATACTGCCGAGGTGCACACCATAGAGCATCTGGCGGCCACCTACCTGCGCAACGATACGGAATGGAAGGACAAAATCCTCTATTTCGGGCCAATGGGCTGCCGGACGGGCTTCTATCTGCTGCTGGCAGGAGACTATGAATCCAAAGATGTGGTTCCCCTGGTGCTGAACTGCTTCCGGTTCATCCGGGATTTCCGGGGCGAGGTGCCCGGTGCCAGCGCAAAGGACTGCGGCAACTATCTGGACATGAATCTGCCCATGGCCAATTACTGGGGCGCAAAATACGCCGCCCTGCTGGAAAATATTGACGATTCCCGGCTCGTTTACCCGGAATAAGGAGAAAATTATGACTAAACTCGGTATTATCGGTGCCATGACCGTGGAAGTGGAGACCTTGAAGGAATCCCTGGAAAATATGACCGCCTCCACCCGGACGGGTATGGAATTTTACGAAGGCAAACTGGAAGGGCTGGACGTTGTCATCGTCCAGTGCGGCGTGGGCAAGGTCAACGCCGCTATGTGCGCCCAGATCCTTTGCAGCTGCTATGGTGTCACCCATCTGGTGAACACCGGCATTGCAGGCTCCCTCTGCGCCGACCTGGATATCGGCGACCTGGTGGTCAGCCGGGACGCCATGTACCACGACTTTGACTGCAACGCCTTCGGCTATCCCAGCGGCAAGGTTCCCGGCATGGATGTGATTGCCTTCCCTGCCGACGAAACCATGATCCGCTACGC
Organism: Oscillospiraceae bacterium; assembly: GCA_017461445.1. Taxonomy (GTDB): domain Bacteria; phylum Bacillota; class Clostridia; order Oscillospirales; family Oscillospiraceae; genus Faecousia. The sequence goes on from JAFTXW010000014.1 coordinate 26,661, forward strand.
CTTCGCCGCCGCGGAAGCGGTAAATCCCGGCCACACCAAAATTGGTCGTGTAGCCAGCGGCGACCAGTTCGTTGCAGAAAAAGAGCTAAAAAACAAAATTATCGAACGGACTCAGGGCCTGTGCACCGAAATGGAGGGCGCGGCCATTGCCCAGACCGCCTACCGCAACGGTGTTCCCTTTGTGATCCTCCGGGCCATCTCCGACAAAGCCGACGACAGCGCAGAAATGGACTACCCCACCTTCGAGCGTATCGCCGCCCACCGCTGCGCCCAGGTCACCAAAACTCTGGCAAAGCAGCTGAAGGAAGCAAACCAGTAAGAAAATTGAGCACCCGCCAAGGCGGGTGCTCTTCTCAATAACACAGAAAATTACAGAACGTAGAATGCGCAGGCGTAGGCAGGCAGCTCCACGGTGCCGGAAACGGTGACGGGGGTCAGCTCGGGCAGGGTGTCATTCTCGCCCAGGGTCAGCTCCTTGCCGTTTAAGAGCATGGTACGGCTGCGAACCTTACCATTGCCGGTGAGAACATAGGCCTCAGCCTCCTTGGGAAGCTCTACAGTGGTAGCCTCGGCGGAGTTATTGATGACCAGATAGACATAGCCCGTCTTGCCGTCCTTACGGGAGTGGACATAGACATGGGCACCCTCCCGGATCTCTTCGCCGGAAGCATAGCAGGTCTTACCCATCAGCCGGTTCCACAGCAGAACGGCAAAGTAATTGGGCCGGGGCTCGAAGGTGCCGTGCTTCAGGAAGCCGTAGTCAGAGGAAGCCAGGGTGTTATGGAAAATCACACCGTCGGTAACGGTGGAGAATTCGCCCAGCTCGTTCAGGGTGCGGGGCACATCGGCGTAGGTAGAAGCCCAGGTATTGCCGCCGCAGCCGGCATCGCCGGACTCGGTGACCCACATCTGGCCGCCGGGAACATATCTGTCGCGGCGGTCTACATACTGGCGGGCACAGTTGGCAGCCACAGCCAGATACTGCTCAAACAGGCAGGCTTCATAGGGCCAGTGGCCGCCCATGGCAGCACCGCGCTCGGAAACACCATTGTAATAATGGTAGCTGAATACATCCATCTTGGACTTGTAATCGCCCAGCAGCTGCTCGGTGGTGACTATGTCAAAGCCTGCTGCCATGCCGCCGCCCGCACCCTCCAGGGAACCGAACAGATTGATATCGCCCACGGTGCAGGGGCCCACGAACAGGCACTCGGGATAGTTTTTCTTCAGCCATGCGCCGAACAGGTCATGGTCACGGGCGTGGTCAGCAGCGGTGTAGCCATGGGGCAGACCGGACAGGGCGATCAGGTTAGGCTCGTTAGTGAACTCGGCGGCGGAGATGGGCACGCCGTATTCCTTGGAGGTGCGGAACAGCAGGTCAGCCTGGTCGAAGGGCATGGGCTCGTCGGCGGCATGGATGCCGGGGCAATTGGCGATGGACACCAGCAGCTTACCCCCGATGGCCTTGACAAAGTCCAGCAGATTCAGCCACTGCTGCTTGGTCAGCAGGTTCTGGAAGCCCTCGGGAACGACACCGTTGCACTTGCCTTCAAAATCGTAATAGGTCTTATTGGCCCAGGTGCCGGAAACACGGACCCATGCGGTACCCAGCTCCTTTGCCAGCTTAATGAGCCGGGGATTGGTAGTGTCGATGGGGTCGTACCACTGCTGCAGATTGCCCATATTGGTCCAGTCCTTGATGACGGGGAATTCCTCGGTCCCATCCACCTGTGCTTCCGAATATGCCTTCCAGAAGGTGCCGCCGGTGACCTCGGTCATCTCCACATTATAGGAAACCAGACGCTCGTCCATTTCCCGCAGGGCCGTCAGACCTTCCGCCTGGAGCTTAACAAATTGAGCCATTGGAATCAACTCTCCTTACTGTATTTGTTCATTTCAGCAGGGTATTTGCCTGCGTTCTTATTATACAGGATATCAGTTTCCGGCAGGAAGCACCAGAATGCCCCAACTGTGACACCAATTCCCAAAAAGGAGCCCCACCTTTGCACAAAATTCACAAAGGCGGGGCAGTATATATCAATATTGATCCACTTCCTGAAACAGGGGCTGAGTCAAAAGCTGCACGGCAATTGCCGCCATCTGTCTGGGCTGCAGATTGTACCCGTCATGGTGCCACTGCAGGACCATGGACATAAGGCCGCAGACACCGAACATGGTGGCATGATCCCTGGCCAGCCGCTCCTCCTGCTGCAAAAACCGGTTGGGCGAACCCGCGTCGGATTTGGCATGATCGATGGAACGGATCACCAGAATGCCGCTGAGTTCGCTGCGGGCCAGGGCATCCAGAAGGAGTTTCTGTCCCTTCCAGAACAGGAAAAACCGCTCCAGATCCCGCTGATAGGTCCGCTTTTCGCCGGACTTCAGCAGGCTTGGAAAGCTTTCGTACTCCAGAAGGGTATGGTCGATCAAAGCGTGGAGCGCACCGTCCTTACTGGAGAAATAACGGTAAAAGGACTTGCGCGGGATCTCCAGCTGGTCGCAGAGATCGCTGACGGAGATCTCCTCGTAATGATGCGTGTGCATAGCCAGCAGAAGTCCCTGCTCCAGCTGCCGCTGCCGCTGGGCTGACTGTTCCGTCTTACACATTTTATACATGGTGCGACCTCCACAAAAGTTTGTTTTATTTAGTATAACAGATTTTCCAAATTTATCAACCTTTTTGTAGATTATGTCCAAAATAATTGGGTAATAAATCGTTTGCAGGTGACACAAAAGAGCCTTTTTGTCCCTATGTAACAATTCGTTCATAAGTTATAATAGTCACATTGAAGTGGTCTGCCATGACCACACGAAACAAGGAGGAAGAAATTATGGCAAAATCCGCAAAGCTTGATGCCAACGGCTACCGCAAGTTTGGTATTCGGGACAAGCTGGCTTATGCCGCAGGCGACCTCGGCTGCTGCATGAGCTTCTCTCTGAAGAGCACCGTTCAGATCTTCTGGACCCAGTACATGGGCGTCTCTCTGGTTACCTTCGGTATCCTGATGATGATCGTTCAGGTCTGGGACGCGATCAACGACCCTGTCATCGGCTCCATGGTCGACGCCGATAAGCATGTCTACAAGCGCAACAAGTTCCTGCAGTACATCTGGATTGGCTCCATCGGCCTGCTGGTAGGCGGCGCCGCAATGTTCCTGCCCATTCCCAGCGCTCCCATGGTGCTGAAGTATGTCCTGTTCGTAGTCGGCTACATCCTGTGGGATGCCTTCTACACCATCGCCAACGTTCCCTACGGCTCCGTCATGTCCCTGATCACCACCGATCCCGCAGAGCGCGCTTCGCTGTCCGTGTTCCGCTCCGTTGGCTCCATGGCAGGCAACATGGTTCCCCCCATCATCCTGCCCTTCCTGATCTACGACGGCAACCAGAACCTGAAGGGAGACGTGGTGTTCTGGGCAGCTCTGATCATGGGTCTGTGCGGCTTCGTTGCCTTCCAGTTCATGATTAAGAACACCGTCATCCGTGTTGAACAGAATGTTAACTGCAACGAGGATGCTCCCAAGTTCAATGTCTTCAAGGCCTTCGGTTCCTTCTTCAAGAACCGCGCCGCTGTCGGTGCCACCTTGGCTCCCGTCGGTCAGTTCATCGGTATGTACGGTGCTTCCTATGCTACCACCGCCATGTACCAGTCCTACTTCAACGCCGTTCAGCTGTCTGGTATCATGGGCCTGATTTCCTACATCCCCATGTTCGCCTTCATGCCCTTCGCCACCAAGATCGTCATGAAGTACGGCAAGAAGGAATCTGTGGCTGTAGGCTCCATCGTCACCATGATTGGCTACGCCCTGCTGCTGGTCGTTCCCATGCCCCCCAACACTACCGGTATGCTGATCTGGGCTGCCTGCTCCCTGGTCGCCGGTGTCGGCGGCGGCCTGTACTCCGCAGTGTCCTGGTCCCTGATGGCTGATGCCATGGACTACGGCGAGTGGAAGTTCGGCGTCCGCGAAGAGGGCACCACCTACGCTCTGCACTCCTTCTTCCGTAAGCTCGCTCAGGGCATCGGACCCTCTCTGGGCCTGTTCGTAGCTGCCGCTCTGGGCTTTGTTGAAGCCAACAAGGGCAATCAGACCTTCGAGGTCGCTCTGCGTATGCGCTATCAGGCTGCTGCGTTCTACTTCCTGTCTGGCGTACTCCAGTTCATCGGTCTGGCAATTGTCTACAACCTGGACAGAAAGACCATGGCTAAGATGCAGGCCGACCTGGCTGCCCGTAAGGCTAAGTAATTTCCTCTCTTGATCAAATCCCCTCCGAAGCAATTCGGAGGGGATTTTTTACGGAAAAGCAGTGCTTTTCCCTTGCATATGCGGCAAAATATGATATAATATCCCATATTACAGGTAAGGTAGGTATCTCACCATGAAGTTCTGGCAATCCTTCTCCAAAAAATCTGTATTGCGTCAGCTGTGTTTTGTTCTGGTGCTTTTCGCCATCCTGATCCCCGTTGCCATCTGGGATTCCAACACCCAGGTAAAGGTCAGCTTTGAAAGCGAGTCCGTTGTAGTTATCTCCGACAAGTATAATATGAGCATTCTCTATACGGATATCATCTCCGCCGAGCTGGCCCAACTGGCTGAGCCCGGTGAAAAGGTGGAAAACGGCTACGACAATGATATCCTCCGGGCCGGTGTATGGGAAAACGATACCTGGGGCGAGTACATCATCGTCGCGGACCTGGATACGAACACCTGCATCGTGGTCAAAGTAACCGACGGCCGGACGCTGGTCTTCAGCAGAAAGAGCGATAAGGCCACCGCTGAGGATTACGAAACCCTGCTGACCTATCTTCCCAAAGCATAAAAAGACCGCCTGGAAACGAGATTTCGTTTCCAGGCGTTTCCTTATTTCAGGCCGTTGCCCCGCAGTTCAATGATTTGATCACGCAGGACGGCGGCGTATTCGTATTCCATCATCCGTGCCGCTTCCTTCATCTGCTTTTCCAGGCGGGCGATCTCCTTTTCCTTCTCCGCCTTGGTCATCTTCACGCCGGTGCGGCCTTTCCGCTCGGCGGTGGGGGAAGAAATCTCGATCAGATCCCGGACGGACTTGATGACCGTCTTGGGCACAATGCCGTGTGCCTTGTTGTAGGCGTCCTGAATTTCCCGGCGGCGGGCCGTCTCGTCCATGGCAGAACGCATGGAGGGCGTTACATTATCCGCATACATGATGACCTTACCTTCGGCGTTTCGGGCGGCACGGCCGATGGTCTGGATCAGGCTGGTCTCACTGCGCAGGAAGCCTTCCTTGTCCGCGTCCAGAATGGCCACCAAGCTCACCTCCGGCAGGTCAAGGCCCTCCCGAAGCAGGTTAATGCCCACGAGAACGTCAAATTTCGCCATCCGCAGATCCCGGATGATCTCCATCCGCTCCATGGCACCGATGTCCGAGTGCATATAGCGGACCTTGACGCCCGCCTTTTGCAGGTACACCGTCAGGTCCTCTGCCATTTTCTTGGTCAGGGTGGTCACCAGCACCCGTTCGTTCTTCACCGTACGGGCGTTGATCTCCCCAATCAGGTCGTCGATCTGTCCCTCAATGGGCCGCACCTCCACCTCTGGGTCCAAAAGGCCCGTGGGGCGGATCACCTGCTCCACCGTCTGGCCGGAGCGGGTACGCTCGTACTCGGCGGGGGTTGCGGAAACGTAGATGACCTGATTGATCTTCTCGTCAAACTCCTTGAAATTCAGCGGCCGGTTGTCATAGGCCGAGGGTAGGCGGAAGCCATAGTTCACCAGCGCGTCCTTTCGGCTCCGGTCACCGGCATACATGGCCCGGCACTGGGGCAGTGTCACATGGCTTTCGTCAATGAACATGAGAAAATCATCCGGGAAGTAGTCCAGCAGTGTGGTGGGCGGCGTACCGGGGGCACGGCCCTGAATGACCCGGGAATAGTTTTCGATGCCGTTGCAGAAGCCGATCTCCGTCAGCATTTCCAGGTCATAGGCCGTCCGCTGGGCGATCCGCTGGGCCTCGATCAGCTTGTCGTTGGCCCGGAACCGGTTCACCTGCTCGTCGCACTCCCGCTGGATCTCCAGCATGGCCCGCTGGAGCTTTTCCCGGGACGCCACATAGTGGCTGGCGGGGTAGATGGCGATATGATCCAGATACCGCTCCGCCATGCCGGAAACTGCATTGATCTCGCTGATCCGGTCGATCTCGTCCCCGAAAAACTCGATGCGGATGGCCTTTCCCGCCCAGTAGGCAGGGTAAATTTCCAGCGTATCGCCCCGGACACGGAACTTGTTTCTGGAAAAATCCAGGTCGTTCCGCTCGTAGCGAATTTCGGTCAATTTTTTCAGAATTTCATCCAAAGGCCGCTCCTGCCCTACTCGCAGGGAAATGACCATGCTCTTATAGTCGATGGGGTCGCCCAAACCGTAGAGGCAGCTGACGGAGGACACCACGATCACATCCCGCCGCTCAAACAGGGCGGATGTCGCCGAATGCCGCAGCCGGTCGATCTCCTCATTGACAGAGGCATCTTTTTCAATATAGGTATCCGTATGGGCGATATAGGCCTCTGGCTGGTAATAGTCGTAGTAGGAAATGAAATATTCCACCGCGTTGTGCGGGAAAAACTCCCGGAACTCGGAGCAAAGCTGGGCCGCCAGGGTCTTGTTGTGGGCTAGCACCAAAGTGGGGCGGTTCAGCTTTTCGATGACCGACGCCATGGTAAAGGTCTTGCCGGAGCCGGTAACGCCCAGCAGAGTCTGCTCCCGCAGCCCCCAGTTGACACCGTTCACCAGTCCAGTGATAGCCTCCGGCTGATCACCGGAGGGTCTGTATTGGGAAACAAGCTTGAATTTGTCCATAAAAGCCTCCTAAATCAGCAAACAGTCGTCGAACCGCTGGCCCGACTGGGCCATGGAAACATAGTCATCGTCCGCCACCACAATGTGGTCTGCCAGATTCACCTCCACCGCCTTCAATGCCATGGCGATGCGGCGGGTAGTCTGCACGTCCTCCCCGGAAGGCAGGGCCACACCGCTGGGGTGGTTGTGGGCCAGCACCACGGTGGTGGCGTTGGCCGCGAGGGCCGTTTCCACGATCTTTCGGACGGATATCCCTGCGGAATTGACACTCCCCTCCCCCACTTCCTTACAGCAGAGGACTTTGCACTTGGCATCCAGGCACAGCAGGAACACCGTCTCCACCCTGCGCCCGAAGAAAAAGGGCACCATATACTGGGCGCACTTTTCCAGTGTAGGCAGAATGGTGCACTGCATGGTACGGTTCACCAGATAATAGCGGCCTACATCCGTGATGAGGTGAAGGAAGGTCGCCGTGTTTGCACTGACCCCTTCTACCTTGACCAGCTCCTCCATAGGTGCTTCCAGCACCTGGGCCAAACTGCCAAAGCGGTCTATGAGAATGTGTGCCAAGGGATTTGTATCCTTTCGGGGGATGGTATAAAAAAGCAGCAGTTCCAGTACCTGGTACTCCGTAAAATGGTCCAAACCTTCATCGTGGAACCGCTGCCGGATACGTTGGCGGTGCCCGTCATGCATCGACATATTTTTCACCTCCACTTGTGTTTGCCCTTGCTATTTTCCATGGTTTCCGCTAAAATATGGGTAGTCGAATCATCACGAATCCCACCGGGAAAGTTTTTGCCCATTCTGCGCATGCTAAGAAAGCGTCAGGAGGATATCATGGAAGAACAAAAGGATTTGCTTGGAATGCTGGATCTGATGACCCAGCCCGGATTTTGTGTAAAAGAAAATACTGTCACAGCGGTCAACACCGCCGCGAAAGGGCTGTTCCTGGCCCCCGGAATGGGTGTGCAGCCCCTCCTCCTGACAGGCCGGGAGGAATACGCCGCCTTTTCCGGCGGCTGCCTGTATCTAACACTGAAGCTTTCCGGCCAATCCCGGGGGGCCGTCGTCACCCGGGTGGAGAATACCGATGTGTTTCTGCTGGATCAGGATCACGAGCAAAAAGAGCTTCGTTCCCTGGCTCTGGCCGCCATGGAGCTGCGCAAGCCAATACACAGCGTAATGACCACCGCCGATACGATGGCCGCCATGGAGCAGTCTCCCGAAATGGCGGAACAGATGGCCAGGCTGAACCGGGGACTGTACCGGCTGCTGCGGATAATCGGCAATATGTCCGATGCGGGCCGGAGCAATATGAGCCGCCAGGAGACCCGGAACATCGGCAGTCTGCTGGCTGAAATTTTTTCCAAAGCCGCTGGCTTGGCGGAAGCGGCAGGGTTTACGCTCCGCTATGAGGGGCTGGCAGAAACCGTCTACTGTCTTGCCGACGCCGACCAGCTGGAGCGGGCGGTGCTGAATATTCTGTCCAATTCCATCAAGTTCACTCCCGTTGGGGGTACCATCGACGCCTCCCTGACCCGTCAGGGACGGATGCTGCGGCTCAGCATCCGGGACACCGGCAGCGGTATCGCCGACGGGATCCTGGGCAATGTCTTTACCCGGTATCTGCGCCAGCCTGCCATTGAGGACGACCGATTTGGCTTGGGGCTGGGGATGGTGCTGGTTCGCTCCGCCGCCACTGCCCACGGAGGCACAGTGCTCATCGATCAGCCGGAGGGAACCGGAACCCGGGTCACCATGACCCTGGCAATTCGCCAGAATACGGAGAACCTCCTCCGCTCCCCCGTCCTGCGGGTGGATTACGCCGGGGAGCGGGATCACGGACTGCTGGAGCTGTCCGACCGTCTTCCCGTCCATCTGTACAAAGAAATCTGAACCCTGCGCACCGCAAAAGCGGTGCGCAGTTTTTTACAAATAGGACTTCAGATACTGGCCCGTATAGCTTTCCGCCACCTGGGCCACCTCCTCGGGGGTGCCGGCGGCTACGATGTAACCGCCGCCGTCGCCGCCCTCGGGGCCCAGATCGATGATATAGTCTGCCGTCTTAATGACATCCAGATTGTGCTCGATGACCAGCACCGTATTCCCCGCGTCCACCAGCTGCTGCAGCACCTCGATGAGCTTGTGCACATCGGCGGCGTGTAGGCCGGTGGTAGGTTCGTCCAGAATATAGATGGTCTTGCCTGTGGATACCCGGGACAGCTCGGTAGCCAGCTTGACCCGCTGAGCTTCGCCGCCGGAGAGGGTGGTGCTGGACTGGCCCAGCTTCACATAGCCCAGGCCCACCTCCACCAGGGTCTGGGCCTTTCTGCGGATCTTGGGCAGATTCTCGAAGAAATCCACCGCCTCCTCCGCGGTCATATCCAGCACCTGGGCGATATTTTTGCCCTTGTACTGGACTTCCAGGGTCTCCCGGTTGTACCGGGCACCCTTGCAGACCTCGCAGGGCACATACACATCCGCCAGGAAATGCATTTCAATCTTCACCAGGCCGTCGCCGGAGCAGGCCTCGCAGCGGCCGCCCTTCACATTGAAGCTGAAGCGGCCTGGGCCGTAGCCCCGCATTTTCGCGTCGGCGGTAGACGCAAACAGGTCCCGGATATCGTTGAACAAACCCGTATAGGTGGCAGGATTGCTGCGTGGTGTTCTGCCGATGGGGCTCTGGTCGATGTCGATGACCTTGTCCAGATGCTCCATACCCTCCACACAGCGGCAGGCGCCGGGACGGGTACGGGCATGGTTCAGCTTACCCAGCAGCGTCTTGTTCAGAACCTCATTGACAAGACTGGACTTGCCGGAGCCGGACACACCGGTGACACAGGTCAGGGTCCCCAGAGGGATCTCCACGTCCACATCCTTCAAATTGTTTTCCTTCGCGCCCCGGACTGCCAGAGTCTTGCCCAGGCCCGCCCGTCTTGCGGAAGGCACAGGGATTTTCTTAAACCCGGACAGGTATTGACCTGTCACAGACCGGGGGCACGCAATGATCTCGTCCAGCGTACCGCTGGCCACGATCTCACCGCCCCGGCTGCCCGCGCCGGGGCCTACGTCCACGATAAAGTCCGCCGCCCGCATGGTGTCCTCGTCGTGCTCCACCACGACCAGGGTATTGCCCAGATCCCGCAGGTGCTTCAGGGTCCCCAGCAGCTTGTCGTTGTCCCGCTGGTGCAGACCGATGGAGGGCTCGTCCAGAATATATAGAACGCCCATCAGGGAGGAACCGATTTGGGTAGCCAAACGAATTCGCTGGCTCTCGCCGCCGGAGAGGGTGCCGGAAGCCCGGGATAATGTCAGATAGCTCAGGCCCACATCCATCAGGAACTGGAGCCGGGACTTGATCTCCTTCACGATCTGCTCCGCAACCAGGGCCATATTGCCCTCCAGCTGGAGGTTATTCATAAAATTCAGCTCGTCCCGAATGCTCATGCGGCAGAAATCCATGATGCCGATGTCGCCAACGGTGACAGCCCGGGCAATGTCCGAAAGCCGGTCGCCGCCGCACTGGGGACAGGGAGCCGAAGCCATACACTCTTCCAGCTCTTTCCTGGCCGCATCGGACTGGGTTTCCTTATAACGGCGGGAAATATTGTTTAAAATACCCTCAAAGGGCTGTTCCAGCACGCCCATGCCGTTGCCCCGGTTGTAGGTCATCCGCAGCTTTTCTCCCTTGGTGCCGTAGAGGATCACATCCATCACCTCGTCAGGCAGATCCTTTACGGGAGCCGTCAGAGAGAAATGATATTTCTGTGCAAGTGCCTCGAAATACATGCGGAAAATAGAGTCCGTCCGGGCACTCTGCCAGCCGGAAGCCTGGATGGCCCCGTCAAAAATGGATTTACTCTTGTCCGGGATCACCAGATCCGCGTCCGCCACCAGCCGGAAGCCCAGACCCGTACAGCTGGGGCAGGCACCGCTGGGATTGTTGAAGGAGAACATCCGGGGCTCCAGCTCCGTCAGGCTGATGCCGCAGTCCTCACAGGCGTAGTTCTGGGAGAAGCTCAGCTCCTCCTTCGTCGTGGGCAGTTCAATGGTCACAAGGCCGCCGGAATGGCTGCAGGCCGTTTCGATGGAATCCGTCAGACGGCGGCGCAGACCTTCCTTCAGAACAAGCCGGTCCACCACCAGGTCAATATTGTGCTTTTTGTTCTTTTCGGGCTTGATCTGCTCCGTCAGGTCGTAGAGGATGCCGTCCACCCGAACCCGGGCAAAGCCGCCCTTTCTCGCGTCCTCAAAGACCTTCTGATGCTCGCCCTTTTTTCCCCGGATCACGGGAGACAGAACAATGAAACGGGTGCCCTCCCCCATGGACTCGATCCGATCCACGATCTGGTCAATGGTTTGGCGGCGGATCTCCTTGCCGCACTTAGGGCAGTGGGGAACGCCCACTCTTGCCCACAGCAGACGCAGATAATCGTAAATCTCCGTCACCGTTCCCACGGTGGAGCGGGGGTTCTTGGAGGTGGTTTTCTGGTCGATGGAAATGGCGGGAGAAAGGCCGTCGATGGAATCCACATCGGGCTTGTCCATCTGGCCCAAAAACTGCCGGGCATAAGAGCTGAGGCTCTCCACATACCGCCGCTGGCCCTCGGCATAGATGGTATCAAAGGCAAGGCTGGACTTGCCGGAGCCGGAAAGGCCCGTAAAGACCACCAGCTTATCTCTTGGGATGGTCAGATCCACATTTTTCAGGTTGTTCTCTCTGGCTCCCTGAATTCTGATTTTATCGTTCATAAGGTCCTCCTGTCCCTGAATTTTCTTTACAGTATAGTATACCACATATCGAAAAAAGTCACAAGCCCTATTTCAAACAAAATTTCGTTATCATAGGATTTGACAGGTTTCGGCAGATTCTGGGCGGATTGTCAGAAGGTGCCAACTTTCTTTGCCGTTTTTTCGGCGTTATTTCTTTGCATATAGTGTTGCTTTTTTGTGCGGTTCAATGCTATAATGTGTGCATAATAGCGAGCAGAATGTTCTGCCCGCGGAACATAAAATATAGAATTATAATAAGCGAGGTATTTGTTAGATGATTGCGTACGGTGAAAACATCCAGGTTTTCTGCGGCAACTCCAACCCCGAATTCGCTGCCACTATCTGTAAGGAGCTGGGCCTGCCCATGGGTAAGGCCGTTGTCAAGCACTTTGCCGACGGCGAAGCTTCCGTCACTTTGGAAGAGACTGTTCGTGGTGCTGACGTATTCCTGATCCAGTCCACCTGTAAGCCTGTCAACGACCATCTCATGGAACTGCTGGTTATGATCGATGCCTGCCATCGCGCATCCGCTGGCCGTATCACCGCTGTTATTCCCTATTTCGGCTATGCCCGCCAGGACCGCAAGGCCAAGTCCCGCGATCCCATCTCCGCAAAGCTGGTAGCCAACATGATCACGGCTGCCGGTGCTGACCGGGTCCTGACCATGGACCTGCACGCCGCCCAGATCCAGGGCTTCTTCGACATCCCTCTGGACCATCTGGTTGGTAACGTTTCCTTCGTGGATTACTACATGAAGAAGTTCCCCGAGGATCAGTACAATCACGACGACTTTGTGGTCGTCTCCCCCGACGTAGGCTCCGTTGGCCGCGCCCGTGCTTTTGCTGGTAAGGTGCACATGGGCCTGGCTATCGTTGACAAGCGTCGTCCCAAGGCCAATGTCTGTGAGGTCATGAACATCATCGGTGATGTCAGAGGCAAGACCTGCATCCTGTATGACGACATGGTGGATACCGCCGGCTCCCTGTGCAACGCTGCCCGTGCTCTGGTGGAGGTTGGCGGTGCCAAAGAGGTCTACGCCTGCGCTACCCATGGTGTTCTGTCCGGCCCCGCTTACGAGCGTCTGGAAGAGAGCCCCATTAAGGAAATGCTGTTCCTGAACACCATTCCCCAGGTCGGCAATACCCCCAGCGGCAAGCTCAAGTTCCTGGATGTGGCTCCCGTGTTCGCCCGTGCCATCGAGCATATCCACGGCGCGACCTCCATCGCAGACCTGTTCTAAGCCGTGTTTAAAAAATCCAATAACGAAGCCTGGCTCATCGTGGGCCTGGGCAATCCCGGCCGGGAATACGAAAAGACCCGCCACAACTGCGGCTTCCGGGCTGTGGATCTGCTGGCAGACAAGCTGGGGTGTAAAATCGACAAGCTGAAGTTCCAGGGACTGTACTGCCAGACCAATTACAACGGCGCCAAGCTGTTCCTGCTGAAGCCCCAGACCTTTATGAACCTGTCGGGCCGCAGTGTACTGCAGCTGAGTGCGTATTTTGGCATCCCGCCCCAGCGGATCATCGTCCTGTTCGACGACATTTCCCTGGCTCCCGGACGGCTGCGTATCCGGGCCGACGGCTCCGCCGGCGGTCACAACGGCATCAAGTCCATCATCCAGGAGGTTGGCTCTCAGGCCTTCCCCCGGGTGAAGATCGGTGTGGGTGCCAAGCCCAATCCTGAGTACGACTTGGCTGACTGGGTGCTGTCCACCTTCTCCGCCAGCGAGGAAAAGGCCCTGGCAGTGGCGTTGGAAAATGCCGCCGATGCGGCTCTCGCCATTATCGACTACGGCGTTCCCGAAGCCGCCAACCGCTTCAACGGATCGCATCCCTAATCGCATATTGTCACAAAACCACGGAAAGGGGGTATTTATCCCCCTTTCCGCTTTGTCACGTTGTCCCAAAATCGTTCCGTAGGGGTCGATACCCACATCGATCCCCATAAGCAATGAGGTATTTACTATGGAACAACTCCTCTCTCTTTTAAAAACCATCCCTGAATATTCCGCAATGGTCACCGCCTTGGAAAACCGGGAAAACGTGGCCGTTACCGGCATTGGTCAGATCAACCGCAGCCATATGATTGCGGGCCTGCACCGGGACTGCAAGCGTCCTCTTGTAGTCTTATGTCAGGATGACATGGCTGCCCGGAGGCTCCAGGAGGAGCTGAAGGGCTTTCTGGGAGAAACGGCTCCCATCCTGCCGGGCCGCGACCTGACCATGTACGATGCCGCAGTGGTCTCCCGTGCCTGGGAGCAGAAGCGGCTGCGGCAGCTCTACGACCTGGCCCGGGGCGAAACGCCCATCCAGCTGATGTCTTGGGAATCCATGAGTCAGCGCACCATGCCAAAGGATGTGTTGATGAACGCCGCCTTTACATTGGAGGTGGGCAGGGAATATCCCATTGACGATCTGACCCGCCGTCTCACCGCCGCAGGCTACAGCCGCTGCGGCATGGTAGAGGGCCCCGGCCAGTTTGCCGTTCGCGGCGGCATTGTAGACGTTTACTCCCCCGCTTCCGACCGGCCCATCCGGGCGGAGTTCTTTGGCGATGAACTGGACACTATGGGCTACTTCGAGCCGGAGACCCAGCGGCGCAGCGAGAATACCGACGCCGTCACCATTCTGCCCGTGGGCGAGACCCAGCCCAGCCTGCATCCCAAGGGTCTGAGCGGATTGTGCAAGGATATTGCCGCATTGATTGCCCGGCAGAAGCGGCGAAAAAATATCAACGAGCCGCTGATCACCACACTGACCAAAGACCTGGAAAAATACGAAAACGACCTGAATAACCCCGCTTCCGACCGTTACATGGCTCTCATTTATCCCGAAATGGCCACCGCCGCTGACTATATTCCCGCCGATGCCATTGTGGTTCTGTGCGACCAAAGCAGTCTCCATCGTGCCGCCCGTACTCGCTGCGACGAAATGGGTATGCAGCTGGACAGCATGCTCCAGGCGGGCCTGGTAGCAGGTGAATTGTGCGATTATGTGTGCCAGTGGGAGGATTTCTGCGGCACCCTTCAGGGAAAATCCGTGGTCTATTTCGATGCCTTTGGTGGCAGTTCGTACCCCGAAGATTGTCCGCCAAAGCAGCTGCTGCCCATGACCGCCAAGCAACTGCCCGGCTACGCAGGCAACATGGACACCGCCGCCAGCGATCTGGCCCATTATCAGAAGATGGAATTTGGTTCTCTGGTGCTCTGCGGCACTCGCCGCCGGGCGGAGTTGCTGCAGCAGATGCTCCGGGAAAAGGGCCTGTCCGCTTTCCTGTGCATCCCCCTGACCACGCTTCCCAAACCGGGACAGATTTTGCTGACGGAGGGCACCCTACCCTTCGGCATGGAATATCCTCTCAGTAAGCTTGCCGTCCTTACCGAGGGCCAGCTGATTTCCCGTGGGGAACCCAAGCGGAAGGCTGCCAAAAAAACCGGCTCCACAAATCGGCAGAAGCTGAACTCCTTCACCGACCTGACCCCCGGCGATTTGGTTGTCCACGAAAACTACGGCATTGGCCGGTTTGTTGCCATGGAGCAGATCAAGGTAGATAACGCAGTGAAGGACTATATCAAGATCGCCTACCAGGGCAGCGACACCCTCTTTGTCCCTGCCACCCAGCTGGATCTGGTGAGCAAATACATCGGCGGAGGCGGCGAGGATACCAACGTAAAACTGAACAAAATCGGTTCCGATGCCTGGCAAAAGACCAAGGCCAAGGCCCGGAAGGCCGCAAAAGACATGGCGGGCGAGCTGATCCAGCTCTACGCCGCCCGGAAACGGCAGATGGGCTTTGCCTTTTCTGCCGATGCTCCCTGGCAGAAGGAATTTGAAGACAACTTCCCCTACCCCGAGACTGACGACCAGCTGCGCTGCATCGCGGACATCAAACACGATATGGAGTCCCCCACCCCCATGGACCGGCTGCTCTGCGGCGACGTAGGCTTCGGCAAAACGGAGGTAGCCCTCCGGGCGGTGATGAAGGCCGTTATGGACGGCAAGCAGGTTGCCATTCTGGTACCCACCACCGTTCTGGCCCAGCAGCATTACCAGACTGCCGTGGCCCGGTTCCGAGGCTTCCCGGTGAACATCGACGTGCTCAGCCGCTTCCGCACTCCCAAGCTGCAGCAACGGACTATCCAAAATCTCCGGGCCGGCTCCGTTGACCTTATCATAGGCACCCATAAACTGCTTCAAAAGAGCGTACAATTTAAAGACTTAGGCCTGCTGATCATCGACGAAGAGCAGCGGTTTGGTGTCAGCCACAAGGAGCGTCTGAAAGAAATGTCCAAGGGCATAGACGTGCTGACCCTCTCCGCCACCCCTATCCCCCGGACACTGAACATGGCCCTCTCCGGCATTCGGGATATGTCCACCATTGAGGAGCCGCCCGCTGACCGTTACCCCGTCCAGACCTTCGTCATGGAACATAATGAGGCCATCATCGACGATGCCATCCGCCGCGAAGTCGAGCGGGGCGGGCAGGTCTACTATCTCCACAACCGCACCGAAACCATCGACCAATGCGCCTCGGCACTGAAACGGCGCATCCCCGGCCTTAGTGTTGCCGTGGCCCACGGTCAGATGGGCGAAGATTCCCTGGGCGACGTGATGCAGGCTATGACGGAGGGTGAAATTCAGGTGCTGGTCTGCACCACCATTATTGAAACGGGCCTGGATATTCCCAACGCCAATACCCTCATCATCGAAAACGCCGACCGCTTCGGCCTTTCCCAGCTGCACCAGCTGCGGGGCCGTGTGGGCCGCTCCACCCGCCATGCTTACGCCTACTTCACCTACCGCCCTGACAAGAACCTGACGGAAATCGCCGAAAAACGTCTCTCTGCCATCCGGGATTTTGCCGAGTTTGGCTCCGGCTTCAAGATCGCCATGCGTGACCTGGAAATTCGCGGTGCGGGCAATCTCTTGGGCGCGGAACAATCCGGCCACATGATGAGCGTGGGCTACGACATGTATCTGAAACTGCTGGACGAAGCCGTTCTGGAAGAAAAGGGCGAAGCTCCCAAGACCCCCGACTGCACTGCCGACCTGAATGTCACCGCCAATGTGGACAAAAACTACGTTTCCCGGGGCGAGGAGCGGATGGATCTGTACCGCCGTATGGCGGCTGTCCGCACCCAGGAGGACGCTGACGACCTGCTGGACGAGATCGTGGACCGCTACGGCGAGCCTCCCAAGGGCGTGCTGAACCTGATCGACATTGCCCTGCTCCGTGCCAAAGCAAGAGAGGTAGGTATCAAGGACATCCGCCAGAAGGCGGGCGATGTGCTGTTCACTCTCAGCAATTTGAATTTCGAGGCCGTTGGCTCCCTCTGCGCCGATGCCGACTACAAGACCCGGGTCACCTTCCTGGCCAACGCCAAGGAGCCCACCCTGCGCCTGAAGCTCTCCACCGGCGTGGACAGCCTGAAGCAGAGCAAGGTTTTCATCGACCGTTACAGAAGCTTCATCAATTCTTAAGAGTTCCAGATTATGTAAAGCATTGTAATTCGGGAAAAACCTGCTATAATAGGCTTATCCTACCCCTATGACAGGAGGTCATAACATGGCAAAAGGCAAATTTTCCCAGCCGAGAGGCTGGAGTGATAACGATCCCACCCAGAAGCTGCCCCCCATCCGGAAAGAGGAAGATCTGCTTCCGGTGGACATCGACTTCATGGCGGATATGCCGGAATATATCCCCACCCCTGCAGAGAACCCCTTCCCTCCCCAGCAGGAAGCGGAGGAGTTCCCCCAGCCTGTCCCCGAGGAGCAGGCCATGGAGGACACCTTCCGCCAGGTCACCGGGCAGGAAGAGGATTTTGGGGAAGAATACTACGAAGAGGAATACGAACCCCACCGGAATGGCTTGGGCGATTTCCTCCGCCAGAACCGGAAGGTGCTGCTGGTCAGCATCTGCGCAGTGCTGCTGATCGCCATCATCGGTGCCATCGCGTTTGTATTCCTCAGCTCCGCTGCGGACCCCTACGACGGACGAATTCTGAACAACGTGACCATTGCCGGCATCCATGTGGGAGGCATGACCCGGGGCGAAGCGGAGGAAGTGGTAAAGAACGCCCTCAGCAGCCGCTACAGCAGCATGGATATGGTGGTCACCCTGCCGGAGGACACCCTGTACCTTTCCCCAGAGCACACCGGTGCCAGGCTGGATGTGGCCGCTGCCGTAAAGGAAGCCTTCGATTATGGCCGCACCGGTACCGAAGCGGAGCAGGCAGCCGCCTATAACGCCTCCCTCACCACAAATCACACCATCGGCTTGCTGCCCTACCTGAATCTGGATGAGAGATACATCCGGGGCGAGCTGGAGCTGTATGCCAGCCAGTTCGGCAGTACCCTGTCCCAGTCCACCTACAAGCTGGAAGGCGAACGGCCCGCCCTGGACGCGGAAAACTATGACCCGGATGCCCCTTGTCAGAATCTGGTCATCACCATGGGCACCCCTGGTCTGGGTTTGGATATCGGTCAGCTGTTCAATGACATTCTGGATGCCTACAGCTTCAACCAGTTCCAGGTGGAGGTAAAAGAGATTGCCCCGGAGGCCCTCCCCGAAGAGCTGGATCTGGAAGCCATTTACGAAGAATTTTACATCGAGCCGGTGAACGCCAGCGTGGATATGGAAAAATACGAACCTATCCCCGGTACCTACGGCTACGGCTTTGATCTGGAGCAGGCAAAGTCACTGGTAGCCGATGCCGATTACGGCGAGACCATCATCATCCCCATGGCCTGCATCGAGCCGGAGATCATGGAGGACGAGGTTTTCTTCCGGGATGTACTGGGTGAATGCCAGACCCCCCACACCACCAACGAAAAGCGCAACGTAAACCTGGGCCTTGCCTGCGCCGCCCTGGACGGCCTGATCCTGTATCCCGGTGACGAGTTCTCCTTCAACGAAGCTCTGGGCGAGCGCACCACTGAAAAGGGGTATCAGGCCGCGCCTACCTACTCCGGCGTGGAAGTGATCGATTCTGTGGGCGGAGGCATCTGCCAGGTGTCCTCCACCCTCTACTGGTGCACCCTGCTGTCCGATCTGGAGATCGTGAGCCGGGTAAACCACGGTATGCCCGTTACATACATGGATCTGGGTCTGGATGCCACCGTCAGCTGGGGCTATCCCGACTACCAGTTCAAGAACAACACCAATTTCCCCATTATGATCCACGCGGAAGTGTCGGACGGCTATGTGAAGATGCAGATTTTGGGTACCGACGAACGGGACTACTATGTGAAAATGGAAGCCCAGATCGTCAGCGTGGAGTATCCCGAAACCGTCTATGAAGAGCACGGCCCCGACGAGGGCTACTACGATGGTGAGGTCATCCAGTCCCCCTCCATCGGCTATGTGGCAAGAAGCTACAAGGTCAAGTACAGCAAGGAGACGGACGAGGAGATCTCCCGGGAATTTGAAGCCCGCTCCCAGTATAAGACTGTGGATAAGATCGTGGTAAAAATCGTGAAGGACGAGGATGAGACCAAGCCTTCCGAAGATACCTCCCCCGAGGAAACCAAGAAGCCCGCAGAGACTACCCAGCCTGCAGAGACTGCGGCCCCGGAAACCACCCAGCCTGTGGAAACCACCGCAGCTCCTGCTGAGACTACCCAGGCAACCGAGCCGCCCGCCACAGAAGCTCCTGCAGCAGAAGCACCCGCAGCCGAAACCTCCGGCGATGACGCATAATCCTCTCCCCGCCATCAAAAGATGGCGGGGATTTTTTGTACTCCCCTATTGACAAACGGATATCCATATCATACAATATCATTAGATGATATCAATTAACGATATTGCAAGGGAGGGATGCAGTATGCCGAAGAAAGCCATGGATACCCTGACGGAATCCATGTTCTATGTTCTGATGGCCCTGGGAAAATGCCCCATGTGCGGCATAGACATTGCGGATTTCATCGAGAAACGAACCAATGGCCGCCTGCAGATCGGCCCCGCCACCCTGTACACCATTCTGGGTAAGTTCGAAAAGGAAAAATACATCCGGGAGATCAGCGTGGAGGGCCGCAAGCGCACCTACGAGATCACCGGCAAGGGTGCGGAAGCCTACCGGGAGGAACTGTCCCGCCTGAAGCAGTGCGTCCTGGACGCGGAAGGAGGAGAATGATATGGCAAAGAAAACCTACCACCTGCCTCCCTGCCCCAGCTATGATGTGGAGCGTCTGGAAAGCTGGCTGCAGGATATGGCGAAGGAGGGGCTGGTATTGGAACCGGAAAGCGAATGCTTCGGTCTGTTCGGCTTCACCCCCACCACACCTCAAAATCTCCGCTACCGTCTCCAACCCAAACCTGAGAACGACAGCAACGGTATCGCACCCGACCAGGAAGCCCGGGACATTGCCGCAGAATTCGGCTGGGAATTTGTGGATTCCTATGGCCATTTCTACATTTACCGCAGTTCTGATCCCCACGCCCGGGAAATGGACACAGATTTGGAAATTCAATCCACAGCACTAAAAACCGTAAAGCAGGGCTTTTCTATTCAGCTGCTTAGCGAATTTATTTCGATCCTTGTCACCTATAATCTTTTAGAGAATGCAGGCCTCTTCCGGTTTCTGATTTCCCTCAGTCCCATTTATTCCCTTGCACTGGTACTTCTTCCTGTCAGCTGTATCGCCTCCATCCTTCTCCGGGCTGTCCATGTCTGCAAGCTTCAAAGAAAGCTAAAAGAGCATACCCCGCTGAACCACAATCTGCCATGGAAGCCGGGCATTCGGGCCAATTGGATCCGGCGGCTGGCATCACTGGGCATTCTTGCCCTTTCCCTCGCTGTAGTTCTTAATGCCTGTTCCCTTTGGATAGAGGAAGACACACCCCTGTCCCAGTATCCCGGCGACGCACCCTTCGTGACCCTGTCGGACATGGCGGAGGAGTACCAGTCTGAAGACCTGTTTGACTTTTACAACACCTATGAAGCTTCCTCCACGCCCCTGGCAGAAACCGTGCTGGACTGGCGAGAATACGCCAATATCCGGGTAGACGGAAAAGCCTATTCCGGTGCCGTTTTGATCGTAAACTACTTTGACACCGCTTCTCCCTGGCTGGCGGAGCGGCTGGCCCACGAGCTTCTCCGGGATGCCAGACAGAATCGGTACTACAGTGAACTGGAAACCCCGGAGTTGGATGTAGATTTCTGTGCCGCCTATACCAAAATCTGGCCCACCATTCTGATCCGTCAGGGCAATATCGTAATCGAAGCATCCGTAAACATCACCAACGCCGCCGGCGAAAGCCTGTTCACCCAATGGGCCCAACTACAGGCCGCACGGATGAAGGAGGGGGAATAATATGACAGCATCAAAACCTGTCCGCCGTATTGCTCCCTGCCCCGCTTATGATATGTCTGGCTGGAAAAGCTTGCCCGGGGACTGGGCTGGGAATATGTGGGCAGACGCGGGGCATTCTTCGTCTACCGCACGGATGATCCCAACGCCCCGGAGCTGCACACGGAACCGGAGATCCAATCCATGTCTCTAGATCATCTGAGAAAACGAGCACGCAATGCCATACTTCTGATGGCAGCGGAGCTGCTGATTCTAGGCGGTATTCTCCTTCCCCAATTCGGGCTGTCGCTGGTGGAATATGGCTCGGTGTATATCCTTCTGCTGTTGTTCCTGATCGTAGTGCTGATACTGAGCCAGAGTATTTCCCCGTGGCACATCCTGCGGCTGCAAAGGCAGCTGAAAGAGGGCCAGCCTATGGCCCACCGCCGAGACTGGCACAAGGGAGCGATCATCCATAAGGCTGGAGGTTTGGTCAGCTGGCTTCTGATTTCCCTGCTGATCTGCTGCCAGCTCCACCATAGTATGAAAAACATTGGATTGGGAGAAATGGCACTTACAGAATACCTCGACGCACCGCCCTTCGTAACATTGGAGGAGCTGTCCCCGGAAGCAGTGCTCATTGACTATATAGATTACTACAACAATCGGCGAATTAAGGCAAGATTAAAGGGCTTGCCGCCCGCACTACACAGACAGCAAGCCCTCTTGGCTGCTTGAACAATTCTACTTAGAATTATTTGTCTAACTTTTTGGGTTCACTTCAGAGGGGTCCGCGGCGGCTGATATTTTGTTACACGCAGTGGCCCTTGCGGCGGATGGTGTTCACCACGAAGTCCACATATTCGTTGCAGACCTCCTGGCTTTCGGCTTCCACCATGACCCGGACAACAGGCTCGGTGCCGGATTCCCGGACCAGGATGCGGCCGGAATCCCCCAGCTTGGCGGCGATCTCCGCCACAGCAGCCTGCACATCGGGGTCTGCCTGGGCAACGGCCTTATCAGTGACCCGGACATTTTTCAGCACCTGGGGATAGACGGTGAAGCCCTCGCACAGCTGGCTCAGGGTCTTCTTCTTGGCCATCATGACCTCCATCATCTTGAGGCTGGTCAGAATGCCGTCGCCGGTGGAGGCATATTTAGAGAAGATAATGTGTCCGCTCTGCTCACCGCCCAGGCGGCAGCCGTTCATCATCATGTATTCGTAAACATATTTATCGCCCACAGCGGTCTTGGCATAGTCGATGCCCAGCTCGTCAAAGGCCTTGTAGAGGCCGAAGTTGGACATAACGGTGGTAACAACAGTGTTGCCCAGGAGCTTTCCCCGCTCCTTCATGTACTTGCCGTAGACATAGAGGATATGATCGCCGGTGACGATATTTCCCTTTTCGTCCACGCACAGGCAGCGGTCAGCGTCGCCGTCGTAGGCAAAGCCCACATCCAGGCCGTTATCCACCACGAACCGCTGCAGTACCTCAATATGGGTAGAGCCGGCGTTCTGGTTGATATTGTAGCCGTCAGGGTCGGCGTTGATAACATAGGTCTTGGCACCCAGAGCATCAAAAACGGATTTGGCGATGTTCCAGGAGGAGCCGTTGGCGCAGTCCAGACCCACCTTGATACCCTTGAAGGAATACATGCCCAGGGAGATCAGGTAGCCGATATAGCGGTTACGGCCGGAAACATGGTCAACGGTGCGGCCGATCTGGTCCCGCTTGGCCAGGGGCAGCTCCTCCCACCGGCGGCCGAAGGCCTCCAGCTGGCCGTCCAGGTAGGCTTCCACCAGGGCAATGACGCTTTCCTCCATCTTTTCGCCGAAGCTGTTGATCAACTTGATGCCGTTATCGTAATAGGGGTTGTGGCTGGCGGAGATCATAATGCCGCAGTCAAAGCCCTCGGTGCGGACCACGAAGGCCACGGAGGGGGTGGTGGTGACGTGGAGCAGGTAGGCATCCGCACCGGAGGCCACCAGGCCGCCCACCAGGCTGTACTCGAACATATAGCTGGAACGGCGGGTGTCCTTGCCGATGACGATGCGGGCAGGCTCGTCGGAGCCGGAGCGGCGTTTCAGCTGGCTGTAATACCAGCCCAGAAAACGGCCCACCTTAAAGGCATGGTCAGCGGTCAGATTGCAGTTGGCTTCCCCACGGAAGCCGTCGGTTCCAAAATATTTACCCATAGGAGAAACTCCTTTCAAAATTACAGAGAGTGGAGTGTGGAGTTGGGGGATCACTTCCCTCCTCACACTTTCTGAACGATGACCCCGCCGGTTTTCCAGATGCTGTTCTCGGGTACCACGCCCCGGACGCAGGAGGTGGGATAGATGTTGGCGTTCCGGCCGATGACAGTGCCGGGGTTCAGAACGCTGTTGCAGCCCACTTCCACATGGTCGCCCAGCATGGCACCGAACTTTTTCAGGCCGGTAGGTATCTGCTCTTCGCCGTTCTTGACCACCACC
Source organism: Oscillospiraceae bacterium (assembly GCA_017461445.1). Taxonomy (GTDB): domain Bacteria; phylum Bacillota; class Clostridia; order Oscillospirales; family Oscillospiraceae; genus Faecousia. The sequence continues at coordinate 50,033 of JAFTXW010000014.1, forward strand.
AGAGTTTTATCGGACTTGACATTGGAGGTGACGGAGCCGGCACCCATGTGGGACTTGTAGCCCAGGATGCTGTCGCCCACATAATTGTAGTGGGGAACCTGCACATTGTCGAACAGAATCACGTTCTTCAGCTCCACGGAGTTGCCCACCACGCAGTTCTCCCCCACCAGGGCAGAGCCCCGGATGAAGGCGCAGTGGCGAACCTCGGTGCCCGCGCCGATGATGCAGGGGGCACCCAGATAAGCGGTGGGAGCCACCTTGGCGGTATCGTGCACCCATACCTGAGGGGCCACTTCGGTATAGTCTTCGCCCAGCGTAGGGCCCAGGGTCAGGATCAGCTCCTTGATGCCCTTGAGGGTTTGCCAGGGATATTCAAATCCGGAAAGGTAATTTCCAGCCATGGAGTGGGTCATGTCGAACAGGTCGTTTACTTTGTACATCAATGATTCCTCCCTTCGGCGGAAACTGCTGCGCCGATTTTGCCCCCTTACTATACACCGAAAGCCCGGGTTTGTCAACCATTCTCAATTATGGATGTATCGTTTTCGACTATTTATGTACGAAATAAAGTGGAGCTGCAGGTGCAGCTCCACTGGAAATTATGCTTTTCTCTGACGAACCAGCTCTTGGATCTTATCCAGATCCTCAGGGGTGATGTCCTCACGGCGCAGAAGTGCCGCAAACAGGCCGACGATCTCAGGCTTGTGACGGTGGCAGAAAATCGTAGCGGCAAAGTATTCTTCACGGGTCAGGGTGGGGGTGAAAACGCGGCCGTAGGTCTTGCTCCGCTTGACCAGACCGGCTTCCTGAATGGCACCCTTCTGCAAAAGGCCGTTCAGCAGGATATGTACAGAGCTGTCCTTCCAGGTTTTCTCTTCCGAACGTGCCAGCAGGTCTGCCCGGGACATAGGTGTTCCGGTTTCCCACATGACATCCATAATTTCCATTTCGCTTCTAGTCAGTTCCATCTGTACACCTCCTTGTGCATTTACGGTGTACATTATACTGCGGTTTACAGAATTTGTCAATTCTGAGATGAAGCCATTCAGAAAGTTTTTTTCGCAAATATTCGGTGATATTAGATTTAATGCGGATATATCAAAAGCTTTTCTTTATAAAAATCTAGGAAATATTTTCCTTTTCCAATTTCCGCAATAAAAAGGCAAGTCCGTGGGTGAGCCACGGACTTATCCGGTTATTCGCTGGTTCCCAGGATGGTATCGCTGAGTATCTCCCGGTTTGCTTCCATATCGGCCACCAAAACGGACATTCCCCGGATCGTCTGGCCGGAATAGGTACCGTCCGCCGGAATCCGCTGGCTGACAATGGTAATATCCGAGAGCATCGGAAACAGCTCCAGAGCGTAGGCCACCAGCCGGGTGTTTTTGATGTCGGTGGTGACCATGGGCAGCACCTGATCCAGCAGCTTCAGGAGGGTGGTTAGGCTGGAATCCTTGTAGGCACCGATCATGGCGTCGATAACCTTCCGCTGGCGGCTGGTGCGGCTGAAATCGCCGTCGGCATCCAGCTTACGGATACGGGCATAGGTCAGGGCCTGCTCACCGTTCAAAAGACAGCTGCCCGCGGTCAGGCTGCCGCCCACATCTTTGTTGATGAGGTCTGCCTCGTCCTGCCGCAATTCAATGGTTACACCGCCCATCAGGTCTACGATCTGGGCAAACTGGCTAAAATCCACCTCCACATTACCGTCCACCTGGATGCCGAAGTTGGTTTCCAGGGTATCGTTCAGCAGCGTCATGCCGCCTGCAGCGTAGGCAGAGTTGATGCGGTTATCCTGATAGCCGGGGATCTGCACATACAGGTCCCGCAGGAAGGAGGTGAGGGTCAGGGTCTTGGTGTTTTTATTGAAGGAGCAAAGGATCATGGAATCGGAGCGTGCCCGGGCCTCGCCGGGGCGGCGGTCCTGGCCGATCAGCAGAATGTTGATGATACCGCTGCGCTTGCCGCCAATGGTGGTGTCGTGATCCTCAAATTCCACTGCTTCGGTGGGCGCGTCAGGATTCACGGCGATGGTATCCGCCGCATCCAGCGCGTCCACCTCCTCCTGGGAAAGGAGGGTAACGTCCTCCGGGTCAATATAGTTGATCTGTCCCAGAAGGGACTGAAAATAAACGGTGACGGCGATCATCAGGGCAAGGATAATGCCCAGCACCGTACACACAAAGCGCATAAATCCGCGCAGAAGGGAACCGCGTTTCTTTTTCTGTTTCAATTTACTGCCTCCTGGGAAGTGTCATTCCTGGGGAAGGTCCCAATCTCCCGCAAGACGGGAGATGAATTCGGCATTGGTGGGACGGGGCGGGATGCCGCCGCCGGTATGGAAATACTGCTGCCATGCCTGTTCCTCCCGGTGCTCCCATGCAGTCTGGACAGCACTGCGGATGGAACGCTCCACATGGCTGGCCTTGCTTTGGCACAGGATGGCAACGGCGGGATACAGCTCCTTGGTGATGGACAGGCCCGGATGGGCAGCAAAATAGGGAACCGCTTCCAGCAAATAGTCGTAACCGTTAAGCCTGGAGGGGATGCCCAGGGCCAGCAGTGTTTTCTTCAACTGAGCGCGGCTGTCCTTTGGGGGCTGGCTGGCAAGGCGGAGCCGCTGAGTCATGTCGTCGATGCGGGTGACAGTAGCCTGGACATTGCAGGGCTTCACCATCAGATATCCCACACCAAGACCGTTGATAGCTTCCAGCAGATAGTCACTGAGGTAGCGGGTGGTGGCAAGGACCATGGGGGTAATGTGATCGGCGGCGGCTGCCTGCAGAAGGCTGATGCCGTCCAGCTCCGGCAGCATCAAATCCAGCACCAGTACATCGGGTCGGTAATTCCGGAGCAGCATGAGGGCTTCCTTGCCATTCCAGCAGCTGCGCAGGTCATAGCTGCCTTGCAGTGCCTCTCCCAGGGCCAGTCTGAATTCTTCCGTTCCGTCCGCGATCAGCAGCTTCAAGGTCTCCATGGGCCATCCCCGCCTTCCTTTATAAGGATAGGATACCACAGATGGAGGGGTTTGCGCTGCCGCTTTTTTCGGGCTTTTTCGACAAAAAGCAGGGTGCCGCTTTACAGGCGGCACCCTTGGGATGCTTGCGGATCAGCCGTTGCCGCCGAAGAACCTGTCGTACCAGCCGCCGTAGATATCCCCGGGAGTGGTCTCCTGGGTCTCCTCAGAGGCAGTGTTGTCGTGGGGCTTTTCGTCCAGGGTGATGTCCAGAGTCATCCTCTGGCCGCTGCGCACCACGGTAACGGTAGTGGTATCCCCTGCCTTAAAGTTCCGCAGGGCACGGGTCAGGGTTGTGATGCCCTCCACTTCATGGCCGCCCAGATCGATGATGATATCCTTGGGCAGGATACCGGCCCGGTCAGCGGCCGCACCGGATTCCACACTCTGGACATAGGCACCCACAGGCAGCCCGAACATGGCGGCGGACGCGGCATCGGTATCGGAAACGATCACACCCAGGTAAGCACCGGTAACGTAGCCATGCTCCATCAGGTCGGAGATAATGCCCTTGACATCGTCAATGGGGATAGCAAAGCCGATACCCTCAATGGACGCGCCGGAGCCGGTGGTTCCGGAATACTTGGCGGTGGTGATGCCCACCACCTCACCGTTCATATTGAACAGAGGGCCGCCGGAGTTGCCGGAGTTGATGGCGGCGTCAGTCTGGATCATGTTGATGATAGTATTGTCGGTGGTCACGTCCCGGTCCTTGCCGCTGACGTAGCCCACGGTCTGGGTGGAGGTGAGCTCGCCCAAGGGATTGCCGATGGCAACCACCATGTCGCCAATAACCAGGTCATCGCTGGAACCCACAGCAGCAGCTGGCAGGTTATCCGCGTCGATCTTCAGCACGGCGATATCATTCGTGGAATCGGTACCGACGATCTGTGCGTCGTATTCCAGCCCGTTGTGCATCACCACGGATACGGCAGTCGCGCCTTCCACCACATGGCAGTTGGTGACCACAAAGCCGTCCTCCGTCAGGATAAAGCCGGAACCGGTAGAGGTGCCCTGGGTCACGCCGTAGATGCTGGCGGCCTGGACGGTGCTGGAAACTGCCACCACGCTGTCCACATTTTTCGCATAAACCTGGCCGGGAGTCAGGCCGGTGGAAGACACGGGGCTGCCGGAGAGGGAATTGCCGCCAGCCTGACGGGCCAGGGCATCGAGCTGATCCTGCAGGCTTTCGATCTTCTGATTCAGCAGGGAAACGGTCTGTTCGTTCCGCTCTTCCCAGTAGCTGTTGACGGAGGAGGCGGTAATGAGACAGCCCCCCGCCACAACAGCCAGGGCCAGCACCGCCGCACCTGTCCGCTTCCAGAAATTTCCCTTCTTTGCCTTTTTGGGCTTTTGGGGGGCCTCATACTGGGGCTGGTATTCCTGCTGGGGCGGGGTATAGCTGTACTGCTCCTGCCGGGGCTGGTTCATAACATAGGGGGAGTTGACGTAGGGGGATTCCTTCCGGCCCTCGCCTGCGCCCCGATAAGCGGCAGCTTCGGGCTGGGGAACCTCGGTTTCGGGCGTATATTGGGGAGCCGGGGGCTCCTCAGGGACAGCAGCCGCTTCCTCAGGCATGGAAGTCTGGGGTTCGGGCCGGGAATTCTCAGTTTCGGAAACGAATTCATTATTATCAAAGGTATCCATAATTTGCCTCCCTTGTATTTCTCATTCGATCATACACGCCCTTTGTGACAAAACTATGTACGGAAACGAAAGGAAATATAAATTTGCGGAAATTTCTTTTATCATACCTTTTTCTGTGGCTTTCGTCAAGAAAAAATCGCGGCAGCGGAAGCTGCCGCGCAGATGTCCGTTAGCGGGCCCGGAAGGACTTGCAGTCGGTGCACTGATCCACGGTGGGATTCATCTCATGGGTGCCCACCAGGATGCGGTCCAGGGAGCAGTAATTCTCATTCTCGCAATGATGGGCGCACTGCTGGACAGTACACTCGATACACTTGTTGGCATGACAGTTCATTTTGAAGTTCCTCCTTTGATTTTGGGTTCAGGAATAGTATGGGCGGTGTTTGAAAATCCATACAGGAAAAAGCTTCCAATATTGCTTTTTTGCCGAAGATATGATATTGTTGTCTCGAAAAAATTTTACGAGGTGATCTTATGGCATATATTGCACCCTCTGTTTTATCCGCTGATTTCGCGCATCTGGGCCGTGACCTGCAGGAAATGAAGGATGCCGGGGCCAAATGGGTCCATGTGGACGTGATGGACGGCCATTTCGTTCCCAATATCTCCCTGGGCGGCCCGGTGGTGAAGGCCATCCGCGCTTCCACCGACATCATTATGGACGTGCACCTGATGATTACGGAGCCCATCCGGTATGTGGAAGAATTCTGCAAGCTGGGAGCGGATTACCTGACCGTCCATGTGGAGGCGGATACTCAGGAAAATACCCTGGCGGCCATTGAAAAAATCCGTGCCCTGGGCGTGAAGCCCGCCATTTCCCTGAAGCCAAAAACTCCCCCGGAAGCGGCGAAGCCCTACCTTGACAAGGTGGACATGATCCTGGTCATGACCGTGGAGCCTGGCTTTGGCGGCCAGAGCTTCATGGCGGACATGATGCCCAAATTAAAGCAGCTGCGCGCCTGGCTGGATCAGGTGAACCCCGAATGCAAGCTGGAAGTGGACGGCGGCATCGACCGCAATACCGCCCCCATCGTCAAAGCCAACGGTGCGGAAGTGCTGGTGTCCGGGTCCTCCTATTTCAAGGACCCCGATAAGGCGGATTATGTAAGGGTTATCGAAGCCTAAGATAATTTCTCCAACACCCCCGCCATCCTTCAGCTCGTTTCACTCGCCCGGGATGACGGGATATTGGAAGTATGGCGGCAGAACGGATATATTTGTATCGAATTTCGGGTTGCTGGGAATTGACAATCCGGGGGATTAAATGTATAATATACAAGGAAAATCGCGGATTGCGGGCGTACCCGGGGTCGGGTTTTCCGTAAGGAAATCCAAAGGCGAAAAATACGTCTTTTGAAAGAAAGGAAAATTGCCATGATTTATAGTGCAGAAGTACAGCATATGTGCTCCGTGGCCAAGGGTGCCTATCACGGCCCCGCTCCCATCCCCGAAGAGGGCAAGTGGGTCCAGGTCAAGGAAATTAAGGATGTCTCTGGTTTCACCCACGGCATCGGCTGGTGCGCTCCCCAGCAGGGCTGCTGCAAGCTGACCCTGAACGTCAAGGAAGGCATCATCGAAGAGGCTCTGGTGGAGACTCTGGGCTGCTCCGGCATGACCCACTCCGCCGCTATGGCTTCCGAGATCCTGATCGGCAAGACCCTCCTGGAGGCTCTGAACACCGACCTGGTCTGTGACGCCATCAACACCGCTATGCGTGAACTGTTCCTGCAGATCGTCTACGGCCGCAGCCAGTCCGCATTCTCCGAGGATGGCCTGGCCGTCGGTGCTTCCCTGGAAGACCTGGGCAAGGGCCTGCGCAGCCAGGTTGGTACCATGTTCGCTACCAAGGTCAAGGGCCCCCGTTACCTGGAGATGGCTGAGGGTTACGTTACCCGCATCGCTCTGGACGAGAGCGACCTGATCATCGGTTACGAGTTCATCAACCTGGGCAAGATGATGGACTTCATCAAGAAGGGCGACGATGCCAACACCGCACTGGAGAAGGCCAAGGGTTCCTATGGCCGCTTCGCCGGTGCTGCTAAGTACATCGACCCCCGTCACGAATAAGAGGAGGACGCTGCAATGGCTTTGTTTGAAGGTTACGAAAGAAAAATCGACAAGATCAATGGCGTCCTGGCTCAGTATGGCCTGAACTCCGTTGAAGAGTGCCGCGAGATCTGCACCGCCAAGGGCTTTGATCCCTACGAAATCGTCAAGGGCATCCAGCCCATCGCTTTCGAGGACGTTGCCTGGGCTTACTGCGTCGGTGCTGCCATCGCTCTGAAGAAGGGCGTCAAGAACGCCGCTGAGGCCGCTGAGGCCATCGGCATCGGCCTGCAGGCTTTCTGCATCCCCGGCTCCGTCGCTGAGGACCGCAAGGTCGGTCTGGGCCACGGCAACCTGGGTGCCATGCTGCTGCGGGACGAGACCAAGTGCTTCGCTTTCCTGGCTGGCCACGAGTCCTTCGCTGCCGCTGAGGGTGCCATCGGTATTGCCCGCTCCGCCAACAAGGCCCGTAAGGAGCCCCTGCGGGTCATCCTGAACGGCCTGGGCAAGGACGCTGCTCAGATCATCTCCCGGATCAACGGCTTCACCTATGTGCAGACCCAGTTCGACTACTACACCGGCGAGCTGAAGATCGTCAACAAGATTCCCTACTCCAACGGCGAGCGCGCTGCCGTCAACTGCTACGGCTGTGACGACGTCCGCGAGGGTGTTGCCATCATGCACCACGAGGGTGTTGACGTTTCCATCACCGGTAACTCCACCAACCCCACCCGCTTCCAGCATCCTGTCGCCGGCACCTACAAGAAGGAGTGCATCGAGCAGGGCAAGAAGTACTTCTCCGTCGCTTCCGGCGGCGGCACCGGCCGTACCCTGCACCCCGATAACATGGCTGCAGGCCCCGCTTCCTACGGCATGACCGACACCATGGGCCGTATGCACAGCGACGCCCAGTTCGCCGGCTCCTCCTCCGTCCCCGCCCACGTGGAAATGATGGGCTTCCTGGGCGCAGGCAACAACCCCATGGTCGGCATGACCGTTTCCGTGGCTGTCGCTGTTGAGGAGTCTCTGAAGTAAGGCATTCTTAAAAATTCATCTTTTATTTACACGCCGCCCAGTCATGGGCGGCGTTTTTTTGTTGCAATAACGCGCTTTTTATGCTAAAATAGTTTAAAATATGTGCTGGAGGAAAAACATGGACGACGAGAAGATCAAGCACCGAATCGGCTCCAATATCGCCGCCTACCGCAAGCGCGCGGGGCTGACCCAGGCTGGGCTGGCCGAACAGCTGAATTACTCTGACAAGGCCATTTCCAAATGGGAGCGGGGCGAATCCATCCCCGACGTGCTGACCATGATGCAGCTGGCAAGCCAGTTTGACATCACCGTAAACGAGCTGGTGGCCGATCCCAACGAGCTGCCCGCCGGGCCTTCCACCAAGCTGGAAAAGGCTATGACCCAGGTATCCGAAAAGGCCCTGAAACGGAAGGCAGACAAAAATATCATCCTGTGGCTGTCCTCCACGCTGGTGTGGTTCGTTGCCCTGCTGGTCTTTGTGATCATTTCTTCCTTTGACCTGCCCTACAGCTGGATGTCCTTTTTCCTGGCCGTACCTGTCAATGCCATCGTGCTGCTGAGCCTCCGCTCCGCCTGGCACGATTTCCGCTGGAACCGGGCACTGATCTCCATCATCATGTGGGGCTTCCTGATCTGCATCCATATGTCCCTGGTGGTGTTTCTGAATTTCAATATGTGGAAGCTGTTCCTGCTGGGCATCCCGGGAGAATTCGCCATTTTCCTGTGGTTCCGTCTTTTCCGCCCGGTGAAGGAGCCTGAGGAGGAACCGGTCAATGGATAAGAAGGAACTGCGCCGGGCTATCCGGGAACAAAAGCGGGCCATGACTGAGGAGGAGATCGTACAGCGCAGCGCGAAGCTGGGCCAGCTGTTCGCCGCCTCTGAGGCATACAAAAACGCGAAAACCATTTACGGCTACCTCCCCTACAATCAGGAGGTGCGCACCGTTCCCATGCTGGAGCAGGCACTCCGGGATGGAAAGCATGTGGCAGTGCCCAAGGTTTACGGCGACGAAATGAAGTTCATTTCCCTTACCGACCTGACCCAGGTGGAAAAGGGCTACGCAGGCATCCCCGAGCCCATTGCCGACGGCCCTGTGGCCGACGACGAAACTGCCCTTGTACTGATGCCGGGTCTGGCATTCGATCCCCAGGGCCACCGGATCGGCTACGGCGGCGGCTTTTACGACAAATTTCTGGCCGCGGAACCCAATCACCCCACTCTGGCTCTGTGCTACGAATTTCAGATGCTGCCCCATTTGGAAACGGAGGAATTTGACATCCCTGTGGACGCTGTTCTTTGGGCATAAAAAGGAGAATACTATGGAAATTATTCCCATTCTGGTGGTAGCCGCGCTGGTGTTCGGCGTGTGCCGCCTGGTGGACAAAAGCTTCGCCAAGGCCTTCCGCAGCAAGGCCCAGCACCTTTCCGGTATGGCTGTGCGGGCCAACAAGCAATACGGTGTATTCGGCGTCATTCTGATCATTCTGGGCATTCTGGCTGTCTTTGTGGGCATTTCTGACAGCTGGCTGCTGATGGCCGGCGGTATCATCGTGCTGGTCATGGGTGTCTGCCTGGCTGTGTATTACCTGAGCTTCGGCATTTTCTACGATGGGGAAAGCTTTCTCTATTCCAGCTTCGGCAAGAAAAGCGTGACCTATTTTTACAAGGATATCACCGAGCAGAAGCTGTATCTGGTTCAGGGCGGCAGCGTCATTGTAGAGCTGCATATGGCTGACGGCACTGCCGTCAGCGTCCAGTCCGGGATGGACGGCGTATACCCCTTCCTGGATACCGCCTTCGCGGGCTGGTGCCTGCAGATGGGCCGGGATCCCCAGACCTGTGACTTCTACGACCCCGCCAACCACTGGTGGTTCCCCCACGAGGAGGAAGCCTGATGCATATCCCCAACGGAACCACCGCGGAGCTGGATTTGGTGACCTTTCAGCAGGCTCTGGAAGCCGCCAACACCCCCTCCGGCGAGTACGACATCAACAAATGGCTCTATGCCCCCAATTTCTATTCCGAATACCGTTACATCCTGGGCACCCGGGGCAAAAATCCCCTGATCTGCATCGGCATCAACCCCTCCACAGCCAAGCCTGATGCCCTGGACAACACCCTGAAATCCGTGGAGCGGATTGCCCTGGGCAACGGCTTTGACAGCTTCATCATGTTCAACGTCTACGCCCAGCGCGCAACGAATCCCGACGCGATGGAAAAGGAATGCAATCCCCTGCTCCACAAGGAGAATCTGGAAGCCTTCCGGTATGTGCTGTCTATTTCCGAAAAGCCCGCCGTCTGGGCCGCCTGGGGTGCCATCATTGAAAAGCGGAAGTACCTTCCCGACTGTGTCCGGGATATGCTCCTGGCCGGTGAGGAATACGGGGCGCAGTGGTACTGCGCCGGGGCCATCACCAAAAAAGGCCACCCCCATCATCCGCTCTACCTGCGGAAGGATGAAAAGATCCAGCCCTTTGATGTGAAAACGTATCTGGAAAATTTGTGACCATATTTGCGTAGGGAGAAACTATGAAACTGCTTATCGCATCCGATATTCATGGCAGTGCCTTTTGGTGCCGCCGTCTTTGTGAACTTATGGAGGCCGAACAGCCGGACAAGCTGATCCTGCTGGGTGACCTTCTTTACCACGGTCCCCGGAACGATCTGCCCCGGGAGTATGCCCCCAAGCAGGTAATTCCCATGCTGTCCCGGTATAAGGAACAGATCATTGCCGTCCGGGGCAACTGCGAGGCAGAGGTGGACCAAATGGTGCTCCCCTTCCCCTGCATGGCGGACTTTTCCCAGCTTTTCGTAGACGGAAAGACCTTCTATCTGACCCACGGCCACCACGGGAGCCCCGATAACCTGCCGCCCCTTCCGGAAGGCAGCATTTTTCTCTCCGGCCACACCCATGTGAAGCTGGACGAAATGAGAAACGGTATCCGCTGCCTGAATCCCGGCAGTGTATCCATTCCCAAGGACGGCAGCCACAGCTGTCTGATTTACGAGAATGGAGATTTTTCTTTCCGAATTTTGGAGGATTGACCATGGATCCGACACAATGCGACACCTGCTGGTATTATGATTATGATGAGGAGTATGACGAATACTACTGCATGATGGATCTGGACGAGGACGAGGTCTATCGCATCGCCACGTCCCGCTCCCAGCACTGCCCCTTCTACCGGCAGGGCGATGATTACACCCTTGCAAGGAGGCAATGATGAGAAAACCCTTTGCTCTGCTGCTTTTGCTGTGCCTGCTGCTGTGCGGCTGTGCCGGAGAAGCAGTGCAGGAGGAGCCCGCCACCATCCCCTCTGTCACGGAGGCTCCCGCCCCCACCCTGGACACCACCGGGTTCTACATCCCCGGCAGTGCTCTGGAAGCAGAAACCAACGGTGCTGTCCGGGCCTATCCCCTTTCGGGACAGGATGCCAGCGGCATTCTCCCTTTGCGCGATGGCATTCTGGTCTTTTCCTGCACCGAATCCACCACACTGCTAACTGTCCTGACGGGCGACACTTTCTATTCCGCAGCCTCCCTTACGCTGGATTTTGCGCTCAGCCCTGAGGATTCCACCCTCCGCCGCTGGGATGGGGGCATCTCCTTCTATGATCCCATCACAGGTGAGGTGGTGGTACTGGACAGCAGCCTGCGGGAGATCTCCCGGATCGCCGCGCCCGAGGATATGACGGGTGCCCCCCTGCTGTCCGGTGACAGGACCACCCTCTATTACTGCACCGCCTCCGCCATCCGGGCTTTGGACCTGGAAAGCGGTATCAGCCGGGTGCTGAAGGAGATCCGCTACCCCAGCCAGAATGTGACCGGCCTTTGGCTGGATGACACAGTGCTGGAATGCAGCCTCTCCGACAACGAGACCCAGGACACCCTGTACCTCTCCACTGTCACCGGCGAGACGATGTACATGACCGCCAACAGTATCACCCTGACCACCGCAGAGAATAGCTGGTATGCTTCCTTCCTGGATGGCTCCCTGCAGGTATATCTCTTTGGTCAGCCCGGCGAAGAGCCCGCCGTTCTGGCACCGGATGAGCTTTCCACCGATTGTCATTTCCTGGCAGAGGATAACGCCGCCGTAATCATCCGCCAGCCCGATATGGAAACGACGGTGCTGGACTACTATGATCTGGAAACAGGCCTTCTGACCTCCTCCCTGACCCTGGAAGCGGATTTTTATCCCTGGTGCGTGGAAAGTGCTGGGAATGGCCAGGTGGCTTTTCTGTGCTACGACGAGGCGTATGATTGCAATACCCTCTACTGCTGGGATACGACTGCCCTGCCCTCCGGGAATACCCAGTGCTATACAGGCCCCTACTACACCATGGACGAGCCGGATTACGACGGGCTTGCCGCCTGCACGCTCTACGCCCAGGAGATCTCTGAAAAGCACGGCATCCAGGTGCTGGTCTACCGGGACGCGGTGGAGGTCCAGCCCTGGGATTACGAATTTACCTATGAATACCAGCCCAGGGTGCTGATGCAGGAGCTGAAGCAGCTGGACGCCCGGCTGGAAAATTTCCCGGATGGCGTATTACAGACCCTTGCAGAGCAGTACACAGGCCTCAGGATTGCCATCGTCCGCAGTATCAGCGGTTCCCCCGAGTCCGGAAGCTTGGATACTGCCGTAGGAATCCAGTTCTGGGAGGAATACGATGCCTATATCGTTCTCACCGCGGGAATGAATACGGAATATACCCTGTACCACGAGCTGTACCATCTGATCGACACCTACCTGCTGAATGAAACCAACGCCTTCGACCAATGGGATCTGCTGAATCCCGTAGGCTTCTCTTACGATTTCGACTACATCGCCAACCAGACCCGCAACAGCAGCGAGTATCTCCGGGAGGATGCCCGGTACTTCATCGACACCTACTCCATGAGCTACCCAAAAGAGGACCGGGCCCGGATCATGGAATACGCCATGACGGAGGGGAACGAAAGCTACTTCCAATGCGACACTATGCAGAAGAAGCTGAAAACCATCTGCGAGGGTATCCGCAAGGCCTTTGGCTTGAGAAAATCCCCCGAAACCTTCCTGTGGGAGCAGTATCTGGAGGAATCCCTGGCTTACAGCGAATAACGAAATTCACCCCACATCTTTCGATGTGGGGTGTTCTGCTATGTAGCTCAATCCTCAGGGAACAGCTTTTCCTGGCAGTACTTGATGATGGAGCGGCGGGTGACGATGCCGATGAAGGCATCCTTATCGTCCACCACAGGAACGAAATTCTGGGTGGAGGCCCGGTCGATCAGATCCTGCATGGAGGTGGTGACCCGGACGGGAACATTGTCCCGGCGGCGGGCGATCTCCATGATCCGGTGGGCTTCCGCCTGGCGCATATCCATGTAGCACATGTTCTTCATGGCCCACAGCACATCGCCCTCTGTCAGGGTGCCCCGGTATTCGCCCCGGCGGTTCAGGATGGGCAGGGCCGCGTAATGGGCCACTTCCATCTTTTCCAGGGCCTGGCGGACAGTGTAGTCGTCATAAAGGTAAGCGCACATGGCCTTCGGCAGTAGAAAAAACAAGATATTATTCATAGGGGTTCTCCTTTTCGGTGCGGGGTCTTGCCGCACTATTATTATAGCACAAACCGCTCCAAAAAGTATGAATTTTTCTCGTTATTTTGACGGCAGAACGCCGAATTATTCGCCCCTATTTTGTGTCATTTGCACAATCAATACTGGAATTTAAAATCTGTGAAGTCAAAGGTGGCGAAATAGTCCTGCACTGTCTCGGCACGGCGGATCAGCTGGAAGCTGCCGTCCTCCTTCAGCAGGACCTCCGCGCTGCGCAGCTTGCCGTTGTAGTTGTAGCCCATGGAGTGGCCGTGGGCACCGGTGTCGTGGATGGCCACGATGTCGCCGATGTCAATTTCCGGCAGGCTCCGCTCGATGGCGAACTTGTCGTTGTTTTCGCACAAACCGCCGGTCACATCGTAAACGTGATCCAGAATGGCATCCTCCTTGCCCAGGACGGTGATGTGGTGGTAAGCACCGTACATGGCAGGGCGCATCAGGTCGGCGGCGCAGGCATCCAGGCCCACATACTCCCGGTAGATGTGCTTCTGATGCAGCACGGTAGAGATCAGGTGACCGTAGGGAGCCAGCATAAAGCGGCCCAATTCGGTAAAAATAGCCACATCATCCATACCCTGTGGGGTCAGGATCTGCTCATACCGCTGGCGGACACCTTCGCCGATGACCTTGATATCGCACTTGGGCTGCTCGGGACGGTAATCCACGCCGATACCGCCGGACAGGTTTACAAAGGAGATATGGCAGCCGGTGGCATTGCGGAGCCGAACGGCCAGACGGAACAACTGGGCAGCCAGCTCGGGATAATACTCGTTGGTGGTGGTGTTGGAGGCCAGGAAGGCATGGATGCCGAAATGCTTGGTGCCCAGCTTCATCAGGCGGTTAATGGCTCCCGCCATCTGATCCTCGGTCATACCATACTTGGCATCCCGGGGCATATCCATGATGGTGTTGCCCAGGCTGAAGGAGCCGCCGGGGTTATAGCGCAGGCAGACCGTTTCGGGCACATCGCCCATGCCTGCCAGGAAATCCACATAGGTGGCATCGTCCAGATTGATGTAAACACCCATCTCCCGGGCCTTGCGCATGTCCTTCTCGGGAGTCACATTGGAGGAGAACATCACATCGTGTCCGGTAACGCCCACAGCCTCCGCCAGCACCAGCTCCGTATAAGTGGCACAGTCGCAGCCGCAGCCCTCCTCGTGGAGCAGCTTGACGATATAGGGGTTGGGGGTAGCCTTTACGGCAAAAAATTCCCGGAATCCCTTATTCCAGGAGAAGGCCTCCTTCAGGGCACGGGCGTTGGCACGGATGCCAGCCTCGTCATACAGGTGGAAGGGGGTGGGGATCTGGGCGGTGATCTCCCTTGCCTTCTCCAAAGTCAGAAACGGTGTCTTTTTCATCTTTCTTACCTCACAAAAATAAAAATCCCCGCGCAGAGCGCAGGGCAAACAGGCTGTTTGTCCCGGCAGCACTCCATTAGTTTTCGCTAATGACAGTTCCGCGCATATTCTGCGCGGCCCCAGGTTCTGCCCGTTCGGCACCGGACAGCCCTTCGGCGGAAGCTCCTTTCCCGCCCCGGCAATTGCCAGACCGGAGAGGTACTGATAGCTTCCGCGACCTCAGCCGTATTGTTAAATTGTATTCGATGGAAGCACATTTGTCAACCCTAAATCCGGCTCTACGGCAGGAAGAATTGGATTTCTCCCCAGTGGAGACGGGTTTTCGACGGCAGTAGTTTGCATTTTCCCACCGTTGTGCTATAATATCCCCATTCCACCGAAAGAAGGACCTATTATGAAACGAACCAAATTATCCGACCGGAAGCTCCCCGACTACACCCGGGGCGAAGAGATCATGAATATGGTCACTCACATCGTGGGCGGTGCCATGGGCGTAGCTGTACTGGTGCTGTGTGTCATCCGCGCCGCCCTGAATGCCAATGTGTGGGGTATTACCACCTCCGCCATTTACGGTGCCACCATGGTGGTCATGTTCACCATTTCCAGCGTCTACCACGGCCTGAAGCCCCACCTGGGCAAGAAGGTCATGCAGGTCATCGACCACTGCACCATCTATTTCCTGATCGCGGGCACCTATACTGTGGTGCTCCTCTCAGCCCTCCGGCCCGCGTACCCTGTCCTAGCCTGGGGTATCTTTGCCTTCGAGTGGGCCATGGTGGCCCTGGCCACCACCCTGACGGCCATCGACCTGAAGAAGTACAGCATCTTTTCCATGATCTGCTATATCGGCATGGGCTGGGCCATTATTCCCTTCTGGCGGCAGGTGCTGGAGGTACTGACGAAACCCGGCTTCACCCTCCTGCTCACCGGCGGCATCGCCTACACCATCGGCTCCATCCTTTATGGCATCGGCAAAAAGAGAAAATGGATGCACTCCGTGTTCCATATTTTCGTCATCCTGGGCGCGCTGCTGCAATTCTTTGCGGTACTGTTCTTTGCGCTGTAATTTTAAAACCGCCGTGTCATACGGCGGTTTTCACCTTTTATTTACGTCTTTGTATCTTTTACGGCAATTCGTTTGTCCCAGCAAATAGTCTATGCTCGTATCATAGAAGTCAGCCAGTTTAATCAATACGGCAGTCGGAATATCGTTTTCCCCAGTTTCATACTTGGAATATCCTGTTTGTGACATACCAAGCATTTTTGCAACCTGTGTTTGGTTTAAATCCTTATCCTCTCGCAAATCTCTGATTCGTGGATACATAATTCCCTCCGTATCATATAATTTGCAACATTATAAAATAACCTGTTTTAGATTATTGACTTTTAACCTGAAACAGGTTATAATTTGGATATCCAAATAAACAGGGGGTATCAAACATGTACACTCAGTCAGATAACCTAACCGACGCAAACAGCGCACCGTCCCGTAAGGAAACGCTTCATCAGAAAATTGCACAACTGTTCTGCACGCCTCTCTTCTTGGGTTTGATTGCCTGCTATTCCGCAACACAGGTCATTAGTCTGTTCACACTTTCCGACAGAAACCCTATGGCCTACTTGCTTAGTATACTCAAAAGCTGGGGAATCAATGACTATCTGATAACAGGACCGCTTTCCCAGCTAAGCAATACAATCCAGTCTGTACAACTTTTTCTGCTTGTTCCCTGCATTGTTGTTGCAATCGCCCTGTGGATCATTGCGCTAAATGCTAAAAAATATGGTGAAAAGCGTTTGTATAATATTGGCTTTACAACAATTCAGGTCATTAAATTTAATCAGATGATTATCATGGGCATTGCGCTTGTTCTTGTCGCCATTAAGGGTTATTCTTTGCTGAACGAACTGAAGGAACTACTCATTCTTGTTAGTTTACAGGATGCAGAAAAGTGGATCGGCATTGCAAAGGTCATGCTTGTTGTTGGTGCAATCGGTACTATCTACTTCACTTTCCGTGTCCTGCTCACCTTCTCTCTTATGAAAGAATCCGCATGTGAAACAGTTTCCATTCAGCAAACTTCCCTGTTTGTTCCTATTGTATGTTTTATCCTCAGTGCAGTTTCTTTACTTATCCAAATCAAATTTGGATTTGATTTGGTTTCTCTCTTAAACTGTGGATCGGCCATTCTTTTTGGCGTTTACTTACTGAATTACAGAAAAGTAATGGATCAACTCGAACAACTCGGCTAAACAACAACGCACCTGCTTTTTGCAGGTGCGTTGTTTTGTATCAGAAAGTTTTCCGAAAGACAGATACCTTCTCAATTTCCGCATTGTCAAAGCTATTGTAGAAGGCTTCCGCGGCCTGGTTTTCGGCGCAGATCAGGTAATACTGGTGGATGCCGTTTTTCTTGCAGTCCTTTTCAAACTCCCGAAACAGCTGCGCGGCAATGCCCTGCCGCCGGTAGTCCCGCAGCACATATACCCAATCCAGATAGGCCATGCGGTAACCATCCTGAATGCAGCCGTAGAAATGATATTCCAGCCTGCCCACGACCTTGTTATTTTCCATCGCCAGAATGGATTTGGTATTCTGATAAAAGGGGTTGGCAATGCGGGCTTTGATGCCAGCTTCGTCAATTTGTTCTGCTGTAATCATATCCGGTTCTTCCGAAAAAGCTCTTTTCAAATATGCAATATAGCCATCCACATTCGTATGATCCAGGCTTTCAAAACGCATATCTTTCATCCTTTCATAACATAGTAAAAACTACCCGAAGAAGAATGTCAAATTCTTTTCGGGTAGTTTTTGTCGATATTTCTGCTGCGCAAACCCGATATGCTATAAATCCTTTTCGGCGATTTATTCCTCGGGTTCGGCAAAGCCGTCGAACAGGGCGGTAGCGGAAGCTTCGTTGATCTCACGGCCCTCCATCAGGGCGGTGAACTGGTCGCCGGTCATGCTTTCGTGCTCCAGCAGGTACTCGGTCAGCTCCAGCAGCTTTTCCTTGTCGGCAGACAGGATCTCCTGACAGTGGGCATAGGCCTTGTCGATCAGGGCCTTCACCTCATCGTCGATGGTGGCCGCGAACTTTTCAGAATAGCTCTTGGTGGTCTGATAATCCCGGCCGATGAACACCTCGCCGCCGTCCAGGTAGGATACGGTGCCCAGCTTCTCGCACATGCCGTAGCGGGCCACCATATCCTTGGCCAGCTTGGTGGCCCGGTCGATGTCGTTGGACGCGCCCACGGAGATATCGCCCACAAACAGGGCCTCCGCCACACGGCCGCCCAGCAGGCCCACGATCTGCTCGTACATCTGGTTCCGGGTCAGGTTGGCGGAATCGTCCTTGGGCAGGTACCAGGTAGCTCCCAGGCTGTTGCCCCGGGGCACGATGGTGATGTGCCGCACGGGATCGTGGGAGGGCAGGCGGTACATGGCAATGGCATGGCCCAGCTCGTGGATGGCGGTCTCCCGCAGATCCTTCCGGGTCTGGACACGGCTCTTCTTAGCGGGGCCGGCGGTGATCTTCATCAGGGCCTCGTTCAGGTCCTCCATGGTCAGCACAGGCCGGTCGTTCCGGGCTGCCATGATGGCGGCTTCATTCAGGAGGTTGCTCAGGTCCGCACCGGTGAAACCGGCGGTGGAGCGGGCCACCGTCCGCAAGCTGACGGAAGCATCCAGCTTCTTGCCCTTGGCGTGGACCTTCAGAATCTCCTCACGGCCCTTCACATCGGGACGGCCCACATGAATCTGACGGTCAAAGCGGCCGGGGCGCAGCAGCGCAGGGTCCAGAATATCGGGGCGGTTGGTGGCTGCCATGACGATGACGCCCTCGGTGCGGCCGAAGCCGTCCATCTCCACCAGCAGCTGGTTCAAGGTCTGCTCCTTTTCATCGTGGCCGCCGCCCAGGCCGCTGCCGCGCTTACGGCCCACAGCGTCGATCTCGTCGATGAATATAATGGCGGGAGCCACCTTCTTGGCCTGGTCAAACAGGTCGCGAACGCGGCTTGCGCCGACGCCGACGTACATTTCCACGAAATCGGAGCCGGAAATGGACAGGAACTGCACATCCGCCTCACCCGCAACGGCCCGCGCCAGCAACGTCTTACCGGTGCCGGGAGGGCCCACCAGCAGCAGGCCGTGGGGGATTCTCGCGCCGATCTCGGTATACTTGTCAGGATTTTTCAGGAAGTCCACCACTTCCGCCAGCTCCTGCTTTTCTTCATCGGCACCGGCCACATCGTCGAAGGTGACCTTCTTGTCGTCGGGTACACCCAGCACGGTGCGGGCCTTACCGAAGTTCTGCAGAGGGTTAGCACTGTTCATACGGCCCATGAAAATGGCCCAAATGAACAGCAGGATGATGCCCACCACCAGCAAGGGCAGGATAAAGTCATAGGGCGAAAGCTCGTCCTCCGGATAAAAATCGTAGCTTTCCAGGATGCCCGCGTCAGTCTGCTCCAGGAAGAGTGCATTCATTTCCTGCCGGAAGCTGGCGGGGTCCGCCAGACTGACCGTCAGGCTTGTCTTGCCGTTATAGGGGTTGTAGAGTCTCAGATTGATGGTGTCGTCCTGAACGGTAAAGCTCTTGACCTGCTCCTGGCGGAACAGCTCCACCACCTGGGAATAGGGCAGGTCGTCATTGGTGTTGTCAAAAATGCCCATAGCCCAGGACATGGCGGCAAACATAATCAGTACATAAAGGATCAGGGGAATGATTCTGCGGTTTTTCAATTGGGGGTTCTCCTTACTTGGTCTCGTATGCTTCGGGCTTTAGGATGCCCACATAGGGCAGGTTGCGGTAATGTTCATTGAAGTCCAGACCATAGCCCACCACGAATTCGTTGGGGATGGTGAAGCCGGTGTAGTCGGCCTTCAGGGTGATGCCGGGTCTGCGGCGGTCGGGCTTGTCCAGCAGCGTGCAGATCTTCAGGGAGGCAGGCTGCTTGAACATCAGATGGCGGTAGGTATAGTCCAGGGAATTGCCGGTGTCGAAGATGTCCTCCAGGATCAGCACATGGCGGTCCTTGATATCCACGGTAACGTCACGCTTGATCTCCATATTGCCGGTGGATTGGGTTCCCGCATAAGAAGAGATCCACATAAAGTCCATCTGGCAGGGCACCTTAATTTCCCGGATCATGTCGGCGTAGAACACAACGACACCCTTAAGGACACCGATGACGACGGGATCCTTACCCTCGTACTCCCGGGTCAGTTCCTCGCCCAGTTCCTTGATGCGGTTCTTGATCTGCTCTTCTGTCAGCAGGATCTCTTTGATGTTGTTTTCCATAGTTTGGCCTCCCATTAAATCTCTTTCTTTATAAACCGGATGGTCACCGCAGGCAGCTTTTCCGCGGTGCGATCCAAATTGGGTCCAATGCTATAAACGCCCAGAATACCCTGTTCATCGCAAACCACCGGGATATGTCCCCTCTGGGCTGCGGGAATTTTCCGATCAATGAACAGTTTTTTCAGGCTCTTTGTGCCCCCGCTCAGGCGCATTTCGTCGCCGCTTTGCCGGGGCCGGAGGGTGATGCTCCCCTGCGGGGATACGGTGAAGGTGTCCGCGGAATTTTCGATGCTTTCCGCTGCTTCACAGGTGACCCGCAGACCGGGAAGATCGATACTACCCTTTCGGGGCAGTTCGACTTCTGTAAAGGCTTCCTTCTTCGACAGCACCTCCAGCCGGTCGTAGCTCCGGGTGATGGTAACGCCGCCGGGGAAGCTGGCCCTTGCGGAGGGTTTTGCGGAGTAAATCAGTGCTTCCAGACTACGAATGTGGTTCTCTTCCGGCTCCCGGACACCATTTTGCTTCAAAAACCGCTCCAGGAGCCGGTTTCTCACCGCAGGGTGGAGGTTTTTCAGCGTCTCTACTGTGGGTAGAGTTTCAAAATCCGCCTGCCGGGAGAAGTATTCCTCATCCAGACGCAGCCGCTGGGCCATAGCAGAAAGATTTTCCGCCAGCCGGGGATTTTCCTGCATCAAAAGAGGCATCACATGATGGCGGACGCGGTTGCGGAGAAACGCGTCCGTTTCGTTGGAGCTGTCCTCAATATGGCGCAGGCACCATTCTTCGTTGAAGGCCTCCACCTCTGCCCGGGTAATGCCCAGCATGGGGCGGATGATCTTCCCATTCACAGGCGTGATCCCGCCAAGGCCCTTCAGCCCGGTTCCCCGGATCAGGTGCAGCAGCACCGTTTCGGCGTTGTCGTCGGCGGTGTGGGCGGTGGCGATCTTGCCGGGGATGGTGCGAAGGTAGGCGTACCGGGCCTCCCGGGCCGCCGCTTCCAGCCCCTTCTCCCCCGCTTTTACCTCCCCGCTGCCCACATGCAGGGGGATGTCATAGCGTCGGCAGAACTCCCGGACAAACTGTTCATCCCGGTCAGATTCCGCGCCCCGCAGGTGGTGGTTAAAGTGGGCGGCTTCCAATCGGATGCCCAGCTTGTCCTTCAGAAGGTACAGGGCAAAGGCCAACGCCACGGAATCCGCCCCGCCGGAGAGGGCACAGACCACCGTATCTCCCGGGTGAAGCATGTCATATTGACGGACAAAAGAGGTCAGCTTATTCAGCATGCTTCCACTCCCGGTCGGCGAAGGTCTGGTACTGGCCGATCCATTGCAGCTTTACCGCGCCGGTCTCTCCGTGACGGTTCTTGGCAACGATACACTCGGCAACGCCCTTGTCCTCGGTATTTTCATTGTAATATTCGTCACGGTACAGGAACATGACGGAGTCCGCGTCCTGCTCGATGGCACCGGATTCACGAAGATCAGACAAAATGGGCCGCTTATCGGTACGGCTCTCCACCGCACGGGACAGCTGGCTCAGACAGATAACGGGCACATTCAGTTCCTTCGCCATGATCTTCAAAGAACGGGATATCTCGCCAACCACGGTCACACGGTTGTCGCTGGCCTTTCCGTAGCCGGAGCCCTGCATCAGCTGTAGATAGTCGATGATGACCAAGCCCAGATTGTCCAATCGGCGGCACTTGGCGTTGATGTCTGCAACGGTGACGGAAGGGTTGTCGTCAATGCGGATATCCGTCTGGCTTAGGGCGGCGGAAGCCATGCACAGCTTGCTCCACTCCTCCTCGGAAAGCTTACCTGTCGCCAGCTTTTGCAGCTCCACGAAGCTTTCGTTGGCCAACAGACGCATAGCCAGCTGCTCCCGGGACATTTCCAGGTTGAAGATGGCTACGGTTTTCTTGTACTTTTTGGCAACGTTAATGCCGATGTTCAGTGCAAAGGCCGACTTACCCATGGCGGGACGGGCGGCGATCAGCAGCAGGTCAGATTTATTCAGGCCGTTGATCTTGGTATCCAGATCCCGCAGGCCGGTGGACAGGCCGGGGATCAGGGAATCGGACTGGCTCAGCTCCGTCAGGCGGTCAAAGACCTTATGGAGCGTGGTGCCGATGTGCTCCAGGCTGTCGCCCCGCTCGCCCTTGCGCAGGGCATAAATCTTCTTCTCAGCGGATTCCAGCATCTCCGAAGCGGTGCCCACTTCCTCGTGGACCATTTCAGTGATATCCGATGCCGCCTGGCCCAGGCCCCGAAGCATGGCCTTCTCCTGAACGATACCCGCATACCGCACCACGTTGGCGGCAGTGGGAGTGATCTCCATCAGCTGGAGGATGTAGTCCCGGGAATTGTCGTGGTAATAGCCCAGCTCCTTCATCTTGTCCAGCACCGTGACAGGGTCGATGGTCTGGGAGAAGTTGAACATGGTGTAGATGGTTTCGTAAATTTCCCGGTTTTGCTGGAGGTAGAAATCCTCCGGCTTCACGATGCCCACCACATCGGTGATGCACCGGCTGTCAATGAGGATCGAGCCCAGCACAGCCTGCTCCGCCTCCAAAGACTGGGGCTGCTGCCGGGATAACAGTTCTTCATCCAGGGCCATATTCGTTCTCCCTTCTCTATGTTTTTGGTGTCATTGCGCCGGTTTTACGGCGGCAATCACCGATGGTTTTAGGCTTCCTCGATCTTAACGGTCAGGGGAGCGGAAATTTCGTAGCCCAGCTTGCAGGTGACGGTGTAGGTGCCCACGTTCTTGATGGGGTCGGACAGGACGATTTTCCGCTTGTCCAGCTTGATGCCCTGCTTTGCCAGCGCGTCGGCAATTTCGGCATTGGTGACGGAGCCGAACAGACGGCCCGCGCCGCCGCCCTTGGCGGTTACGGTAACGGTCAGCTCCCGCAGCTTCTTGGCGGTTGCCAAAGCCTCGGCCTTCTCCCGGGCGATCCGCTCCTGGGTGGCCTTGTCGTTCATGCGCATGGTGTTGATGGCATCAGGGGTAGCCTCGATGGCAAGCTTCTTGGGCAGCATGAAGTTCCGTGCATAGCCGTCAGAAACCTCGATCATCTGGCCCTTCTTGCCCTTGCCCTTTACGTCCTGTAATAAGATAACTTTCATGGTATGATTCTCCTTATCATTTGTTAAAAATATCCGGCGCATCCATGCCTCCCCTTGAGGGGAGGTGGCCCGCCGCTAGGCGGGTCGGAAGGGTGGGTGATTTGCTTAGCAAATCGCCCAAAGTTTGCATAGCAAACTTTAGAAACCACCCCTCAGTCACGGCTTCGCCGTGCCAGCTCCCCTCAAAGGGGAGCCTTATTATTCCTCGTAGAATTTATCGATCGATGCCACCAGCTTGTCCAGGGCATCCTTGACGGTGGTGTTTTTCATCTGGGCACCTGCGGTAGCCGTGTTGCCGCCGCCGCCCAGGGGCTCCAGGATCATCTGCACATTCACCGTACCCACGCTCCGGGCGGACACATAAACCGTATCCCCGTCAGGGTAGAGCACAAAGGAGGCATTGATGCCGGAAATATTCAAAAGCTCGTCCGCCGCCTGGGCCGCCAGCACACGGGTGGTGGCGTTGTTCAGGGCGGCAATGGCGATCTCCTGGCGGTAGAGCCGGGAGGATTTGATGATCTGATACCGGGCCATGGTGTCCTGGAAGTCGTTCTGCAGCAGCATCTTCACGTCGGTGGTATCCGCGCCCATCCGCCGCAGGGCCGCCGCGGCTTCGAAGGTACGCTCCCCAGTGCGGACATTGAAGAACTTGGTATCCAGACAGATACCCGCCAGCAGCGACTTGGCCTCAATGGGCAGCACGTCGTTCTTTTCCGTAGCGTAGAGGATCAGCTCCGTCACCAGCTCCGAAGCGGAGGAGGCATAGGGCTCGTGGAGGTTGACCACCACAGGGTTGATATAATCCGCCGCACGGCGGTGGTGATCCACCACGCAGATCTTGGAAATGGCCTCCAGCAGGGGCTTGTACTCCACCTGATCGGGGCGGTTGGTATCCACCACGATCAGGATGCTGCGGTTGTCGCACATCAGCATGGCATCCTGCCCGGAGATAAAGATATCCTTGTATTCCGGCACCGCCCGGATCTCCTCGATCAGCTTCTTGGACGCGTTGTTTTCCAGGTCGATAACGATGTTGCACCGCTTGCCCTTCTTGCGGCACAGGCAGCCGATACCCATCGCCGCGCCTACGGCATCCAGATCGGCATTCTTGTGGCCCATGATGAACACATGGCCGCTTTGGCCGATCAGCTCCATCATGGAATTGGAGGTGACGCGGGAACGGACCTTGCTGCGGTAATCCGCCTCCTGGCTCCGTCCGCCGTAGAAGGTGAAGTTAAACCGGTCCTTGATGACCGCTTGGTCGCCGCCCCGGCTCAGAGCCATTTCAATACCCAGTGCCGCGAAATTATAGCTTTCGTCAAAGTTCGCGCCGTCCACGCCCAAGCCGATAGAAATGGAGGCGGACAAGCCCGTGGGGCTGACGATCTCATGGATGCTTTCCAGCAGGGAGAACTTGTCCTCGGTGGCGTGGGCCAGATCCCGCTTTTCAAAGATGAACAGGAACCGGTTCCGCTCCAGCTTGCGCAGCAGTCCGTGGTAGCCTTCGGTCCACTTGGTGATGGTGTCATTCAGCTTGGCATTGAGGGTGGATATGCCGCTTTCCGTCAGGTTCTTGGTCAGCTCTTCGTAGTTGTCGATCAGAATGATGGACACAACGGGACGGGAGCGGATATACTCATCCCGCACCTGGTACAGCTCCGTCAGATCACTGAGATACAGCACACCCAGCATAGTGCCCCGGGTATCCTCGGCACGGATGGTGGTGCCGTAGACCCGGTAACGGCGGCCGTCCAGGGTCACATCGTGGGGAGATTCGGTTTTACCGGTGGCAAGCCAGTCGGTGGAGAAGCCGGGAAGAACCTCCTCCAACTGCTGCTCCATCATGGTATCGGCAATGCCTGTCAGGTCACTGAACCGGGAATTTGTCCAGATAATGCCGCCGTCACCCAGACGCACCAGCACCGCCGGGAAGGGGCTTTCGCCCTTGCCCAAGGCTTCCAGGGTGTTGGACGCGGATTGAATGTATTCCTGGATCTTCCGGTCCCGGCGTTTCCGGCTGAGCATATAAATCAGGAACACCAGCAGCGTCACCACCGATTCCACAGCGGTCAGCCAGTATTCCCCCGCCAGCAGTGCTGCGGCACAGAACAGAGCCATCACCACAAAATACATGCCCATACCGGGCCTGAGCAGACGATTCAGTTTGGTCCTCACCATTTCCGCCTCCTTGTAAACGGCATAATAAGCCATATTGATCCATAGTATACATGTTATTATACCAAATCCAGCGGGAAGGTCAACATATTTTCTCTATTTTTTGCGTGAAATGCATCCCATACACGAAAAAAGGACATCCCAGCGGATGTCCTTTCGATAAAATTCACTTTTTAACAAGAATTGCGTCCAAATTGGCCAGCAGGAACCTCTGGGCATTGGCATTATAGCAAACAGAAACGTACTCCCCGTCCCGGCCCTGGCGCGGCTGGGCAGTAAGCCCCAGTGCCAATCCAGCCTGGGTGGGTACCCGGCGGGTCTTGCCGTCCGGGCCGGTCTCCTTTGCAAGGAAGCCTCCGGCGATCAGCCAGTCGGAAAGCCTGGCGGAACTGAGCTTCTTCATCTCCGGGTTCCCCGCTGCCTGGTACAGTGTGTCAATAAATTCGATCATCCGAACAGGATACTCGGAAATACGCACCGCCGCCCGCTGCTCCGGGGTCAGGTAAAAATCCTGCGTTCTCTCGGGCTTTCCCACAACGCCGCCATTGTCGATGACCTGCCCCAAAACACCGGACACATAGAAAAAGCACCGCCCCAGACGGGCCTGATCCAGACCGCAGCCCTGGGGCAGCGGCTGTCCCGTAATCGGATTCAACCCCATCGCCAGCATATCCATATACATTTTCGCCCGCTGCATGGTTTCCAGTTCTGTCATATCGCCCGCTCCTTTGTGCTTTTTTTTAATCATAGCACGCATGGGCAGATGTTGCAAGCGCAAAAAAGTTCCCGGTTTCGCAAAAACAACGCTGCGGCGGAAGGACACCACCTTTCCGCCATCTCCCTGACGGGTCACCTATGCAACACCGTCCCTTAAAGGGCAGTGTTCCATCATTTTTTACAGGACCATTCCCTCCGCTACCACCTGCCGAGCTGCCTGTGCCGTTTCTGAAAACAGTATCGTCCCAAACTGCCTGCCCGTCAGCATATCCCCCCTCATATTTATTGTGTCCGCTTCCTTATTTGATCTGATCTTATCAGAAAAACGTCCTCTAACGAAAAAAGTACTTGATACAATATCCATGCATGGTGTATAGCATTGGTGCCTGGAAACAGCGTTAACTGACACGCAGCAAACGCAGCTTCTGATTTCATCACTGCAAATTTAACGGAATTTTATTTTTTGGTAATATATACACATGGATATCCGGCAGACAGAGAATTTTTTTCAAATATTGGTATCATTTTCAAAAAATCTGCCATATTGATATCGTAAGGAAACTTACGCCAATATCCATCAGAAAGGAGGGGGACGGGAATGTCCGAAAAAGCAGAAGCAAGCGTATATCAAAAAAGAAAACTGGCAGAGCAGCTGTGGCTTACCTATTTTAATCAGACACTCTTTGAAAGGGGACTGATTACCGAAGCAGAACGCAACCGCATCAAGAACTGCATCGCCGGGCATGAACCGTCCGTCGCTGCACCGTAATCCCCGGTACTGGTCTTCCAAGTCAGTGCTCGGGTCACGAAAAACTTCTCCATTTGGTACTCTTCGATACAATAAAATACGTTCGACGTTTAACATTTCAATTCACGAATATTACGGTCTATCACATATCTGCATGAGAGGTTACGCAGGTCGGACTGAAAAGAAAACTGCTGCACACGACAAAATGTGCAGCAGTTTTTCCGCATCAAAAACAACTTAAAAGGCGCATGCCCGAAAATAATACTTGTTTTCTTTTTAGGTTTATTGTATAATTTAGATAATGATAAAACGAACTTCGGAGGTATGCACATGGATATACATAACGTCCGTCAAATGCTGAAAACAAAAACCATCTATGAGATCCCGCTTCGGGTGACTTACTATGCCCGTGTTTCCTCTGACAGCGAGGAACAGCTGAATTCTCTGACCAATCAGATTTCCTATTACGACGATCTCATCAAGAAAAATAAGAACTGGATCTTTGTCCCTGGTTACATCGACGAAGGGCTCTCCGGTATTTCTACAAAAAAGCGTGAAAACTTCAACCGCATGATTGAAGATGCTGCTGAGGATAAGTTTGATCTGGTCATTACCAAGGAGATCTCCCGCTTTGCCCGCAATACGCTGGATTCCATTCAATTTACACGCCAGCTCCTGAATCTGGGCGTTTGTGTCTTTTTTCAGAATGACAACATCAACACCCTGGACGAGGACTCCGAGCTCAGGCTTTCCATCATGTCCTCCATTGCCCAGGACGAGCTGCGCAAGCTTTCCAGCCGTGTTAAATTCGGACACCAGCAGGCCATCAAGGATAAAGTCGTGCTGGGCAACAGCCGCATCTTTGGCTATCGGAAAAATACCGGCAAGCTGGTGATTGATGAAGAAGAGGCTACCATGGTTCGGGAGCTGTTCGAGCTCTACGCCACTGGGCAGTACAGCATGAAGCAGATCGAAACCATCTTCTGGCAGAAGGGCTACCGCAATCACAACGGCAACAAGCTTGCCCACACCACTATGTCCAACATGATCGCCAATCCCAAATACAAGGGCTATTATGTAGGCAACAAAGTCCGCGTCATCGATATGTTCTCCAAAAAGCAGAAATTCCTCCCTGCGGAGGATTGGGTCATGTTCAAAGATGAGACCGGCGAGATCGTCCCGGCCATCGTTTCCGAGGAACTGTGGGACAGAGCAAACGAAATTCTCCAGAAGCGCAGCGATGATGTGAAATCCCGCCAGGGAATCTGCAACCATGCAAATCTTTTAACGGGCAAGCTGTACTGTACCTGCTGCGGC
This sequence comes from Oscillospiraceae bacterium, assembly GCA_017461445.1. Lineage (GTDB taxonomy): Bacteria > Bacillota > Clostridia > Oscillospirales > Oscillospiraceae > Faecousia. Next base: position 78,125 of record JAFTXW010000014.1, read on the forward strand.
ACTGCCTACTACCGCCGGGATTCCAAAGATAAGCAGGGCAACAAAAACAGCAAGTGGGTCTGCTCCGGGAAAATCAAGAACGGTGCTGACTCCTGCGATTCCTTCGCTATCTATGAGGATGAAATTAAGCCTCTTCTCTTTGAGGTCTTTCAGGAGACCCAGGTCAACGTGGATGCGCTGATTGGGGAATACATGGAAATGTATCGCTCCCTGGATGAGACCAACCAAATCCCCAAGCTGATTGCCCAGCAAAAGCAGCGCAGAGATCTGGCTCAGAAAAAGAAAGCGAAGCTGCTGGAGTATAACGTCACCGGACAGCTTTCCGATGCCGACTTCCTCGCCATGAACAAGCAATGTTCCGAAGATATTACAGATGCCGAGGCGCAGATTCAGGAGTTGGAACAGCAGATGTATTCCAAAGAGGAATTCCGCAAGCACATGGATGTGATCCGCGCCACTCTGGAATCCGCCCGCCGTGACGCTGCCCAGGGTATGATATCCCAGGAATTTGTAGACAAATACATCGATAAGATTCTGGCAACCCCCGAGGAGGATGGCTCCATGCGGCTGGATATCCGTATTTTTACAGGGGAAAACACCCAGAAATACCTTACGAAACTCGCAGGTCGTACGGGTCACACGTTCAAGAAGATGATTGAGGCCTACGAGCAGGGTCTGCAGTAATTTCCCGGTGACAAAAGCGGATAGCCCAGGTGGCTATCCGCTTTGCTATGTCCCCCGTCGCTGAAGCAGCGTCAAATGCTTCTCTGGTTGTCCCAGAAGGCAACGGCTTCCCCCATCCAATTTCGTTCAGCTTCTTCGCAAAGGGCATTCTTGATTTTGATGCCGTCACTCGGGACCGGGTGGATCCCTCGGTATACGACGAACCCCGGAACTCCGGCGACCATCTCCACCCGGGCACCATCGGCGGCGGAAGAATGGCAAAAGAAGCCTTTCGGGTACTGACCGCCAAACGATAAATCCCGCAAGCGGATTCCGTCATGCCTTTGCCGGTTACTGGGCGTTGTCACCGGGACGCAGGTATTCCAATGACCCCAATCCCATTTTTCGATACCCCTGGTATCACATCAATTGCATTGCCGCATTTCTTGTAGGAAAAATTGCACGGTTTCTTGCTTTTTTCAACAGCTTGTGGTATAGTGAAATGGATTATGTTTACCGGAGGCAGATTCTTAATGAAACTGTTGAAAATAGCCCCTGTCTGCATGGCACTCTGCCTTTCCCTCTGCCTTGCGGGCTGCGGGAGCAATACCCGTACCCCCTCCCCGTCCAATATCCCGGTCCATACCTTCGGCGGCACCGAGGAGGCCACCCAGCCGGAGGAGACCACACTTCCCGCCGAGACCACCGCCCCCACGGAGGATCCCCTCACCCAGGTAGAGGACATCACCGCCGTGGTCACTGCGGAGGACATCTCCATTCTGGAGCAATACCCCAACCTGAAAAAAGCCGACCTGACCGGAAGCACCTGCTACGCCGCCATTGCAGAGTACATGGCCGCCCATCCCCAGGTGGAGGTGATCTTCACCCTTTCCCTGGGTGGTGAAGAGCTTCCCGGGGACACGGAGGAGCTGACCCTGGCCGAGGGCGAATACGATTACGCTCTTCTGCTGGAAAATCTAAAATACCTGCCCAACCTCACCGGCCTGTCCCTCCCCCAGACGGCACTGACGGCCCAGCAGCTGCAGGAGCTGACCGCCGCCTATCCCGACCTGCCCATTTCCTACACCGTGGTGGAGTTCGGCATCGAATACGACAGCGCAGCCACGGAGCTGGATCTGTCCTTCCTGAAAGCCACCCAGGCAGAGCAGGCCGCTGGCCTGCTGGCAAAGCTCCCCGCCCTGACCAACGTAGAACTGATGAACGGCACCTACAGCAGCCTGACCCTTTCTGACGTGAAGCTGCTGGCGGATGCCGCCCCCAATGCGGCCTTCCACTATGAATTCTACCTCTTCGGCAAGCGGGTCTCCACCGCCGACACCTCCCTGGAATACACCAAATATTCCATCGGCAACGACGGCATCGAGCAGATCCGCCAGGCCCTGGACATCATGCGCCAGTGTACCTATGTGAAGCTGGATAACTGCGGCGTGGATAACGAGGTCATGGCCCAGCTGCGAGAGGATTACCGGGACCGGGGCGTGAAGATCGCCTGGCGCATCTGGTTCGGCAAGTACACCGTTATGACGGACACGGAAAAAATTCGCGCCGTTTACAACGTCTTCGACACCACCTGCCACGACCTGATGTACTGCGAAGACGTGAAGTACATCGATATGGGCCATAACGACAGCCTGACTGATCTTAGCTGGGTGGCCTACATGCCCAACCTGGAGATCATGATCATCTCCGGCTGCGCCGTCACCGACCTGACCGGTTTTGAGAACTGCAAGAAGCTGGAATTCCTGGAGCTGGCCAGCTGCGGCTATCTGGAGGATCTGACCCCCCTGGCGGGCTGTGAGAGCCTGAAATACCTGAACATCAGCCACACCAAGGTCACAAATCTGATGCCCCTGGACGGCCTTCCCCTGGAGCGGTTTGTATGCGTGAAACCCAAGGTGCCCACCGCCGAGCGGGAGACCTTCGCCGCCATCCACGAGGACTGTTGGATCAAATACACCGGCTACGAATACGGCGAAGCCTGGCGTTACGACGACAACGGCAAAACCTACAGCGAGATCTACAAAAAGATCCGCGAAATCTTCGGCTACGACAACATGGTCGTGGAACCGGTTGAGAAAAAATAGCAAAAAGCACCCTCCGGGGTGCTTTTTTCATGCTTTCTGGTATAATTTTGACAGGATGCGCCAAACTATCCCGGAGGTGAATCCCATGGCAAAGCAAGGCATGGCCCGTCCGGACTGGACGAAGCTGCATCCCAAAAACGAAGCCTACGTCCCCCAGCTTCAGGGTAAAGCAAAAAGCGGCAAAAAGAAGGCGAACCCCATCATCGCGGGCACCCAGGGTGCCGAATTGAAGGTGTGGCACGAAAAGCCCATTTCCCCCGCCCACGGCATCATCGACAACGACCTGGCCCGGGACAATCTGGAAAACGACATCCCCTTCGCCGATCTGCAGGATCTGTAAACAAAAACGCAGAGTGCAAAATGCGGAATTTTCTTCCGCGTTCAGCACTCTGCATTTTCATTATCCAACCATATACCCCATGCCCAGCAGATTCCGCTGTTCATAGTACCGGGGCAGGTCACGCCAGCCCTCGCCGGTGGAGGATTTGGTCATGAACACGATCTTCGCCTCCGGGAAGGTATCCTTCACCTGCTGCCGCTGCTCGTCGGTCAGGCCCCAGTTGCTGGACAGCCAGATGTTTTCCAGATTCGGCAGCTCCAGCAGCGGGGAAATATCCGTGATATCGTTGTAGCACAGGTTCAGATCCCGCAGCCCCGTGCACCCCGCCAAGGGCGAAATATCCGTGATGCCGTTCAGGAAGGCTTCCAGATATTCCAGATTTTTCAGTTCCCCCAGGGGGCTCAGATCTGTCACCGGGGTGTCGGCAATGATGAGGTATTTCAGGTTCGGCATATACCGGACAAATTCAATGTTGGTCATACCCTGGTGGCCCAGATCCATGCAGACCATGTCCGTCAGGTATTTCACCTCCGTCATGTCCTTGTCCTTCATCTCTACGCCCTCCAGCCCGTCATAGCCCAGCTTGAAGGGCATCAGGGTGGTGGTGTCCGTCCGCAGCCAGGAATACCCCACCTTCACATTCCAGATAACCCGGGTCTCCGGGTGCCGCTTCCACATGGCGTCCAGCTCCTCGCTGGGAAGGCCCGTGTCGCACAGGATCAGCCTTTCCAGTCCGCTGAACAGCGGCAGCGCGGCCTCCACCGCATCCACGCTCTCCATTTCAATGCCGGACAGATCCACCTCCGCCGCGTCACTGGACAGCTCCACATCAAACAGAAGGAAGGTAAAGCGGAAGCTGACCTTCGGATAAGCCTCTTTCAGAGCCGCCATAGCTTCCAGATCGGTAACGGCATCCGTTACCGTGACCTCTGTCAATGCAGGCAGATACGCGATTCTTTCCAACGCTTCCCCCAGCTCTCCGGCGGAAAGCTCCGCAGCCGTAATATCCATCGGCAGGGTCTGACTTCCGATGGTCACGTTGTAGCTGACCTGACAGTCCGGCAGCACCGCATTCAGTGCTGCCAGTACATCCATTTCCGGGCAGGTGCCAATGGTGATCCGGTTCAGATTCTGCAAATAGCACAGGTCGTCAAGACCCTCCGTCGTCAGTGCATTGACTTCCAGCTCCTCCGTGTCCATTGGCAGGGACAGCCCCTGGAAGGACAGATTCCACAATATCTCGCACTCCGGCAGGGCAGCGCGCAGCTGCTCATATTCCGCCGCCGTGATGGCCTTGTCCCGCAGATCCAGCTGCTGGATATCGGCAGGATACGTCTCCTCCCCCACCGTTATGTATTCCAGCCCCCGCGCCCCGCAGCCCGCCAAAAGCACCGCCGCAAGAACCAGCACCGCCAGTAATTTCCGTTTCACAGAACCCCCTCCTTTTCCACCCATTATCTCCCATTTTCATCCGTATGTCAATAAAAAGAAAGGACACGCCCTGCGTGTCCTTTCGGATTTTAAGAAAGCACCAGCTTATCGCTGACCTCGTCGGAACCGGAAGCCTTGCTGAACAGGCTCAGCAGCTGCTCCACCGTCAGATTCTTCTTCTCCTCACCGGAGACATCCACCACGATGCGTCCGTCGTACATCATGATCAGCCGGTTGCCGTAGGCAATGGCGTCGCGCATGTTGTGGGTGATCATCAGGGTGGTCAGGTTGCTTTTTTCCACGATCTTCTGAGTAGCGGTAAGCACCTTGTCAGCGGTCTTGGGATCCAGGGCGGCGGTGTGCTCGTCCAGAAGCAGCAGCTTGGGCTGCTGCAGCGTTGCCATCAGCAGGGTCAATGCCTGCCGCTGTCCACCGGACAGAAGCCCCACCTTCGTAGTCATCCGGTCTTCCAGACCCAGATCCAGAATTTTCAGCTGCTCCCTATAGCTTTCCCGCTCGGCCTTGGTGATACCGGCCCGGAGGCCTCTGGGCTTGCCCCGGCGGGCCGCCAGTGCCAGATTTTCCTCGATCTGCATAGTAGCCGCAGTGCCCATCATGGGGTCCTGGAACACCCGGCCGATGTACTTGGCCCGCTTGTATTCCGGCAGCTTGGTCACATCCACGCCGCCGATGGTGATGGTGCCGGAGTCTACACCCCAGACACCTGCCACGGCATTCAGCATGGTGGACTTGCCCGCGCCGTTGCCGCCGATGACGGTGACGAAGTCGCCTTCCTTCAAATGCAGGCTGACGCCCCGGAGGGCCACCTTCTCATTGACGGTACCGGCATTGAAGGTCTTGGTAATATTCTCAATTTTCAGCATCCTCAGCCCTCCTTCTTGGCAGCCTTCGCCCGCTTGGGAAAGTATTTTTCCTTCCAGGGACGGAAGTAGTTCTCATTCCAGTAGGGCACTGCCAGGAACACCGCCACGATCAGGGCGGAGATCAGCTTCAAGTAGTTGGAATCGATCTTCAGCAGGCTGATAACTGCCTGGATGACGATGTAATAGATGACCGCGCCCAGGCTGACGGACAGCAGCTTCATAGCGAAGTTACGGAATATCCTGCCAAAAGCCACCTCGCCGATGATAATGGAGGCCAGGCCAATGACGATGGCACCTCGGCCCATGTTGATCTCGGCATAGGACTGGTACTGGCACAGCAGCGCACCGGAAAAGGCCACCAGGCCGTTAGCCAGAGCCAGGCCCAGCACCTTGTTCACGTTGGTGTTGATACCCTGTGCCCGGGCCATGTTCTCGTTGGCACCGGTTGCCCGTAGGGACGCGCCCCGCTCGGTGCCGAAGAACCAGTACAGCACCGCGACCACCGCTGCCGTCACCACGCCCACCACGAAAATGGGGTGCTGATAAAAGGGGCGGTTACCTTTGTTCACGTCCTGCAGATACCGCAGGGACACCAGCAGCTCATAGTTATTCACATTCAGAGCCGTATTGGCCTTCATGCCCATAATGGCAAGATTCACCGACCACAGGCCCAGCTGGGTCAGGATGCCCGCCAGAATGGCGGGGATGCCGCACTTGGTGTGGAAGAAGCCGGTCACCAGGCCGGTCAGGACACCCGCCAGGAAGGCCCCCAGCATTGCCACCCACACATTGCAGCCGTTTACCATCAGCATCACGCACACCACACCGCCGGTGCAGAAGGACCCGTCCACCGTCAGGTCGGACAGGTTCAGGATACGGTAGGTGATGTACAGGCCGATGGCCATGATGCCCCAGATCAGGCCCTGAGAAACAGCACCGGGAAGGGCGTTCAGAAAGCTTGTCATAGAGTGATCCTCCGATTTGTCTATTTTTCAAAATTCCCCATATAGCAGGAGGCGGGGGTGCTGCTTTTCAGCAGCACCCCCAGGAAGCAAGGGTATCAGCCGATGGCAACGTAGCCCTCGGGCGCGGTCAGGCCCAGGTCTTCGCAGATCTCGGCATTATACTTGGGAGTAACGGCGGCAGCATAGCCAACGGGCATGGTGGAAATGTCAGCCTCGCCGGTCAGAATCTTGGCAGCCATCTCGCCGGTGGCGTAGCCCAGATCGTAGTAGCTGATGGACAGGGTGGCGACACCGCAGCCAGAGCAGATGCCCTCTTCACCGGCGATGATGGGAACACCGGCGGGACGGCAGATGGCATCGATGACATCGGTGCCGGAAGCAACGGCGTTATCGGTGGGAACGTAGATCACATCGGAATACTCGCAGGCAGCCTGGGTAACGGCGGGCATATCGTTGGAGTCAACGAAAGCAAACAGCTCGCAGGTGTAGCCCATTTCCTCCAGCAGAGCCTTGACGGTGTCCACCTGGTACTTGGAGTTGGCCTCACCGGAGCAGTACAGCAGGCCCACGGTCTCAGCATCGGGGAACCACTCGTTCAGCATGGCGGCCTGCTCAGTCAGGGGAGCCAGGTCGGAGGTACCGGAGACGTTGCCGCCCACGGTGCCGTTGAAGTCCTGAATGCCCATGGCAACGCCGTACTCGGTGACGGAGGTGCCCAGGACGGGGATATCGCCGGTAGCGGTGGCGCAGGCCTGGAGGGCGGGAGTGGCGTTAGCCATGATCAGGTCCACCTCAGCGGCCACGAAGGCGTTGGCGATGGAAGCGCAGGTGTTGGAATCGCCGGCAGCGTTCTGCAGGTCGAAGCTCACAGCGTCTTCGCCCAGGATGGCGACCAGTGCGTCCTGGAAGCCCTGGGTAGCGGCATCCAACGCGTCATGGGTGACCAGCTGGCAGATACCGACGTTGTAATGTACGGCGGGAGCCTCAGTGCTCTCGGCAGCGGGTTCGGTAGCAGCATCGGTGGGAGCATCGGTAGCGGGCTCGGTCTCGCCGCTGGAGCCGCAGGCGGCCATGGACAGCAGCATCAGTGCCGCAAGAATGATAGCAAGGATCTTTTTCATTTTCTTTCTCTCCTTCGTTTCCTCCGCGGATACGTTTGTGCGCACCCGGCGGATTCTTGATTGCTCCATGATACCACCCCTTCCCCATTGTGTCAATAAATAAATTCAGAAAATCCATTTAATTTTTAAATGGATAGCATAGGACTTTTCCGCACGAAACCCCAGCCCTGCCGGTGTGGCAGGGCTGGGGTGGTATGGAACCTTATTCGTGATGATTGTGCAGCAGATCATGGGCCTTGCCCTTGAAGTAGCCGTTGTAGAAGACCTCCATCAGGGGGTTCTCGTTGGACTTCTTGATGGCCATGTCGCCGTCGGCGGCATACAGGCCCTTTGTACGGGTTTCGGCACGCTTGACCTTGGTGCCGTCGGTGGGCTGGCCGCCGCCCATGACACAGCCGCCGGGGCAGGCCATGATCTCGATGAAGTGGTATTCCTTTTCACCGGACTTGACGGATTCCAGCACCTTCCGGGCATTCGCCAGGCCGGAGGCCACGCAGATCTTCACATCGATGCCGTTATAAGGAATGGTGACTTCCTTGATGCCCTTGTCGCCGCGAACGCCGCAGTCGGCAATGGCTGCCAGGGTAGCCGTATCATGGCCGTCCACCAGCCGGCGCAGGACTGCCTCGGTAACACCGCCGGTAGCACCGAAGATGACGCCGCCGCCGGAGCCGATGCCGAAGGGCATATCGCAGGACTCGCTGGGCATGGTCTCAAAGTTGATTCCGTGGGCATGGATCATGCGGATCAGCTCGGCAGTTGTCAGCACAGCGTCGGTATCCTTTTCGCCGTAGGTATAGGCATCCGCCCGCTCCGCTTCCATCTTCTTAGCGGTACAGGGCATGATGGAGACCACATAGGTCTTCTTCCCCTTGGCGTTCGTTTCATCCCGGTAGTAATCCTTCAGGATGGCAGAGAACATCTGCTGGGGGCTGCGGCAGGTGGAGATATTCTGCTTGAACTCGGGATACTCATTCTCCACGAACTTGACCCAGGCGGGGCAGCAGGAGGTCAGCAGGGGCAGCTTCTCGCCTTTGGCCACCCGGTCCAGGAACTCGGCGGACTCTTCCATAATGGTCAGGTCAGCGGTATAGGTGGTATCAAAGACCTCATCGAAACCCATCCGGTGCAGTGCCGCAACGATCTTGCCCATGACGTTCTCGCCCTTGGGCAGGCCGAACTCTTCCGCCACAGCCACACGGACAGCGGGTGCGATCTGGGCCACCACCCGGGTGTTCTTGTCACCCAGTGCCTGCCAGACATCGGTCATATTGTGGTGGATGGTCAGCGCGCCGGTGGGGCAGACCACACGGCACTGGCCGCAGCTGACGCAGTTGGTAGCCGCCAGATCCCGGTTGAAGGCGGGGGTCACCATGGCATCGGTACCACGGTGGGCAAAGCCCAGAACGCCCACGCCCTGGATCTCATTGCACACACGGACACAGTTGCCGCACAGGATACACTTGTTGGGATCCCGGACGATGGAGGGAGAGGAGAAGTCCACAGGCTGGGTCTCCCGATGATTTTCAAAACGGACGGTATTGATGCCCAGCTGATAGGCCAGCTTTTGCAGGGTGCACTTGCCGTGCTTGTCGCAGGTGGTGCAGTCCCGGCAGTGGGCCGCCAGCAGCAGCTCCACGATCAGCTTGCGGTGCTTGCGCAGCTTTTCGGTGTGGGTGTAGATGACCATGCCATCCCGGGGCTCCTCGGAGCAGGAGGCAAAGCAGCGGCCCCGGTCGTCCTCCACGGTACACAGGCGGCAGGCACCGAACACGGACAGCTCCGGCTGGTAGCACAGCGTGGGGACTTCGATACCGGCCTTGCGGATGATGGTCAGGATATTTTTTTCATTGGTAAATTCGTACTTTTTACCGTTGATCGTAATGGTTCCCATATGCTACCCTCCTTATGCTTCCACGTAGATGGCACCAAAGGCACAGTTGTCTTTACAGGCTCCGCACTTGATGCACTTATCGGAATCGATGGTATAGGGCTTCTTGACAACGCCGGAGATGGCATTGACGGGGCAGTTCCGGGCGCACTTGGAGCAGCCCTTACACAGGTCAGGATTGATGACATAGCGGCGCAGTGCGGTGCAGGTCTTGGCCCGGCACTTCTTGTCCACGATATGCTCCACATATTCATCACGGAAGGTGCTTAAAGTAGACAGAACCGGCAGCGGGGCGGACTTGCCCAGGCCGCACAGTGCCATGGTCTGGATCATCTTTGCCAGCTCTTCCAGGGTATCCAGATCCTCCAGCTTGCCCTGGCCGTTTACGATCCGCTCCAGGATCTCCAGCATCCGCTTGGTGCCCTCACGGCAGGGGGTGCACTTGCCGCAGGATTCCCGCTGGGTGAAGGACATGAAGAACCGTGCCACTTCCACCATGCAGGTGTCCTTACCCATGACCACCATGCCGCCGGAGCCCACGATGGCGTTGAACTTCTTGACGGAGTCAAAGTCCAGAGGCTCGTCCAGGTGCTTTTCCGTCAAACAGCCGCCGGAGGGGCCGCCGATCTGAACGGCCTTGAATTCCGCGCCGTTCTTCAGACCGCCGCCGATGTCGAAGATGATCTGGCGCAGGGTGGAGCCCATAGGCACCTCGATCAGGCCGGTGTTCTCAATGGCACCGGTCAGGGAGAAGGTCTTGCAGCCGGGGCTGCCGGGGGTGCCGATGGAACGGAACCAGTCCGCGCCCTGGAGGATGATCTTGGGAACGTTGGCGTAGGTTTCCACGTTGTTCAGGACGGTGGGCTTTTCCCACAGGCCCTTTTCAACGGTTCTGGGGGGCTTGGTTCTGGGCATGCCCCGGTTACCCTCGATGGAGGCCGTCAGCGCGGAGCCCTCGCCGCAGACGAACGCGCCTGCGCCCTTGTTGATGTGCATATGGAAGCTGAAATCGCTGCCCAGAATGTTGTCACCTAAGAGGCCCCGCTCCTCCAGCTGCTTAATTGCGTTGCGCAGCCGGGCAACGGACATGGGATACTCGGCACGGACATAGATGTAGCCGTTCTCCGCCTTGACGGCGTAGCCGGCGATCATCATGCCCTCGATCAGCTTAAAGGGATCGCCTTCCATAACGGAGCCGTCCATAAAGGCACCGGGGTCACCTTCGTCGCCGTTGCAGACGACGTAACGCTCCTGCTCCTTCTGCCGGGCAACCTGCTTCCACTTGCGGCCGGTGGGGAAGCCGCCGCCGCCGCGGCCCCGGAGGCCAGACTTGTCGATCTCGTCGATGACCTCGTCCCGGGTCATCTCGGTCATGGCCTTCTTCAGAGCCTCAAAGCCGCCGGAGGCCAGGTATTCATCCAGGGATTCGGAGTCAAACTTGCCGCAGTTTTCCAGAACGATCCGGGTCTGCTTGGCAATGAAGGGGATCTCGTCGGGAGAAACGTAAGCCTGCTCGCCCTTCTTGTACAGCAGCCGCTCGATGATCTCGTTGCCCAGAACGGACTGCTCGAAAATATCCGCACAGTCACCGGGCCGAACCTTCACATACTGGACGACCTTTCCGCCCTTCTGGATACGGACCAGGGGGCCCAGCTCGCAGAAGCCCTGGCAGCCGGTCTTCTTCACGCCCACGACCTTTTCGTCGTCATGGCCGCCGCAGGGGGAGAATACCAGGGAGATGCCGGGCGCATCCTTTACAAGGCCCTCGAAAATCTCATGGATCTTGTTGGAGCCGGTGGCAATACAGCCGGTGCCGGAGCAGACCAGGATACGGCAGTTATAGCTGCCGATCTCTTCGCAGGCCTTCACACGGGCCTGATTCAGTTCTTCAACAGTTTTCATCAGCCTTTACCTCTCAATTCTGCAATCAAAGCCAGTGCCTTCTCGGGGGTCATGGAGGGGTAGACCTGCTCGTTGACCATCATGGTGGGGGCCAGGCCGCAGGCACCCAGGCAGGACACGGTCTCCACGGTGAAGAGCATATCGTCGGTGGTGTGCTTTTTCTTGCTCAGGCCCAGCTCCTTCCACAGGGCCTCCAGAACAGGCGTGGAATGGCGGACATGGCAGGCGGTGCCGTCGCAGACCTTGATGACGTACTTTCCCTTTGCTTCAAAGGAGAAGTTCTCATAGAAGGTGGCGACAGAGTAGGCCTTCGCTTCGGTGATCCCGATCTCCTTGGCAACATAGCTCAGCAGCTCCGCAGGCAGGTAGCGGTACTCTGCCTGGATATCCTGCATGATGGGGATCAGGGATCTCGCATCCCGGACATAGCGGGAGATGATCTCGTCCGTTTTGCGATAGTAGGATTCATCCAGCATAATGTAGGTCCTCCTTATATTTGTACGTTCTGTATATGCATAGTTAAAGAAACAGTCCTTTACTTGTTCATTATAACAATATTGTGTTAAATATTCTATAAGCATTTTTTCCATAATTCGACACAAAATTTTGTAATAGAATACAATTTGATATTTTTATACTGTAAAAAATCTTCCCGCAGAAACATTTTTCAACTTTCAACTCAAAAAAGGAGCCTTTCGGCTCCTTTTCCCTATATTTGTGCCAGCTTTCGGCAGGCTGCGGCCAGCTCACGCAATGTGCTGCAGGACACCATGGGGCAGATGGATGCCATAGTCTGGACGCTCCTTATGTAATGCCATTTGCTTTCCGGAATCGGGTTCAGCCAGATGACCCGGCCCGCCTGGCGTTTCGCTTCCTGCATCACCGCCACCGCCCGGGGCTGGTCAATGGTCTTGGTATCGGAGAGGATCAGCAGCGTGGTAGCCCCGTTCAGCACCGGGGGCCGCTTCCCGCACAGCTGCTCCAAGGCAGTACCCAGATCCGTACCCCGGCCATAGATACCGGAATCCTTCACAAACGTGCGGAACAGATCCATATTCTGCAATTGAAAGGCATCTGCCTCCGTCATGGTCTCCGAGAACAGGAACACCCGGGAGCTTTCGGACACCTGGTTCAGGCTCTGGATGAACCGCAGCGCGAACTCCGAAAACTGCACCATAGACCCGGATACATCGCACAGCAGCACCAGCTGCTTCCGCCGGGAACGTTTTTTCCTGTAGCGCAGCCGGTAAAAGCTGCCGCCGGTCTCCAACCCCTTGCGGATGGTTTTCCGAAAGTCCAGCTTGCCGCTTCTTCCCCGGTTTTTCCGCTTGGCGGACAGCTCGCCGTTGATCTGCCGGGCAACAGCCTGGATCATATCGATGGCCTTGGGAATTTCCGTGTCCTTGAATTCCGAGATATCCCGGTACATCAGCCCCAGCTCCGGGTCCAGCTCCTCGGCTCCCACCCCGGCGTTTTCCATCAGCATCTGCTGTTCCAGAATAGCCCGGGTGAATACGGAGTGGATAAAATCCCCGTAAAGCTTGGGGTTCCGCTCGGCGGTGCCCCGGTACTTGTCCATAAAATTCCGCAGCCGCTGCCGGGCCTCCTCAGGCATGGCGGCATAGGTCTCCCGCTGCTCGTCACTCAAATCCATGGGCTTGCCGTTCAGCTGCAATTCCTCCTCCGCCTCCCGGCGGTGCTGCTCCAGCTCCCGTTCCCGCTCCATCTGCTCCTTTGCCTGCTGCCGCATTTTCTCCTCGGAAATGAAAAAACCGTCAAAGACTCTGTCGAAGCGCAGCTGTTCCTCCCGGGATTTGGCAAACACGGTGCGCAGCGCAGTCTTTACCTGCTCCCGGTCGTCCAGGCCCAGGGTGATCAGCAGCTGGGCCGCGTCCGCTGTTTCCTTGGGGCTGACGCTGAGACCCTCCAGCCGCAGCATCCGGGAAAAGGCGGATAGCTTTTCCAGATAAACTTCCGGCTCAGACATGGTGGTGGCCCTCACAGTGGCCGCAGTGGTGCTCCTCTTCCTCGTCCATGGTCAGGGCATTCAGATCCTCGTTGTTTTTCAGCAGAAACCCCGCCGTCTGCCGCAGGGCATCGGGGGTCAGTTCCCGGATGCCCAGAGCGTCCAAAGCCGCCGCCCAGTCCAGCGTTTCCGCAATGGAGGGCTTTTTCAGAATGGCCTCGTTGCTGCGCAGCTTCTGCACCGCCAACGCCACCTGGGCGCACAGCCGGTCGTCCACATGGGGCAGCTTCGCCCGAAGAATGGCAAGCTCCTTCTCCATATCGGGATATTCAATATAAAGGTAAGCACAACGCCGCCGCAGTGCCTCACTCAGAGGCCGCGCCCGGTTGGAGGTCAGCACCACAAAGGGGATCGTCTTTGCCCGGATGGTACCCGCCTCGGGGATGCTCACCTGCATTTCGGACAGCAGCTCCAAAAGAAAGGCTTCAAATTCCTCGTCCGCCTTGTCGATCTCGTCGATCAACAGCACCACAGGCTTTTCAGCCCGAATGGACTGCAGCAGGGGCCGTTCCAGCAGATACTCGTCGCTGAACAGGGATTTTGTCAGCGCGTCCTTGTCCTGGGCATTCATGTTCACCTGGATGGACAGCAGCTGCTTCTGGTAGTTCCATTCATAGAGGGCCTTGCTTTCGTCCAGCCCCTCGTAGCACTGTAGGCGCACCAGATCCCGGTCCAGGGCAGACGCCATCACCTTGGCGATCTCCGTCTTGCCGACACCCGCCGCGCCCTCGATCAGCAGCGGCCGCCCCAATTGCAGGGCCACCGCCAGAACTGTCGCCAGCGTGTCGTCATATATGTAATGGGCTTCGTCCATTTTGCGTTTGAGTTGTTCCAAATTCATAAAGCTACCTCCTTTCGTCGGAGTATATCATATTTCCCCGGAAATAGAAAGAAAAATGTTTTCCAGCCGTTTCAGAAGCAGTGCCTTGGCATAGTACATAGTCTCATAGCGCAGATACATATTGGCATTCTCGTCCAGCAAAAACCGCAGCCGGGGCGGGAATTCCTCATCCCCCAGCCACAGCTGGACGGCAATTGGCAGCCCGTCAAACAGCTCAATGGCATAGGACACATCCCCCTGGGGAAGGGGCTGCCCGCCCAGGGCCACACAGGCCCGCCGGAAGCCCTCCGGGTCGGCACCAAACCGCTCCGCGTAGGGATCCCGCTGGTTTTCCAGCAGGTTCCGGTGGAACATCAGCCCAAAATCCTGTAAATTCTTCCACCGCAGACTCAGATACCGGTCCTCCCGGCTGTCGCAGAGCAGATCCAGAAAGGTCAGTACCTCCTCAAAGCTGTTGGCATCCACCCAGCAGCCATTTTCCTGCCGCTGCAAACAGGCCATAGTCCTGTGGATGCGGTAAAGCCGGGCCAGCATCACCGCGTAAAGATATTCCCCGTCATGCCGAAGCTTCAATTTCTCGATGAGCTTTTGCTGGTCGTAGCGAAGAAAACGTCGCTTAGCCTCCTCCGTCTGGATCAGGTAATTGTCCTTTCTTTCCATGCTTTGCTTCTTCCTTTCTCCGGGAGGAGGTACACCGCCCCGTAAGCGGCGGCGCAGACCACCATGGCCCAGAATACATCCAAAATGGAGTGCTGTTTGACAAATACGGTGGATACGCAGATCAGCAGCCCCATGGCCGTAAAGGGCACCCGCCACCGCCGCAGGCTCTCTGCGTCCCATGCCCCAAACACCACCGCCATGGAACCCACACAGTGAAGCGACGGGCACACGTTGGTGTTGGTATCAAAGGCGTAAAATTCTTCCAGAAAGCGGGTCAGCACACTATCCCTCGGAAATTCCGCAGGCCGCAGCTCCTGGCAGCTGGGGGAAACAAAAAAGGCCACCAGCGCGGCAGAATATGTCAGGATGATGAAATACATCATCCTGCGGAAGGCCGGGACTTCCGCGATCATCAAATACAGGTGCATCCCCGCCAGGTACACAAACCAGAACAGATAGGGTATCAAAAACCACTCACAGAAGGGGATCGCATCATCCAGCGGACACCACATCACATGGTATTCCCGCTCCAAAAACACCTGCTCCGCCATATAGAACAGAATACCAAAAAACGGCCAGTAAAGCAACAGTTTCAGATGTCGAAATTGCTCTGAATGCAAATCATTCCAATGAAAATGGTATCGGTCGGTCATACCGTCTCCCCCTTTGCTTTTTCCCCACCGTACCAGCCCCATATTTCCAAATTATGAACAGGCGGAAAACCACAAAAAGTCTTAAAAGAACCTTAGAAAGCCTTAAGAAATCCTTAGAAAATCTTAAATTATTAAGGCAAATACTTCCCTGCCGCCTGTTTACTTTTTCCCCCTTCTGTGGTAAAATGTAGAATAATTATGTCAAAGCGAGTTGATCCTTTTGAATTTCGACAACACCCGGGTAAAGATCGACCTGGATGCCATTGCCCATAATTTTGACGCCGTCTGGGCCAAGGCCGGGGTTCCCGTCATGGCGGTCATCAAGGCCGATGCCTACGGCCACGGTGCCATCCCCGTGGCCCGGCTTTTACAGGATAAGTGCGCCTTCTTCGGTGTCAGTTCCATGCTGGAAGCCATGGAGCTGCGGCAGGCCGGGCTGACTACCCCCATCCTGATTTTGGGCCAGACCCCCGTCCAGGCCTTCTCCACCGCCGTCCGGGAGGGCATCCGCCCCACCATTTTCCACTATGAAGCCGCCCTGGCCCTGTCGGAAGCGGCACAGGCCGCAGGCATCACCGCCCCCTTCCACTTCGCCGTGGACACGGGCATGAGCCGCATCGGCTTCCAGGCCACGGAGGAAGACGCGGATATCTGCGCCAAAATC
Organism: Oscillospiraceae bacterium; assembly: GCA_017461445.1. Taxonomy (GTDB): domain Bacteria; phylum Bacillota; class Clostridia; order Oscillospirales; family Oscillospiraceae; genus Faecousia. Next base: position 94,271 of record JAFTXW010000014.1, read on the forward strand.
GCCGCCCTGCCGGGTATCCGGGCCGAGGGCATTTTCAGCCACTTCGCCACCGCCGACTGCGCCGACTTAAGCCGGGCCAGAAAGCAAGCAGAGCGGTTCGACTATTTCTGTACCCTGCTTCATGACCGGGGGGTGGAAATTCCCATCCGCCACATGAACAACTCCGCAGGCCTGATGAACTTCGGCACCCACTATGAAATGGTTCGCTCCGGCATCGTCACCTATGGCATGTACCCCAGCACCGAGGTATCCCCCGACCTTCTGAAGCTGGAGCCTGCCCTGCAATGGCTCAGCCGGGTGACCCATGTAAAGACCCTCCCCCCAGGCCGGGAGATCAGCTACGGCGGCACCTTCACCACCCAGCGGGAGACCGTTGTCGCTACCATCCCCGTGGGCTACGCCGACGGCTACCGCCGGAACCTTTCGGGAAAATTCCATGTACTGATCCGGGGCAAAAAAGCCCCCATCCTGGGCCGCATCTGCATGGATCAGCTGATGGTGGATGTCACCGACATTCCCGGTGTGGAGCTGAATGACAAGGTAGTGCTGGTGGGAAGCTATGACGGCGAAACCATCACCATGGAGGAGATCGCCGCCGCCGCGGACAGCTTTAACTACGAATTCGTCTGCGGTATCAGCCGCCGTGTCCCCCGCATCTACACCCAAAACGGCAAAACCATCCACTCCGTCCACTATCTGACCGACACCTTCACCTGATATCCCCACAAAAGGAGAACCCTATGTCCCGCAAACGCAAAAAACAAAACGGACTGCATACCGCCCTGACGGTGCTGATCCTGGCAATGATCGCGGTCATCCTGTTTCTGATCGTCCAGTGTGTCACCCTTCCGGAGCAGAAAAATACCCCCAACCCCGACAGCACCACTGCCCTGACCCAGCCCACCGAAACCACCGCCGCCCCCACCGAAACCACCCTCCCAGAGCCGGAGCATGTGGTCGCCACCGCCAGCATTTCCGCCCAGGGCGACCTGCTGATGCATATCCAGCTGTTTAGCGACAATCCCAAATATAACTCCGTCAACAATCTGGGCGGCGGCACCTACAATTTTGATTCCATCTTTGAATACATGACGGACTACACCTCCGCCTACGACTATGCCATCGCCAATCTGGAAACCACCTTCGGCGGCGACAATTATCCCTACCAGGGCAATCCCGCCTTCAACTGCCCCGATGAACTGGCCGACGCGGCAGCGGACGCAGGCTACGATATGCTCCTCACCGCCAACAACCACTGCGGCGATACCAACGAGCCGGGTCTGAAACGCACCCTTGAAGTGGTCCGGGAAGCCGGTGTCGCCACCCTAGGCACCCGCCTTACTGCGGAGGAGGAGCGGTATTCCATCGTGGAGATCAACGGCATCAAAATCGGCATGATCTGCTACACCTATTCCAGCGGCATGAAGGACGGCAAGCCCCGGCTCAACGGTGGTCTGCCCTTCCAGGAGCCGGAGCTGGTGAACTACTTCTCCAACACCAATCTGGATGCCTTCTACGCCGAGATCACGGAGGTTTACACCGATATGATGGCGGCGGGAGCCGAAGCCTCCATTCTGTACATCCACTGGGGCGACGAATATTACCTGGAAGAAAATTTCCGCCAGAATCAGATCGCCCAGAAGATGTGCGACCTGGGCTTTGATGTGATCGCGGGCGGACATCCCCATGTGGTGCAGCCCATGGAGCTGCTGACCAGCACCACCGATCCTGACCACAAAACCGTCTGCCTCTACTCCATGGGCAACGCCGTTTCCAACCAGCGGTACGGCAACATCTCCATGATCAGCACCCCCCACACCGAGGACGGCGTTCTCTTCAGCGTCACCTTTGAAAAGTATTCCGACGGCACCGTATATCTGGCAGAAACCGACATTCTCCCCACCTGGGTCAATATGCACTACGCCACCGGGAAGCGGGAATACAACATCCTGCCCCTGGACGAGACCCGTGCCGGCGAATGGGCGGAGCTGTTTGACATCGAGGGCGAGACCCTCTCCGCCGCCCAGCGTTCCTACGACCGCACCATGGCAATCCTGGGCGAGGGCCTCACCGAATGCCAGGAATACCTGACGCAGGCCAAGGCCGACCGGGAAGCATATTATTACGATCTCGCTTTCAGGAAACGCTGATCAACTCGTCTGCGGCGGCTGGCGGATCTTTTGCCCCAACTTTTCAGTTTGAAAATCTTGAAATACATACAGTATTCCGGCGATTTTCAAACTTTAATTTGAGCCAAAATCTCTCGCCATCCGCTCTTGCCGATTTCATCATCGCTTCCTGTAACCCCCAAAAAATAATTTTCAATTTTCAACTTTCAATTTCCCATCTGACCCCATCCAAGGAGGTTTCCCATGTCCCGAAACAACAACCCACACACCGGTCTGAAAATCGTTCTCACCGTCCTGATCCTGTGCATGATCGCCGCCACGGTCTTCCTCATTAAGCTGTGCCTGGATATGGCAGACTATGTCCCCGACACCACCGCCAGCGAAGCCGTGGAGCTGCCCACCGACACCCGGCCCACGGAGACCACCGAGGCCCCCACGGAAACCACCATGCCCGTCCCGGAGCATGTGGTCTCCACCGCCACCATCGGCTCCATGGGCGACCTGCTGATGCACGAACCCATCTTCAACTACACCAATTCCGCCGTCCTCCAATCCGACGGCAGCTACGATTTTGAATCCATCTTCCGCTACCTGACGGAATACACCTCCGCCCTGGACTATGCCGCCGTCAACCTGGAAACCACCCTCTGCGGCACTGACAACGGCTATAAGTACAGCGGCTATCCCCATTTTAACTGCTCCGACGAGATCGTCACCGGAGCCAAAGATGCGGGCTTTGACATGCTGCTGACCGCCAATAACCACAGCTACGACACCAGTCTGGTGGGCTACAAGCGCACCCTGGAGGTGATCCGGGAGCAGGGCTTGGATACCCTGGGCACCTACGCCTCCGCCGACGAGACCAAGTGGTTCATCAAGGAGATCAACGGCATCAACATCGGCATGCTCTGCTACACCTACGCCACCGGCGCGTCCAACGGCCGTCCCCAGCTGAACGGCAACGCCGCCATCTCCGAATCCGGCATCTGCAACTACTTCCTCTACGAAGACCTCCCCGCCTTCTATAACGAGGTGGAGACCTACCTTGCAGAAATGGAAGCCGCCGGGGCCGAGGCCACCATGATGTATATCCACTGGGGCGTGGAGTACCAGCTCACCGCCAACGACAACCAGAAGACCATCGCCCAGGCCCTGTGCGATCTGGGCATCGACGTGATCGTGGGCGGACATCCCCATGTGGTGCAGCCCGTGGAGCTGCTGACCAGTTCGACAGATCCCGACCACAAAACCGTCTGTCTCTACTCCATGGGCAATGCCGTTTCCAACCAGCGGTTGGGAAATATCAGTTATATCAATACCGCGCACACAGAAGACGGCATTCTGTTCACAGTTACCTTTGAAAAGTATTCCGACGGTACCGTTTACCTGGCAAATGCCGACGCGATCCCCACTTGGGTCAATATGCACAACAACAGTGCCGGAAAGCGCGAATATAACATCCTTCCGCTGGATTATGACCGGATCGAAAATTGGCAGGAAATGTTCGAAATCGGTGAAAATACCCTCAATTCCGCCAAAAAGTCCTACGACCGCACCATGGCCATCGTGGGCGAGGGCCTAGCCGAATCCCAGGAATACCTGGCCCAGCAGAAGCAGGCCCGGGAGGAATATTACTACGATCTGGCATTTTTCCCCGAAAAATACGCCACCGAGCCCACCGAAACGACCGAAGCCGCATAAAATCCATCCCCGGACCTTCGTCCGGGGATTTTCTGCCCAATTTTTAAGAAACTACTAACATTCTGGCTTTTTCTTGCATTTGCGCGGAAACTGTGCTATGATTCATCACAGTTTATGATAGATTCGGAGGAATCCAAGATGAAAAAGGTCATTATCATCATCCTGGTGGTATTGCTGGCGGTTGCTGCCGCAACCGGCGGCTTTCTCTGGTACCGGGATGCCCATATTTTCGTAGAAGACGCGGTCTATGCCAAAAATTCCGAGATTTTGGATCTTCGGGGACAGGATATCTCCCTGGAGCACTATAATTCGGTCCATTCCCAGCTTCCCCACACAGAAATTTTCTGGGATGTTCCCTTCCAGGGCACAAAATATGCCAACGATATCACCGAAATGGCAATTTCCGACCTGACCGAAGAGGATATGGTGCTGCTGGAATACTTCCCCAACCTGACAAAGATCGACGCCACAGGCTGTGAAAATTACGTTCTTTTGGAATCTCTTGCCGCTTTGCGCCCGGAGTGCCAGGTCATTTATCAGGTGAATCTGGGGAATACTGCCGTTTCCCCTGACCATACCGCCCTGTCCCTCTCTGCCGGTTCCTTCGATTTCGACACGCTTCTGGAAAATCTGAAGCACCTGCCCCTGCTGACGGAGCTGTCCTTCCCCAAAACCGACCTGACTTTGGAGCAGATCGACGCGGTTTCTGCCGCTTACGAGGGAATTACAGTGTCCTACACTGTGGATATCGCCGGGCAGGAGCTGCCCCCCGAGGTGACGGAAATCGATCTTTCCCAGCTGACCTCCGACCAGATCGAAGCCGTTTCCCAAAAAATCCCCATGCTTCCCAACCTGACCAGTGTGGAGCTGATGACCGCCGAGGGCACCTCCTCCCTGTCCCTTGCTGACGTGAAGGCCCTGAATGCGGCAGCCCCCGACGCGGTTTTCCATTATACCTTCGATTTCTACGGCTATACCATCTCCACCACCGACGCGGAGGTACACATCAAAAATAAGCGCATCGGCGACGAAGGTGTCGAAGAAGTGCGGCAGGTGCTGGACATCATGGAAAATTGCGACCGGTTTGTTCTGGAATACTGCAGCATCAGCAACGAAGTCATGGCCCAGCTGCGGGAGGACTACCGGGATACGACAAAAGTCGTCTGGCGTGTGGTCTTCGGCAAGGGCAGCTGCTTGACAGATTCCGAGGTCATCCGCACCACCTACAACCTGACCGCCAAAAACTGCCAGGATCTGATCTACTGCGAGGATGCCCGGTACATGGATCTGGGCCACAACGAGGATCTGACCACCGTGGAATTTGTCGCGGGAATGCCCAATTTGGAAATGATCATCGTTTCCGGCGCACCCATCAAGGACCTGACCCCCTTCGAAAACTGCAAAAACCTGCGGATTTTGGAGATCGCCTTCTGCCATTACATCGAGGACATCTCCCCCCTTGCCGCCTGCGAAAACCTGACCATGCTGAACATCGGCTATACCCAGGTCACCGACCTGTCCGTGCTGGATGACAAGGCTATGGAGCTGCTGTGCCTGGACGGCTCCAAAGTCGGTGCCGAGGAGCGAGCCCGGTTCTCCGAGCTGCAGCCCGACTGCTGGCTCACCTACGGCGACAAGCAGCCCTACGGCCGCGGCTGGCGGTATGACAAGGAGGATAAGCCTCTGGAATGGTACAGCAACATCATTGACGTATTCGGCTACCCCGAGCCCATGAACAACGGCGGCTGGTATCTGGATGAATAATATATCTAATAAAAAACGGCGAACCGGTTTGTTTCGGTTCGCCGTTTGGTTATTCTGCTGTGTTATCCTTCAAAAGATCCGCGATGGTGATGCCCTCGAAGAAGTCGTCGATCATCTTGTCCAGCCTGTCCCACATGGGCTTGGCCTGGCAGCACTCCGTCCGGGAGCAGGCTGCCGCGCCCTGGCTGGTGCAGGATACCGCGGTTAAGCCCCCCTCCGTCAGCTTTAAAATGCTGCCGACGGTGTATTCCTCTGGGCTGCGGTTTAAGCGGTAGCCGCCGCCCTTTCCATGAACCGCGTCCACAAAGCCCGCCTTGGAAAGGGTGGTCATAATGGATTCCAGATACTTTTGGGAGATACCCTCCGCTTCCGCGATCTCTTTCAGGGGGATGTACTCCTCCCGGCCCCGCTGGGCAAAGCTGACCATGACCCGCAGGGCGTAACGTCCCTTGGTGGATACGATCATAGGCTTACTCGCAGTGGGCGCAGTGCTCGCAGTCGGGGAACTGCTTCTCGTCGTAGGGGATGTTGTTCTTGTCGTAGTAGTCCTTCAGGGCGTTCTTGATGGCCTCCTCTGCCAGCACGGAGCAGTGGAGCTTGTGGGCAGGCAGGCCGTCCAGAGCCTCGGCAACGGCCTTGTTGGTCAGGGCCATGGCCTCGTGGATGGACTTGCCCTTGATCATTTCGGTGGCCATAGAGCTGGACGCGATGGCGGAGCCGCAGCCGAAGGTCTCGAACTTCACATCCTCAATGATGTCGTTCTCGATCTTGAGATAAATTTTCATAATGTCGCCGCACTTGGCGTTGCCAACCTCGCCCACGCCGCTGGCATCCTCGATCACGCCAACATTCCGGGGATTCATAAAATGGTCCATGACCTTTTCGCTATACAGTGCCATATCTTTTAGCTCTCCTTGATTTGTCAGATTGTTGTAAGTTAGGAGTTAGGAATGAGGAGTGAGGAATGATTCGCCAATGCTGAATAGATAACAATTCCCAACTCCTAATTCCTCATTTCTAATTTGGTACAGGGGATATTACAGAATATATTCTCTCTTGCCGGTCTGCAGGTCCCGCCAGACGGGGGACATATTGCGCAGGTACTGGACCACCTGAGGAACGACCTCCAGAATGTGGTCAACCTCTTCCTCCGTGTTATACTCGCAGAGGGACAGGCGCAGGGAACCGTGGGCCACGTCATGGACACGGCCGATGGCCAGCAGCACATGGCTGGGGTCCAGGGAGCCGGAGGTGCAGGCAGAGCCGGAGGAGGCGCAAACGCCCTTCATATCCAGCAGGAGCAGCAGGCTCTCGCCCTCGATGCCCTCAAAGCAGAAGCTGACGTTGCCGGGCAGGCGGTTGACAGGGTCGCCGTTCAGGGCGCAGTGGGGGATCTTGCTCAGGCCCTCGATGAGCCGGTCACGCATGGCGGCCACCCTGGGCATATTCTCGTCGATGTGGTCACAGGCATCCTTCATGGCGGCGGCCATACCGCAGATGGCGGCGATGTTCTCGGTGCCGGCCCTCTTGCCCCGCTCCTGGGCACCGCCCTCGATGACGTTCACCAGAGGGAAGCCCCGGCGGACATACAATGCACCCACGCCCTTGGGGCCGTGGAACTTGTGGCCGGACAGGCTCAGCATATCGATGTTCTGTTCCTTCACATTGATGTGCAGGTGGCCCACAGCCTGAACCGCGTCGGTATGGAAGGGCACGCCTGCTTCCTTGCAAATAGCACCGATCTCGGCGATGGGCAGGACGGAGCCGATCTCATTGTTGGCGTACATGGTGGTCACGAGGCAGGTGTCGGGACGGATGGCGTCCTTCACCTGCTGGGCGGTGACGTTGTGGCCGTTCTTCACGTCCAGATAAGTGACCTCGAAGCCTTCTTTTTCCAGCTTGTTCAGGGTATGCAGGACAGCATGGTGCTCGAAGGCGGTGGAGATGATGTGCTTTTTGTTCTTTCGTGCGCCATAGCGGGCAGCAGAGATAATGGCCTGGTTATCGGCCTCGGAGCCGCCGGAGGTGAAGATGATCTCCCGGGGCTCGCAGCCCAGGCACTGGGCTACCGTGGCGCGGGCAGCGTCCAAGGCTTCCTTGGCCTCCTGACCGACGGAGTGCAGGCTGGACGGGTTGCCGTAGACCTTATTGAAATAGGGCAGCATGGCGTTGATCGCCACCTGGCTCATAGCCGTGGTTGCTGCGTTATCTGCGTAAACATGCATATTGAATTCCTCCAAAGGTATTTACCTAGTAATTCCATGGGTAATATAGCACCATTTACCTACCTTGTCAATAGGCAAGTCGGCAAAGCCGACAGTAAATTCGTAATGCCGCTGGTCAGTTGTCGCTACGCCTCCTGGGTACCGCTCGATTCGTCACTGCAATCCGTAAAATCACAAAATCGTTTCCAGCACTTCGACAATTTTCTCCAATCCTTCCTGGTCTGCTTCCGTAAACCGCCCGATGTGGGGGCTGTCGATATCCAGAACGCCCCAGATTTCTCCGTTTACATGGATGGGCAGGACCATCTCGGAATTGGAGGCGCAGTCGCAGGCGATATGTCCCGGGAAATCATGGACGTTATACACCAGCTGCACCTTATCCTCCGCCACAGCAGTGCCGCAGACACCCCGGCCCACGGGAATGCGGATACAGGCGGGCTTTCCCTGGAAGGGCCCCAGCACCAGCGCACCGTCGATCATTTTATAAAAGCCAACCCAATTGATGCCCGGAAGCTCCTGCCACAAAAGGGCGGAAGCGTTGGCAAGGTTCGCCACCTCATAGGGGATGCCATCCACCAAGGCAGAAAGCTGCCGGCAAATGGTTTCATAATTTGCGGAATAATCCATATGTGTTTCCTCTTTTGTATGTTGCATAAATAGTTGTTTAACATTGCAGGGCTGGGTCATGACCCCGCCCTACAATAATACTACAGGAAAACACGCCAAATGACAATCAAAAAAATCCAATTCCGTCATCTGTCCCCAGATTTTTCGACATTTTCAGCGGTTACATTCCTTCGGCCCGGTCATATTAAGAGGGCAAACCAAAATCAAAAGGAGGGCTGAATATGAAACGGCTTTGGAATTCCATCACCCTTGCGCTGGTTTTGTTGTTCTCGCTGCCGCTGCCGGGCCGGGCGGCGGAGCTGCTGGTGCCCGTGGGACAGGTCATCGGCCTGCAGCTCAGCGATGATACCGTCACCGTAGCCGCCTTTGACGATTCCCTGGGTGCCGCCGCCCGGGACGCGGGACTGTGCATTGGTGATGAAATTTTAATGATCGACGGCCGCGCCATCGATTGTGCCGAGGATGTCCGCTCTGCCCTGACCGCAGGCGGCAGCCAGGTGGAGTTGACCGTCCGCCGGGATGGCAAGGTCCGTGCTCTGCGGCTTTCCCCCCGGGCTACCTGCGACGGCCCCCGGCTGGGTGTCTACCTGCGTCAGGGCATCACAGGCATCGGCACCGTCACCTGGTACGATCCCGACACGGGCAGCTTCGGTGCCCTGGGTCATGGGGTCAGCAGCGGCAAGGGGGAGCTTCTCACCATGTCCAAAGGGCTGGCCTTTGATGCGGAGGTGATCTCCGTTAAAAAAGGCAAATGCGGCGAGCCGGGGCAGCTGAAGGGCAGTGCGGAGGCCATGGATATCTGTGGAGAGCTGCTGCGCAATACGCCCCAGGGTGTTTTCGGTGTCAGCAAAGAGGGCTGGCTGGGCATGCCTCTGCCGGTAGCGGCCTACGAAGACATTCAGACCGGCCCCGCCGCCATCCGCTCCACCGTTCAGGGCGGCAGCGTTCAGGAGTATTCTGTGGAAATTCTGAAAATCTATCCAAAAGACCGCGCCGACTGCCGCAATTTCCTTCTGAAAGTCACCGACCCGGAACTTCTGGAAACTACGGGAGGGATCGTGCAGGGAATGTCCGGTTCGCCGATCATCCAGGATGGGAAGCTGGTGGGTGCTGTGACCCACGTCCTTGTCAACTCCCCTGACACCGGGTATGGGATTTTTATTGGAAATATGCTGGATGCGGCTGCGTAAAGGAGGTGTTCCTATGAACTTTGCGGAAGTTCCCATCGGTTTCAGTATGGCATTGGCACAGAACGAAACTGCCGTGAATGCTTATGCCATGATGACCAAAGGTCAAAAACAGGCCTATCTTAGCCGGGCCCACCGGGCCCGTTCGGAGCAGGAGATGTACCAAATCGTTTCTGACATCGCTGCGGAGGCGTGAATTGCAAAAGAAGCCGCGGCAAGCGTATGCTTTGCCGCGGCCTGTTTTTATAGAAAGAACTTCCGCTCCATCCGTTCTCTGGCGGGTTGGTTCAGGGCCAGGAAGATGAGCATAGCACCCAGGAGAAGCAACGCGGTCATAGGGTACAATGACCAGCCCACGAAGCGGGGACGACAGAAAGTGGCAACGATCAGATACTCCATCAGGGGCATAAAGGCACCCAATGCCAGGAAGGCTCCGCCGAAAATATAGAGCCTTCCCCGGCGCAGCCGGTGGAGCAGTGCCGCCACGGCGGTGACCACGGTACCCACATAGCCCACCACCGGAAGGGCAAAGGTCAAAAACCAGTCGCCGCCGGAGGCCTGGTTGATATAGAATACATACAGCCCGATGGCCATAAAGCTCAGTGCCGTAAAGGCCACGGAATGGGGCCGGCGGAACCAGTAGGGCAGGACGAAGATCGCATAAGCCATCCCCAATGCGCCCACCACATAGCCTGACCAGACCACCGCACCGTTGATCTGCAGATCGCACAGCAGCGTAATAAAAATGGGCAGCAGGAACAGGGTGGTGATGATGATCTGGGCCGTCCGGGGCGGCAACTGGGGCGTGGGATACCGCTGCCCCGGAAACAGGGGTACCTCCTCTTCCTGTTTTATGTACGGATGACAGGCAGTGACACCGCAGAGGGGGCATTTTTTCTCCGTATCCGCCAGCTTCACGCCGCAATTGATACAATACATCAGCTTCTCCTCCCTTTGTTGCTCCGCACCGTGGCCGTAAGGCCCATATCCCGCAGGACGCAGTGGAGGTGGTATTCCAGCTCCGGCTCCCGGATATTGCGGATGATGTTGATATACAGGGTATCGCCCCAGGAGATGACACCGCAGTTATAGGGCGCGGTGGCCTGGATGCCCAGGATGAAGTCGAACCGCTCCACATAGGGCTCCATAGCCCGGGGCAGCTTTACCGCCCCCAGATTTGACAGGGTCATGCAGGATTTCCGCTCCCCCACCGCCCGGAACACGGCCTTCATCACCGCGTTCTTGACGAACAGGGGCATCACCTTCACCACCGGGATCTGCTCACTGCTGACATTGGCAGCAATGAGGGTGCTCATGAATTTGGGGTTGACCTCCATACCCATTTTGTGCTGCACCACCCGGCAGATCTCCGGGAAGCTGTAGGCTCCCAGCCGGGGATCGATCTCCGGGGTGGTATAGAGGACGAAATTCCGCAGGGTGCCGCTGGGGAACATTGGGCGCAGGTTTACCGGCAGCAGCACCTTCACTGGCCTGCGGCGGCGGACTTCCGGAACCTGCTCCGCCTGCAGATTCTGAATAGCCATCATCATGGCAGCGCAGAGGAAGGCGGTCAGGCTGATGCCGTACTCGTGGGCCTTGCTCAAAACCTCCGCCACGGGAAGCTCCAGGCAGGTCACATTTAAAAAGCCGTCGGGCTCGGGGGTACCGGACATTCGAAAGGCATTGGTACCCTTGCGGCTGGCCTGGACGGGGCCGGCGTATTTGGGGAAGCTGTCCTCCAGCTCTTCCTCCCGGGGCTCCTCCCGGCGGTCCAGCACGCCGTGCTCTGCCGGAATGGCAAGGCCGTATTTTTGCTGCAAATATTCCGCCAGCAGGGTCTTTAAGAAAATCAGGGCACCGTTGCCATCGGTGATGGAATGGAAAATTTCCAGCGAGACCCGGTTTTGGTAGACAATGACCCGCAGGGCACAGCGGCGCACCTCCTCCTTGGACATGGGGGTAAGGGGGTAGCTGCTTTCTTCCCGCAGTTCCGGGCTGTGCTCCAATTGCTGCAAATAGTACCAGAACAGGCCCCGCCGCAGCCGGGCGGCAATGGAGGGAAACCGGGGTACCGTCACATCCAGGGCGGAGCGGAGCACGGCTGTGTCCACCGGCTCCGTCAAGGAAACCGACAGACGGAATACGTTGCTCCACTTCCGGCTGCGGGAGGCGGGATATATTTTCGCGGCATTGTCCAGGGGCATCCAGCGCAGACCCCCGGGGGTATTTTGAATCGGTGACATGACGGTTTCCTTTCTTGGCGTTTGATCCATCATACCACAGCCGGGCTTTTCTGGCAACCTACCCCCAGAACTTACCACTCTACCGTGGGTAGAATCGGGTCAATCGGGCGAGTCTGCACGGAAAACATTGACTTTCCTGTGGGAATTCATTAAACTGGTAGTAATTGATTTCTATCCGTTGGAGGCAGCTTATGAAGAGGATCTACTCTCTGGACGTTTTGAAGCTGGTGTTTGCCTACATCATCGCCTTTTTTCACTTCGGCACCGAGATCGCCCCGGGGCCTACGGTGACGGTGCAGGTGTTCTTTATCATCTCCGGCTTTTTCCTGGCGAAGAAATACTACAGCCGTTCCTATCCCGACGGCGGTTACAGCGCGTGGGACTACAGCCTTGACCATGTGAAGGGCATCTATCCCCATTACCTTTTTTCCCTGATGGTGTTATTTGCGTACATGCTGGCAAGGAGCCTGGTGGAACTGGTGAAGGCCCCCTCTTGGGCGGGGCTGGCGGCCATTGCCGAAGACTTCTACTATCAGATCCCCGATCTTTTCCTGCTGCAAAGCTCCTACCGCTTTCACGAAAGCTACAACTACCCCCTGTGGCAGCTGAGTGCATTGGTGATCGCGGGGTATTTTGTGTACGCCCTGCTGTGCCACAACGAAAAGCTGTCCCGGCGAATTTTGTTCCCCGCCGCTATTCTCATGATCCAGTCCCTGCTGAACACCGGGGTAGATCTTTGGGAGAATTACGCACTTTTCTACGTCCCGCTTCTGCGGGCCTTCTCGCCCCTGTGCATCGGCGTGCTGGCCTTTTATTTCACCACCACGCCCCTTTATGAGAAGGTGAAGGGATACCGGGTTCCCTTTAATCTGGCGGTGCTGGGGTCGCTGGTGTCCATTTTTGTATACAGTGACCGGGCAAATATTTTCCTCATCACCACGGTCATCCTGCTCTGGGGCTGCTATGACGAAAGCAGCTGGATCAATAAACTGCTGAACCACCGCATTTTTAAGCACTGTGGAAAATTCTCCTATGCCATCTATTTAAACCACGCCCTGATCGCCCGGCTTGTGCAGGCACGGGTGCTGAGCCGGTTTGCCATGGTACCCTGGCAGCAGAATGTGCTGTATTTTGGGGTGCTGACGGTTTACTCCGTTTTCACGCTGTTCCTTGTTGAAGCAGGGAAAGTCCGCAACAGAAAAGAAAGGGTGGTATCCTGATATGTTTCGAGAAATGCGCCGCAGCAAACAGCAGCTCCCCGAAGTGGAGTGTATCGAAATTCTGAAATCCCAGCCCAGGGGCATTCTGTCCATGGTTGGGGATGACGGCTATCCCTACGGCATTCCCCTCTCCCACTGGTACTGCGAAGCCGACGGCAAAATCTACTTTCACGGTGCCAAGGAAGGCCACAAGGTCGATGCCATCAAACGCTGTGATAAGGTCTCCTTCTGCGTCTGCGACCAGGGCTACCGGGAGGCGGACGAATGGGCACTGAATATCCGCAGCGTCATCGTCTTTGGCCGCATCCGGGTGGTGGAAGATTCCGAAAGAGCCATGCACATCTGCCGGGGGCTGAGCTACAAATTTACTTCCGATACAGAGCGGATCGAAGAGGATATCCGGTATGCAGGGCCGAAGGTTCTCTGTTTGGAGCTGACCCCGGAGCATATCACCGGGAAAAAGGTCAAGGAATCCTGAAAAGGTCTTTCCAACCGCTGGTTGGAAAGGGTTTGGGTGGATTCCAACCACTGTTTCATTGATTTTGGGGCACACAGCGTTTACAATATCTTTGCAGCTGCAAGAAATTTGTCGAGGTGAAGAGTATATGACATTGGGTAATCAGATCGCGTATTTGAGAAAGCAGATGGGGCTGACCCAGGAGGGGCTGGCGCAGAAGCTGGAAGTGACCAATCAGGCAGTGAGCAAATGGGAGAGCGACGCCTGCTGCCCGGATATCCTGCTGCTGCCGAAGCTCGCCGATGTATTCGGGGTGACGCTGGACGAGCTGTTTGGGCGGGAGCCGAAGGCGGAGCCTGCCCGGGAGGAGAAAGCTGACCCGGTCAAAAATATTCTGGACATGGGACTGGATGTGCTGGACAAGGTATTCGGCAAAACGGATCAGGCCGGGTCTGCCAACGGGAAGGTGAAGTTCTCCTTTGAGAAGACCTTTGATGCTTCCGTGGAGGAATTGGAGAAGGAAGCGAAGGAGAAGAAGTCCTCCTGGAAGTTTCAGGAGGTGGACTGGGAGCAGTTCGATACGTCCAAAATGGACTGGGAGGATGACGGCGTTCTGCGGGTGGTGCTGTTTGCGGGGCGGAAGCTGCTGATGGGCACACCCATAGCGGAAAAGGTCGAATTCCGCTACGACGGCCCTGCGCTGAATGTGTACAGCCAGTGTAATCTCAGCTGCGGCAATGTCCAGGGGGATGTCTACGCGGGAGGGAATGTGACCTGCGACGATGTGGGCGGCGATATCCACACCGAGGGCAATGTAACCTGCGACGATGTGACCGGAGATGTGGAGGCCGGCGGGAATGTGACCTGCGACGCCATCGACGGAGATGTGACCGCAGGCGGCACCGTGACCTGCGACGAACTGAGCGACTGCACCGTTCAGGCCGGGCGGGATGTGGAATGCGACGAGATGAACGACTGCACCGTGCACGTAGGCGGCGACCTGCGGTGCGAGGAGATCAACGACTGCGGCATCGAATGTATGGGCGGGGTTTCTTCAAATTGAAAATGGAAAGTTGAGAATTATGGGAAAGCGTCCGCTGGGTGGGAAGCCCGGCGGACGCTTGCTGTTATATGCGCTTAACAGGAATTTAATGGATTTTTAATGGGCTGTTTCTTGCCAAAAAGAGGGGTGTTTGGTATACTGTAGGTGAGACAACCCCACCAGCTACTACAACGGTACCCGCTGGACGTTCGGATGGAGCAACGGTAGAAGTCTGACCTCCGCCTCCGGCGGTGGAAACACTATCTCCTACACCTATGACCTGCAGGATGGCGCACGAAGCAGTAAGACGGTCAACGGCACGAAGCATACCTACATCTACGCAGGCGGCAAGCTGCTTCGGGAGACC
>JAFTXW010000035.1 GCA_017461445.1 Oscillospiraceae bacterium
GCTTCCGTAACGAGGTCTTTGCAAACTTGAATAAAGTCATGGACCGACTCTGCGATACGATCTGTACACTGACTAACCACACCATTTCCAGCATCACGGGCAGAGAGTGGATTCTTAAATGTTTTAATTAGAAACCAGTATTACTCAACAATTCCGCCTTCGACGACCAGGGAATCCGGGTCGGCGGCCTCGCCGTACACAGGGGCCAGGGTAGCCTCATAGTCGGCATGGAAGAAGTTCTCCCCGCCCAGGGCTTCGATCTCGCCGTTCAGCCAATCCAGCAGGGTGGTGTTGCCCTTCTGGACAGCGGGAGCGATGGTATCCGCGTTGCCCAAAGCGTCGATACCGACGGTAAAGCCGGGGTTGCTGAGGGCCCAGGCCAGAACCTCCGTGTTATCCGTGGAGAAGGCATCGCCGCGGCCGTCCAGCAGGGCGTTGTAAGCATCGGCGTACTCATCGTACTTCTGCAGCTCCACATCGGGGTAGTTCTTCTCGAAGAAGGTCTCGGCGGTGGTGCCCTTGACCACGATCAGGGTCTTGCCGTTCAGCTCCTCCACGCTGGTGATCAGCGCATCATCGGGGGACACAACGCCCAGCATGACCTTCATGTAAGGCAGGGCAAAATCCACCTGCTGCGCCCGCTCTTCGGTGACAGTGAAGTTCGCCAGAATGATATCCACCTTGCCGGTCGCCACATATTCCACACGGCTGGCAGGATCGGTGGAAACATACTCTACTGCCACGCCCAGATCCTGGGCGATCCGTTCCGCGAAGTAAACATCATAGCCCTGGTATTCGCCGTTTTCGTCCACATAGCCGAAGGGAGCCTTGTCGCTGAAAACGCCGATGACGACCTTGCCGCTCTCCTTGATCTCGTCCAGGGTACGGAAGGAAGCGTTGGATACGGCAGTTGGGGAAATGGAAGCGATTTCCGTGGGATTTTCCGTATCCGCAGGTTCGCTGCCGCAGCCTGCCAGGCTGCCCAGGATCAGCAGAGCGATGGTCGTAACCGCGATCAGCTTGCGAAGTGTGTTCTTCTTTTTCATATCAATTCCTTCTTTCAAAAGATTCAATTTCACTGGGGATTTTATTTCGTTTTTCATAGGTAAAGGTCTGCAGGAAGTCCTTCGCCCGTTGGGTCTTGGGGTTCGTGAAGAACTGCTCCGGCGGAGCTTCCTCCACGATTCCGCCTCCGTCCAGGAAGAGGATCCGGTCGGCAATGGCCCGGGCGAACTGCATTTCGTGGGTCACGATCACCATGGTCATGCCCTGTCCGGCCAGCTCCAACATCACATCCAGAACCTCCCGAACCATTTCCGGGTCCAGCGCGGCTGTCACTTCGTCGAAGAGCATCACTTCCGGATTCATGCACAGGGCCCGGACGATGGCAACCCGCTGTTTCTGTCCGCCGGACAGCTCCCGGGGGTAGGCTTTCCGTTTTTCCCAGAGGCCCACCCGTTTCAGCAGCTTTTCCGCCTGCTGCTCCACTTCCCCTTTGGCGCGCTTCTGCACCTTCACAGGGGCAAGGGTAATATTGTCGAGGATATTTTTATGGGGAAACAGGTCGTAGCTTTGGAATACCATGCCGATCTTTTGCCGCTGCTTTGTGATATTTTTGCCGCCGGAGGTGATGGCCGCCCCGTCAAGGCAGATGATGCCTTCCGTTGGGGCTTCCAGGCCGTTCATACAGCGAAGCAGCGTACTTTTGCCGCAGCCGGAGGGGCCCAGAACCACGACCACCTCTCCTTTATGGACATCCAGGTCGATGCCGTTTAAAACGGTCTCGGCTCCAAATTTCTTTTTCAGCCCCGATACCTGAAGCTGGATCGATTCTTCCATGGTCTGTCACCTCCATCGCTGTTCCAGTTTCTTCGCCAGGCTGGAAATGGGCCAGCAGGCAAGAAAATACAGCGCAAATATCACACCATACACCCACAGCGCGGCAGTGGGGTAATCAAATCGGTTGGCGTCAATGATCTGTTTGCCCACCTTCAGCACTTCCGTGATGCCGATGAGAACCACCAGGCTGGTGGTTTTGATCATGCGGGTGGTCAGGTTGATGGTCAGGGGGATCAGCCGCCGCATGGTCTGGGGGACGATAATGAAAACAAAGGTCTGTGCCTTTGTCATGCCCAGGGCCGCCGCGCTGTCATACTGGTGCTTTGGGATGCTGATGAGCGCGCCCCGCACCAGATCGCCCATCTCCGCCGTTCCCCACAAGGTGAACACCAGAACCGCACTCAGCTCCGCGGAGAGGTTCCAGCCAAAGGCTCTCGTCACGCCAAAATAGGCAATGAACAGCAGCACCAGCTGGGGCATGATGCGGATAAATTCCAGATACACCCGGCTGAGTGTCCGGGTAATGGGATTTTTCAGGGTCATGAACATGCCGAACAGAATGCCCAGAGGAATGGACAGGATCACCGCGATCAGGCTGATGCGCATGGTCACCCAGAGGCCTTCCAGCAGCCGCAGGAAGTTTTTTCCCAGGAACAGAACGTTAATTCCCGAATCCGGCATACCGCAGCCTCCTTTCCAGAACCGACGCCAGAATGGAAACCGGCAGCAGAATGATGAGGTAAGCGATCACCAGCATCAGCAGTGCTTCATCGGTTTCATAATAAAGGCCGATCAGGTCTTTGGTCACATACATTAGATCCGCCAGGGCGATGCCGCTGACGACGGATGTCTCCTTGATCAGGAAGATCATATTGGCACAGACGCCGGGAACGGACACCGCCAGAGCCTGGGGGAAGATCACTTCCTTCATCATCAGCAGCTGTCCCATTCCGAGGCTGGCTGCGGATTCCAGCTGGCTCTTTTCAATGGATTCCAGACCGCTTCGGATGGACTCCGCCATGTAGCTGCCGCCCAGGAAGGTCAGTCCGATGATGGCGCAGCTTTCCGCACTGAGGACAATTCCCAATTTGGGTAGACCGAAATACAGGAAAAACAGCTGAACCAACAGGGGCGTATTTCTGCTGAGCTCGATGTACACCGCAACAATTCTATGCAGGACCGGCACACGATAGTATCGCAGAATGGAGCAAATCACGCCCACAAGAAGGGCCAGCAGGATCCCCCAGAAAGCAATGGCCACCGTCAGCTTCGCCGCGTCCACATACCAGGGCAGGTATTTGACCATAAATTCGGTATTCAATTGGTTCCAAAAGTCGAATCTCAGACGCATACTGTCCGCCATCTCCCTGCCTATGGATCATTCATTTCGTATTATCCTATTCAGAAACACCCAAAAGTGTCCTGCGGAAGGATGGTTCTGCGGCGGCACATTCGCCCGAACCGGAAGTTTGCTCTGACGAGCTGTTCAAACACATTCTTCATATGGCTAACCTGCCTTCAAAAAATTTAACCGGGAAAACTCCGAAGAAGTCTCCCGGTTAAAAGCAACGAAACTGTCCTGCCGGCATCCTACGCGGCACACAGTTGAGCCTTAAAAAAGGAGAACACATCGGGTCGGGGCATACGGAACGCCATGCACATACCGCAACAGTACATGTACATCCGCATTCTATTCAAGGAGGAAAAAGAAGTCTTCATGAAATGTGTTCTCCTTTCTTTTAGCATATATTCCTACTTGTTTTGTAGGAATTACGTTGGTGGTATTATAGCGCGCCTGGTTTCGCTTGTCAATGGGAAATAAGCAAAATTTTCCATTTTAGACAGAATGAAAAAACAGCCATTTGGAAATGGCTGTTTTTTGTTAAAAAATCCATATCACAGTGCCGAATAGTCCACAAACATCATGTGCATATCCTTTTCATTATCCCGGTACACGTTGCCATGATCCGTCCCCTGGAACAGCCTGCGGCCATCCTGGTAGGCGCACAGCACCGTGAAGGGATGGGGGTTCCAGCTGCCCCGGTCCAGCGGGGTAGTCGCGAAAAGAATTGCCTCCTCCCGCTGGCTGTAATAGAGAGAATCCGCGTAATTTGTATGGACATAGAGCATTTCTCCATCGTAAATCAGCAGATTCAGCTTGTTTCCCTTGGCCATGTCACCTACCAGCCCGTCCAGCAGGGAAAACCTCTCCTCTTTTGTCAGCCCACGGCCCAGTTCCAGCTGACGCTGGTTTACCTGATCCACCAGGAAGCAGAGAATCCGCTCACTGTCCGTCCGGCCCTCCTGCTGGTGCAGGTAGGGATCGTGCCGGGGGTAATCAAAAATCGTCCCATTATGGGCCAGGGTCCAGCAGCGGTCATAATTGTCCCGCAGCACAAAGGGGTGACAGTTCACATACTCCATCATGCCCCTGGTGGCAAGACGGATGTGGGCGATCATATTTCGGACGCTGATTTTCTGGTGAAGCCGCTCCTTTAGATACGCACTTTTGATGGCCTGCACCGGCTCCTTTTCCAAAGAAACGGAATTCTCATAGAAGATGGCCATGCCCCAGCCGTTGGCATGGGTCACACTGTGAGAAAAGAATTCTTTCAGCAGGCCGTTCACTTCGATCTTCCGGCCGGAGCTGACCCCAAACAATTCACACATCCGCTTCCTCCTGCCGCTGCCAGGCCAGCTCCAGACCCTTTTTCACAAAGCCCCCATCGTAAGCCTGGCGGATCTTCCAGGCATAGCGGTTGTCGCCGTCAATAAACTTTTCCCGTTCAAAGGCCAGAACCTCCTGTACGTCTTCCGGGAAATCCCTGTAAAACGCCGACATCCGTTCCAGAACGCTCAGGGCGGCATCCGTTACAGAGCAGACCTCCCCGTTGGGCGGCACGATCTTCACCGTTTTCAGATCATAATGGGCAGCATTTTTGAAATTCTGCACCGCCTGAACCTGGTCTTTGGTGGAAAGCGGCTCCCGGGGTGTAGCCGCCAGCCAGACCAGGAATAGCTGGGCAAAGACCAGATCCCGTTCCTCGATGCCGCTTGGCACCAGGGGATTCAGGTCAAACATCCGCAGCTCGATATGGTCCACCCCCTGCTCCCGCAGGGTGCTCAGCTTGTTCACGCCCCGGGGCTTCAGGCGAATGGGATAATACAGCTCCGTGGGGAACCGCAGCAGCCCATCGTCCACATACCGCTGGATGCTGTCCGCATAGGCGCGAATATTGGTGTAATCAAAAATCGGAGCGAAGTAATTCCAATACCCCAGTTCACTGCACCGGGTAGATGCCAGACCATTGAAGGTATTGGCATCAAACTTGCCTTTTTCCACGAAGGAGCTGTCCAGCAGGGGACTGGCGGCTGTCACCGCCACCAGCAGCCAGCCGTAGGCCGCCGCCTTCTCCGCCAGAGCCACATACAGCTGATTCTTATATTCGGTAAAATCCCCTTCCCCGCTGAGGGCAAAATCCTCCCGCAGCAGCGTTTCGTCGAAGGAATAATTCACATGGATGCCGGAGAAGGCCATTTTATAGCGTCCGTAACGGTCGGAAAGATACTCCCGGTATGCCGTCTTGTCCGCCTGCTCGCCGTAGAAGCGGGCAACGGGGATATCCTCCTCGTTTCGGATGTAGGGCGGATTGGAGAAGGGCCACAGGTATTCCCGCTTGGGCAGACGCTTGATGGTTCTCTGGATCTGGTGGTCGTATTTTACCAGTGCCGCCACCGCTTCCGCCGCGCTGTGCGCTACCGGCGTGTTGATCTCCGTCTGATTTTCACAGAAATCCCGGACGATATGGTCGTCGTTTGGGAAGGGGTGGCTGGTGTGGGAGAGGAAGCCCTCTTCATCCACCCGCAGGCTTTCCTTTTCCAGGCCGAAGTTTCCCCGCAGAAGCAATTCTCTGATTTTCGGATGATCTGCGTGCAGCACGATCATTCACTTCCTTTCCCTTGCATCCAGCCGGTTCCGTCCGCGTGGCGCAGAATGAAGTCGGCCTGCTCTTCCAACTCCTCTACGGAATCGGACCACAGCAGATAGATATAGCTGCCCATGCCGCCGGAAATGGCCTCCGGGGGACGGTTTTCCAGCAAAATTCTGTCCCAATACCGGCTGCGGACTTCCTCCGGCCAGTGCAGATACCGTATTTTTCCGCCCCGGCCCACATGGGTCACATATCGCTTAAAGGTATAGTTGGGGAAGGAACGGTTCTCGTTATACACCAGGCTCTCCGCCCAGATCTGGTAAACATCCACGTCATAGGTGTAGTTCATCTTGTCCGGGATTCGCCCGCCAGGGGCCCGCATATTCACTTCCAGGCCCAGAATTTCACCCTTTTGGCCCAGTCCCTCCTTGTCCTCGTCCAGCCGGAAGAACTCAAAATGGAAGAAGCGGTTCCGGGGGCAGAACGCCGCCACCACCCGGCTGCCGATGTCGAACAGGTCACTTTCCTGCACATTCTGGGAGTAGCTGACGTTCTCGCCGCTGCCATGGAGCATTTCCATAGGCGTCTGCACCATCACCTGCCCGGCGCAGAAGAGGATATTGCCGTCCCGGTCAGTGATGCCGTCAAAAGTCTCCACATGGCCCGGCACGAACTCCTCCATGATGAAGGGAATGTCCGGCTTGGCGGCGAAGAAGGCCTGAAGCTCCTCGTCGCAGGTCAGCTTTTCCGTATTGGACGCGCCCACGCCGGTATCGGGCTTCACCACCACCGGGTAGCCCACCTGCCGGATAAAGCTCCGGCAGCCCTCCAGGTCGTCCACCAGATGGAACCGGGCAGTCTTGACCCCCGCCTTCCGATAGCCCTTCTTCATCTCGGACTTGCGCTTCACCGCGTCCAGATCAGAAGTGTGGAAGCCGGTGGGGATGTTGAAATCCGTCCGCAGTCTGGCTTCCAGCTCCAGCCAGTATTCGTTCTGACTATCGATGTAGTCGATGCGGCCATAGCGGAAAATGTAGAACGCCACAGCCTTGTACACTTCCTCATAGTTTTCCAGGCTGTCCACCCGGTAGTATTCGGTGAGAGAGGCTTTGCAGTTGTCGCTGATGTTGTCATACGGGGTATCGCCGATACCCAGAACGTTCACGCCCATCCGCTTCAGCCGGTCGCAGAACTGGTAGAAATGGAGGGGAAAATGGGGAGAAATAAAAATCACATTCATAGCCTTTTACTCCTATGTCCACAAATAGTCCATCCAGACAGGAAGCTGATACTCCCAGCTGGATTCGTTATGTACGCCGCCCTCCTGGCGGAAAAGATACGTCTGCACGCCCTTCTGCTGCACCAGATACTCCAGATGCCGGATGCTCTGCTCCAGGTGCCAGACCCCCTCGGGGGAATCCTCGGCGGTGCCCCAGCTGAAGAAAACTCTGGTATCCGGGGAGAAGCTGCCGTTCCCGATCTCCCTCTTGAAATCCTCCATGGCGGGAAGCAGCGCGGGAGAGATCACCGCCGCCTTTGAAAAAATGTGGTTATACCGCAGCACTGTGAACAGTGACATCATGCCGCCCATGCTGTAGCCCGCGATGGCGGTGGCCTCCCGGTGGGGCCAGGTGCGGTAGTTTGCGTCGATCCAGGGCTTCAGCTCCTGAACGACCCAGTCCATGGTCGCGCCGCCCCGGCCCCAAAGGTCGCCGTAGATGCGGCTCTGGATATGGTAGGGACAGTATTCATGGACCCGCTGGATATCATCGGCGGCGCAGGCAATGCCCACCACAATGAACTTTTTGCCCCAGCGGTCCAGGAAATCCTTCATGCCAAGGCATTTTCCGAAGGTGGCGTCGCTGTCAAAATACAGGTTATGCCCGTCAAACATATAGATGACCGGGTACCGCTCCTGACTGTTATTATAATCATCCGGCAGATACAGATGAATGCCCCGGTTCTCTCCCGCGGGAGAAAAATAACGCTCAAATTTCGTGACCATTCACAGCCCCCCTTTCCTTCCGTAAGGCTTCCGCCGCCAGTTTCAGCCGTTCCAAAGCCTGTTCCAGCGTGGCTCTGGGACAGGCCAGCACCACCCGCTGGAACTGCCCGCCATTCCCGCCGAAAATATGACCGGCATCCAGCCACAGCTTTGCCCGGTTCACGATAAGATCATCCAGTCCGCGCCGGGACAGGCCCAGCCCGGAGCAGTCCAGCCACGCGAAGTAGGTACCCTCCGGTTCCACCAGCCTGATCTC
The DNA here is from genome assembly GCA_017461445.1 of Oscillospiraceae bacterium. Lineage (GTDB taxonomy): Bacteria > Bacillota > Clostridia > Oscillospirales > Oscillospiraceae > Faecousia. The sequence continues at coordinate 8,033 of JAFTXW010000035.1, forward strand.
CGGGATGTTTTCCCCCAGATAGGCCCGCAGATAGTCCAGATTCTCCCGCAGATAAGCCCGGCACTGGCCCAGCCATTCCCCGCCCGAAGCATAAGCGGCCTGACAGGCCACGAGACCCAGCGTGTTCAGCTGAGAATAGCCGCTGCGGTCGATCTCTTTCAGGAAAGCCTCCCGGATCTGCCCGCTGGGGATCCAGATGTTGGACACCTGCAATCCCGCCAGATTAAAGGTCTTGCTGGGGGCCGTGCAGACGATGGCCTGCTCCGCCAACTCCGGGTTGGCTTCCAGAAATACATGGTGAGGATGCTCCTCAAAAGAGAAGTCGCAGTGAATTTCGTCGGAGATCACATAGATATTGTATTTTTTGCAGATCCCGCCGATCCGCCGCAGCTCCTCCAAGCTCCACACCCTGCCCACAGGGTTATGGGGGCTGCAAAGAAGGAACAGCTTTACCTGCCGCTCCACGATCTTGCGCTCAAAGTCCTCAAAATCAACGGAATACCGTCCATTCCGGTAAACCAGTTCATTCTCAACCACCGTTCTGCCGTTATCCCCGATCACGCTGAAGAAGGGGTAATACACAGGGGGCTGGATCAGCACCGCGTCACCGGGCCGGGTCAGGGCCCGCACCGCCATGGCCAGGGCATAGACCACACCGGGGGTCTTGACCAGCCACGTCTGCCTGGTCTGCCAGCCGAACCGCCGGGAAAACCAGCGGGCAACCGCGTCGTAATAGTCCGATTTCACATCGCTGTAGCCGAAAATTCCGTGATCCACCGCCCGGTGCAGGGCTTCCAGAACCGGCCTGGGCGCGGGGAAATCCATATCCGCCACCCACAGGGGCAGAACATCCGCAGGCTTGCCCCGCTCCACAGCAAAGTCATACTTCAGACTATTCGTATTTTGGCGGTCAATGACCGTGTCAAAATTATATTGCTCCATTGGCTTATTCCTCCAACGCCTGCTTTAAATCCGCGATAATATCATCCACGTGCTCCAATCCCACGGACAGCCGCAGCAGGGTTTCCGTAATGCCCAGCCGCTCCCGCATATCTTGGGGTACATCATTGTGGGTCTGAAGCACGGGATAGGTGATCAGGGATTCCGTACCGCCCAGGCTTTCCGCGAAGGTGATCAGCCTTACCTTTTCCAGCACCCGCCGGGCGGTTTCCACGCTGTCGGTCCGGAACGAGATCATACTGCCCGCGCCCCGGGCCTGTCTGGCGTTTATTTCATAACCTGGATGCTCCGGCAGGCCCGCATAGTACACCCGGGTGATCTTCGGGTGTGTCTTGAGCCAGCGGGCCACCCGGAGGGCATTTTCCTGCTGGCGTTCCATGCGGACTGACAGGGTCTTGATGCCCCGCAGCATCAGCCAGCAGTCAAAGGGTGCCAGGATGCCGCCCGTTGTCTTGGCGATCATACGCACCCGGTCCGCAAGCTCCTGAGAAGCGCAGGAAAGGAAGCCGGAAAGAGTATCGTTGTGTCCGCTGAGGAATTTGGTGCCGCTGTGCAGCACGATATCCGCGCCCAGCTCGATGGGATTCTGCAAATAAGGTGAAAGGAAGGTGTTGTCCACAATGAGCAGGAGCTCCTGTTCCCGGGCAATTTGCGCGCAGGCATGCAGATCGGTAATGTTCATCATGGGGTTACTGGGGGTCTCGATGTAAAGTGCCCTGGTACAGGGGCGAAGCTTCGCCCGGATCTGCGCGGCATCCGTGGTATCCACAAAATCCACGGCAAGGCCATTCTTGCTTCCAATGGTCTGCAGCAGCCGGGTGGCTCCGCCGTACAGGTCCTCGGAACAAATAATGTGATCCCCGGGCTGGAACAGCTCAAAGCAGGCACTGACGGCCGCCATGCCGGTGGCAAAGGCCACCGTATCCCGGGCTCCCTCCAATGCGGAGATGGTTTCTTCCAGCCGCTGCCGGGTGGGATTCTGCACCCGGGAATAATCAAAGCCCGTGGACTGTCCAACGCCGATATGTCCAAAGGTCGCGGTCTGATAAATGGGAAAGCTGACTGCCTTATTTGTATCCTGACAGCTGAAATCGGAATTTCCGTGAATACATCGTGTTTCAATGGATCTGCTCATATGGGACGACCTCCAGTTCTTCTGCTGTTACGAAAAAAGCCCGCCTTCTGCCATAGAAGACGAGCAAAACGCACGTGGTACCACTTCTGTTCATCCCGGCAAACGCCGGAACCTCTTTTCGGATATCCAACAATATCCTTTGCTGTAACGGGCAGACCCGGCGTGACTTACCTTTTCGCTCAGCCACGCTGCTCCGGAGCCATGTTCATCCGATGCGCACCGTCTTCTCTCAGCAAACAAAGACTCTCTGGAAGATGCGCGGTTCGAACTACTCTTTCCTTCACTGCATTTGAAACTATATGTGGTTTTTTATAATTATAGGAAATGTCTTCCGAAAAGTCAAGAACTAAAGAAGTAGTTATGTAGGAATTTATTTTGTGGAGCCTATTGACAAGTTCTTTTTATTCCGCTATAATCCCCATAAACCAACTGGTACAGTGGGTTAAGCAAAGTGAAAACGTCCGACCCGCATACGGGGTGTCCTGCAGAAACGGACGCCCCGCTTTTTTCGTATTCTCATTCTTCCAGAGGAGTATCAAAATGAAAAAGAACATGCAAATTCCTATTTTACCCATTCTGGCCGCGGCGGTGGTTGTGGTCGCGGCCGCCGTGACCCTGCTGCCGAAGCTGTCTCCGGATACGGCTCCCCAGCAGTCTGAAAGCGCGCAGATCGCGGAAAACGGCGACCTTGTCCTTCAAATTGAGGACATCGGAACGGAAGCCAGCTTTATCGATTACGACGCGGATGGCACCACCGTCCAGCTGTTCGCGGTTCTGGCCTCCGACGGCACCGTCCGACTGGCACTGAACACCTGCCAGGTCTGCAACGGCTCCCCCTATGCTTACTTTACCCAGGAGGGCGACTGGTTTATCTGCCAGAACTGCAAGAACAAGTTCGCCTCCACCCATGTGGGCATCGTCAGCGGCGGGTGCAACCCCATCCCCATCACCGACGGGGTCTACACCCAGCAGGAGGGAACCATCCGTATCCCGGCATCCTTTCTGACGGAAAGTGCCGCTTTGTTTCAAAACTGGAAGAACTTTTGACCCCGGAGGATCCTATGGAAAAGCGGCATTTTGATATCGGCGGCATGACCTGCTCCGGCTGCGAACGGGCCGTCGAGCGGGCGGTATCCCGGCTGGATGGCGTTCATTCTGCCCGGGCGGACCACCAGAAGGGGCAGTTGGATGTGGAATTTTCCCCGCCCTGCACCCCGGAAAGAATCGGGAATGCGGTAGAAAAGGCGGGCTATGAAGTCACGGATAAGCCCCGGAGCAAAATGGACGCCCTGTATCTGCTGATCATTCTGCTGGGGCTTTCCGTCATCGCCCGGCAGCTTGGCTGGACGGAGATTTTCCGGGCAGTCCCAACGGTAAGCGGCCAGCAGCTGGGATATTTGACCCTGTTCCTTACCGGCCTGCTGACCTCCGTCCACTGCATTGCCATGTGCGGCGGCCTGAACCTGGCACAAAGCATCAGCGGCGAGCACCACAGCCCCATCTGGGGAAGCCTGCTGTATAATCTGGGGCGGCTGACCAGCTATACCCTGATTGGCGGCCTTCTGGGGTTTATCGGGGAAAAGGCAGCCATTACCCTCCGGGTACGGGGGCTGATTGGACTGTGCGCGGGCATCGGAATGCTGCTGATGGGCATTCGCATGCTGACGGGCTTTTCCCTGCCCCGAAAGTTTCGGATTTCCTTACCAAAGGGTCTGGTAAAGAGGCTGAACGCCTTCAAAAAATGCGGCCCCTATGCTGTGGGATTGGTCAACGGCTTTATGCCCTGCGGCCCGCTGCAATCCATGCAGCTGTACGCCATCGCCAGCGGCAGCTTCTTTGTGGGAGCCTCATCCATGTTTTTCTTCTGCCTGGGAACGATCCCGCTGGTGCTGCTCTTCGGCGCGGCTGCGGGAATTCTGAAACAGAACTGGCGTCAGAAAATTCTGCAGCTTGGCTCCGCCATGCTGGTTCTGATCGGACTTTCCACCATGCAGAACAATCTGGCTCTGACCGGGGTTACGCTCCCCTGGGCCAAAAGCGGCGGCGAGAGCACCGTCATCAGCTCCACCATAGACGGCGGCGTACAATATGTTTCCACCACGCTCCGGGCCAATGGCTATGACGATATCCGGGTCACTGCCGGAATTCCGGTCATCTGGACCATCACCGTGGAGGAAGCGGCCCTGAACGGATGCAACAACGAAATTTTCCTCCCGGCCTTTGACCAACAGGTCAAGCTGGAAGTGGGCACCACGACCATTTCCTTCACGCCGGAAAAAGCCGGCACCTATCCCTATACCTGCTGGATGGGGATGCTGCAAAATACGATCACTGTAACCGAGGAATAACTATGCTGAATCAATTTTCAAGAACCCAGCTGCAATTTGGCGCGGAGGGTATGGAAAAGCTGTACGGAGCACGGGTAGCCGTGTTTGGCATCGGCGGTGTGGGCGGCTACACGGTGGAAGCCCTGGCCCGCAGCGGCATCGGCACGCTGGACATTATCGACGACGACCGGGTATGCCTGACCAACGTAAACCGCCAAATCTTCGCCACCCGGAAAACCGTGGGACAATACAAGGTCGATGTTGCGGAAGCGCGCATTCTGGAGATTAATCCAAATGCCATCGTCCACAAATACAAGACCTTCTACGCGCCCCAGACGGCGGATCAGTTCGACTTCACCCAATACGACTATGTGGTGGATGCCATCGATACGGTGACCGGAAAGCTGGAGCTGGTGGAGCAGGCCCGGAAGGCCGGTGTCCCCATCATCAGCAGCATGGGTGCGGGAAACAAGGTGGACCCCACCGCCTTTGAGGTGGCCGATATTTATGAAACCTCCGTCTGCCCCCTGGCTCGGGTCATGCGGCGGGAACTGAAAAAGCGGGGAATTGAAAAGCTGAAGGTGGTCTATTCCAAGGAGCCGCCCATGACCCCCATCGACGATATGACCATCAGCTGCCGGACCCACTGCATCTGCCCGCCCGGCACCGCCCGGAAGTGCACCCAGCGGCGGCAGGTGCCGGGAAGCAACGCCTTCGTCCCCTCCGTGGTGGGCCTGATCATTGCGGGAGAGGTGGTCAAGGAGCTTTCCGGCTTCACAAGATGATTTTATGATAGAAGGGCGTGCCGCATTTTTGCGGCACGCCCTTTCTGTTTCTTCAAATAACGTAGTCATCCCCGACGGAATCATGCTCCATCAGGTCTGCGATGGTCACGCTTTCCAGATACTGGCGGATGACCTGATCCAGCCCCTTCCAAAGCGAAAGGGTGCGGCATTTTGCCTGCTTGGAACAGGCATCAGCCCCTTCCTCCAGGCAGGAAACGGGGGCCAGGGATTCCTCCGTCAGGCGCAGGATGCTCCACACCGTGTACTGCTCCGGGGTTTTCTTCAGCTTGTAGCCGCCGCCCTTACCCCGCAGGCTTTCCAGCACCCGGGCTTTCACCAGCATCCGAATAATGCTCTCCAGATACTTTTCCGAAATCTCCTGCCGCTGGGCAATGCCCTTCAGGGAAATAAATTCATCGGTTTGGTGCTCCGCCAGATCGATCATGACCCGCAGCGCGTAACGTCCTTTTGTAGAAATCAGCATATGGTATCCCTCCTGTTTCTTTATATCCTATTATACAGCAAGGTTTGTAGGGAATCAACCAAAATTTTCGTCATATATCTATTGACAAATCCGATTCGGCGTTATATAATCCATATAATCCTAGCAGGAAGGTAGGAATTAATGATGAAGAACCGCTTACCATACTTCCGATGTTGATGCTCTACCTGTCATTGCGCAAGCTCACACAACACAACATCCATATCAGGAGGAATTGATTATGAGTAAGATTTATAAATCCGCAGATCAGCTGATTGGCAAGACCCCTCTGCTGGAGCTGGTACACATTGAAAAGGAACTGGGCCTGGAAGCCACCATCCTGGCCAAGCTGGAATATTTTAACCCCGCAGGCTCCGTCAAGGACCGCATCGCCAAGGCCATGATCGACGATGCAGAGGCCAGCGGCAAGCTGAAGCCCGGCAGTGTCATCATTGAGCCCACCTCCGGCAATACCGGCATCGGCCTGGCATCCGTAGCCGCGGCCCGGGGCTACCGCATCATCATCGTCATGCCCGAGACCATGAGCGTAGAACGCCGCCAGCTGATGAAGGCCTACGGTGCCGAACTGGTGCTGACCGAGGGTGCCAAGGGCATGAAGGGTGCCATTGCCAAGGCGGAGGAGCTGTCTAAGGAGATCCCGGGCAGCTTTATCCCCGGCCAGTTCGTGAATCCCGCCAATCCTGCTGTTCACCGGGCCACTACCGGTCCCGAGATTTGGGAGGACACCGACGGTCAGGTGGATATCTTCGTGGCAGGCGTCGGCACCGGCGGCACCGTCACCGGCGTGGGCGAGTATCTGAAGAGCCGGAATCCAGACGTGAAGGTGGTCGCCGTAGAGCCCGCCACATCTCCCGTTCTGAGCAAGGGCACTCCCGGTGCCCACAAGATCCAGGGCATCGGCGCAGGCTTTGTTCCCGCCGTCCTGAATACCGGTGTCTATGATGAGATCATTCCCGTAGAAAACGAGGACGCTTTCGCTACCGGAAAGAAGATCGGCAAGGCCGAGGGTGTTCTGGTGGGTATCTCCTCCGGTGCGGCGGTTTGGGCGGCCATCGAACTGGCAAAGCGGCCCGAAAACAAGGGCAAGACCATCGTGGCTCTGCTGCCGGACACCGGCGACCGCTATCTGTCCACCCCGCTCTTCGCGGATTAAGCAACGCCGATAGGCGGTGTCTTCTTATTTAAAATTGAAGATTTTAAATAAGAAAGAGTGTCAGATGCCAGCCGTTTCCGGGCTGCCCCATAATAAAAATTTCTCCAGGATCTCAGAAATGAGATCCTGGATTTCTTTTGTTAAAAGAGAACCACCCGCTATTGCGGGTGAAGCGGAAAAAGTTATACTTATGGATGGAAAAAAGGACCTCCAATGATAGAGTAGTAGCAGGTTCGCCAACCACTACAAAACAAAATCAGAGGAGGTCATCCAAATGGGCAACCATAGTTTGGCACATACTAAAGACGTTCATCGGCAGGGGTAGAATACCCCCATCCATGAACGCCTTTGCTCATACTGGCATTATATTCCACAGGGGCGCGTTTGTCAATGTGAACAATGGTCAAAAACTTTTTTTGTGCAGGGTGTTGACAAATGGAGTTCGCTGGTGTATGATGCACCCATAAGGCAAAGGCGTCTTTGAGCTACGGCTCGAAGACGCCTTTTTTATTTTTTGTCGAAAAGGAGCGTTTGTTTTGGGTACTGTTTCTGATTATTTTGGCTGCCTGGTGTTTGATGACCGGAGCATGAAGGCCAATTTAAGTGCCGATATTTATCAGTCCCTGCGCAAGACCATCGATCAGGGCGCAAAGCTGGATGGCAGTGTTGCCAATGCGGTGGCAGCAGCAATGAAGGATTGGGCCATCGCCCATGGCGCGACCCACTTCACCCACTGGTTCCAGCCGCTGACCGGCATTACCGCCGAGAAGCACGACAGTTTCATTTCCCCCGCACCGGATGGCGGCGTTATCATGGATTTCTCCGGAAAGGAGCTGATCAAGGGCGAGCCTGACGCATCCAGTTTCCCCTCTGGCGGACTGCGGGCAACCTTTGAAGCCCGTGGCTACACTGCCTGGGATCCCACCTCCTACGCCTTCATCAAAGGAAAGACCCTTTGCATCCCCACGGCCTTCTGTTCCTACGGCGGCGAGGCTTTGGATAAGAAAACGCCCCTGCTGCGTTCCATGGAAGCCCTGAACCGTCAGGCCATGCGGATTTTGAAGCTGTTCGGCAACGAGGATGTAAAACGCGTCCACACCTCCGTCGGCCCGGAGCAGGAATATTTCCTGATTCCCAAGGAGCTGTATGAGAAGCGCAAGGATCTGATCTATACCGGCAGAACCCTGTTCGGTGCCAAGCCTCCCAAGGGGCAGGAAATGGATGACCACTACTTCGGTGTCATCAAGCCCCGTGTAGCGGCTTACATGGCGGATCTGAACCAGGAGCTGTGGAAACTGGGCATTCTGGCAAAGACCGAGCACAACGAGGTCGCTCCCGCGCAGCACGAACTGGCTCCCATTTACACTACTACCAACATCGCCACCGACCACAACCAGCTGACCATGGAGATCATGCAGAAGGTCGCCGCCAAGCACGGTCTGGTGTGCCTGCTCCACGAGAAACCCTTCGCCGGTGTCAACGGCTCCGGCAAACACAATAACTGGTCCATTGCCACCGATACCGGCGTGAACCTGCTGTCCCCCGGTGAGACCCCCTATGAAAATGCCCAGTTCCTGCTGTTCCTGTGTGCCGTCATCAAGGCTGTGGACGATTATCAGGATCTGCTGAGAATTTCCGTGGCCACCGCAGGCAATGACCATCGCCTGGGTGCCAACGAGGCACCTCCCGCCGTTGTGTCCATCTTCCTTGGAGATGAACTGCAGGGCATCCTGGACGCCATCGAAAATGACACGCCTTACGAGGCAGCCAAGAAGAAGACCATGAAGCTGGGTGTGGATGTCCTGCCCCGGTTCGCACGGGACACCACCGACCGCAACCGTACCTCTCCCTTTGCGTTCACCGGCAATAAGTTTGAGTTCCGTATGGTCGGTTCCTCCAACTCCATCGCCTGCGCCAACATCATGCTGAATGCCGCAGTTGCAGAGTCTCTGAAGATCTACGCTGACCGTCTGGAGGGTGTGGAGGATTTCGAAACCGCCCTGCATGAGATGATCAAAAAGACCATCAGGGATCATAAGCGGATCATCTTCAACGGCAACGGCTATGATGAAGCCTGGCTGGAAGAAGCCGCCCGCCGTGGACTTTCCAACTATCCTACCACCCCCGACTGTATCCCCCACAGCCTGGATGAAAAGAATGTCAGAATGCTGACGGCGCACAAGGTGTTCTCTGTGGCAGAGCTGCGATCCCGCTGCGAGATTCAGCTGGAGAATTACTGCAAGACCGTCATCATTGAGGCCAACACCATGATCGATATGGCCCGGAAGCAGATCCTTCCCGCCGTAGCGGGCTATGCTGCCGAGCTTGCGGGCAACCTGGCGGCAAAGAAAGCGGTCTGCCCCGATCTTGCCTGCGGTTATGAGACCGGTCTGGTCACCAAGCTTTCTGTGCTGACTGACCAGATCGCAGCGAAAACCGATGAGCTGGAGGCCGTGGTGCTGAGCCTGAAGGATGCCGGGGACGTGACTGCGGAATCCTACGCCATCCGCAATGCTGTGATCGGTAAGATGGCAGCACTCAGAGCCGTGGCGGACGAGGCGGAGACCCTCACCGCCGAGAAGTACTGGCCCTTCCCCACCTACGGCGAGCTGCTGTTTGGTGCGCGGTAAGAATTTCGTAAGAAAGAAGAACACCCCTGGGAGAGCCGCATTGCGGCTCTCCCACAGGTTGGTTATGGAGGAAACGATAACGAATTATCTGAAAGCATTTGCAGAAAATGATATTACCGATGAAGAATTTGCGGCAGAACGCAGTCAATATTCCCATGCCCGGCCCTTTACGAAGGAATCCCTGCTGTACCGGGAGATTTTTGATACTATTTTCAATTTGAAATCTTTCACTTCAAATTGAAAGACGTCGCCTGACGGCGTTGTCAATTCTGTGATTTTCGAAATAGAAAATCACGGGATCCCGTCTCATATTGATCTTCATATAAAAACTTCAATGCCTCGCATTAAAGTGTTTAATTGAATATCAGTATGAAAAATACTATCCGGGTCAGGGACAGATGATCGTGGATTTTGGGATGCCAAACAAGGAATGGGAAAGCTGCAACGTCAGCAGCCCCTCCGCCAGAGTGCTGGCAAGCTATGGCGCGAGCGGCAAATAAACAGGAGGAAAACAAAATGGCAAACACAGCAATTGTAGGCATTAACTGGGGCGATGAAGGCAAGGGCAGAATGGTCGATCTGCTTACGGAAGATTTTGATATCGTCATTCGCTATCAGGGCGGAGGAAACGCCGGGCACACCGTTATCAATGAATATGGCAAATTTGCCCTCCATCTGCTTCCCTCCGGTATTTTTCGCAAGGGAGTGGTAAATATTCTGGGCAATGGTGTTGCCCTTGATCCTGAAAATCTGTGGATCGAAATTGAGGATGTGACCGCCAAGGGTGTGCCCATCACCCCGGAGAATTTAAAAATCAGCGGCCGGGCATCCCTGCTGCTTCCCTGGCACCGGGAGCTGGATGGCCTGGAGGAAGCCCGGCTGGCTGACAAAAAATACGGTTCCACCAAGCAGGGCATTGCCCCCTTTTATGCGGATAAATATCAGAAGAAAACCATTCTGGCAGGCGAGCTCCTGTATCCTGACCACCTGAAAGAGCATCTGAAAGACCTGATGGAGTGGAAGAACCTGACCCTGACTTCTGTTTATGGAGCCAAGGCAGCAACCATGGAGAAACTGGAAAGCTGGATCGCTACCTATTGCGAAAAGATCAAGCCCTTTATCTGTGACACCGGTATATTCCTCCGGGATGCACAGGCCGCAGGCAAGAAGATCCTTTTTGAGGCGCAGCTTGGTGCCCTTCGGGATCTGGACTATGGCATCCATCCTTATACCACTTCCTCCAATGCGATTGCTGCCTATGCACCTGTGGGCTCCGGTCTGCCCTCCGCCAGAATCGATGAAGTGGTCGGCGTAGTCAAGGCCTACTCCACCTGTGTGGGCGAAGGTCCCTTTGTCTGTGAGATGTTTGGCGAAGAGGCGGATGCCCTGCGGGAAGCAGGCTTTGAGTACGGCGCGAAAACAGGCCGTCCCCGCCGTGTTGGCCCCATCGATATTGTGGCCACCCGGTATGGCGTACAGGTGCAGGGAGCAACCAATATTGCTCTGACAAAACTGGATGTTATGAGCTATATGGAAAAGATCCCGGTCTGTACCCGCTATCTGGTGGAAGGCAAGGAAACCGACGAATTCCCCTTCCCGACCCTGCTGGAAAAGGCCCAGCCGGTAATCGAATATATGGACGGCTGGAAATGCGGCATTTCCGATGTCCGCAAATGGGAAGACCTGCCCATTACCGCACAACGGTATGTCGAGTTTATCGAACAGCAGATCGGCTGTCATATTGGCTACGTTTCTGTTGGCCCGGAGCGGGACAGCATCATCATTCGGTAAGGAGAGAAAGAAATGACAAACAAATACGAATCCCCCCTGAGTTCCCGATATGCATCCGAATATATGCTGCATCTGTTTTCTTCTGATATGCGCATTCAGACATGGAGAAAGCTTTGGGTGGCACTGGCCCGTGCAGAACATACATTGGGCCTTCCTGTAACGGCGGAGCAGGTGGCGGAGCTGGAAGCCCATATCACGGATATTGACTACGAATGTGCCGCCGCCCGGGAGAAGGAGGTCCGCCATGATGTGATGGCCCATGTCTATGCCTATGGCAAGGCTGCCCCCTCTGCCGCGGGTATTATTCATCTGGGTGCCACCAGCTGCTATGTGACCGACAATGCGGATATCATCCTGTACCGGGATGGCCTGAAATACCTCCGGCAGGAGCTGCTGAAGGTTATCGCGAATCTTGCGGAATTTGCAGACAAGTATAAAGCTGTGCCGACTTTGGGTTATACCCACTACCAGCCTGCCCAGCTGGTGACGGTGGGCAAGCGGGCGGCCCTCTGGATGCAGGATTTTCTGAGCGATCTGGAAGAACTGGATTTCGTCATTGGCAGCATGAAGTTCTTGGGCTGCCGGGGCACCACCGGAACGGAAGCCAGCTTTCTGGAACTGTTTGAAGGTGATACGCATAAGATCGATGAAATGAACCGCCGTATCTGCATGGATTTCGGATTTGAAGAATGCTGCCCGGTCTGTGGTCAGACTTATCCCCGAAAGCTGGACAGCAGAATTCTGAATGTACTGTCTTCCGTTGCCCAGAGCTGCTATCGGATGGCAAATGACATCCGGCTGTTACAGCATGACCGGCAGGTGGAGGAGCCCTTTGAAAAGAATCAGATCGGTTCCTCCGCTATGGCCTACAAGCGCAATCCCATGCGCTGTGAGCGGATCTGCAGCCTTTCCCGCTACCTGATGGCGGATGCGCTGAATGCCCCCATGACCGCTTCGACCCAATGGCTGGAGCGGACACTGGACGATTCCGCCAACCGCCGCATCTCCATGCCGGAGGGCTTCCTGTGTGCCGATGCCATTTTACGTCTTGCTCAAAATGTGACCAACGGCCTTCACGTCAATGAGAAGATCGTAGAGAAGGCCGTCCGGGAGTACCTGCCCTTCATCGCTACGGAAAATCTGATGATGGAGGGCGTGAAGCGGGGCGGAGATCGGCAGGAGCTGCACGAGATCATCCGCAAGTGTTCTATGGATGCTACCGCAAAAATGAAGAACGGTGAACCTTGGGATTTGCTTTCTGACTTGGCAGAGTACCCCGAATTCGGTATGACAAAGCAAGAGATGGAAGCCGTTCTCGATCCCATGCGCTACATCGGCAGATGCCCCCAGCAGGTGGCCCGGTTCCTGGAGCAGGTATCCCCGCTGATTGCGGGCATTACCAAAGAAGAAACCCAAATTAATCTGTAAGGAGACAGTATGGACGAGAAGATTCTGGTATTGGATTTTGGCGGACAATACAACCAGCTGATCGCCCGGAGAGTCCGGGAGCAGCAGGTCTATGCCGAAATCAAGCCTTACAATAAAATCACAACCGAACAAATCAAAGCTGCCGGATACAAAGGGATCATTTTTACCGGAGGCCCTAACAGCGTCTATGACGAAACGTCTCCCCATTTTGATCCTGCGGTGCTGGAACTGGGAATCCCTGTTCTCGGTATTTGTTACGGGGATCAGCTGATGGCCTGGATGGCCGGCGGTGAAGTCAGCAGTGCAGACAGCGGCAGCGAGTACGGAAAGACCATGCTTTACCGCAGGGAATGCCCCCTGTTCCGGGATATCCCCCATACCAGCGTCTGCTGGATGAGCCACACGGACTTCGTGAGCCGTGTTCCGAGCGGCTTCCGTGTGATCGCCCACACCGACAAGTGCCCCTGCGCCGCCATGTGCGACGAAAACCGAAAGCTCTACGGTGTTCAGTTCCACCCGGAGGTGACCCATACGGCATACGGAAAGCAGATGCTGCATAATTTCCTGTACGATATCTGCGGATGCCGCGGACTGTGGCGCATGGACGGCTTTGCGGAGCGGAGCATCGCAAAATACCGCAAAGAGCTGGCCGGAAAGAAGGTTCTCTGCGCCCTCAGCGGCGGCGTGGACAGTGCCGTGGCGGCAGTGCTGCTGCATAAGGCCATCGGCGATGATCTGACCTGTGTATTTGTGGATCACGGCCTGCTGCGAAAGAACGAAGGCGACTGGGTAAAAAGCATTTTCCGGGGACAGTTCGGAATGAACCTGATTCGGGCCAATGTGCAGGAACGGTTTTTGAAAAAACTGGCAGGTGTAACGGAACCCGAGCAAAAACGGAAGATCATCGGTACGGAATTCATCCGGGTATTTGAGGAAGAAGCCCGCAAGCTGGGCAAGGTAGAAGTGCTGGTTCAGGGTACCATTTATCCCGATGTCATTGAAAGCGGCGCGGGTGATGCCTCCACCATTAAGAGCCATCACAATGTGGGCGGCCTGCCGGATGTGATGGAGTTCGAAGAAATTGTGGAACCCCTGCGGGATCTTTTCAAGGACGAAGTCCGCAAGGTCGGCCTGGAGCTTGGGATCCCTGATGAACTGGTGTTCCGTCAGCCCTTCCCCGGCCCCGGTCTGGCGGTGCGCATTATCGGGGAAATTACTCACGATAAACTGGAAACCCTCCGGGAAGCGGACTGGATCTTCCGGGAGGAATTGGAAAAGAATCCGGTCAGGAATATTGCCAGCCAGTATTTTGCGGTCCTTACGGATACCCGCAGTGTGGGCGTTATGGGAGATATGCGAACCTATGGTCATACCGTTGCCCTGCGCTGTGTGACGACGGACGACTTTATGACCGTAGACTGGACCAGGATTCCCTTCGGGGTGTTGGAAAAGGCAAGCAGCCGCATCACCGGTGAAGTCCCCGGCATCAACCGGGTGGTCTACGATATTACAAGTAAGCCACCGGCTACTGTGGAATGGGAGTAACGGTAAGGAGGAACTTTTATGTGCGGAATCGTCGGATATACAGGCATACAGAATGCCGCTCCGGTGCTGCTGGAGGGCCTGAGGAAACTGGAATACCGGGGGTATGACTCTGCCGGGATGGCGGTGGTGCAGGATGGCAGGATCGCCGTCAGCAAGGTAACGGGCCGGATCGCCGGTCTTGTCGAAAAAACGGAGGATGGAAGACTTCTGCCGGGCACAACCGGCGTCGGTCATACCCGCTGGGCCACCCACGGTGCCCCAACGGAACCCAATGCGCACCCCCATACCAGCAACGACGGACGGTTTGCAGTGGTGCATAATGGCATCATTGAGAACTACATGGAGCTTCGGGAGGAGCTGACCCGTAAAGGATACCACTTTGAAAGCGAGACAGACACCGAAGTGGTCGTCCACCTGGTGGAAATGTACTACAAAGGGAATCTGAAGCAGGCGGTCATGCGCACTTCCGCAAGGCTGCAGGGATCATACGCCCTGGGTATTGTCTGTGCCGATGAACCGGGAAAGATATTTGCGGTTCGGGAAGCCAGCCCCCTGATCCTGGGTATCGGCATCGGAGAAAATTACTTTGCCTCGGATGTGACCGCACTGGTTGCCTACACCCGAAACGCGATCTATCTGGAAGACGGCGAGTTCGCGGAGCTGACACCGGACGGCATTCAGGTGTACGACTGCGCAGGCCGCCCCATCCAGAAGAAGATCAGCCGGATCACCTGGGATATCCAGGCGGCGGAAAAAGGCGGCTATGACCACTTCATGCTCAAAGAGATCATGGAGCAGCCCAGAGCGGTCAAGGCGACCATGGCACCCCGGATCAAGGGAAGTGACATCGTTCTGGATGATGTGGATATTGACCTGAAGCAGATCAACAAAATCGTCATCACCGCCTGCGGCTCTGCCTATTACGCAGGCTGCGCCGCAAAATATGCCATCGAAAAGCTGTGCCGCATCCCCGTTCTCACAGAACTTGCCAGCGAATTGCGGTATTCAGACCCTTTGATCGACGGGCACACTCTGCTGATCGTCCTGTCCCAGTCCGGTGAAACCGCCGACACCATTGCCGCCATGCGGGAATGTAAGAGCCGGGGTGCCAAAACCCTGGCGGTCGTAAATGTGGTTGGCAGTACCATTGCAAAAACCGCGGACTGGTGCCTGTACACCTGGGCTGGCCCAGAGATCGCGGTGGCCACCACCAAGGGCTATACCACACAGCTAACTGTGCTGTACCTGTTCGCCCTGTATGCCGCGAGAAAGCTGGAAACCATTGACGATGCAGCTTATCGGAAGCTGCTCACTTCTCTGAAAGCACTGCCCAAGCTGCTTCAGCAGGCACTGGACATGAATCCGAACATCACCCAGCTGGCGAAGAAATATCACTGCGCTTACTCCATGTTCTTCATTGGCAGAAATACCGACTATGCCGTTGCGCTGGAGGGTGCGCTGAAGATGAAGGAGATATCCTACATCCACGCCGAATCCTATGCGGCAGGCGAATTGAAGCACGGCACCATCGCGCTGATCCATGAGGGGCAGCCGGTAATCGCCCTGTGCTGCAACGATTCCATTACGGAAAAGACCATGAGCAACATCGTGGAGGTCAAAGCCCGGGGTGCTGAGGTGCTGGCAGTGGCCTTTAAGGACAATCAGAAAATCGTTTCTCTTGCGGATGATATGATTTTCATTCCCAAGGTGAACACGCTGTTCAGTGCCGCAGTGGAGATCGTTCCCCTCCAAATCCTTGCTTACCATGTGGCAAAGGAAAATGGATGCGATATTGACAAACCGAAGAATCTTGCGAAATCCGTTACCGTTGAGTGAAGGAGAGGATACAGGTGACGAAATATATATTTGTGACCGGAGGCGTGGTTTCCGGTCTGGGAAAAGGTATCACTGCGGCATCCTTGGGCCGCTTGCTGAAAGCCCGGGGGCTGAAGGTCGCTGCCCAGAAGCTGGATCCCTATATCAACGTTGACCCCGGCACCATGAGCCCCTATCAGCATGGCGAGGTCTATGTTACCGAGGACGGCGCAGAGACCGATCTGGACCTGGGACACTACGAGCGGTTCATTGATGAGGATCTGAACAAATACTCCAATCTGACCACCGGCAAGGTCTACTGGAATGTGCTGAACAAGGAGCGTCGCGGCGAATACCTGGGTTCCACCGTTCAGGTGATTCCCCACATCACCAATGAGATCAAGAAATTTGTTTACCGGGTCGGCAGAGAAACCGATGCGGACGTGGTCATTACGGAGATCGGCGGTACCATCGGTGATATCGAATCCCAGCCTTTTTTGGAAGCGGTGCGGCAGATTTCTCTGGAGGTCGGTAAGGAAAACAGCCTGTTTATCCATGTGACGCTGGTTCCTTTCCTTCGCGGTTCCGAGGAACACAAGTCGAAACCCACCCAGCACTCTGTCCGGGAATTGCAGGGTATGGGTGTGAAGCCGGATATCATCGTCCTGCGCTGCGATGAGCCCCTGGAAGAAAGCATTTTCCAGAAGATCAGTATGTTCTGCAATGTCAAGCCCGACTGTGTGATCGAGAATATCACCATCCCGGTGCTGTACGAAGCCCCCCTGATGCTGGAAAAACAAAATTTCTCCGGTATTGTCTGCCGGGAATTGGGGCTGAAAACACCGCTGCCTGTTCTTGCGGAATGGGAACAGATGGTGTCGAAAATTTACAGCCGCAGCAAAACCGTTTCCATCGGTCTGGTGGGCAAATATGTGCAGCTGCACGATGCCTACCTGTCTGTTGCGGAAGCCCTGCGCCACGCGGGCTACGCACTGGATGCGGATGTGGATATCCAATGGATCGATTCGGAGACCCTGACGCCCGACTGCTATGAGGAAAAGCTGGTGGGACTGGACGGCATCCTGGTTCCCGGCGGCTTCGGCAGCCGGGGCATTGAAGGCATGATCCTTGCGGCGAAATTCGCCCGGGAAAAGAAAGTGCCTTACTTTGGCATCTGTCTGGGCATGCAGATTGCGGTCATCGAATATGCCAAAAATGTGGCAGGACTGCGTGATGCCAACTCCGGTGAATTTAAACCGGAGGGAGCCCACAAGGTCATCGATTTTATGCCCGGGCAAAGCAATGAGATCGATAAGGGCGGCACACTGCGTCTGGGTGCGTATCCCTGCATGATCGCACCCGGCACAACGATGGAGCGGTGCTACGGTGTGAACCAAATCAGTGAACGCCACCGCCACCGCTATGAGTTCAACAATGAATACCGCACCATCCTGACGGGTGCTGGACTGACCCTGAGCGGTACCTCTCCTGACGGGCGGCTGGTGGAAACGGTGGAGCTGTCCGACCGGGCATTCCATGTGGGCGTGCAGTACCACCCGGAATTCAAGAGCCGTCCCAACAAGCCCCATCCGCTGTTTGTGGGTTTTGTCAAAGCCAGTCTGGAGGGAAAGGCATGAACCGGGATTACAATAAGAAGATCATTCTGGAGGACGGTGCGGAGTTCTACGGGTACGGCTTCGGTGCTGACCAGGAAATGACGGCGGAAATCGTGTTCAACACCTCCATGGTGGGGTATCAGGAGATCCTCTCCGATCCCTCCTATACCGGGCAGGCTGTGGTGATGACCTATCCGCTGATCGGCAACTACGGTATCTGCGCAGAGGATTTTGAAACGGACAAGCCAAGCATCAGTGCCATGATCGTCCGGGAATACAATGACGATCCGTCCAATTTCCGTGCAGTCCAAACCTTGCAGGGCATCATGCGGAAATACGGCATCGTTGGCCTTGCCGGTGTGGATACCCGTGCTTTGGCCCGCCACATCCGGGATAAGGGAACAGGCAAAGCACTCATCTGCGATGCCACTGTACCCAATATCGTGGGTGTTGCCAGACTGAAAATAAACGCACTGCGCCGGGATCAGGTGGAACAGGTCAGCACGAAAACACCCTGGAGATCCTCTGCGGAGAATGCCAGATTTCATGTGGTTGCCGTTGACTGCGGTATCAAGCACAATATCATCCGCAGCCTGAACCGAAGGGACTGCGATGTGACCATTGTACCGTGGAATATTTCGGCGGCAGAAGTAGAAGCGATGCACCCGGATGGGCTGTTCCTGTCCAACGGCCCCGGGAACCCGGAGGACGCAAAGCCGGTCATCCAACTGGTGCGTACACTGAAAGGAAAACTCCCGGTTTTCGGTATCTGTCTGGGACACCAGATCCTTGCGCTTTCCTACGGTGCCAGAACCTATAAGCTGAAATTCGGTCACCGGGGCGGCAATCACCCCGTAAAGAATCTGCTGACCGGGAAGGTGGAGATCACCTCTCAAAACCATTCCTATGCGGTAGATGCCCAAAGTCTTGACGGCACCGGCTTGGAAGTGACCCACATCAATCTGCTGGACAATACCGTTGAGGGCCTGCGGTGTGCAGCGGACAGGGTGTTCAGCGTGCAGTATCATCCCGAAAGTGCTCCCGGCCCTCAGGACAGCGAATACCCGTTTGACGAATTTATCCGCATGATGGAGGAATCGAGAAATGCCTAAGAGAACAGATATCCATAAAATACTGGTCATCGGTTCCGGCCCCATCGTCATTGGTCAGGCGGCGGAATTCGACTATGCCGGCACACAGGCCTGCCTGGCTCTGAAAGAGGAAGGGTATGAGGTCATTCTCTGCAATTCCAATCCTGCCACCATTATGACAGACCCGTCCATTGCGGATAAGGTCTACATGGAACCCCTGACCCTGGAATATATCGCCCGGATCGTCCGCTACGAGCGTCCGGACGCCATTATCCCCGGTCTTGGCGGCCAGACGGGATTGAACCTTGCCATGCAGCTGGAAAAGAAGGGCATTCTGAGAGAATGTCATACGCGGCTGCTTGGCACACCCAGCCACAGTATCGAACAGGCAGAAGACCGGGAGCTGTTTAAGGAGCTGTGCGAAAGCCTGGGCGAGCCTGTACTGCCTTCCAGGATTGCAAACACCATGGAGGAAGGTTTGAAAGCGGCCCGGGAGATCGGATATCCGGTGGTTTTGCGGCCCGCTTTTACCCTCGGCGGTACCGGCGGCGGCTTCGCGGACAACGAGGAGGAGTTCCGGGAGATCATGAAGAACGCCCTCGTGCTGTCTCCTGTCCATCAGGTGCTGGTGGAGAAGTCCATCAAAGGCTATAAGGAGATCGAATACGAGGTCATGCGGGATGCCAATGATACTGCCATCGCCATCTGCAACATGGAAAACCTCGACCCAGTCGGCATCCACACCGGCGATTCCATCGTAGTCTGCCCCTCCCAGACCCTGACCAACAAGGAATACCATATGCTCCGGGATTCTGCTCTGAAGCTGATCCGTGCGCTGAAAATTCAGGGCGGCTGTAATGTGCAGTTTGCCCTGGATCCCAAATCCTTCCAGTATTACCTGATCGAAGTCAATCCCAGGGTGTCCCGTTCCTCCGCGCTGGCCTCCAAAGCCAGCGGCTACCCCATCGCCCGGGTTTCCGCAAAAATCTGCGTGGGCATGACGCTGGATGAAATTCGCCTTGCCAACACCTGTGCGGCCTTTGAGCCCGCGCTGGATTATGTGGTGACAAAAATGCCCCGGTTCCCCTTCGACAAATTCTCCGATGCCAACAACCGCCTGGGAACCCAGATGAAAGCCACCGGCGAGACCATGAGCGTGGGCAGAACTTTTGAGGAAAGCCTCCTGAAAGGTATCCGTTCCCTGGAAATCGGTGTGTACCATCTGCACATGGGGAAATTCGATGACTGGGACAAGGATGAACTGCTGCGCTATATTGCCATCGGCACCGATGACCGCATCTACGCCATTGCTCAGCTTCTGCGGTTGGGTACGAGGGCGGAGGAGATCGTGGATGCCACGGGCATCGATGCGTTCTTTATCCGTAAGCTGCGAAACATCGTAGAATTGGAGCAGTATCTGAAAGATCATCCCAATGACGGCGGCGCGCTGTTTGAAGCAAAAAAGAGTGGCTTTCCGGATAAAGCCATTGCAAAGCTCTGGGGCGTGCGGGAGGGGGATATCTACACTCTGCGCAAAGAACAGAATATCCTTCCCGGCTACCGGATGATCGACTCCTGTGCCGTGGAATTTGACAGCTATATTCCCTATTTTTATTCCACCTACGAAACGGAAAACGAATCTGTGGTATCGGACAGGAAAAAGGTCATCGTTCTCGGCTCCGGCCCCATCCGCATTGGTCAGGGCGTGGAATTTGACTATTCCACCGTCCATGCCATCCAGACCATCCAAAAGGCAGGCTATGAAGCCATCATTATCAACAACAACCCGGAAACAGTTTCCACCGACTACACCACTTCCGACAAGCTGTACTTTGAGCCGCTGACTGTGGAGGATGTGATGAATATCGTGACCCTGGAGCGGCCGGAGGGTGTCATTGCGTCTCTGGGCGGGCAGACCGCCATCAACCTTGCACAGCCACTGACTGACCTTGGTGTAAAGATCATCGGAACCGACTGTGCCGCCATCGAAAAGGCGGAGGACAGAAATGTCTTTGAAAATCTGCTGAACGAGCTGAATATTCCCCGGGCAAAAGGCAAAGCTGTTACCAAAATCGAGGATGGTGTGGCTGCTGCCCGGGAAATCGGCTACCCGGTTCTGGTGCGGCCCAGCTTCGTCCTTGGCGGACGGGCTATGCAGATCGTGGCGGACGAGGAACATCTGCGCCGCTATCTGCACACTGCCGTGGAAATCGATGAGGATAAGCCTGTGCTGGTGGATAAATATATCCGGGGCAAAGAGGTAGAGATCGATGCCATCTGTGACGGTACAGATGTATTCGTTCCCGGCATCATGGAGCTGGTGGAGCGCACCGGTGTCCACTCCGGCGATTCCATCAGCGTGTATCCCTCCTTTTCCATTTCGGATCAGGTCAAGGGGATCATCCTGCAATATGCGAAAAAGCTGGGGCCAGCCATTGGCATTCGGGGACTGTTCAATATCCAGTTTATTGTAGATAAAGACGATAATGTGTATATCATCGAGGTCAATCCCCGATCCTCCCGAACAGTTCCATTCCTGAGCAAAGCCACCGGTTATCCTCTGGCGGACATTGCTACCCTGGTGTCTCTGGGCCACAGTCTGAAAGAGCAGGGTATCGATATGCTGTATCCCGACGAAAAGACGCGGTATTATGCCAAGGCTCCCGCCTTTTCGTTTGCCAAGCTCCGGGGACTGGATGCCTATCTCAGTCCGGAAATGAAGTCCACCGGCGAGGCCATCGGCTATGATAACTCCCTGACCCGGGCACTATATAAGGCACTGCAGGCCTCCGGCGTAAAGCTGCAGAACTACGGTACGGTCTTTGCCACGATTTCCGACGAGGACAAGGAGGAGGCCCTGCCCCTGCTGCGCCGCTTCTACGCGCTGGGCTTCAATATCGAAGCCACCGCAGGTACAGCGGCATTTCTCAAAAAACACGGTATCCGTACCCGTATCAAGGCAAAGGTGGATGACGGCTCCACGGAAATTCTGGATTCCATCCGGCAGGGTCATGTGACCTATGTCATCAACACCATGGATGTCCGCTGTGAGGACATTCACTCCGGCTCCAGCCAAATACGCCGCTGCGCCGTAGAGAACGGCGTAACCATGCTGACGGCACTGGATACCGTCCGGGTGCTGCTGGATGTGCTGGAGGAAATCACTCTGGGGATTTCTACCATCGACGCATAACGATTTGAAATTCAGATTTCAAATTGAAAATAGTATGAAAGCGGGGGAATCTCCCACGGGCTACCCAACATGCCACCGGCATGTTGGGTACGGCTGCTTCGCAGCCGCCGCCCTTTCGATCCCACACAGTTCATAATGAAAAAACTCCGATACCTTTTCAGGCATCGGAGTTTTTTTCATGGTGAACGACGGCACTCGGGATAGCTGCTCGGAATAGTAGGCAGCCATGCCTTCAATGACGGCTTCCAGAATGATACCCTCCGGGGTATCCGGGATGGCTTCGGCTACATAATAGATTTTGACACCGTTTTTCTTCAGGTGATATTTGTTGAGGGCGATCTCCTCTTTGTTTCGTCCGATCCGGTCGGTCTTCCAGACGATCAAAGCATCGAATGCATGTTTTGCCGCGTCGGCAAACATACGCTGAAACTGTTCTCTGTTGTCGTTTCGCCCGGTCTGCGCGCGGTCCGCATAAACCTTTACAATGGTCAGTCCATGGGCAGCGGCGAAGCACTCAGCCTCTGCAACCTGACCCTCGATGGACCGCTCACCCTGTCTATGACTGGAAAAACGGGCATAGACAACAGCATTCACACAGTTTCCTCCTTTGCAAGCTCCAGATCCAGCGCCATTCTGACCATGTTTTTGGATTTGATATCTGCCTGGTCGTAGGCACGGGCAACTTCGTATGCATCAGCAGATACTTCTGCAGGAACGTAATCCTTCACACCCAACCAGACTTCCAGCGGCACATTCAGGGTATCAGACAACTGCATTGCCAGATCCAGCGGAGCAACCTTCATCTGCCGGGTAATAATCGTCCGGACCTGCTTATCTGTCAGACCGGTTTTCTGAATAACCCCGGGAATGTCTAGACCCATTTGATCTGCGGTAACCTCAATGAAGATCTTATAGAAAGGCTTCTCCTTTTTCTGTGTCCAGAACATGGAGGACACGGCCTCAGCCTCTTCGTCACCCAACAAATAATCTGCGGATACCTTCAGCGCCTCGGCATATTTACGCACAACTTCGATTCTGGGGGAGCGGTCCTCTCGTTCATACCGGCTGAGAATCTGCTTGGATGTTCCCAGAATTTTGGCGAACTCGTCCTGTGTCAAACCCATGTCCTTTCTGATCTCGCGCAGTCTTCTACCAAACTTCGTATATTCCACATCCACATCCTGCAGGCTTTCGGTGATAAATTGCTATAAAGTTGATGTGATGACTGCCTTTAGCACACAGGCACATAGATTTGCATCACATTACCGGAGTATACCTCAAAATTGCATTTCTCATCATCGTGACGATAGCCACTGCCTGGGAACCATTCCTTGAAAATATATTGCCACAGATCCTTGATTGCCTGAACGTAACCAGCCTGACCGAGCGTCTCGAGTTGGGAGTCCAGCGTGAAAATTGCGTATTTTGCCGCCGGGACCTCCAGCACTTCCATGCCGTTTGCTACATTGCCGACCGGTTCCACTCTTTCTCCAAAAAAGAACCGCATTTCAAAATCGCCTGTTTCCTTGCATAGCCAGAAGGCGATCTCCGTGCCGCATTTATTCTCTATTCCTGCATAAGCAGTCTTGTTCATAGTTGAAAAATCAATAACAGACCAATAGGCAGCACGGTCTTTAATGCGACACAGACGTCTCCAATCAGCCTCATAAGAATACCCGACTGCATAAATCTTGTTTTCTTCTCGAATGACAGGTTCCATATTGTTTCTCCCGATAAGCGTATTTCTTCTGAAATTTTAATCAAATAGTAGTAGAGAAACGATAGTCCGTCCACACTTCCAATGCCAGCGGCATCAGGCAGAGGACTGCATAGCCGACGCAGAACAGGATGTCCGTTGCAGCTATCGGCTCCCAGATAATCAGGGGGTCGTACACCATATCGGTCAGCCCCAGCAGGATTGCCATGACGGTCAATGTCAGGCAGGCAAACAGGGTGATGACGTACGCCCGGTCACGGTTGTCGAAACGGTAGATAGAAAAGGCTGTTCTTCCACGAAGGGTGCTGCCCCGGCTCCGCATGGAATCAGACATGGTTGCAAGAGAACCGATGGTCCAGGAAATCAGCATAGAGAAAATGCGGATTCCGTTTTTCAGCCGCTGCCAAAGGTTGCCTTGATCAATTCCTTTACCCAGTCCCTTTCTGGCTGTATGAATCCGTTTTGCTTCACCTTTGATTCTCGGCACCATACGAAGCAGGATTGCCAGGAGCAGTGAAAGTCGGGGGCTTGCTTTGCCAAAGAGGTACACCACCTTGTCCGAAGAAAAGACGGAATACACACAGCTCATCCAAATCATCACGCCTGCCAAAGATACACCCAGAACGATACCATAAACCAGGGATTCCACCGTCATATTGTTGCCGATGAAATTCTGCCGCAGGACCGTCATGCCAAAGTGATGCAGGCTGCTGTAATAGAGAGCAAAGGCTGCGATTACCGGCAGCAGGCACAGGTTGAATACCAGGGCTTTGGTGCCGTTTCGTTTCAGACTGTAGGCAAACGCACAAAGAAACGAAATTGCCAGAAACACCGGGTGCTGAAAGGCCAGCATCCCAAAAATCACAGCAGCAAAATAGATCAGATTCACTGCCGGGTGGCAGGCTTCAAATCCCATCGTCATCCTCCATCATGCCGTACTGCACTTTCACCCTATCCAGCTTTTCCAGCAAGGGCTCTCCCAGGAAACGGATTACCAGGAAAGTGGCAATCGCCTGACTGATATTCACCGGCAGACCTGCTGCATACTGGGCAGCGGCACCGGCGGCGGTGATGTTCGACTGAAGCAGGAATACTGTGCAGGTGTCCAGGATGGGGCCGATCAGTACCACAATCAGAATTGCTCCGAATATAGCCATATGCATGGGCTTCCGCTTGAGAAGCTTCTTCTGATGGGCAAGCCCCACCACCAGTCCAGCAATGCCGTAGGCCATCATCTGCCAAGGGGTGTGCGGACCCTGTCCGAAGAAGAAATTGCTAACCAAGGCAGTCATGGCACCGATCAGGAATCCGGTTTCCGGACCAAAGACGATGGCAGACAGCATAATGATGGCATAAGTTGCCTTGAAGTTGGGGATGGGAATCACCACGCGGCCCGCAACTGCCAGTGCGCACAGAACAGCGATCACTACCAGCTCCCGAGCCTGGGGTTTCCGGCCCTCAAAGGCAAGAAAGAACGGTAGCATGATCTCCACCAAAATCAAAGTGCTGGTGAGATAGTAGGAGCGTCCGGGAATCTTGTGGCCAAAGAAAATGGTCAGAGGAATAAGCAGCAAACACAGCAACGTTGCAATTTTGGATTTTTTCATATTAGCCCTCCATTACGTCGGCACCCAAGTCCGCACCCAGACCGATGCAGGAATAGAGCCACTCGATCTTATCGCCTGGCTTGACTTCATAGCTGGAGCAGCCGTAATTGGGGAAAGTGCCATTGACCTGATACATCCAGCCGGATTCCGCGCCACAGTCGAATTCGTACAGGTGACAGATACCCTCCAGATAGTAGCTGTCATACAGAGGTGTCCAGCTATATTCCAGGGGGATATCTGCCGCCTCGCAGACCCGTTGCAGCACATCAAATACATTCTCACCGGGAGTGAATTCCACCGTAATTTCCGGCAGAATCACACCGTCGGCCGGAACATAGGGAACCTTTGCTTCTTCCAAAAGATTTTGATTGTCGAGGACTGTATCACAGCGGATGGTGATGGTGCAGATGTTTTCCGTATTTTCGGATGTGACCAGCCGGTTATCAGGGATAGCGGCAGTTTTGAACTCACTGCCCAGAGCGGGCTTCTGATTAAGCACACCCGTCTGAATTACGAAGCCAATGCCCAGCACGGAAATCAGCAGGATGATAACTACCATAATTGCGTTGGAAAACTTCTTTTTGCCCAGCTTCTTTTTCAGAGCGAAGCACAGAACAAGCAGTGCCGCGCCAACCGCCAACACCACCCACAGCCAAACCATGTTGTTATCCTGTGCGCGCTGTTCCTGCACAGTAGGCTTCTGAGGTGTAACAGTGAAGCCGTCCGTCATATCGTAAAGAGGGGTCTTTCCCTCCAGCATGCGAAAATAGGCAGTCAATGCATAGTAGCCCTGCTCTGTTGCGATGCCGTCAACCTTGCCGGAGTGAATGTGCTTGAAGCCGCCGCCCTCTACATAATAACCCAGTAAGCCATCCAGGGCAGACATGCCATTCTTTACAAACCGCTCGTCCGTATTGGGGTCAATGCCCAATGTACACAGTGCCACAATCACCTGGGAAACAGACTCACTGCTGGCACCATACTGGCTGGGGAAATTACCGGTTTCATCCAGCATACCTGCAAGCACCGTAATGGCGGCATCCAGCGCACTCTGAACATCTGCATCCTCCCGGTAGGGTGCAAGTGCCTGGATCGCCATGGAAGTCACATCCGGATCGGCGATATTGCCGGAAGTTGCCCAGCCGCCGCCGGGTACCTGGAAATCCAGAATGGTGTCCACAAGGGTTTCCCTGTTGATCCCCTCCGGCATTTCGTACTTTCCACAGTCAAAGGCGATCAGCGTCCAAATCACACCGCTGACGCCAACCTTGCGGATATAGCCCATATCGTTCAGACCTGCCAGCAGGTTGTGACCACCCACATTGGTAGGGTCTTTGCCAATGGCAGTCAGCGCCACAGTGAAGCGGCAGTTGGTGGTGCATTTGGTGGCATGGAGCCGCCCGTTGTCGTCGATTTTTTGATCCACATAGGCAACCACGCTGTCATAGTAGCTGTCGGGCACTTCTCTTCCACTCCGGGCGAAGCCCAGCGCCATCCACTCGCCGCCGGTGGAACCGGCAGAAGGATCACCTAAAGCGGCCATGTAATCCCCGGTGGTTTCAAATGCTTCCCGGATTGCGGTATCTTCCGCTGCCAAAGCGTTGACCGGGAGTGTTGCTATGATCAGCAGTACAAGTATAAGGGACAAAACTCGTTTCATCTTCATTTCTCCTCATGGTAAGCAATCATGCCAAACAGGAACAGTTTGCCAGGAATCCAGCCGAACTGCAAACCGCAGCGATCAGCAAGCTTTGCTACATCAATGCAGTAGGCGGACATACAACTGATTCTTCTTTCGGGATGGGCACAGGGAAGGCTTTCTTTCCGCTTGCAGGGGATCGCAGAGGGGGCAGCCGTTGTAGCCGGTACAGAATCCGACACAGCCAGCCTCCCGCACACCCTTCATCAGCCGCAGAACAGCTGCATTATGGGTTTCCTTTGCGTGACGGACGGCGCACTTATCGTCAAAGCCCTCAATATCCCAAATGGTGGAGATCACCAGCGCCTTATCCTGGGCCAGAATGGTCTGGTGCAGCGCCTCTACGGTGCCGCAATCAGGAGGACAGGAATAATTGGCACCATATTGTCCACAGAGATTCTGCTCACAGAATGCCCGGAATTTCGGGTCTACCGGCACATCCTTCGCCGGGATCACAGCGGCATAGAAACCTTCCGCTTTTGCCAGCTCCAACAGTTTTTCTTCCATATCGCAAATCTCCTTACTTTTTCTTAGGTTCTTTCAGTCCTGCTGCTTCCAAGGCTCTCGGCCAAGGGCCAAGGAAGGTCTTGATTCTGGCGCGGGTGGCATCATCAAAGTCTTTTTTTGTGGGAGGCCGGCCCAACTCCTGGGCTTTGCGTTGAAGCTGGCTGATTGCCCAAGTTTTTTTCTGTTCGTCAGTCATAGGTATCATGGTAATTCCTCATATGTATTGCCACGGATGACATATCCGCAGCCGTTCTTTGGCTGCCATTCATAGCGGTTCTTATTTTCGTTGGGGAACAGATGCTCCATAATGGCAGCGATCACACCGCCATGGGTGATGATGCAGGTGTCCTCCTGAAGTTCCGAAAAGGCTTGCAGAACACGCTCTCGCATCTGCACACCGCTTTCGCCATTGGGAGGGGTATTCGCATCGTTATCCCCGGTGAGCCATATCTGATATGTAGGCGTGTCTTTTAGTTCCTCGTAGCTGTGCATTTCGAAAATGCCGAAGTCCACTTCCCGGAACCGGGGCTCGACTTCGTACTGCACATTCCCAAAGAGAATCTGTAAGGTCCCATTCGTCCGCTTCATGCCACTGGTAAGGAAGCGGACATTTTTAATGTCATAGCAAAACCGGCTCAATTCTTCTCTGCCCCCATCGGACAGGGACAGGTCGGTGCTGCCGCAGTATAGATGACGCTCATTGGCTTCTGTCTTGCCGTGGCGAATCAAGTATATGGTCATTTTAATCGCTGCTCCAATCCGCAGAATATCCTGCTGACCTGGGTAGCTTCCTTGCTTAGATACTGTGCCAGCCGTCCGGTTTTCTGCCGCCATGCTCTGGTTTCTGCACCCATGGGAACTACACCGCAGAAGATATCCTGGAGGATTAGAATGCTGTCCTGCCATTGCTCCCGGTGGGTTTGAAAATAACCGATGGGGTCAGGATGGCCATAGGTGAATTCTTCAATTTTATAGATGCACCGCTTAGAGAAGTCGATTTCTCCGGTGCCGCAGGTATGCACATCCGCATCTGTAATGTCAAAGGCGTTCTTGGCAAAATCCAGCTTGCCCTGATAGGCTCCACCAATAATCAGAATCATATGTACCTCCCGTTTTTTCTGTCATTCCGAGCCAGTGCTCACACTGGCGTGGGAATCCCCATCGGTACAGGAGATTGCCACATCGCTTCGCTCCTCGCAATGACGCAGTTTTTTAGATGAGTGCATAAACTGCTACGGCGCACAGCTCACCAATGGTCAGTGCGTAGCCAGAAATGTCACCATTCATGCCGTCCAGAGATTTGTAGGCCCGGTGCAGGGCAAGGCCGTAGCCAGCCAAACATCCAATGAGAGCAAATCCATACTTGCCGCAGAGCAGGAAGCCTGCCGCAAGGAAAATGCATAGCATGACCGCCAGCACCACCATGTGGTACTTCGGTTTTTGCTGATCCGCATACTGGCTGGTGGACATGGGCTTCAATCCAGTCACCGCCAGAGCGGAGCAGCAGCGGCTGATTGCAGGAATAAATATCAGAATCAGATAATTGGCATCGTTGGATGCAGATGCAAATACCGCAAACTGGGCGATCATCAGCAACACGATGCCGATAACCGCAAAGCTACCCACATGAGAATCCTTCAGGATCTCCCTTCTGCGCTCCAAGTCCCGCCAGGATTTCACCGCATCGGTCACATCCATATAGCCGTCCAGATGGAGAAATCCGGTGACGATGTAAGGATAGGCCGAGAGGATCAATGCCGCAATCATTGTGGGTAGATTCAGCAGACGACACAGCCAAGCTAAACCGGCCCAGATTGCACCAATCTCCAAGCCCACAATGGGCAGGAACAAAAGCATTTTGTCCCTGGCCTTCTCGTCCCACACCTGGGGTGCGGGGATGGCACAGAACATACTCTGGCACATAGCAAAAGCATGAAGATAGGTTTTCATATGCACAGATCCCCCTTGTGAATGATTGGCTGGCCTGCGGACACTTCAATGACGGTACCGCAGACCTTTGCCAGTCGGCGGTCGATATCCGCCAGACACTTACGGTACATCTCGGTGTTTTCGGAATACTTTTCCGCATCGGAATAGATATAGTCACTGACAAATACTGCATGGCGGACAGTATGAGCAAACTCCACCAGTTCGTCGGCGCATCGGTGTGCCGCCTCCAGATCCATTTCATAGTTCTTCTCCACCGGGAACAGGGAGTTCTGGATTAACGCCGTGACACTGTCCACCAGAAACACACCCTCCTGATCGGCAGTTTCCAGGCAGTCCATGATATTGCGGAAGCACTCCACGGTTTCAAAGCCCATGCCGTCCCGGTCTGCGATGTGCCGCCGAATGCGGTCATCGTCCTCACTCCCAGTGGAGATCATGGTTGCCACATAGTAGTGCTTCCCGCCTTTGGAAAGAGTAACCGTCAGATCCTGGGCCAGAGTGGACTTGCCGTTCTTGGCACCGCCAGAGATAAAATAGGTCATTTCGCACCCTCCACGGAGAACTTGTCGCCCTCCCGGATCTCATCCAGGTAACCATCATCGATACCCGCCTGGTCGAAGGTAGCCATATCATTGATGATGGCGCAGGCTGCGGTAAGAATCTCAAAAGCCAGGGGGCATCCGCTGCCCTCGCCCAGCCGCATACCCAGCAGGAACAAAGGCTGCAGCTCCATAGCATCCATAGCAAGCCGATACCCGATCTCATAGGATGCGTGGCTGGGGATCAGGTAGCCTTTTACGTTGGGGCAGAGCTTGCAGGCACACAGGGCAGCAACGGCGGAAATAAAACCGTCAATGACCACCGGGCGGCGGGTTACAGCCGCACCGATGAACGCACCGCACATGGCGGCAATGTCGAATCCGCCGACTTTCGACAGCACGTCGATTACATCGTTTTGTTCGGGACGATTGATAGCAATAGCATCCTTGATGACCTGCTTCTTTTTCAGGAAACTGGCATCCGTAATGCCGCCACCCCGACCCGTAACAGCCTCCACATCCGCATCCAGAAGAACGGACAGCACCGCAGAAGAAGTGGTAGTGTTGCCGATACCCATTTCTCCGATGCCGATCACATCCGCATCGGTAGTCTGTGCGAACTGAATGCCGGTGAGTATGGCCTGAATCGCCTGCTCCCGGCTCATAGCAGGACCGTTGACGATATTCTGTGTTCCATAGGCGATCTTGCGGTTCAGTACCGCAGATTCCTTGATGTCCGCATTGACACCCACATCACAGACAGTAATATCGCAACCGAAATGCTTGCAGAGGGTGGATGCACCGGTCTTATGCCGGGTCAGGTTGATTGTCTGCATCAGGGTCACGGACTGGGGCGCGCTGGAAACACCCTCTGCCACCACACCGTTGTCGGCAGCAAACACCAGCAGATGTTTCTTCTCAATTTTGTTATGTACCTTTCCGGTGATGCCTGCAAGCTGGATGGATAAATCCTCCAGCCGTCCCAGACTTCCGGGAGGCTTGGCAAGCTGTGCCTGCCGCTCTCTGGCTGCTGCCATGGCAGCTTCATCCAGCGGCTGGACAGAATCAAGATAAGTCTTTAACTCCATAGCATCAACCTTCCTTCTTTCGGGCCAGTTCCGCAATTTGGCTGAACTTGGAAAGCACATAATCATAACCGCCTGCACTGTGGGGGATCAGACACCCGGAGCAGTCCTTGATTCCTTTTTCGGTATAGGCAAAATTGCCGCCGCATTGATCTCCAAGGGCATATAGCGGGCAAAAGCAAAACAGACAGTTGAAATTTTCGTTTTTGGTTTTGTGACAGGGATAATATTCACATTCCCGATTCTGAAAGAATGCATGGCTGTTTTTCATAGCTGTTCCTCCAAAAGCCAACGGATAGAAGGTTCTGCGTTCATCAGCTCCAATGTCAGGGTTGCGTTGGGGCATTTTTCTTCGATTACCGCAAGCAGTTCCTTCATGGGAATTGTGCCATCCATCAGCTGTCCGTGGGCATCCCGGCTGGTATCGTTGTTGTGAATATGGAAGTGTGCCACGAAACGTAAGCACCTTTCCAGCCATTCCATAACCGGAACCTTGGAGTAAGCATTCACATGGCCCACATCCAGGCACATCCGAATCCGGGGATCGTTTACCTGCCGGACGATTTCCGTCAGCATAGCCGGTTCTTCCTCAAACACATTTTCCAGACAGAACACCATGTCCTCTGGGATCTCCTTGACAAATTCTTTCCAGAAAAGAACCGACTGCTCGGTGTACCAAATAGGAAAATAGATTCTCGGATTATAGCCGCCGTGGACAACGATTTTCTTGATTCCATAGTCCTGTGCGATCTGAATCACCTGACGGTACCGCTCCGCAGCTATCGCTCTTACCTTCGGATCGATGGCACAGGGGAATAGTTCGCTGAAGGGAGCGTGGAGCACAAACCGATCGGAGCAGGCCAGCTTCTCCCGGATCAGCGGATCGACCTTCTCGAAATCCGTGTCCAGAAACCAGGGTGTGCAGAACTCTGCAATCTCAATGCCAAAGCCGTGCTGCTTTGCAAGGATATGGGCATTTTCATCAATGGTGGAAAGGTAGAATTTATCCATGCCGGTTCTCCCTGTAAAGGTTCACCACATCTTCCGCCGTGACTGCCATAGAAAAAACATGGCGGCTCATGCGGTTGGCTGCGGTGGTATAGAAACTGTTATTGCCGAAGAAGCGGCGGGGCGTGTCGGTGGTCAGCACCTGACCGTCAAAGAACATGGACACCGCATCGGCATACTTGGCGCAGAACTCCACATCGTGGGAAACCATGACGATGGTGATGCCCTGCTCCTTTAGCTTGCAGAGAATTTTCGCCAGTTTTTCCTTGAAGAAGCTGTCAATGCCCTTGGTGGGCTCGTCCAGCAGCAGGAGCTTGGGCTGGGTCAGCAGAACTTTCGCCAGGGCGGCTCTCTGCTGCTCACCTCCGGAGAGATCGTAGGGGTGGCTGTTCAGGAGATTTTCAATCTCGCAGGTAGCGGCGATTTCGCTGATTTTTGCCTGATCCTTGGTCATTTCCTCCAGCTCTTCCCGGACGGTTTTGGCTACGAACAGGCTCTTGGGGTCCTGCGGGAGCATGGCAAGACAGCTTTGGAACAACTCCGTGGACTTATATTTTTCAATGGGCTTGCCGAAGATCTTCACCTTACCCCGGTAGGGCTTGCAGATGCCGCAGATGGCCTTGAGCGCTGTGGATTTACCTGCACCGTTGCCGCCGACGATGGCATACAGGCTTCCGGCAGGCACTTCGGCACTGACACCCCGGAGGATATCGGGACTGTTTTTCTCATAGCGAAACCACAGTTCTTTCAGTACAAGGGCGGGATTTTCAATCTCATCAGGCAATTCCTGCACAGGGAGCGCGTTCACTTTTGCTCCCTCTGGGAAGGACTTGCTCAGCCAGTTTCGGCCCTCCCGGACGGTCAGGGGACAATCGCCGTTTCCGTCCGCGCCATAGAACACCCGGACTGGGGTGGGCATTGCGGTGAACATATCGTTTTTCTGCTCCCACAGGAGCTTGCCGATATTCCGGGGCGTATCGTCGGCAATGACTTTGCCACCATCCATGACCACTGCCCGGTCCGCATAGGGGAAAATATCCTCCAGGCGGTGCTCGGTAATGATGACAGTGGTTCCCAGTTCAATGTTGATCTTCCGTACAGTGTTCAGAAAATCCGACGCGGCGATAGGGTCGAGCTGGCTGGTGGGTTCGTCCAGAATCAGCACCTCCGGCTGCATGGCCATGATGGATGCCAGGTTCAGAAGCTGCTTCTGTCCGCCGGAGAGGTTCGCCACATCCCGGTGAAACCAATCCTGGATGCCGAAATAGCAGGCCATTTCCGCAACTCTGGCGCGCATGGTCTTCTGGTCACAGCCCAGACTCTCCAGACCGAAGGCTAGCTCGTGCCAGACCTTATCCGTGACGATCTGATCGTCGGGATTCTGCATCACATAGCCGATTTTACTGGACTGATCCCGCTGGCTGACCTGCTCCATGGGGGTGCCATTGAACAGAATTGCACCGCTTCTTTTGCCACTGGGAGTCAGGACGGACTTCAGATGCTTCAGCAGGGTGGTTTTGCCGGAACCGGATTTGCCGCACAGGACGATATACTCGCCCTTTTCAATGGTGAGGGACACATCGTCCAAAGAGCGTTTATTCTTTGCGGCAGCATAGGAAAAGGTCAGATTCTGGATCTGGAAATGTGCCATACAAGAGCCTCCTGTAAGTGTAATAAGGTGGGAATCAGAGAAAGAAAACCATACAGCAGTAAGCCGATGGGAGAAATCGGAGCCAGATACCACTCTGGGGTGAATGTGGCTGTGGTGTGCCCTGCGGAGATCACGGCAATCAATGCTGCAGATAGAACAAAAATCGCTGAGAGCAATCCCCAGTCACGCTTTGCCATCCGGTAAATCATAAAGCTGGTTCGTTTCGATGTGCCGTAGCCCCGGCTTCGCATGGAGTCGGCGGTGACGATGCTGCCCTCCAATGCCCAGGTGATCAGGCACCCGAGAACTGTCATGGCTTCGTCCGTGCCGGACATTTCCTTGCCAATGGACTGTCTCGCGCCGGTGATCTGCTTACCTTTCCGAATCAGGCTTGGCACCATGCGGAAGATCATCACCAAAAGCAACGAAAGGGAGGGGATGAGATTACCGAACAGACTGGTGAACTTATCCCCGGTCATCAGGTTGCTGTAGCAGGAGAACCAAAGGATCATGGTCAGGAACATCCCGCTAAGCACGGCACCGTAGACCAGTGCTTCGAGTGTATAGGGGATTCCGAATACTTGAAACAGAATCGTAGCGCCATCCCGGTTGACCAGCGGATTCAGCAGGATCACCGCCAGAAACAGCGGCAACATCATGGCGATCCGTTTCAGTCCCTTGCCACCATGGAGAAGCAGGAAATAGCTGAGTGCTCCCACAATCCCGGCAACCAGAAAAGCCGGATGCAGGATCACAACACCGAACCCCAATACGCTGAGAAAAAATATGAAATTGACTGCCGGATGATACCCGGAGAATGCATCCCGCATTGTTAAGTCCCTCCAGAAAACAGAAAAAGCTCCCGAAAATCGGGAGCTTACAGTAACGCAAAGCGACCATGCCGCTGTTGCGGCACGGAATAGTGCATGCATCTTTTTGCATCCCGCAGGATGCAAAAAGGATACGCATAATTTCCGGTTGCCGCGCAAGCGGCGAGGAAATTGCGTTTGAAATTAATTATTTCTATGCCAGAGCATAGAAATATCCGCTGGACAGCCCCCAAGAGTCCTGCGTACAGATCATTCGTCCGTATTCCGACTCCGGACGCCATCTTGTATGTCTCTTCTCAGCTTGCGCCAATGAGATCATACGGCTTTATGTCCGTCTACGGCGGCTTGGTACCGTTGGGATTTTTCCCCATTCCAATTTAACGAATGTTCTTCAAAAGCAATATAACAGGCTTTCACCTTTTATATATCGTACCACACTATGTCGAAAATCGCAATCCCTTTTTCGATTGACAAAACGGGGCCAAAGTGCTATTCTATTGGCAAGTGAATATCCGTTTGAGTGCCTGTGGGTGTGGTAACAGCCCCATGGGAGAATAGAGAATCGTGTGCAAATCACGAACGGTACCGCCACTGTATGCGTGGAGGTTCTGCTGTTGGGCGAAAGCCGGTCATTGGGGTTTCCCTGAGAAGGCCATGCAAAACCTAAGAAGCGCAAGTCAGGAGAACTGCTTAAACGATGTGAACCACACCGGGGTCTGCAAGTACGGACTGCGGTGGTCTTTGACGCGGAAAAACGGCTGCGGCAATTCCTTCGGGAGTTGCCGCAGTTTTTGTTGTCCCGGATGTCCGGAAGTACTCCCCCCTTCTTCCGGTGATTGCCCTTCCGGGGCAACACTGCGGCAAAGATGGCAGGCATCCACTGAAAACTCTTTTTTGATGATTTAGGCGAGAGATTTGTGCCCAAATTAAGATTTGTAAAGTTCGGAATACTTTGCGTATTGCGAACTTTACAAAACGAGAAGTTGGGTGCAAAGATCCGGCTAAATCGCAAAAGGTGAGTTTTTAGAGGTGCCCTTAACAGCAAAATCTGCATAGCAACGCTATGAGATCTGCACGATCTGTCAAACAGGTGCGAATCCTGTACGTGACCGCCGCCGTGAACACACGGCATCTTTCTTCTTTCAGTGCCGCAATTGAGAAAAGAAAGATGCCCAGTATAGTCGGAAAAGACAGACCGTGTTCCCAACATACATACGCCGCGAGATCCGGCCAAGGGAAATATATCATATAAGGAGAGTAATGAACATGAAGAAAATCATCGCGCTTTTACTTGCTTTGGTGATGGCTCTGTCCCTGGTTGCCTGCGGCGGCACCGACACGCCTGATTCCACCTCCACCACCCAGCCTTCCGTAGAATCCACCCCCGCAGCATCCGACAGCGTCGGTGCCAATTTCACAGTCGTAGTGACAGATCTGGATGGCACCGAAACCACTTTTGAGTACACCTCCGAAGCAGCCACTGTCGGCGAAGCTCTGCTGGCAGAAGGTCTGATCGCAGGTGACGAGAGCGACTGGGGCCTGATGGTTACCACCGTCAACGGCATCACCGCTGACTGGGCAACCGAAAATGCTTACTGGGCATTCTACATCGACGGTGAGTATGCACAGACCGGTGTCGATGCTACTGAACTGACTGATGGTGCTACTTATAGCTTCACCAAGACCATTTCCTACACCGTGATGGGTGAGGGTGCAACCACCTTCTACTTCACCGCCAAGGATCTGGACGGCACCGTTACCAAGTACGAAATCCATACCGATGCCACCACCGTGGGCGAAGCACTGGTCGCTCTGGAACT
The DNA here is from genome assembly GCA_017461445.1 of Oscillospiraceae bacterium. GTDB lineage: Bacteria > Bacillota > Clostridia > Oscillospirales > Oscillospiraceae > Faecousia. Next base: position 44,417 of record JAFTXW010000035.1, read on the forward strand.
GGTTTCCGGCGACGAGAGTGACTGGGGTCTGATGGTCACTACCGTCAATGGCATTACTGCTGACTGGGCAACCGAAAATGCTTACTGGGCATTCTACATCGACGGTGAGTATGCACAGACCGGTGTTGATTCCACCGAAATCACCGCAGGTGCTACCTATGAGATGGTCAAGACCATTTCCTATACTGTGCTGGGTGAAGGCGAAACCACCATCTATGTCACCGTTAAGGACGTGGACGGCACTGTTACCAAGTTCCAGGTCAATACCGATGCAAAGACTGTTGGTGAAGCTCTGCTGGCTGTGGAACTGATCGCAGGTGATGAGAGTGAGTATGGCCTGTATGTCACTTCCGTCAACGGTATTACCGCTGATTGGGACACCGAAAAGGCATACTGGGCATTCTACATTGGCGAGGAATACGCACAGACCGGCGTCGATGCTACCGACATTGTTGCGGATACCGAATATTCCTTTGTAAAGACCATTTCCGAGTAATCCGTGGACCACACTTGCATCGTCTGCTGTGATTCCCTGGAAAGCCACCTGGAAGCAGCACAAGTAAAAATGGGGACGAATTTCCCGGTGTATGCGCTGGACAGAACGCTTCACGCGCAGCCGAAAAATATGCGCCAAAGTCTTCTGGATACATTGCATGCTTTGCCTGAACCCATGACTACCGTCCTGATCGCCATGGGTTACTGCGGCGGCTCACTGGATAACATCTGTGCCAGGCAGCGGCTTGTCATTCCCAATTTGGATGACTGCATCACGATGCTTTTGACCCGGACGGATGCGCAGCAGGGCAACCTGAAGCAACGGGGGCATATGTATTTCCGTGACAGTGAATGTGGCGGAGTCAATGTGCAGCGGATGCTGGATAACCTGTGCCGGGAGTACGGTATGGAGCGGGGCGTCGGAATCTTCGGCATGTGGTTCGCGGACTACACCCACGCAGACATTATCGATACCGGTGTATTCGACTGCTACGAGGAAAGCTATGTGGAGTCAATTCAGAAACAAGCGGATTTGATTCGCTGTGAGCTGGACTATGTGGAGGGCAGCAACCGCATTCTGGAGAAATTGGTTTCCGGGCAATGGGATGAACAGTTCCTGATCGTCCAACCCGGTACAGTACTCACAAAATCCGCGTTTTCTTTAGGCGAAGAATTCACATACGGATAAAGAAAAGGATACAACAATATGAATAACTACACCAATCTGAATGGCCGTGAGGATCTTCTGGAATCCATCACCGCTCTGGAAAAGGAACTGGCTGCCAAGACCGGCAAAGATGTTGCCCTGGTTGCCTACAGCCCTGTGAAATATGCCGCGCTGAGCGAGGATGCCGAAGCACTGGCTAAGATCACCGAGCTGGAGCAGCTGCTTAGCAAGAAGACCGGCAAGGACATCGTTCTGGTTGCGTTTTCCATCTAACCAAATTGCGCACAAGGCCGCTGATGCAGTTACGCATCAGCGGCTCTTTTGCGCAACTTATTGTACCTTATCAAAACCGATCCTACCTCTGCTGGACCATGTCGCCGGAAATCAGCAGTGTGATTGAATACTCTCCTGAAGCTGTGTCCGAGGAAAGCATATTCCGGATGGCAGAGAGTGTTCCTGTGTCATAAAAGAAAAATCCCGCGGATTATCCTGTCTTATCAGGAAAACCGCGGGATAAAAAGTAATTTGAGCAAAAGAAATCCCACCTGATTACTCAGGTGGGATTCTTTCAGTGAACGCAAATCATTCCTCACGATGTGCAGGGTTCGTATTTGCGCGTCATGGTGACCCGTACGGGAATCGAACCCATGTTACCGCCGTGAAAGGGCGGTGTCTTAACCGCTTGACCAACGGGCCTGGTAGCGGCAATCTGATTCGAACAGATGACATACCGGGTATGAACCGGCTACTCTACCAAC
>JAFTXW010000036.1 GCA_017461445.1 Oscillospiraceae bacterium
CATCGTGGACTACAAGCACGGACAGGGTGTGGAAGTCTCCGCAGTCGATAACTCCCAGATGAAGCTGTATGCGCTGGGCGCGCTGGAGATCATCGACTATCTCTACGACATCGACGAGATACAGATGACCATCTTCCAGCCCCGCAAGGGTAACGTCAGCGTCTTCCGCATCACCCGCGAAGCCCTGCTGGAATGGGCAGAAGGCGAACTGACCCGGCAGGCCCAGCTGGCATTTGAGGGCAAGGGCGAGTTCAGCTGCGGTGAGTGGTGCCGGTTCTGTAAGGCAAAGGCTGAGTGCCGTGAGCGGGCCAATGCCAACCTGGCACTTGCCCAGCTTGAGTTCCAGCTTCCCGCTCTGCTGGACGATGAGGAGATTGCAGAGATCCTCGGCAAGCTGGATGCCCTGGTCTCCTGGGCTTCCGATGTGAAGGAATACGCTCTGCAACAGGCCATCAGCGGTAAGGCCTGGACCGGCTGGAAGCTGGTCGAAGGACGCTCCAACCGCAGATACACCAATGAGAACGCTGTCATCGCGGCAGTTGTGCAGGCGGGCTACGACCCCTTCGAGAAGAAGGTCCTGGGTATCACCGCCATGCAGAAAGCCCTCGGCAAAGCCCGCTTCGATGAGCTGCTTTCTCCCTACATTGAAAAGCCGCAAGGCAAACCCACTCTCGTGCCGGAGAGCGACAAGCGTCCGGCTATGAACACTGCCAAAAACGATTTTACGGAGGAATTTTAATATGTCTACTACTGCAAACAAGGTCAATAACCCCATGAAGGTCATCACCGGTCCCGACACCCGCTGGTCTTACGCCAACGTCTGGGAGCCCAAGAGCATCAACGGCGGCACCCCCAAGTACAGTGTCAGCCTCATCATCCCCAAGTCTGACACCAAGACGGTCGCCAAGATCAAGGCGGCTATCGAAGCTGCCTACCAGGAGGGCCAGTCCAAGCTGAAGGGCAACAGCAAGAGTGTGCCTCCTCTGGCTGCCATCAAGACCCCTCTGCGCGACGGCGATATCGAGAGACCCGATGACCCTGCTTATGCCGGTTCCTACTTCATCAACGCCAACTCTGCCACCGCCCCCGGCATCGTCGATGCAGACCGCAACCCTGTGCTGACCCGCTCCGAGGTCTACTCCGGTGTGTACGGTCGCGCCAGCATCAACCTGTACGCCTTCAACTCCAACGGCAATCGCGGCATCGCCTGTGGTCTGAACAACCTGCAGCTGATCCGTGCCGGTGAGCCCCTGGGCGGCAAGGCAAGCGCCGAGTCCGACTTCGCAACCGACGACGAGGACGATTTCCTCTCCTGATAACCATAACCCCTGGGTGGCGGAGCAATCCGCCGCCCTGTAGGGGCATTTGAAAGGGTGAAAAGAATGACAACTTTTGAAAAATACATGAAAAATGAGCATACGGGCAGAGAAAACGCCATCAAGAGCAGGGCGCTCGAAGGCATCTTCCACTGTAAGGGCAAGGAAATCCGCCACATGGTGAACGAACTGAGATGCCTCGGTGTTCCCATCTGCTCCTGTAACCAGGGATATTACTATTCGACCAACGCATCGGATATCCGGGATACCATCAACCATCTCGCTGGGCGAGCTAACAAAATCATCGCCGCGCAGGATGGACTTGAAAAATCTTTACCAAGGGACTCAAAAAGCTATGAAAAACCTATCAATTGATATCGAGACCTACAGCGACCAGCCGCTCCCTAAGACAGGCGTATATCGCTATGTGGAGTCTCCCGTATTTGAAATACTTCTTTTTTCCTACAGCGTCGATGGTGCGCCTGTCCAGCTGGTGGATCTGGCCTGCGGCGAGAAGATTCCCGAGGAGATCATCGCAGCACTGACGGATGATTCCGTTCTCAAGTGGGCATTCAACGCCACCTTTGAGCGCATCTGCCTGTCCCGTTACCTGGGTCTGCCCACCGGAGAGTATCTGGAGCCGGACTCCTGGCGCTGCTCCATGGTATGGGCTGCCACAATGGGTCTGCCGCTTTCCCTGGAAGGTGTCGGTGCCGTTCTGGGACTGGAGAAGCAGAAGCTGACGGAGGGCAAAGACCTCATCAAATACTTCTGCCAGCCCTGCGCTCCCACAAAGACCAACGGCCAGCGAACCCGTAACCTTCCGGCTCATGCTCCTGAGAAGTGGCTGGCTTTCAGAAAGTACAACATCCGCGACGTTGAGACTGAGATGGCTATCCAGGCACGGCTTGCCAAATACCCCGTACCGGAGAGCACCTGGGAGGAATACCACATCGACCAGGAGATCAACGACCGTGGCGTGGCTCTGGATATGGAACTGGTGAAGCAGGCGATCCTTCTGGATGCCCGATCCCGCTCCGAACTTACCCAAGCTATGAAGGAACTGACCTCCCTGGAAAACCCCAACTCCGTGCAGCAGATGAAGCTGTGGCTGGCGGACAACGGTCTGGAGACAGACACCCTGGGCAAGAAGGCTGTGGCGGAGATGCTGAAGTCCGCCACCCCGGAAATGCGAAGGGTGCTGACCCTCCGGCAGCAGCTGGCCAAGTCCTCGGTGAAGAAATACCAGGCAATGGAGACTGCGGTGTGTTCCGATGGACGCGCCAGAGGTATGTTCCAGTTCTATGGGGCCAGCCGCACAGGCAGATGGGCAGGCCGCATCATCCAAATGCAGAACCTGCCCCAGAACCATCTGACCAATCTTGCCGATGCCCGTGGCCTTGTCCGGGACGGTGACTTTGATGCCGTGGAGATGTTCTTCGACGATGTCCCCGACACACTTTCCCAGCTGATCCGCACGGCCTTCGTCCCCAGAGACGGTGCCAAGCTGATCGTGGCGGACTTCTCCGCTATCGAGGCCCGCGTCATCGCATGGCTTGCCGGTGAGGATTGGCGGCAGAAGGTCTTTGCCGATGGCAAGGACATCTACTGCGCCAGTGCCAGTCAGATGTTCGGCGTTCCCGTAGAGAAGCACGGTGTTAATGGACACTTGCGCCAGAAGGGCAAAATCGCTGAGCTGGCCCTGGGCTACGGCGGATCTGTCGGAGCCCTGAAAGCCATGGGTGCTTTGGAGATGGGACTCCAGGAAGAGGAACTCCAGCCGCTGGTTCAGGCTTGGCGTGATGCCAACCCCCGGATCGTGCAGTTCTGGTGGGCGGTGGATGAGGCCGTCAAAAACGCAGTCATCTTCAAAGAACGCACCCGCACTCACGGCATCTCCTTCGAGTGCCGGAGCGGAATGCTCTTCATCACGCTGCCCTCCGGCAGAAAGCTGGCCTATGTGAAGCCCAAGATCGGCACAAACAAGTTCGGCGGAGACTGCGTTACCTACGAAGGCACCGGCAGCACGAAGAAATGGGAGCGACTGGATTCGTACGGTCCGAAGTTCGTGGAGAATATCGTCCAGGCGATAGCGAGGGATATTCTCTGCTATGCCATGAAAACGCTCCGCTGCTGTTCCATCGTGATGCACATCCATGACGAAGTGGTCATCGAGGCAGATCCCCGGATGTCCATGGAGGCGGTATGCGACCAGATGGGCCGAACCCCACCCTGGGCGAAAGGCCTGCAGCTCCGGGCAGATGGATACGAGACAGAGTTCTACAGGAAGGATTAACGCTATGTTCGGGAAACGACTTGCTCAAACACGAAAAAACTCCGGCTATACGCAGGTAGAAATTGCGGAAGCGCTGGGTGTTTCAAAAGGAACGGTAGCAATGTGGGAAACCGAAAAGCGAGAGCCACAATTTGCAACACTAAAACGACTTTCAGTTCTGCTTAATTGCAGCATTGATTGGCTACTGCAGGACTATTAACAAGAAAATGCGAGGTAATGACCTATGAGTATAAGCAAACTGAATGCGGAGCGGTATTCCGACCCCACCGCATATGAGGCGCTGAGCGCCATTGAAAAGGAAGAGAAAGCCCTCCGGGCATTCCGTCCCATCGTGTACATCTGTTCCCCCTATGCCGGAGAGGTGGAAAAGAACGTAGAGGCTGCCCAGAAATACAGCCGCTTTGCTGTGGACAAGGGCTACATCCCCATCGCACCCCATCTTCTGTTTCCCCAGTTCCTAAATGACCGAAATCCCAAAGAACGCCAGCTGGGTCTGTTCTTCGGCAATGCCCTCATGAGCAAATGCTCCGAGGTCTGGGTGTTCGGCAGCCGCATCTCTGCCGGGATGGAGGACGAAATCAAGAGAGCCAGATGGAAGAACTACCGTCTGCGCTACTTCACCGAAAACTGTGAGGAGGTACAAAAATGAGCTGCACCCCGAAGATGATCACCACGACCCCACCGGCGTTTGATTATGCCGCATTTGAAAAGAACATTCCGCTCTGGACTGCTCTGGGCAAAAACTGGAGGAAATACGACAGGGTCTATTCTAACGAAGCTCAGATTGTTTCCCTTGTCGAAACACTGGAGACCACGGAATACTTATCCTCCAACACGCTGATCCATCCGTCCATTCCTGAGTTCGTGGCCATCTGCAAAGAGGACACGCCCGGTGTCGATACCTACATCTGCTACCGTAAAACTCTTTTAACAGAGGATGACATCCTGGTGGATGAGACCAACGGTGTTAGCCGGAGGATGATCCCGGTTATCGATGCCTATGTGTACCTCAACAACGGCGGCTCCCTTTGCAATTATGTGGTAACCATCTGCAAGTGCATTTTGGAGTATGAAGGTCGTAGCCTCACCTCCACGAGCCAGTTCATCACCTACATTCACGATGATCCCTTGTCCCACAGCTATGCTGACTATGACCCGCAATACGTTTTTGAATTCAATCGCACCATCAAAATGCTGTATCTGGCTGTACAGATGGTTTCGCTGGAGCGCCCCGAGATCATCTGCTACGGCAGAACACCGGCACAGGAACGCAGCGATGGAAACGGGAAAAAAGGCGGTCGAAAGAAGCCTGTGCGTATGGTCAAAACCATTCGTTTTCCTGCTTGTACCGCAGCTTTGCTGTCCGAAAGTGCAAGACGGACACCTGTCAAAATGAATTGCCCCTGTTGGGGTGTTGCCGGTCATTGGCGCACCTATAAAAAGTCCGGCAAAAAGGTGTGGATCGAACCTTACCGCAAAGGGAAGCTGCGTAATAGCCCTGCCGCATACCAGCCTAAAGAATATGAAATTACTGAAAGATTTATGGAGGTTGTTGAATGATGTTCACCCTGTACCATGCCGACTGCATCGGCCAGCCCAACAACTGCCTGTATCCGCACAAGGTGGAGGTTACCGACGTGGCGTCTCTCGCCCAGGCGGTCAGCCGCGACTATGTCTGCGCGGATTACGAGGGCAGCTACCGCAATAACGATAATTTCCTCGGCAGCGACTGCCTGTCCGTGGAATGTGATAATGACCACTCGGAGATCCCCCAGGAGTGGAAG
>JAFTXW010000015.1 GCA_017461445.1 Oscillospiraceae bacterium
CTTCTAACCAGTGCCCTTTTTGCTTGTCACACATGATTCCTCACTCCCATCAATCCTCCTAAATGATAAATTTCTGAAAACAAAAAAGCCGGAGCATCTGAGAGCCTGTAAGCTCCCGGATACTCCGGCTTGATCGCAAAACAAAATTGATAATTTTCTGAAAACTCCAACAAAAAAACGGTGCCCTTTTCGAGAATTCTTCAGGAATTCAAAAAAGGCACCGTCAAAAGTGTGTTTACCGCTGCCCAAATTGGGCAACCGGGGTTTGGAAGCAGAATATATCTGTTTGATATCTATGGAATGATCCAAATTCGTGTTAACATTTTACCCCAATTTCCACAACAAAATCGTCGAATAAATCGGGGTAAAATAGAAAATACACACTCTATAATCAACTTTTCAGAGTTGATATCTAAAGTGTGTATTAACTATGGCAGGGGCACAAGGACTTGAACCCTGAGCCTACGGTTTTGGAGACCGCCGCTCTACCAATTGAGCTATACCCCTAAATATTCAAAAAGGCGAAGGCCTGATTTTAAGTGGTGGGCCTTCAGGGATTCGAACCCGGGACTATCCGGTTATGAGCCGGAGGCTCTAACCAACTGAGCTAAAGGCCCATGTAGATCGCGGGTGTTTTTGTTCACCACGGGTGATATTATAGCATTGAAAAGTCCTTCTGTCAAGCAAAATATTATGTATTTTCCAAAATAATCTTGCCGTTGCTTTCCGGGGAAAAATGGGCTATAATGAGGGGAAGGAGTGATAAACATGCTGTTTCTGGAATATCCCCCCTGCTCTACCTGCAAGAAAGCGAAGGCCTGGCTGGATGCCCACAGCGTCCCCTACACCGCCCGGCATATCAAGGAGCAGAATCCCACTTACGAAGAACTGAAAACCTGGTACGAAGACAGCGGCCTGCCCATTAAGAAATTCTTCAACACCAGCGGCCTGGTCTACAAGTCCCTGGAGCTGAAGGACAAGCTGCCCACCATGACCGAAGAGGAGCAGCTGCGGCTGCTGTCCACCGACGGAATGCTGGTAAAGCGGCCCCTTTTGGTGCTGGAGGATGGAAGGGTACTGACCGGGTTCCGGGAGAAGGAATGGGAGCAGGTACTTCTATAAGAAACTGCCGTGGCATAAGCCACGGCAGTCGTTTTTTTGGGGATTACTCCTCGTCGTCCTCGTCTTCCAGGGAGAACTCCAGGGTCTCGCCGCAGTTGGGGCAGGTCATGCTGCCCTTTTCCAGGACTTCCTCATCGAAGTTGATGATCTCGCCGCAGGCGCACTGGACTTCGTAGATGGTGCTGTCCTCGTCGCCGAAGTCGAAGCCTTCCTCATAGTCCTCGTCCTCGTCATCCCAGCCGAAATCGTCATCCTCATAGTCTTCATCCTCGTCCAGGATGTAGTCCTCGATGGCATCCAGATCCTCTTCGATCTCGTCCAACTCGTCGGAGATAGCGATGGTGGTCTCTTCAATGTCGGTGATCCGCTTGGCCATATCGCCCAGCAGGTCCACGATGGCGGAGATCATCTTGCCCTCGTTGGTCTCGGTATTCAGGGACAGGCCGTCCATCAGGCCCTTCAGATAGGCGGACTTTTCAGAAATGGTCATAGTAAAACTCTCCTTTTCAAAAGGTTTTGGAAACAGGGGACGATCAAATATCGTCCCCTGTGTTTTCCGTAAATTAAGCCTTGGAACGGCCCAGGTACTCGCCGGTGCGGGTATCGATCTGGATCTTGTCGCCCTCGTTGATGAAGAGGGGCACCTTCACCTCTGCGCCGGTCTCGACAGTAGCGGGCTTGGTGACGTTGGTAGCAGTGTTGCCGGCGAAGCCAGGCTCGGTCTCGGTAACCACCAGGTCAACAAAGTTGGGGACTTCGACACCGAAGACCTTGCCCTTGTAGCTCATGATGGTGCAGATGTCGTTCTCCTTGACGAACTTAAAGGAGTCGTCCAGGTTGGCACCGTCGATGGGCTCCAGCTCGTAGGTCTCCTGATCCATGAAGTAGTACAGGGAGCCGTCATTGTAGGAATACTCCATCTTCTTGCGCTCAATGAAAGCGGTGGGGAACTTTGCGGAAGGGTTCAGGGAAGTTTCGGTCACGCCGCCGGTGATGACGTTGCGCATCTTGACACGGACGAAAGCCGCGCCCTTACCGGGCTTAACGTGCTGGAACTCGATGACCTGCATAACCTTGCCGTCCATCTCGAAAGTAATGCCGTTACGAATATCGCCTGCAGAAATCATTGTATTTATCCTCCTAAGACTGCCTTCTTCTTAAGAAAGCGTTTGTGTACATATTATTGGCTTATATATTTTAACCCAAAACCTGTCAAAATGCAATAGGGTTTGCAAATTTTCTTACACAATAATCAAATTCTTGGGGCTGTGGGTGATGACTTCGCACCCATCCTCCAAATAAATGGTCACATCTTCGATACGGACACCAAACTTGCCGGGCAGATAGATGCCGGGCTCGGCGGAAGCGACGGCACCTACGGGCATGGGCTTGTCGTTGCCTGTATTGGGGCTGGGGGCCTCGTGGATCTCCAGGCCCAAGCTGTGGCCATAGCCGTGACCGAAGTAGGGGCCGTAGCCTGCCTCGGTGATCACGTTCCGGGCGGCTGCGTCGATCTCCTTGCCGGGGATGCCCGCCTTGGTAACGGCGATGGCTGCCAGCTGTGCCTTCAAAACGGTGTCATAAACCTTCTTCATTTCCTCGGTGGCGTAGCCCACGGCGACGGTACGGGTCATGTCGGAGCAGTAGCCCTGGTACAGAACGCCGAAGTCCATGGTGACGAAGTCGCCTTCCCGGATGACCCGGTCACCGGCTACGCCATGGGGCAGGCTGGTGTTGGGGCCGGAAACCACGATGGGGTCAAAGGACAGGCCCTGGCCGCCGTTTTTGTACAGGCAGTAGATCAGCTCGGCCTGCAGCTCCAGCTCGGTCATGCCGGGCTTGATGCGGCCCAGCACATCGGTGAAGGCCTTGTCGGTGATGTCCTGGGCCTTGCGCATCCGGCCCAGCTCCCAGGCTTCCTTCACGGCCCGGAAACCGTAGATCTCCTTGTTATAAGGAACCAGCTTGGCGTGAAGCTCCCGCTCGTAGCCCTGAAGCTCGGCCACGGTCAGGTAGTCTTCTTCGTAGCCCAAGGTGTTGACTTCGAAATCAGCAATTGCCTCGTTCAGACGCTTGACGTAGCTGTTAGCCCGGTTGATCTCCAGCACTTCAAAGCCCTGGATGCCGTTCTGGGCGGACTCGATGTAGCGGCTGTCGGTGAAGTAGCGGCAGCCCTTGCGGGTGACGATGGCAACGCCCTCGGCAATGTCGAATTCCGCGCCGTAATGGCGGCTGTAACGGGAGGTCAGCAGCAGGCCGTCCACGCCGTCCTTCAGCAGGGTCAGGTACTTATCAAGATTCTTCATTGGGAAATCCTCCTCTTTCTTGCAGCGAAAATAAATGGCAGTTCCAGCACATGGCGTGCTTTCAGCCAGAAATTATGATTGTGAATGGCCTTCACCAGTATGGACGTTACCCCGGTGCAGTTGGCACCCAGGGTATCGGTAAAGATCTGGTCTCCCACCAGGGCAGCGTTTTCCGCCGGGATGCCGTACTTCGCCATGCACTCCTTGATGCCCTTTGGGGTGGGTTTCTTGGCATGGGTGATACAGGCAAGACCGTATTCGGCGCAGAATTTGGGCACCCGGTCATTGTGGCTGTTGGACACGATGCAGACCTGAATCTCTGTCTGATTCATTTCTTTCAGCCAGCAGGCCATTTCGGGGGTAGGCACATTGGTGGTATAAGGGACGATGGTATTGTCAAAATCCAGCATCAGCAGGCGGATGCTGCGGCGGCGCAGCAGCTCCGGGGTGATGTCGGTGGTTTTGTCTGTAACAAGCTTCGGGAGCAGAGAAAAGGGCATATTGTCCTCCTGCGGTTCATATACTTCTTTGAGATTATACCACGGAAAGGAGGATTTGTCCATGGCAATCAAGCGATATCTTGCCATGACGGCGGCAGAAATTGCAGGAAATCCGGCTTTGCCGTCGGAAATTGCCTGGATGGCCTGCCAATTTTCGCCCTATTCCACCGGGCTTTCCAACCTGCCCGCCGCCCTGCCCCAGGATTCTCTTTTGATCCTCAATGACTTTACACCCATTCAGGGGCACGACCCCTCGGTGGTGGGGGCACAGCTGCGGCAGTGTGTCGATACGTTAAAGTGCTGCGGGATGCTTCTGGACTTTCAGCGTCCCGATGTGGAGGAAACGGCGGAACTCACCGCCTTTCTGGCAAACGCCCTCCCCTGCCCCGTAATCGTTTCGGAGCATTACGCAAAGGGGCTGGAATGCCCTGTTTTTCTATCCCCCCTGCCCCATCACGTGCCCCTTTCGGAATACCTGGCCCCCTGGCAGGGGAGGGACATCTGGCTGGACATAGCCCCGGACGGGGAGACCATCACCCTGAGCGAAGAAAAAGCCGCCATCGCTCCCCTATCCCCGGGAGAACTTTGCGAGGGCGGACATCTGGAAGAAAAGCTCCACTGCCATTATAAGGCGGAGCTGATGGAGGATTCCGCCCGCTTTACCCTCTGGCGTACTGCGGAGGATTTGGATGCCCTGCTGGAAGATGCGGAGGGATTGGGAGTGAAGGCAGCTGTAGGGTTGTATCAGGAAATAGGATAACCTTTGCGTAGGGGTGGATGTGGGCATCGACCCCTACATCACGGGAGTTGTGTGGCTTTCGGTACGCCGGTAACTTAACTGCCAGGAAAGCTCCCTTCCTGACGCTCGATTGCAAAACCGGGCGACCTATGCTATCATGGACCCATCAAACATGTTTGAATACTTGTTTTGGAGGGTCAACCATGAACTTTGGACAAACAATTCTGGATTTGCGGAAAAAGAAAAATGTCACCCAGGAGGAAATGGCCGCTGAACTGGGCGTAACCGCCGCGGCGGTATCCAAGTGGGAAAACAATTACACACTGCCCGATATTCTGATGCTCTGCGCCTTGGCGGACTATTTCAGTGTCACTACCGACGAGCTGCTGGGACGAGCCGTGGAAAAGAAATACGCCGTCATTGCCGCGGAAACCCCGGAGCTGGGGCGAAAAATCGAAGCTCTGGCAAAACGACACGGAATCGCCGCCATCGGCATCTATCAGGACTACGCGGAAGCCCGGGCTGCTGTTGACACAGACAGCACCGTTCAGTACGTGATCATCGGCTACCATAGCGGAAATTATTTTGACGAATGCCCTGTTCCCAAGCTGGTCAGCATCCACGAAACCGACCAGAAAATTCTGGAAGGCTTTCAGCAGGTTTTTGAGAAATATATGAACTGATGCAAAGACCCCCTCCCGCAACCGGGAGGGGGGCAGTACGTTGTTATGCAGGGTACTCCACACCGTCAATAATGACAGCTGCGATTTTCTCCACATCGATGATCCGGTTGAAGCTGATGGTGAGCACATCCGCTTCCTTCCAGCTGGCATAGGTGTAGTTGAGGGTATAGTCCTCGCTGATCACATACTCGCTTCCATCGGTGTAGCGAATCCTTACGGAATCCAGCTTGGTATTGTTCAGGGCATTGCCGTCAATGCGCATAGCAATGGCAGAGACAGTCACCGCGCCATCGGCAAGGGCGACGTGCTTGAGTTCACTCTGGGCATTCAGATCAATAACGATCTTATCGTTGCATTCATACAGCCGGTTAAATTCATCGCATGCTAGCTCCACATAGCCCTGCTCAATGATTTCTTCTTCGGTCATGGTTTCCAGTGCCATGGCGAAGGATTCCTCGTCAAGGCCGTCCTTCACCACCCGATAGGCTTCCTCGGCGGTCACATTCTTTTTTACTTCTGCCACCAGCTCCTCCAGAATGCGCTCACTGTCACTGTTGTTCACCGCGGCCCACTGGGAAAGCTCCAGTTCCAGATGCCCTCCCCTCGCCGCATTATACTGGTAGTAGCAAGCAATGGCAAGACTGGTATCTGTAGTCTTTTCCTGAATGATGAAGTTGTTTGCACTCTGGCTGCAATATACGGGCTCACCGCCGGGGAACCAAATCTCACCGTCGCTGTGCACCTCGTAAGGCTTGATGCCATCGGGGTTTTCCAGCGTGTAGGTCAGCAGGCCGCAGCCGGTAGCAGCATCGTAGATGTGGGCATCCACGGTCAGGGTGTAGCCGTACCAGCTGATAGACTGGCCCACGGCCTCCACCAGAGGCTCCAACTCTTCCTTCACCAGGGTCTCGTCCGCGGGCACACGCTCAAAGGTGGGCTCCACGATGATCATATCGGACTCCCCCTCGGGCAGATGGGTGATGCTGCCCTCGCTGATATCATAGCCTGTCTCATTGCCAAACACCGCGCTCAGCATCTGGGCCGGATTGTCAAAGATCAGGAAGCCGCCAGCCGCCAGTGCGGTGACCGCCAGCATACTTACGATCAGCGCGGCTACCAGCACATTGTGGATCACGCGCTTGAAAGAAATGGTCTTTTTCATATTCTGTCCCTCCATTTGGGTCTTCTGGGAGGGACTTACCGCCGTCCATTCGCTCCGGGCCAGACGGCTCTCGCTTGCCTCGCCGATGGCGAGGAACAGATCTTCTCTTGTCATACTGCATAGCCCTCCTTTTGTAAATACGTCTTCAGCTTGGCGCGGGTGCGGGAGAGAGACCGCAGGACAGCGGCTGGCTTCATGCCGTAGCGTTTCGCGATGGTTTCGCTTTCCTCCACGAAGAAATACCGCCGCAGGAAAATATCCTGCTCCCGGTCCGGGAGGGTATCGAGAAACGCCCGGATAGTGCGGGCCAGCTCCTTGACCTTCAGCCGGTCATCCACACTGCCGCTGGCCGCAATGCAGCCCGCCAGCTCCTCCAGCACCAGCTCCATTTCCCCGCCGCCTCGCTTTTCCGCTGACTGGCTGCGCCAGCGGGTAAAGGCAAGGTTGCGGGTGATCTTGGCAAGGAACATCCGGAAAACATTGGGCCGCTGAGGCGGTATGGCGTTCCAGGCCCGGAGCCAGGTATCGCTGACGGTCTCCTCCGCGTCCTGATCGTTATGTAGGATCGAATTTGCCAGGCGGAAACAGTAACCGCCGTATTTCCGGTCGGTCTCCACCACCGCCCGCTCATCCCTGGCAAAATACAGGTCCAGGATCGTTTCATCTTCCATTGGGATTCCTCCTTGCTGTTGAAAGGCCTTTCTACTTATAAAGACGCAGAAAAAGAGGGGTTCGGACAAGATTTTACAAAATAATATGCAAAAACCGCCTTGCTTTCGCAAGGCGGTCTTGAGCGTAAATCAAGAGGGATGTCAAATTAATAGAACTTTCTCTTGTTCTTACGGGCAGCTTCAGACTTCTGCTTACGCTTCAGGCTGGGGCTGACGTAATGCTCGCGCTTCTTAACTTCAGCGATAACGCCCTCCTTGGCGCAGCTACGCTTAAAGCGACGCAGTGCACTCTCCAGAGACTCGTTTTCCTTGACGCGAATTTCAGACATTGTTTTCCCTCCCTCCGATGCATCCGGCTAAATCCTGGATGCTTTCAGGGCCATATCAGGCTAGAATATTATATACGCCTTTTCCCCAATTGTCAAGAAGAAATTCAATGAATTTACAAAAAACTTTACTTCACGATCAGGTTGACCAGCTTGTTCTTGACCACGATGGTCTTGCGAATCTCGCCGCCCTGCTTTGCCAGGAACTTGGCGATCTTCTCGTCGGCCACGGCGTTGGCGACCACTTCCTCGTTGGAGAGGTCGGCGGGCATCAGGACAGTGCCGCGCATTTTGCCATTGACCTGGACGGCGATATTGACCTCGCTGTCCTTGCACTTTTCCTCGCTGTACTGGGGCCAGGGCTCGTAGGCGATGGTGTTTTCATGGCCCATGATCTGCCAGATCTCCTCGCCCACATGGGGGGTGATACAGGAGATCATCTTGATAAAGCCCTCGGCATACTCACGGGGGCAAGTGCCGTTCTTATAGACCTCGTTGACGAAGACCATCATCTGAGCAATGGCGGTGTTGAAGCCCAGGGATTCAAAGTCGGAGGTGACCTTCTTTACGGTCTGGTGGTAGATCTTGGTCAGCTTGCCGTCGTCGTTTTCGGTGACGTTGGCAGGCTCGGTGAAGAAATTCCAGACGCGGTTGATGAACTTCTTGGCACCGGCAACGGCGGTGGTGCTCCAGGGCTTGGAGACCTCCAGGGGGCCCATGAACATCTCGTACAGGCGCAGGGTATCGGCACCGTACTCCCGAACCACGTCACTGGGATTGACCACAAATTCCGGGAAACGCTTGCCCATCTTGATGCCGTTCTCGCCCAGGATCATGCCCTGGTGGACCAGCTTCTGGAAGGGCTCCTTCACGGGAGAAATGCCCTCGTCGTACAGGAAACGGTTCCAGATACGGGAGTACATCAGGTGGCCAACCGCATGCTCGGGGCCGCCTACATACAGGTCAACGGGCAGCCAGTGCTTCAGCAGTTCGGGATCACAGAGTTCTTTCTCGTTATTGGGGTCGATATAGCGCATATAGTACCAGGAGGAACCTGCGCTGCCGGGCATGGTAGAGGTTTCCCGAACGCCCTTGATACCGTTCCGGTCATACTGCTTCCACTCAACAGCATTTTCCAGAGGAGCCTGACCGTTGCGGCCCTTGTAGTCCTCCAGCTCGGGCAGGATCAGGGGCAGCTCCTCGTCGGGCAGGAACACGGTCTCGCCATCCTCGGTATACACGCAGGGAACAGGCTCGCCCCAGTATCTCTGGCGAGCGAATATCCACTCACGGAAGTGGTAGTTGTTCTTTCTTCTGGCAACGCCGGCCTTTTCCAGCTTGCAGGTGATGGCCTCCTTGGCCTCCTCCACCGTCAGACCGGTAAACTCCTCGGAGTTGATGAGCTTACAGCCCTTGCCCAGGTAATCCTGCTTCTCAAAGGCACACTCGGACACATCCCGGCCTTCGATGACCTGGATCATGGGGATGTTATGGACAATGGCGTACTCAAAGTCGCGCTGATCGTGGCTGGGCACGGCCATGACCGCGCCTGTTCCGTAGTTTGCCAGAACGAAGTCGCCGATGAACACAGGGACTTCCTTGCCGTTGACAGGATTGATGGCATAGACACCCTTCAGGGGGCAGCCGGACTTGGTCTTGTTCAGCTCGGTGCGGTCCATGTCGCTCTTTTTGATGGTTTCGTCGATGTACGCCTGGACCTCATCCTTGTTCTCCACCCGATCCATCAGCTCCTGGACGATCTTGCCGTCGGGGGCCAGCACCATGAAGGTGATGCCGTAGATGGTCTCAATACAGGTGGTATAGATGGAGAACTCGCCGCCGCCCACCAGCTTAAAGTCCACTTCCACGCCGGTAGACTTGCCGATCCAGTTACGCTGAATCTCCTTGGTGGATTCGGGCCAGTCGATCTCGTTCAGGCCCTCCAGCAGTTTCTCAGCGAAGGCGGGCTGATCGATGACCCACTGCATCATGTTCTTCTTCACAACAGGATAGCCGCCCCGCTCGGACTTGCCGTCGATGACCTCGTCATTACTCAGAACGGTGCCCAGCTCCTCGCACCAGTTTACGGGCATCTCGATGCGCTTGGCGTAACCGGCCTCATAGAGCTTCTTAAAGATCCACTGTGTCCACTTGTAGAAAGAAGGATCGGAAGTGGCGATCATCTTAGACCAGTCATAGTCAAAGCCCAGCTCCTTCAGCTGATTGGAGAAGGTCTTGATATTCTCCTGGGTAAAGCCGTTGGGATGATTGCCGGTAGAAACGGCATACTGCTCGGCGGGCAGACCAAAGGAGTCATAGCCCATGGGGTGCAGCACATTGTAGCCCTGCATCCGCTTCATGCGGGACATGATATCGGTAGCGGTATAGCCCTCAGGATGGCCTGCGTGCAGACCCACGCCGGAGGGGTACGGGAACATATCCAGCACATAGTACTTGGGCTTGGAAAAATCCCAGACATCGGTATGGAAGGTGTCGTTCTCCTCCCAATATTTGTGCCATTTGGCCTCAATGGCGGAAAAATCGTAATTCATGGTAAACACCTTTTCTTTCCATAATTGAAAATTTAAAATTGAAAGCTGAAAATTAGGAGGTTAGATTTAATTTTCAATTTTCCATTTTCAATTTTCAATTCAAATTTTTATTCTTCGACGATAATATCCTGGATATCTACCTGCTCCGCGTCGGCCCACAGGCGTTCCAGGTCGTAGAACTTCCGGGCTTCCTCGGTGAAGACGTGGACGACGATGGTGCCGTAGTCCAGCAGCTCCCAGGCGTTGCCCCGGTGGCCCTCACGGCCCAGCATGGGCTCGCCCAGCTGCTCCAGGGTGTACTCGGCGTAGTCGCAGAGGGTGCGGACGTGGGTGTTGGAGGTACCGGTGCAGATCAGGAAATAGTCGGCCAGGGTGCTGACCTCGTCGATCTTCAGCAGCTTGATATCCAGGCCCTTTTTCTCATCCAGTGCCTTGGTTACTTCGTAAGCAATCTCTTTAGGAGTTAACATAACATCTTTCCTTTCTGGGAAATCTATATAGGCTTGCACGGGGTTACTTTCTATTATTCAGCCAAGCCAGGGCCTCCCGGGATTCGGGGGAGACTTCATTCCCCTGCCGTTTCAGATGCTCCAGGGTCATTTCCAGGCCCAGCTTCAATGCGGCATTGATGTCGGAGAAGGCCAGCTCCCGCAGCCTTTCCACCCCGGGGAAGTCCCGGTTGGGCTCCATATAGTCTGCCACATAAATGATGATTTCAAGCAGGTTCATGTTTGCTTTTCCGGTGGTATGGCTTTCGATGGCGGAAACCACCGCTTTATTTTCTCCAAAAATCCGCTCCGCTACCAGCGAACCGGTGAGGGCGTGGAGGGTTTTGGGGTATTTTCTGGAAAAATCACTGAGTATTTTACCATAGGCCTCGCACAATGTCAATTGGAGGGGGCCGTCAATTGCTTTTGTAATATCGTGGAGGATACCCGCCCGGGCGGCATCGGTCTCGTCCGCGCCCCAGCGTCTTGCCAGCTCCATTGCCGTATCCCGGCAGCCCAGCACATGGCGCACCCGGTTGGGATTCAGGAGGCTGATGACCACCTGCTCCAATTCCTCCATAGGAAGGTTCTTCCAATCGGCATTCACCTGGTACAGGTCATTCTCCCGGATGTAGTCCCCTACTCCCGCGGGCAGAAAGGCCCCGGCGCATTGGAAGGCCAGCAGGCGGCGCAGCTGGGTAGAGGAAATAGCCGTGACCGCATTTTCCACCAGGTAAACCGTCGCCCCCAACTGCTCCATCTCTGCCTTTTGGGCTTCGATGGCAGCCCGTTCCCCCTTGTCCCCCCGGTAGAAAACGCCCAGGGCGGCATTTTTCAGGATCTCCGAGGGATTTTTCCAGGTGTGGAAGGACAGGAACATATCGGTACCCATCAGCAGAACAAGCTCCGCCTCAGGATACTGCTGTTTCAGCTGGGTCACCGTTTCCCAGGTGTAGCTGACGCCCTCCCGGCGAAGCTCGATGTCGGACACTTCGATCTTCGGGCAATCTGCCACGGCGATGCGCAGCATTTCCAGCCGCTGTTCTCCCGCGGCAGAGTTTTCGGGCATCACCTTATGGGGCGCAATGCGGTCGGGGATCACCAGGAGCTTACTGAGCCCCAAGGCAGTCACCGCCTGCTTTGCCGCCTGAATATGCCCGATATGGGGTGGGTTAAAGGTTCCGCCGTAAATGCCGATTCTTTCCATTTGCACCCTCCTCTTTGTAAGTTGAAAATTGAAAGTTGAAAGTTGAAAATTATTTCTTCATTTTCAAACTTCTATTTTCAATTCTCAATTATTTTTCGTTGCGCAGTTGTTTTTCCCGGTCGCGTTCGATGGCGCGCTCGATGGCCTTCTCCTTGAAATAGGCATTACGCTGCTCCTTGACCTTCTTTTCGGCCTGGCGGCGGGCGTGGATGCCCTTGCGGACGGGATCCTGCTTGCTCTTGGGGGTCTCCTTCCGCTTGGCACGTCCGGTGGCGTTCCGTTCCTCCTGGCACTTTTCGCTGTAGCGATAAATAACAAACTTGGAACCCACGCAGGAAACGCCGTCGGCCCCGGTGGCCTCGCAGATGGCGTCGCTCACTTCCCGGGCGGACATAAGGGCACTTTCCAGCACCTTGCCCTTGATCAGCTCCCGGGCGGTCAGCAGACGGTCAGCCTCGGCGATAACATTCTCGGTAACACCCTCCTTGCCGACCATCAGGGTGGTTTCCAGGTCATTGGCCTGGGCGCGGAATTCACTGCGCTGTTTACTTGTCAGCATAACCTGCCTCCTTCAATTTCTCATAAAAAACCTTCAATGCGTTAGCCCGGTGGGAAACCTGATTTTTCTCTTCCGCGGTCATTTCTGCCGTGGATTTTCCCATGGGCGGATAGTAAAAAATAGGATCATAGCCGAATCCGTTCTCACCCACAGGGGCCCGGAGCAGCTCGCCATGGATCTCGCCCCTGGCCTGGATGGTCTGTCCCTCGGGGGTGACCATGGTGATAACACAGACGAACTGGGCCTGACGCTGACCGTCGGGTACCTGCTCGGTATTTTTCAGCAGCAGCTGCAGCCGTCCCCAATCGTCCAGAGAATCGTCAAAGCCGTACCGGGCCGAATAAATACCCGGCTCACCGTTGAGCGCGTCCACCGCGATACCGGAATCGTCCGCCAGTGCGGGCAGGCCCGTGGCCTTCATGACGGCTTCCGCCTTGAGATAAGAATTTTCCTCGAAGGTGGTACCGGTCTCTTCCACGTCGATGTCCACACCCAGCTCGGACTGGAGCACCAGCTCCATGTCGAACTGCTCGGTGATCTTGCTGATCTCTACCAGCTTGTGCTTATTTTTGCTTGCCAATACAACTTTCATAGTATCTCCCATTACTGGATCAGTGCGTCCACAAAGTCCTTGGCATTGAAGGGCATCAGGTCGTCTGCCTGCTCGCCTACGCCAACGAACTTCACGGGAACCTTCAGGGCATCAGCAACCGCAATGACGATGCCGCCCTTGGCGGTGCCGTCCAGCTTGGTAATGGCGATGGCGGTAACGCCCGCGATCTCCTTAAACTGCTTGGCCTGGATCAAGCCGTTCTGGCCGGTAGTACCATCCAGAACCAGCAGCACTTCCTTGGCTGCGTTAGGCAGCTCCCGATCCACAATGCGGCCAATTTTATTCAGCTCATTCATCAGGTTGGTCTTGTTGTGCAGGCGGCCTGCGGTGTCAATGATGATCACATCGCTGCCCTTGGCCTTGGCGGACTGGATGCCGTCATAGACCACGGATGCAGGGTCCGCGCCCTCATGCTGGCGGACGATACCGGCACCCGAGCGGCCCGCCCAAACCTCCAGCTGGTCAGCAGCGGCGGCACGGAAGGTATCGCCGGCCACCAGGGTCACCTTCTTGCCCTGATCCACCAGCTGCTTGGCGATCTTGCCGATGGTGGTGGTTTTGCCCACGCCATTGACTCCGATAACCAAGATCACGGAGGGGGTGGTGCTGAGATTCAGCTCGGTGCTGCCCACATTCAGCATGTCGTTCAGGATCAGCTTCAGGTTGAACTTCACGTGCTCAGTGGTGGTGAGGCCTCTGTTCACCACGCGGCGGCGCAGTTCCGCCATCAGCTTGTTCACGGTGTCCATGCCCAGATCCGCCAGGATCAGGGTCTCCTCCAATTCATCGAAGAAATCATCATCGATGGCATCGGCGTTGTCAAACACCTCATTCAAGGTTTCGGTAAACATGGCACGGGTCTTAGCCAGACCCTGCTTTATCTTATCAAAAAATCCCATACAGGCTCCTTTCAGTCGCAATTGGAAATGTTAAATTGAAAGTAGAAAATTACTCTGTCTCGGAATGATTTTCCACTTTCAATTTTCAATTTATTCTACAATTCCCAGATATTCTTCCATCTGATTCAAATCCAGTCGCAGCAGCTTCGAAACACCCTGCTCCTGCATAGTGACGCCATAGAGGACATCGCTGGCTTCCATAGTGCCGCGGCGGTGGGTGATGACGATGAACTGGGTGTTCTGGCTCAGGTTGTGCAAATAGCTGGCAAACCGCTCCACGTTTCGGTCATCCAGGGCCGCGTCGATCTCGTCCAGCAGACAGAAGGGGGTGGGACGGACCTTCAAAATGGCAAAGTACAGAGCCGTCGCCACGAAGGCCTTCTCGCCGCCGGAGAGCAGTGTGATGGTCTTGACCTGCTTTCCCGGGGGCTGAACACGGATTTCAATGCCGCAGGTCAGCGGGTTCTCCGGATCCTCGAGGATCAGCTGGCCCTTGCCGCCGCCGAACATTTCCTCAAAGGTCTGGCCGAAATAATGGTCGATCTTGGTGAATTCCGTGACAAAAATGCTGGTCATTTCCTTTGTAATGTCCCGGATGATGCTTTCCAGCTCCCGCTTGGAGGTCAGCACATCGTCCCGCTGGGCAGCTAAGTAGGTATACCGCTCGTTAACACGGGCATATTCCTCGATGGCACCAAGATTGGGGGTACCCAGCGCGCTGATCTTCCGCTTCAATTCGCTGATGCGGCGGTTACCTGCGGTAACATTCTCGATCTCGCCCTTGTGCTCGGCTGCGGTGCCGGGGGTCAGGCCGTAGGTGTCCCACAGCTTATCGATGATCTGCCGCTCTTCCATAGCGGTAGTGGTCTTTTTATTTTCCAGATTGGCGCAGGCACGCTCCATGGTCAGGATGTCCTTGCTCTTCTCCTGAGCGTCCCGCTCGGCACGGGTCTTGGTGGCTTCCGCCTCTGCCCGGTCAGCCAGGATCTTCTGAAGCTGGCTGTTCATCTGGTTGGCTTCGGTATCGTTTTCCTGCTGGCGTGTCCTCAGGGCTTCCAGCTCCCGGTCAATGCGGGCGTTGTCCTCCCGAATGGCCTCCATCAGGGCGATCTTCTTTTCCCGGTCACCCTCCATGGCGGAGCGGAGGTTTTGCAAATCAGCGATGTGCGCCCTGGCCGTTGCGGCTTCCGCTTCCAGAGCCGCTTCCTCGGTTTTCAGGGCCGTCATCTGGTCTGTAATGGCGGCGGTAGCTTCCGCAGCTTCGGTCTGGCTGCCCTCCAGGGCTTCCAGGCTGGTTCTGGTTTCCGCCAGCTGCTGGCTGTAGACCTGGATCTTTGCCTGCTGGGCTGCGTAACGCTCCCGGTCGGAGCGATCCCGCTCCGCCAGGGAGTCCTTTTCTCGCCGGGCGGATTCCTCCGCCTCCATAATGGCGTTCACGAGGATCTCATACTGCTTCTCCTGACCCTGGAGCCGCAGAACCTGATCCTCCGCTTCCCGCAGCTGATCCCGGGCGGCAGCCATCTGGAATTCCACCTGGTCGCACAGCCGCTGGGCCTCCTGCATTTCCGCTTCCGCCACCAGCTTGTCCTGCTGCAGCTTCTTTTCCCTTGCCGTCAGCTTTTCCAGCTCGTTGGCACGGGACAGGATGCCCGCCTCCTTATTGACGGAACCACCGGTCATGGAGCCGCCGGCATTCATCACCTGACCGTCCAGAGTGACGATTCTAAAACGGTTTCGGTACTTCTGGGACATGTTAATAGCTGCGTCCATATCCTGGACGATGACTGTCCGGCCCAGCAGATTTTCCACGATGCCCCGGTACATGGGGTCACAGGTCACCAGCTGTGAGGCAACGCCAACGAAGCCCCGGCAGTTTTCCAAGCCGTTTTCCTGTAAGTTCTTGCTTTGTATGGTGCTCAGCGGCAGGAAGGTGGCCCGTCCGCCGCCGGTGCGTTTCAGATATTGGATGGCAGCCTTGCCGTCCTGTTCATTGCCCACAACGATCTGCTGCATGGCTGCGCCCAGAGCGATCTCGATGGCAACGGTGAAGCCGTCCTCGGTGCGGATCAGGCGGGACACGGGGCCGTGGATGTTCCGCAGAGCACCCCGCTGGGCTTCCTGCATGACCATACGGACAGCCTTATTGAGGCCTTCAAAGTCCCGCTCCATGGCCCGGTAGACCCGCGCCTTAGCGGTAACGGATTCTAAGTCCCGGGTCAGCTCCCGCAGCTGACCATTCAGCTCCTCCCGCCGCTTCTGGCGGGTATTCAGACGCAGGGTATAGCCTGCAATGGTGTTGTTCGCAGCGGTGACCTCATCCTGGGCTTTGCGCAGCTGGGCGCGGCTTTCGTCCAGATTGGTCTGGGCCTCGTGGTGCCGGGCCGCACCTGCGGATAGGTCGGTACTTAGCTGCTGCAGCCGCTCCTGGGTCTGCACCATGCTGTCCTCCAGGCCCCGGACATCCGCCTGCCGTCCGGCGATATCCGCCGCCAGACTGGATTCCTTTCCCCGGAGCTCCAGATACTGCTTTGTCAATCCCTGGGCACTGGCTGTCATGGCCGCCAGCTGACGCTGGCTTTCTTCCAGCTCCTGCCGCTTTTCGGACAGGGTATTTTCGATTTCTGTAATACGGTTATTGGCCTGGTCGATCTGGGACAGAATGCCGCCGGTGCGGTCCTCCTGTCCCTGGAGTTCCTCCTCGATGCGGGCAATATTGCCGTTGTTGTTCTCCATGTTGCCCCGGAGCACCGCCATCTGGCCGTCCAGCTGCTGGTGGGTGCTTTGGAGCATGTTGACCTTCAAACGGACGGTTTCCAGTTCCCCATCCCGGCTGCGAAGGCTGGTGCCCAACTCCTCCGCCTTGCGGTAGAGGCTGTCCAGCTCATCGTGGGCCTGCTGTAATACAAAGGATGCGGAAGCATAGTCCTCCTCCGCCTTTTTTGCGGCGGCGGACAGCTTTTCCAGGGTTTCCAGCCATACGGCCACCTCAATGCCCTTCAATTCGTCCTTCAATTCCAGATACTTCCGGGCCTTCTCAGACTGAACTTTCAGGGGCTCCAGCTGCAATTCCAGTTCGGAGACCTTGTCACCAATGCGGAGCAAGTTGTCCTCGGTGTGCTGGAGTTTCCGCTCGGTCTCCTCCTTGCGGTGACGGTACTTGGAGATGCCCGCAGCCTCCTCAAAAATTTCCCGGCGGTCACCGCTTTTCAGAGACAAGATCTCGTCGATGCGGCCCTGGCCGATATTGGAATAGCCCTCCCGGCCCAGGCCGGTGTCCATGAACAGCTCATGGATGTCCTTCAAGCGGGCGGACTGCTTGTTGATGTAATATTCGCCGTCGCCGGAGCGGTAATACCGGCGGGTGACCATCACCTCATCGGCATCGTAAGCCAGGGCCCGGTCAGAATTATCCAGTGTCAAAGTGGCTTCGGCAAAGCCCACGGAAGCACGCTTCTGGGTGCCGCCGAAGATCACGTCCTCCATCTTGGCACCCCGGAGGGTCTTGGAGCTCTGCTCACCCATGACCCAGAGGATGGCATCGGAAATATTGGATTTACCCGAGCCGTTGGGGCCAACGATGGCGGTGATATCATCGCCAAAGCGGATCAGGGTCTTGTCCGGAAAGGACTTGAAGCCCTGCAGTTCCAATGATTTTAAATACACAGTTTGACCTCGTACAAAAGATTATAATTCAATTTATTGTATCGCAAAAAATCACAAAATGCAAGGCCTTCTTTTGGTGGAAACAGCAAAAAAAGAATCTCCCAGCCCAAAAGCTGAGAGATTCCTGCGTTTTCTCAATCCCGGCGGAACAGATCCCGGGTATAGACCTTTTCCTCCACATCGTCCAGACAGCTGTCGTAGCGGTTGGCGATGATGGCATCGCTGATGCGCTTAAATACATCCAGATCATTTACCACTTTGCTTCCAAAGAAGGTATCGCCGTCGGGCAGGCTGGGCTCGTAGATGACCACCTTCGCACCCTTGGCCTTGATCCGCTTCATAACGCCCTGGATGGAGCTTTGACGGAAATTGTCGGAGTTGGCCTTCATGGTCAGGCGGTACACACCCACGGTGACCTGTTTACGGGACTTCCCCCGGTTTTCATAGTAGCCTGCCGTTTCCAGCACCCGCTCGGCAATGTAATCCTTCCGGGTACGGTTGCTGTCCACAATGGCCTGGATCAGATTTTCCGGCACATCCTGGTAGTTGGCCAGCAGCTGCTTGGTATCCTTGGGCAGGCAGTAGCCGCCGTAGCCGAAGGAGGGGTTGTTGTAATGGTCCCCGATCCGGGGGTCCAAGCATACGCCGCGGATGATCTGGCGGGTATCCAGGCCCTTCATTTCGGCGTAGGTATCCAGCTCATTGAAGAAGCTAACCCGCAGGGCAAGGTAGGTGTTGGCGAACAGCTTTACCGCCTCGGCCTCCGTAAAGCCCATGATGAGGGTCTCCACGTTTTCCTTGAGGGCCCCCTCCCGCAAAAGACCAGCAAAGGTCTCTGCCGCCCTGGTAAGACGCTCGTCCTCCGGGTCGGTGCCCACGATGATGCGGCTGGGATACAGGTTGTCGTACAGGGCCCGGCTTTCCCGCAGAAATTCGGGACTGAACAGAATATTTTCACTTCCGGTTACCTCCCGGATGTGCTGGGTAAAGCCCACGGGAATGGTGGATTTGATGACCATGATGGCATCGGGGTTCACCGCCATCACCAGCCGGATCACGCTTTCCACGGCGGAGGTATCGAAGTAATTGCGCACGCTGTCATAGTTGGTGGGCGCGGCAATGATGACGAACTCCGCATCAGCGTAAGCGGCTTCGGCATCCAGGGTAGCCGTCAGGTCCAGCTGTTTTTCGGCAAAAAACTCCTGAATTTCCTTATCCTGGATGGGAGAAATACGGCTGTTTATCATCTCCACCTTTTCAGGCACGATATCCACCGCCGTAACGGTATGATGCTGAGCCAGCAGCGTGGCCATGGACAGGCCCACATAGCCGGTACCAGCAACTGCAATCTTCATAAAAATCCTCCTTTACCGGGTAATACCCCGGTATTCGGCCCGAATTTTGTTATAGCTTTCCAGATTGCCCACGTCAAAACGGCTTCCGGGCATTTCCATGGCATGGACGGTGGTCTGGGTGCACAGCCACGCGATGTAGCTGCCGGGGGCATCGGTACCGCAGCCGGCTTCAATTCCCTTAGCCACCAGCCGGGCATCCTCCCGGGTGTAATAATAGAAGGGTGGGCAGCACCAATGGGATTTGGGCTGGGTGGGCTTTTCCTCCATGCCCAGGATCTTTTCCTTTTCATCCACCTGGACAACACCGCACTTCGTCAGCTTCTGTTCGGACGCTTCATAGTAGCGCATGATGCAGCTGGTGCCCTTTTCCCGGATATAGGCCAGGAATTTTGTCAGGCTGAAATCCAGCACATTGTCCCCGGCGATGACCAGCAGATCATCGTCCAGGCCCAGCGTCTCGATGGCGAACTGGATATCCTTCACCGCACCCAGGCGGGTCTCGTTGGAATCGGTGCCGTCGTCCACCACGGTGACCTTTATGGTCTTGGTCTTTGCCCAGGCATCAAAATGATGGGCGTACTTGTGGTTGGAGATCACCACATATTCCTCCACCAGCCCGGCGGTGTCGATGTCGTCCACCAGCCAGTCCAGGATGGTCTTCTCCCCTACAGGCAGCAGGGGCTTGGGGAAGTTTTCTGTCAGGGGGTACAGGCGGGTAGCATAGCCCGCCGCCAAAATCAAGCATTTCATAATGTCACTCCGTCCGCGCTGTGGCAAATATGGGCGGAATATTTGCCCTTCAATTCCGGGAAAACCGCCAGATATTTGGTGGTCACGTTCTCAATAATGGATTCCTCGAAAGCCGGGTCGATGAGAGCCATGCAGCAGCCCTTGAAGCCCGCGCCGGAGAACCGTCCGCCGTAGATGCCGTCGGTGTGGGTCATGATCTCGTAAAGCTCCTTCAATTCAGGAGAGCCGGTCTCATAGTTGTAAATAGAAGAATAGCCGCTTTCAAAGGAAAGCTTGCCGAAGGCCTCGATATCGCCCCTGCGCCAGGCCTCCGCCCCCTTCTGGACACGCTGGAACTCCGTGTACCAATGCTCGGCACGCTTGCGCCAGTTATCCGGCAGGCGGTGCTTGTGCTCCTGGAAGACTTCATAGGGCACATCCCGCAGGAAGGTCTCATTGAATTTGCCGTACTCCATCCCGGCAAAGGCTTTCAGGGCATAGCCCGCGCTGCGGCACTCGTCCACACGCATGTTAAACTTGGAGCCCGCCAGTGTCCTCTCCAGGCCTGAGAAGAAAATGGCGATCTTGTAGGGCTTCATGTTGGGATTGGTGGGGATCAACTCGTAGCTGTCGTCCTTCGTGTCCAGGTACAGCAGGTGGTCCTTCTTGGAGTATACCTCGCAGGACTGGTCCAGCTTGCCGCAGGACACGCCCACATAGTCATTCTCCGCGGAAAGGGCCGTCATGATCATCTCATGCTCGGAAAGCTGGATGTTGTTGACCTTACACAGGGCAGAGAGGAAGGCGATAATAACAGCAGCGGAGGAAGACAGGCCGCCGATGGGCAGGCTTCCCTCGATGACACCGCAGATACCGGTTTTCAGCGGGTATTTCTTACCCAGGGCCACGGTCGCCCCCCGGAGATAGTCGGCCCAGTCGTTCTGCTTCTGCTCAGGCACGGAATTTACATGCCACTGGGCCCGCTTGCGGAATTGCAGAGAGCGCAGCTCCACAATGCCGGTGGTCTTGGGCCGGTAGGCAATGTGGATGCCCTTGTCGATGGCAAGGCCCGTGATCTTGCCGTACTGGTGGTCGGAGTGGGCACCAATGGGGCAGATGCGGTAAGGGCAGAAGGAAATTCCCGCAGGGTCCTGCAGGTAAATATCCCGGAAACGGTTGATACAATCCATAATAACCTCACAATTATCTTCGGTTTTTCATGTAGAAATTCAGCAGCTTCGTGGTAGCCCGCAGGCCGATCACGCTGCTCACCGTTCTTACCAGACGCGTTCTGGCCGAACGTCCGTATTTCAGTATCCAGCGGTATTCTTTCAGAAAACGGTAGGCCCGCTCCCCGTCCTCCCCGGACAGGAATGCCTGCTGCCACGCCAGGATCACATACTCAAAGGCCGCAAAGGACAGTGCGCAGGCTCCCTCCCCGCTTACCGGGGCCTTGTCTCTGGCAAAACGCTGCACAACCTCTGTGATGAACAGTGTTGTGTCAAAATAGTAGCGGGAGCTGATATTATTGGTGATGGAATCCGTTCTTCCCTGACGGTACAGGTAGAATGGGCATTCCAGCGCGTCGAACCGCTCTGCCGCCAGAAAAGCGTTGAGACAGTAGATCAGATCCTCAGAGAGCCGCCGGTCGTCGGGAAAGCGAAGGCCGCTTGCGGTGAGAAAATCCCGCAGGAACAATTTGGCCCAGGCACTGCCGGGGTACTTGGGGCAGTCTGCCAGGAATTCCAGCACCTGTGCCTTCTCCTTGCCCCGAACGCCCCCGGCGGTGACACCGTCAGCCATAGGCTCGGTACTGCCGTCGGGATAGAACTTGTCACAGCGGAGAAAAACGATGTCCGCTTCGCTTCCGTCCATCCATTGGAGCAGCTGCGCCACCGCTCCCCCGGCAATATAGTCATCCGAATCCACGAAGCACACATATTGGCCTTTCGCCGCCTCCATACCCGCGTTCCGGGCAGAGGACAAGCCGCCGTTAGGCTTGTGGATCACCGTCACGTTTTCATATTCGTTGCCATACCGGTCGCAGAGGACACCGGAGGAATCGGTGGCACCGTCGTCCACCACAATGACTTCACAGTCCTCCCCCGCCTGGCACAGGATACTGTCCAGGCACTGGGAAATATACCGCTCCACATTGTAAACGGGAACGATGAAGCTTATTTTCGGTTCCATGCTTCCTCCTCTGCCTGGGCCGCTTCCCGCATATTAAGGCTCTCCATGCCGTACTTTTCCCGCAGCTGCCGGTAATAAACAAAAATTTCCTCCAACTGCGCCAGGTGCTCCCCGGTCAGGATGCCGACGTTGTGGGGATGCCACCAAAGATGGAAGGTCAGCCCGTTTTTCGCCGCATGGCGCATCTGGGCTTTGATCCTATGAAGCTTCACCCGCTCCATAAACCGCAGGGGCTTCAGTATGGGCTTGTACATCCGGGAGCCCATCAGGTTCCAGATGCCGTTCTCATTTTTTGGCCGATAGCCGCCCAGCCCCGTCAGGGGGAAGTAAACGTCTGCCAGCTTCATCATGCGCCGCAGGGGCCGCCAGGGGATCTTGTGGCACCAGTCGTTTTCCTCATCCCGGTAGGCCGTGAAGCCCAATTCTCGCAGGACCCGGGTATATTCCGGTGCGGTCTGGTTCCGGGGCAGCACCACGGAGGTGATATCATAGCCCTTGTCCCGGGCGATGGCTTTGGCTGCGGCCATATCCTGCCGGAACTGCTCCGGTATCTGGCCCTTTTCCCGGCAGTAAAAATGGGAAAAGCTGTGGCTTCCGATCTCCTGCCCCGGGGCCTTTGCCACCTGGGAGATCAGGGACGGCGCGTAAAAGCAGGGGGCAGTCTCCTCGGTGCTGCCGATCTTCCGAAACCAGGGATAGGGCAGCAGCCGTTCATCGGCATAGGTAGGCAGCTGCTCCGGGAAATACCCGGCCAGCTCCTCATAGCTTTCGGCAAAGAGGAAGCCCACCGTTGCCCAGGTGGCATGGATGCCGTATTTTTCAAACAGCTCCAGCAGACGGGGAATCGCCGCCCGGCCGCCCAGTACATTGTCCTGATAGTCTTCCAGGGGGCAAACCTCCAGCATTCCCCAGAAAAGCTCAAAATCCAGGGATACGATCAGCGTTCCCTTCATCCGCGTTCACCTCGCTACATGCTCAGATAAATGTCTTTCATGGTTTTGTGTACGTTTTTCGCGTCAAAAAGCCTTATCTTCTCCGACGCTGCGCGCCCCAGCGCGCGCCTGCGCTCCGGGTCCCGGCGTAGGGCCAGGATGGCCTCCGCCACTGCCTGGGGTGTATTCTCTGCGTGGATGCCCTCCACACCGTTTTCAATCAGATCCGTGTTGCCCCGGATGGCGGAGCAGACGGTGGGCATCCCGCAACACATAGCCTCCATCAGGGCAACGGAAAGGCCCTCCCGGAAGGACATGAATACAAACAGATCACAGCTGCGGTACAGCTCCCGCACATCGCTGCGGTAGCCCAGAAAATGGACATGCTGCTCAATTCCCAGCCGGGAAACCTCCTCCTGCAGGGCAGGCTGATTCTCCCCCCGGCCCACGATCAGATAGTGCATATCCGCAAATTCCGGTTCGTTCTTCAGCAAGCTTAGTGCCTTCAGAACGGTGGAATGATTTTTGTTTTTTGTCATTTCCGCCACGGTCAGCAGCAGAAAATCCTCCCCGCCGAAGCCAAGCTCCCGGCGTTTTTCGTTCCGGTTCCAGCACTCCAGCCGGAATTTTTCCGTATCGATGCCCACACCGGGAACATATTCAATGCGTTTGGCGTGGATGTGCTTTTGGGCAAAGGCGTAGTCCTCCCGGTTGATGGTCACCAACACGTCCGTCAGGTGGGCCAGAAGCCATTCTACCGGGCAGTACACCAGCCAGTTCAGCAGCGGCGCGCCCTTGAAGAAATGGAAGCCGTGGGCAGTATAGATGACCTTTGTACCCCGCTTCCGGGCATCCGCAGCTGCCAGCCGGGTGACCATAGCACCCACAGGGGTATGGCAGTGGATAATGTCATAATTTCCTTCGTCGATAATCTTTTTCAGCTCCCGGTAGGCCCGGATATTGGCGGGCTTCAGGGGGAACCGCTCGAAGGGAATGTCAAAATAGGTATCGCAGTAAGGGATCACGCAGTCCGCCGGATCTTCATAGTCGTTCCGGGCTGCCACCGCCGTTTCCCAGCCCATGTCCCGGAACAGCTTCAAATAGGGGATATGGAACTGCATGATGTGGGTCTTTACGACCGTTGCGGTAAACAGGACTTTTTTCATGTTTCCACTCCCCTTTCCGATCAGATCAGAACTTTTCGCTTTGCGATCCGCCGCAGCTCCCAAAGGCCGATGGCCGCGCCCAATGTCCAGCGGAGCACCGCCCATTCAGGCGTCACCATAGCAAATACCGCCATCACCAGAAACACCGCCAGGTATTTCGCCCACAGCCGGATGCCGAAGGGATACTCTCCCTGCTTCAGAATATAGCGGACATAGATGTAGTGGGCCGTAAACTGAAGGCCGTGGGAAAATGCCGTGGCCAATGCCGCACCCAATATTCCTACCCACTGGATCAGCACATAGTTCAGCCCGATATTCACCAGAGACACGGAAATGGTGACCACCGCCACCACTTTGGTTTTCTTGTGATAGTATTCAAAATTCACCGGGAAGGTGCACAGGAAATTCAGATAATAACTGGTAACAAATACCGGGATCAAAATGGTGCCGTCCCAGAATTCCCGATCTCTGGCAAATACATGATACACTTCCGTCGCCAGCAGCACAAAGCCCACGCCGAGAACGGTGAACAGCTCCAGAAAATTCTTCGCCTGCCGCTGCATTTCCTCCCGCCTGCCCTGCTTCATATCCTCAAAGAAGAAGGGGGTCCAGCTGTTGTTCAGGGCAGTGAAAATGGTGAACATGATGCCGCCGAAGTTGAATGCCAGACCGTACTGGCCCACCTGAGACTCACCCAGCATCTGCTGGATCATCACCTGGTCGCTCTGGCCCAGCACCAGGTCGGACAGGTTATAGAACACCACCGGCAGTGCCAGCGTCAGACACAGCTTCCAGTATTCCCGGTTATAGAAGGTCTTTCCTTTTATCAGGACGTAAGCGCAAATAAAGATGCCCAAGCAGCCGTAGGTCATAGCCAGGGCCAGGATGCGGCCATAATAATTGATCTCCTCCGGCAGCATCAGGATCAGTGCCACCGACAACGCCAGTGTCGTCAGAGCCACCGCCAGGGACACGAGCATATTTTTGTCTGCCTTGAATTCGTAGGTAAACTTGCTGTTCAGAAAATTCACGCAGAAGGTACCGAAGGACTGGAACAGGATCAGCAGAACGAGGAACCAGTGCAGCTGCAGTGCCCCGGAGATGGGCCGGATAAACAGGAGCACAATGCCGCTGCAAAGCAGGAAAACAAGCAGCGACAGGGCCATTACCGAGGACTGGTACTTAGGCTGATCCTCCTCGGGGTATTCCACCCGGGCGTTGACCAGCGTGCCCTGGGTCTGCAGGGTGAAGGCAATGGCGCACACGCTCACCCAGATGGTGTAAATGCGCACAACACCGTAGCCGCTGGTACCCAGCATATCCGCGATCAGGGGTGCAGTAAAGACGGAAATGCCCTGCAAAAGCACCGTACTCAAGATATTAAAAAACGCCACGCGGTTTTGTCGCTTCATGTTTCTACTCCAAATGCTTTGGTCATTTCAGTCCATGGTATATCCGCCGCAGCAGGCGGTATGCTCCCAGGGCCAGGGTCAAATCTGTCAGCCGCTCCTTTTGGCCAAAGAAGGGGCTTGTCAGCAGGAAGGGCAGACTTGCCCTCAGCTCCCGGGCTGCCTCCCGGTATTGCCCGGCAAATTCCTTCCGGGCCGCCTTCCCAGCCAAATCCACGCACAGCATGGTATGAACCAGGGAGCGGATGCGGAAATACCGGGCTTCATTTTTCAGGTGGGGATGGTTCAGGCAGATATAGGGGTAGATCACCGCTGTATGCTCCGCGAAATGGAAGGTCTTTTCCGATACCGAAGCGGTGGTGATGCTGCCGGGCCGGTGATAGTAATTATAAAAAGGCTTGTCGCACATGGCGACCCGTCCCGCATCCAGCACAATACGATACATAATGGGGATATCCTCGCAGATTTTCCCCAAGGGGAAGCGGATCTCCCGGAAGAGGGAGCGGTGGTACAACTTGTCCCAGGAGGCGGAATCGATGTTTTCCCACAGGAAGATCCTGCGGACCACCTCTTCCCCATCCACTACTTCCTGCCGCGGAGGGCACAGGCCCACTTCCCGCTGTCCGGTCTCGCTGCTGACATCGTACCGCCCGCCGCAGACCAGCTTCACGCCATACTGCCGTGCCAGGCCCAGCATGGTTTCGTAGGTCTCCGGCTCGATCCAGTCGTCGCTGTCCACGAAAGCCAGGTACTCGCCCTTTGCCGTGTCGATACCCGCGTTCCGGGCACTGCTGAGGCCTCCGTTTTCTTTATGGATGACGCGAACGCGGCTGTCCTTTCGGGCGTAATCGTCGCAAATTTTATCCGACGCGTCCCTGGTGCCGTCGTCCACCAGAATGATCTCCAGATTGGAATAGGTCTGAGCCAGAATGGAATCCACGCACCGGGGCAGGTAGGCTTCCACATTGTAAACCGGCACAATGACGCTGATCAGGATATCCTGTTCCATGGCTCTTCTCCTTCCTTACAGCAGGCTACGGTATATCTCCAGCAGTTCCTGCAGATTTTTTTCCGGGTCGTGGGTGACCGCGGCATGGCTTCTCGCGGCAAGGCTCATGGACTCCGCCCCGCTGCCCTGTTCAAAAACGTTCCTGATATTGTGCGCCAGCATATAGGGCGCGGTGGACTGGTAAACATACCCCTCCCGGCCATTAGCAAGCATATTACCGACGCCGCCCACATCCGCCGCCACGCAGGGAACGCCCAGCAGCATGGCTTCCCCAAGGGAATTGGGGGAATTTTCAATGGTAGAGGGCAGGACAAACACGTTGGCACGCAGGTACTGCGCCTTCATCTCCTCCGCCGTCAGGCTGCCCAAGAATTCGATCTTATTTTCCAGTCCGAAGCGGCGGGTCAGGTCTGCCAGATATTTCTGGTAGTTTGTACGCCGCAGTGGGTTCATGGTCAGGTAGCTGTTTCCCGGCACTGCCAAGGTGGCATCCGGGTACTGCTTCGTCAGCTCTCCAAAGGCTTCCAGCAGATAATGGAAGCCCTTGATGGGATACATGCAGCTGGACGCAAAAATCCGGTGCTTTTGGCACCCTTCGTACTGCCAGAGGCCTTCATAGAAGGGCTCCCGCAGGGTCTCATTGCAGAAGTGGTATGCGGCCTCAGGATTGATCCGGGCGGTACATACCCTGTCCCAATCGGTGCGGCCAATCACATGGCGAACCTTTCTCAGTGCCTTTTCTTCCAAATCCCCCCGCAGGGCAAATTTCTTTTGCTGGCCCCGGATATTGTCCCGGCGAACCAGATCCCGGAAGGTATAGCCCCGACAGACCTTTTCCGGAAGCCCCTCCGCGTAATGCCTGGGATAGACCGAGCACAGCCCCTGGATACTCACCACCACCCGGTCCAGCAGGCCCAGAGCTTCGGCGGCGTTGACCATGGCGAGGGTATGACCGTATTCGGTGCCCCAGATATGGAGCACATCCGGCTGCCATGCTTTCAGCTCCTCCCGGAACCTGCTTTCCAGCTCCGGCAGATACACATAGGGAGGCCCTTCCTGAAAAATTCCATAGCTGCAGCGGCTGTCCAATTCTCCGGAATCAGTTTCCGTTCCAAGGCACAGGATGCGAATATCCATATCCTGCTGCCGCAGGCCGCTGAGCACGTGGTCAACCCACATGCCCCCGGAGGCACTACCCTTCCGCTTTTCCTGCACTGCCGCGGGGATCATATTGCACAGCCACATCAGCTTCATTTCGTCACTTCCTGTTATTTACTCAGCATATCCAGGATCTTTCCCGCCTGGATCACGTTATTTCGCCCTTCCAGGACGAATTTCCGGGCCTCGCAACCCTTTCGGAACAGTTCCTCGTCGGAATTGGTCAGAACTGCTTTCAACGCGGCGGCAATGCCATCAGGGGTTTCTTCGTCAATAAAATACACATGGGGATAGTATTCCTTCGGCATACCGGGCAGCCGGGTGGTCAGCACCGGGGTTCCGGAAGCCATGTACTCCATGGTCTTGGAGGGGAAGGAATATTTTACATATTCCTCGTCCGTGGGACGGGGATTCACCAGCAGGGTTGCTTCCATTTCCTTTTCCACGATCTCACTGCTCAGCAACATCCCGCCGTAGAAGATCCGGTCATCCTGCCGGGCAATTTCCTGCAGCTCGTCCACATAGTCGCCGGGGCCGTAGATGTGGAGCCGGGCATCGGGGATATCCGCCATGCGGAAGCCTTCTACCAGATGCCCCAGGCCATACTGCTTGCTGACACCGCCGGCGTAGAAGCAGACCCGGCCAGGTATCTTCCGCTCCATGGAAGGGAGCTTCTCCCCCATGGTGATATCGGCATGACCCTCCAGCACCACATAGGGCTTTCCGGCCTTGTTTAAGTAATCGTTCATAGCCTCGGTCAGCAGCACATAATCGGTGCAGTGCCGGATTACGAAGTTCGCCATAGTCTTGGAGAATTTTCCGCCGGGCAGCAGATCCGGCAGGTCCGTTACGATGCCCACACACCGGCAGCCCCGAAGCCGCGCCGCCAGTTGGGCAGAAAGAGCCGCCACCCGGTTCAGGCAGTCCACCACCACAGCAGAATCCTTCTGGGCCAAGCAAAAGGTTTTCCAGAAGGTACCAAAAGCCACATGCAGCATTTTCAGAACAGGGTTGCGTACGGCACACAGATTGTGATACCGGGCACCGCCCTCAATCTCTTCCGGGAGACGGATCAATTCCCGATCCATGAGCGAGCGGTTCACCGGGGGATTGGCTACCACATCCACCTCCGCCCCCGCCGCCAGGCCTTCAATGAGCAGGCGGTGGTACTTCTGGGACTGGAAGGCAGGCTTCACCTTTACATGGGAGAATAGCTCCCGGTATACCTTGTCGGAACAAGTGGTAACGGCATAGATGATATGCATCGTTTTACTCCTGTTGGTTAAAAATTTCCACATGTGCCCTGGCCATATTTTCGATGGTATAAGGCCGGATCTTTTCCAGAGCGGCCGCGCCCATGGCACCGGGATCACCGCTGAGGACGGTGTTCAGCTTTTCCGCCAGCTTTTCGGGATCATCCACCGGGACGATATAGCCGCTGATGCCTTCCTCGATCAGCTCCAGGCCTGCAACGCATTTGTCGGTAGTCACCACCGGCAGGCCGCAGGCCATGGCCTCATTGATGACAAGTCCCCAGATATCCTCCCGGGTGGGAAGCACGAATACATCTGCCGCACGGTAATAGTTCGCAAGCTCCTCTTTTTTCAGGAAACCCACGAAATGGATGTTGGTCAGATCCAGCTCCTCCCGCAGCCGCAGGTATTCCTCCGTGGGTTCGCCGCCTACAATGTAAATTCCCGTATCCGGCTGCAGCTTCGCCGCTGCCCGCAGGAGCACATCAAAGCCCTTGCGGGGGATGAACTGGCCAATGGAGAGCACCATATTGGCTTCCCCGATGCCCAATTCCCGGCGCAAACTGCACTTTTCCTCCCGGGATACCGCCTGTGAGAGAATATCCGCTTCCCTCAGGGAAGAAAAGGGATAAAAGGACGTATCCTCCTCCCTGGCACCGTAATGGGCCAGGTATTGGGTCGTATAGGCACCGCTGCTGATCCAGCGGTCAGCAGCGGTGACCAGCAGCTTTTTGAAGCGGTATTTCAGCCGGGATTCCTCCCGGATCAGGCCGCCGTCCACTTCCATATAGAAGGGGATCCCGCGCAGCCGCAGCCAGGCCATAGCCAGCAAAACCGTCGGGGAAGAATACCCACAGACCACAATGGCATCCCAGGGCTTTTTCAGCCAGTCCAGCACATCGGTGCAAAGCCGCTCCCCGCCCAGGGTCAGCAGGCACTTTTCCAGCTGCACCTGACGGTAGCCCACCTGTCGGGATACAAACCAAGCCGCATTCCGGGTCTGGTGCTGCTCCGTGCTGTCAGTCAGCAGCACAGTCACCTCCATTTCCCGGCTCAGCTCCTCAAAGAAGCTGACCCGGTAGGGCGCCGCTACATTGGTCACAAACAGAACACGCTTCATTTTTTCACGCCCTCTTTCAGCAGCGGCAGTCCCCGCTCCACCAGAGCCATCACCGGGAAGAGCCAGAAGAACACATCAGCGATCAGATTCTGGGTATTGAAGGACATGAACAGGATCACCAGCAGTGCAAGGTTTGCCCAGAGCTTCCGCTCCTTTTCCCATACAAGGGCAACCCAGGCCGCTGCATTCAGCAGCCCCACCAGGGTGCCGAAGCCCGCGAACAGGATCAGTGTGGAAGTGGTATTGTGCTCCACCATGTGAAGCACCGTGGCCAGCTTCTCACCCCAGATGGGCGTTTGCAGGTAGATCTCGATATCCTTAAAGATGGCATCCACACGGGACAAGGAGGAATCACTGTTGTTAAACAGCTTCTGCACCATGCCTATCAGCTCATAGGCCAGCGTCCCATCCTGCACCAAGATCACACCGATGACGATCAGCACGACCGCCACCAGCGCGCCGGCGATCAGCCGGGCACGGCTATCTTTATGCCATCCCTTTTCAAAGAAAATGACCACTGCCAGCAGGCCCAGTTCAATGACACCGCCTGTGGCAAAGGTGGAAAGCATGGTCACCGCCAGCAGGATATTCACCAGCCAAAGCTGCCAGGCCTTCTTCCAGGTAACAGAGTAGTTATTCAGATAAAGTCCCACGATCAGGAAAAACTGATAAACACCCGGTTCCCGGAAAATGCCGAAATTACGTCCCTTTACCTCTATAATGGAAACAAAAGAAAGGGCAAAGTTATAAAATTCCCGCTCTGCGGCGTTTTTGAAGGTGGGAACGGAAATCATTCCGCTGTCCGGGAAGACCCGGAACAGATAGGTTGCCAGAACCGAATAAACACCCAGGGCACAGAGGATCACCAGATAGAACTTCGCAACCTCTTTATAGGAAATATAATAGGTCAGAAAAACAGCAACATACAGGCACAAAAGCACGCTGAAATACATCATCTGCCAGTCCTGCTTTGCCGCCATAGGTGCCAGAAAAACAATGGTAAACAGGATTACGAACAATATTCTCCTGTCGGTGAACATGTCTGTCGCCTGGGGAAGATTGCTCAGCAGGAATACAAGACCTGCTACACAGATCAGCCCAAACATTGTAAACTGGGACAGATGGAGCCCCAGAAGGCAGGTGGTGATCAGTGTATCCCGCGACAGCAAAAGCAACAGGAACAAAAATACCCCAAAGGCAGCTTTCGTTATTTTGTTGTTAGGAAAACGGTAGTATTGCATATGGGCTCCTTTATTCCTTGCAGACAGCTTCCAAAAGTGCCTGAAAATTTCCCCTGGGTACCAGCGTGTCTCCGTCGCCAAGGGTCTCCCGGCATCCGCCGGTATCGTAGCTGACCACCCGGGTACCGCAGGCGCGGGCCTCCAGGTTCACCGTAGGATAGGTATCCTCATAGGTGGGATTCACAAACAGGTCAGCAGCAGAGTATATCTCCGCCAGTTCCCGGGGACTGCGGGTTCTGGGGAGAGCCAGCACAGTCTCCGGCATTTCCCCAATCTGCTCCTGGGTCAGGCCTACCAGCACCACCCGGTAAGTCTTGTCCAGGCTCTGGGACAAGCGGATCATATCCTGCAGCCCCTTCCGCTCACACCAGACACCGGCAACACCCAGGATCATCTTTTTCCCTTCCAGGTCATACTTTTCCCGGAAGTCCCCGGCGGTGGGACGGAAAATATCGGTATTGATCCGGTTATGAACGACCTGCACCGGGTATTCTCCCAGGAAGCTGTCCTTCACCAAGTCTGCCAGCCATTGGGACGGCGTGATCAGCGTCAGGTCGGAAACACCGGTAAAGGCCCGGCGTTTCCGCTCGTAATTTTCGCGGCTGCCATCCAGCACAAAACTGGCAGGATATTCCCGGGTCTGGTCGCAGTTGTGACAGCCGGTACGCCATTTTTCGCAGCCAATATAATCAAAATGGGGACAGTGGCCGGTAAAGGCCCAGCAGTCGTGGAGGGTCCAGATCACCTTTTTCCGGCTTTCCTTGAGATAGGCAAACAGAAGCTCCACCTGCAAATAATAGCCGTGGATATTGTGCAGCCAGACCACATCGGGGTCAAACTCCTTCACCTGCTCCAAAAAGCGGCGGGTGGCAGCCCGGGAGCCGAAGCCGTGGGCATCCAGCACCCGGGTCAGAGCACCGTGGAGGTTATAATCCAGAGAGCTGCCGATCTGGATGGTAGGGATGTCGTCACAATTTCCCTTGTCCCGTCCGTAGGCAAGAACGCATGGATGTCCCTGTGCCATCAGTTCCCGGCATTTTTCCGCCGCG
Organism: Oscillospiraceae bacterium; assembly: GCA_017461445.1. GTDB lineage: Bacteria > Bacillota > Clostridia > Oscillospirales > Oscillospiraceae > Faecousia. The sequence continues at coordinate 32,105 of JAFTXW010000015.1, forward strand.
ATGCGCCCAGTGCTGCCAACACCAGCCACGGAATTGATAAACAGGTATTTCAATGCGTTTCACCTCAATTTTTTAGTATTTACGCCAGACCATCTTGTCCACAACGCCGGTGTAAGACTGAATGATTTTGACCACCTTTGTGGAAACATTCTCCTCCACATAGTCGGGAACGGGAATGCCGTAGTCGCCGTCCAGGTTCATCTGCACAGCGGTATCCACCGCCTGCAGCAGATGTCCCTCGTCAATGCCAGCCAGAACGAAGCAGGCCTTGTCCAGTGCCTCGGGCCGCTCCGTAGAGGTACGGATACACACCGCCGGGAAGGGATGGCCCACGCTGGTGAAGAAGCTGCTCTCCTCAGGAAGCGTTCCGGAATCGGACACCACCGCAAAGGCGTTCATTTGCAGACAGTTATAGTCATGGAAACCCAAGGGCTCGTTGCGGATGACCCGCTTATCAAGAACGAATCCGCTCTGCTCCAACCGCTTTTTGGAGCGGGGATGGCAGGAATAGAGGATGGGCATATCGTATTTTTCCGCCATAGCATTGATGGCGTTGAACAGGGACAGAAAATTCTTTTCCGTGTCGATGTTCTCCTCCCGGTGGGCAGACAGCAGGATATACTTGCCCTTTTCCAGGCCCAGCCGCTGATGCACATCGGATGCCATAATGGAATCCAAATTGGCGTGCAGAACCTCTGCCATGGGAGAGCCGGTGACATAGGTACGCTCCTTGGGGAGGCCGCACTCGTGCAGATACTTCCGGGCGTGCTCGGAGTATGCCAGGTTCACGTCGGAGATGATGTCCACGATGCGGCGGTTGGTCTCCTCCGGCAGGCACTCATCCTTGCAGCGGTTGCCCGCCTCCATGTGGAAGATGGGAATGTGCAGCCGCTTGGCGGGGATTGCGGACAGGCAGGAATTGGTGTCGCCCAAAATCAGCATGGCATCAGGCTTGATTGCCGCCATCAGCTTATAGGAGCAGTTGATGATGTTGCCCACGGTGGCACCCAGGTCGTCGCCCACCGCGTTCATATACACATCCGGGTCGGCAAGGCCTAAGTCCCGGAAGAAAATTCCATTCAAATTATAGTCGTAATTCTGTCCCGTATGGGCAAGAATACAGTCGAAGTATTTGCGGCATTTGTTGATGACCGCCGCCAGACGGATGATCTCCGGCCGGGTACCGACGATGATCAGCAGCTTAAGTTTACCGTTGTTTTGAAAAGAAATATCGGAATAATCCAGCTTCATTTCCATGATTATACCACCTCAAAGAAAGTATCAGGCTTATTGGGATCAAAGCATTCATTGGCCCACATGAGGGTCACCAGATCCTCGGTATCGGACAGGTTGATGATGTTGTGGGTGTAGCCGGGCAGCATGTGGACAGCCTCGATCTTCTCCCCGGAAACCTCAAAATTCAGCACTTCCTCAGAGCCGATCCTCCGCTGCTGGATCAGACCGCGGCCCGAAACCACAATGAAGAACTCCCACTTGGTATGATGCCAGTGCTGGCCTTTGGTGATGCCGGGCTTGCTGATATTCACGCTGAACTGGCCGCACTTTTCCGTGCGCAGCAGCTCCGTAAAGCTGCCCCGGGCATCCACATTCATCTTTAGCGGGAACGCCGCCTTCTCTTTTGGGAGATAGGACAGATAGGTGGAATACAGCTTTTTTGCAAAGCTGTCATGGGGAATTTCCGGCATGACCAGCGTCCGGGGCTGGGCCTTGAAAGCATCCAGCAGTTCCACAATTTCCCCCAATGTCACATGATGGGTCACGGGGGCGGCGCAGTAGCGGCCATTTTCTGTCAGGACCGTTTTCACACCGTCAAACTCACAGTGGTGCTCCTTCCCTTCCAGGGCGGCGAGCATCTCGTCCACCAGATCGTCGATGTAAAGCAGCTCCAGCTCCACCTTGGGGTCATTTACCGTGATGGGCAGATCATGGGCATAGTTGTGGCAGAAGGTTGCCACAGCGGAATTGTAATTGGGGCGGCACCATTTGCCGAAGAGATTGGGGAAACGGTACACCAGTACCTTTGCCCCGGTTTCAGCGGCATAGGAGAAGAACAGTTCTTCCCCCGCTTTTTTGCTTTTGCCGTACTCGCCGTTTGCGTAGCGGCCCACCAGGGTGGCCTGGATGGAGGAGGACAGCATAACGGGGCAGGTGTTATTGTACTTTTTCAGGGTATCCAGGAGGGTGGATGCAAAGCCGAAATTGCCCCGCATAAACTCTTCCTGATTCTGAGGCCGGTTCACGCCGGCAAGGTTAAAGACGAAGTCCGCCTTCTGGCAGGCTTCTTCCAGAAGCGCGGCTGGAGAATCGATATCGTACAGGAACAGCTCACCAATGGTCAGGCCCGGATGGGTGCGGTCCTTTCCGTCCCGGATGCACTGCAGCGCGGCAGTGAGGTTTTTTCCTACAAATCCGGCTGCGCCGGTGATCAAAATGTTCATGTCGATCCTCCTAAGCTTCTGTTACTTCTGATTCCAGGCGGCCAGTTCCTCCCGGATATATTGCAGGGACAGCAGCTTTTCCTGTACCTGCTCCACGTTCAGCAGATCGGTATTGTTGCTGTTGAACTCGGTCAGAACATTTCGCTCGGTGTCGCCTTCCTTGAAATACTTGTCGTAATTCAGGTCGCGCTTGTCGCTGGGCACCCGGTAGAAGTTGCCCAGGTCGATGGCATTGGCGCACTCCTCGTTGGTGAGCAAAGTCTCGTACATCTTTTCGCCATGGCGGATGCCGATGACCTTGATCTCATGGCCGGGAGCAAACAGGCCGGTGACCGCCTTCGCCAGGGTCTCGATGGTACAGGCAGGTGCCTTTTGCACCAGAATATCGCCGCTGACGCCCTTTTCAAAGGCAAACAGCACAAGATCCACCGCCTCTTCCAGAGACATGATGAACCGGGTCATGTTCGGCTCGGTAATGGTGATGGGGTTGCCCGCCTTGATCTGGTCGATCCACAGGGGAATAACACTGCCCCGGCTGCACATGACGTTGCCGTAGCGGGTGCAGCAGATTTTGGTATCCTCCGGGTCAACGGTGCGGGACTTGGCAACGATGACCTTCTCCATCATAGCCTTGGAGGTTCCCATGGCGTTGACGGGATAGGCCGCCTTATCGGTGGACAAGCAGATAACGGTCTTGACCCCCGCATCGATTGCGGCGGTCAGCACATTATCGGTGCCGATGACGTTGGTCTTGACGGCCTCCATGGGGAAGAACTCGCAGGAGGGCACCTGCTTCAATGCTGCCGCGTGGAAAATGTAGTCCACGCCGTGCATGGCGTTCTTTACGGAAGCAAGGTCCCGCACATCGCCGATGAAGAACTTGATCTTATTGGCAGCCTCAGGCATTTTGGCTTGAAACTCGTGGCGCATGTCGTCCTGCTTCTTCTCATCCCGGGAGAAGACCCGAATTTCCTTGATATCGGTTTTCAGAAACCGGTTCAGCACCGCATTGCCGAAGGAGCCGGTGCCGCCGGTGATCAGTAAGGTTTTATTGTGAAACATATCTATCCTCTTTTCATCCGCAGTGATCGCTCAGTACGGAAATCAGTTTCTGCATAAAAGCTTCCTTGCGGAAGGTATCCTGGTAGTAGGCTTTCGCGTTTTTGCCGTACAGGGCAAAGCGTTCGGGGGCATCCAGCAATTCCCGGATCTTTTCCGCCAGCTCCCGGCTGTTTTCCGGGGCGGCGCAGACACCGCAGTTTGCTTCCGCGATCAGGGATGCGGTCTCGCCGCCGATGGAGCCGACCACCGTCCGGCCCGCCGCCATATAGGACTGAACCTTCCCCGGCAGGGTGCTTGCCATGACGGGATTATCTTTCAGGGAAACGAGCATGGCGTCGGCCATGGTATAAAACCGCTCCATTTCCGACACATCCCGCCGTCCGTGGAACACCACATTGGGAAGTCCGTCTGCCATTTCCCGGCACCGGGTCAGGGCAACGCCGTCGCCCACGATGTCGAACACCGCACGGCCGTCCCCTTTCAGCAAGGCCGCGGCTTCGATAATGGTCTCCACACTCTGCATATCGCCAATGTTCCCGGCGAATACAAAGTGATACGGCCCTTCGTGGGGAACGTACTCCGGCACCTGACCGAAGAGCTCCTCGGCATACTGGGGGAGATAAGTGTAAGGCCCCGCCGCCTGGATATAGTCCCGCAGATAAGGAACAAATCCCTTGGAGGTTACCAGAATGTGATCCGCCGCCCGGTAAATTTTCCGGGAAATGGGATAAAACAGCTTGTAAATGGGGCTGCTTCTGCCGATGCCGCCGGCAGTCAGGCTTTCGGGCCAAAGATCCAGGCAGTACAGCACACACTTTTTCCCGTGCCGCTTCGCCCACTTGAGGGCAGGCTCCGCCATCATTACGGGAGACAGCTGGTTCACGAAGACCACATCAAAGTCGTCCTCCATCTGCCGCAGGAATTTATGGGCAGAAAACACGAAGCTGTAGTAATTGAGGAAGCGGTACAGCGCGCCGGTTTTCCGGGGGATCAGCGGACAGCGGTGAACCCTTACGCCGCCGATCACTTCATCCCCGTGGGCACCGTTTTCATAGCCCTCGTAAATGATGCCCTCCGGATAATTGGGGGTTCCCGTCACCACGGTGACGGCATGGCCCGCCTCCGCCAGGGCTTCGCAGATATCGGAAATGCGGAAGGGCTCCGGCTTATAGTATTGGCATACCACCAGCACCTTCATTTGGTTTCCTCCGCCTTTTCCTTCTCCAGCTGCCCGGTGCCGCCCTCTACCACGCCGTCCCGGCGCAGCACAGACACGATGGTACCAAAGAAGCACTTGCAGTCAAACCGGAAGCTAAGATTTTTCACATATTCGCCGTCAAATTTTGCCTTCACATCGATAGGCAGCTCGTCCCGGCCGTTGATCTGGGCCCAGCCGGTGAGGCCGGGGCGCACATCATTGGCACCGTACTTATCCCGCTCGGCAATCAGGTCGAACTGGTTCCACAGGGCTGGCCGGGGGCCGATGATGGACATCTCCCCGGTGAAGATCTGCAGAATTTGGGGCAACTCGTCCAGGGAAGTTTTGCGCAGGATGCGGCCCACCCGGGTGATATACTGCTCGGGATTTTCCAGCAGATGGGTAGGCATATCGTGAGGGGTGTCCATTTTCATGGTGCGGAATTTCAGGATCTGGAAGTGGGTCTTATGGATGCCCACCCGCTTCTGGCGGAAAAATACCGGGCCGGGGTCATCGATCTTAATGGCCACGGCGATGATCAAATACACCCAGAAAAAGAACACAATAAAGCAACCGGACAGAAGGATATCGATCAGACGCTTGCCGTATTTCTGGTACATAGGCTTACACTTCCACCTTTCGCTTGTAAGTAGGAACGATCTCCGCGACGATGTCCTTCATGTTGGACACCTCCAGACGGCTGGCCTTGTCCAGCCGCTCCAGCTGCTCCTTGAACCGTTCATCGTTCATTTCAATGGGCTTGCCGATGTGGATCAGCTTGTTGTCCGTTTCCTGGAGGCCCTCCTCCTTCATCAGCAGCTCTTCATAGAGCTTTTCGCCGGGACGCAGGCCCGTATATTCCACCTTGATATCCACGTCCGGTTCGAAGCCGCTGAGACGGATCATGTTCCGGGCCATGGTATCGATCTTCACAGGCTCGCCCATGTCCAGTACGAATATCTCGCCGCCCTTGGCATAATAGCCCGCCTGTAACACCAGGCTCACCGCTTCGGGAATTGTCATAAAATAGCGGATGATGTCGGGATGGGTAACGGTAACGGGGCCGCCTGCCTCAATCTGCTTTTTGAACAGGGGAATGACACTGCCGTTGCTGCCCAGCACATTGCCGAAGCGGACAGCCACAAATTCCGTATCGGATTCCCGGTTCATCATCTGCACTACCATCTCACACAGACGCTTCGACGCGCCCATGATATTGGTGGGGTTTACCGCCTTGTCGGTGGAGATCAGCACAAACCGCTTCACGCCGTACTTGGCGGCGGCCTTTGCCATTTTGTAGGTGCCGAACACATTGTTCTTAATGGCCTCATTGGGGCTGTCCTCCATCAGGGGAACATGCTTATGGGCCGCCGCATGGAATACCAGATCGGGCCGGTATTTGCTAACCACATATTCCACCCGGTTGGTATTTCGGACAGAGCCGATCAGAACCTCCAGGTTCAGCTCCGGGTGGCTGCGGCGCAGCTCCATCTGGATATCGTAGGCATTATTTTCGTAAATTTCAAAGATAATAAGCTGTTTGGGGTTGGCTCGGGCGATCTGGCGGCATAGCTCGCTGCCGATGCTTCCACCGCCGCCGGTGACCATGACCACTTTTCCGGAGATATAGGCAAATATCTCCTCCAGATTGACCTTGATGGGGTCCCGGCCCAGCAGATCCTGAGGGTCTACCTTGCGCAGCTTGCTGACGCTGACATCACCGTTGACCATCTGATAGATGCCTGGCAGCAGCTGCACCTCGCAGCCGGTGGTCGTACAGATATCCAGAATCTCCTTGCGGATTGCTGCCGGGGCACTGGGGATGGCGAAAATGATCTTGCTGATCTTATACTGCTTCACTATTTCGGGAATATCCCGGCGGGTACCCACGATGGGAGCACCGCACAGGTGCTTACCCTGCTTGGCGGGGTTGTCGTCAATGACGCAGGCCAGATGATCCCGGATAAAATTGCTGCTGACAAATTCCGTCGCCAGCGTACGGCCCGCATCACCCGCACCAATGATCATGACGTTCTTCAGATTGGCCTGATGGGTCAGGTGGGAAAATTTCTGCTGGGCCGTTCTCATCAGACGGTAAGAAAAACGGATGGTCACCGTAAATACGAAGCTCATCAGGAAGCCCACCACGGTACTGGAACGGGGCAGCACATAGCCGTCAAAACCGAACACAAAGACCGCGGCCACGCCCAGGACCATATACGCGCCCACGATGCGGAACACCTCGGAGGTGCTGACAAAGGCCCAGATACTGCTGTACAGCCGGAACAGCGCAAACACCACCACTGTAATCACGCACCAGATGGCCATTGTGGATGGGAAGCCCTCCAGATGGTAGATGTGTATCTCGCTGAAAACGAAGTCCGCCCGGAACCAGAGTCCAAAGAAGAAGGACACTACCGTTGCCACCACATCCATCAATATGATCAGCAGCAGCTTTGCCGCCGCGTCCAAGTCCATTTTTTTATGTTTAAGAGACTTCATAGGTTCTGTCCAAAAGGTGATGCCCAGCGGGCACACTTTCCCTTCTACATAGTTCAGTATATTATATCACACATTGTCGAATACAGCAAGGGGAACTTTCTGCCGGGAACGGAAAAGTGCCTGCGGCACATTTTGGCCGCAGGCACTTGGGGGTTCATTTCGCTTTTTCCACGCAATCCCGGACGATTTTTTCCATTTCGTCCATCTTTTTCAGCATATCCTTTGCCAGCGCGATCTGGCAGCGGGTACGCACGAGGTTATGCTCGGGATAATTGGTTTTGAAATACAGGTCGCCGTCCAGATAGTCCGCCAGGAACCGGGTAGCCAGCTCCGCCGTCAGCACGAAGCAGCTGAGAGCCAGGGTCTCCACTTCCTTTTCTGTCATGGTCTTGGCGGTCGTGCTCAGGAAGCCCTCGGCAAAGGCGCGGAACACATCCAGGTTCACGCCAGCCTTTTCGGGCTCGGGGCAGTCCTCCTCCACGAAGTTGGCAGCAAACCGGATCGCGTCGCCGAAATCGTGGCCCATGAGGCCGGGCATGACGGTATCCAGATCGATGACCACCAGAGCGCGGTTGGTTTCGCTGTCAAAGAGGACGTTGTTGATCTTGGTATCGTTATGGGTGACCCGCAGGGGCAGCTGACCGGCGTTGTTCAAATCTGTCAGGGTGCAGGCCAGATCCTGCACGGACAGCAGCCAGTCGATCTCCTCCCTGACCTCCTTCACGCGGCCCGCCTTGTCCTCCTGCACGGAAGAGAGCAGCTTTTCGTACCGCTTGCGGGTATTGTGAAAGTTGGGGATGGTCTCATACAGCTGGGTAATATCAAAATCCGCCAGCTGGGTCTGGAACTCGCCGAAGGCCATACCCGCGTTGCGCAGGATCTGAGGATCCAGCAGCGTATTGTAAGTAGTGGAACGGATATAGTTGGTCATCCGCCAGAAATTATCCCCATCGATGACATAGGTCTTGCGGTCAGCGGTGTGATGGAAGTGGAGGGCCGTCTGTCCGGGCTTTTTCTCCCGGATATGCTCCGTCACCTTGTCGATGTTTTCCATCAGCTGGACAGGGGTACGGAAGGCATAGGTATTGACATTCTGCACCAGGAAGGACTTGGGGCTTCCGTCGGCCAGAATAAAATTCACTTTGTAAGTATGGTTCACGTTACCCATCTGGATGGTCTCGTAACCCACATATTCATCATAGATTCGGAAGAGCTTGCACACTTCCTGCAGTTTTTGATTCAGATCCACGATACAATAACCTCTCTATATCGAAATCTCCGTGATAAGGGTATATATGCACACTTTTCAGTATCAAACATTGTAAACGATTTCATGCCAATTGTCAACAAAAAAGCACAAGCCCCGGCAGATGCCGGGGCATATGTATCACACATTGCCGGGGAAGAGCTTTTCGATGGCTGCCCGGGCGGCGTCCTGTTCGGCGCGCTTTTTGCTGCGGCCTGTGCCCTTGCCCACCACAGTGCCGTTGAGAGATACCTCTACCTGGAACTGCTTGTCATGGTCGGGGCCGGATTCGCCCACCAGCGCATAGCTGAGAGACTGGTTCCGCTTCTGCTGCACCAGCTCCTGCAGCATGGTCTTGTAGTCCGCATTGTGAAGCTTGGTCACAGGGACTTCCACCAGGATGAACTGCTGTACGATCTTCAGTGCCGCTTCGATGCCGCCGTCCAGGAAGCTGGCAGCGATCACGGACTCCATAGCGTCCGCCAGGATGGAATCCCGGCTGCGTCCGCCCCCCTGCTCCTCGCCGTGGCCCAGCAGCAGGTGATCCCCCAGACCGATGCGGTTGGCCGCCGCGGCCAGGGTCTTTTCGCAGACCATATCCGCCCGCATCCGGGTCAGCTCGCCCTCGGGCCGGTCGGGGAAATTGCGGAACAGATATTCCGCCACCAGCATACCCAGCACACTGTCCCCCAGGAACTCCAGCCGCTCGTTACTCAGCAGGCTGTTATGCCACCGCTCATTGGCATAGGAGGAATGGGTCAGGGCATTCTGCAGCAGGCTGATATTGTGAAACTGATAGCCTATGGCCGTTTCCAGATCTTTGATCATTCGGCAGTCTCCTTCATGGCCCGGAGGCTCTGCTCCAGCTGGGCGGTAAAGTCACTCTTTGCCGCCTCCATGGCCTGCTTGATGGCGTTCTGGAAGGCCAGCGCATCAGAGGAGCCATGGGCCTTGATAACAGGCTTCTTGATACCAAGGAACTGGGTACCGCCGATGGTGCGGTAGTCCAGCAGGCTCACAAGCTCCGTAACACCGGACTTGCACAGCAGATAACCCAGCTTGCTGAAAAGATTCTTCTTGAACATCTTCTTCATCAGGCTGCCCATGAACATGGCGGTGCCCTCGATGGACTTGATCAGCACGTTGCCGCTGAAACCGTCGCAGACCACCACGTCCACCTCGCCCAGGGGCACAGCGCGGGCTTCCACGTTGCCGACAAAATTGATCAGGCCCTGTTCCTTCGCCTTTTCCAACAGAACATAAGCGTCCTTCTGCAGCTGGGTGCCCTTGCTGTCCTCGGTGCCGATGTTCAACAGGCCCACCCGGGGGCTGGTTACGCCAAAAGTGTTCTTGACATACTCAGAGCCCACAAGGCCGAACTGGAGCAGGAATTCAGGCGTACACTCAGCGTTGGCACCGCAGTCCACGATGGTGACCTTTCCGCCTGTCTTTACAGGCATGGAAGGTGCCATAGCCGCCCGGCGGATGCCCTTCACCCGCTTGACGATCAGAGTCGCTCCTGTCAGCAGCGCACCGGTGGAACCGGCGGACACGAAGGCATCGCCCTCGCCGTTTGCCAGCATCCGCAGGCCGATGACCATAGAGGAATTCTTCCGCTTGTGGATAACGGTAGCAGGATCATCGTGCATATCCACCACATCATCGGCATTGGCGATTTCCATGCCCTGGGGCAGGTTATCGATGCCATGCTTTTTCAAAACGCCTAGGATCTCCTCTCCCCGGCCTACCAGGGTGATCTCCGCGCCATAGGCCTTCGCGGCTTCGATTGCGCCCAGTACGGGTGCTTCCGGGGCGTTATCGCCGCCCATTGCATCCAGAATGATCTTCATTTGCGCCACCTCTTTCTTTAGATTCCTTCGGCAACCATACGGTCGATGATCTCCAGGGACCGGTTTGCGATTGCCAGATTCTTTTCTGCTTTCTTACGGATCCGCTTTTCCAGCGGGGCAATGATGCTGAAATTCACGTTCATAGGCTGGAAGTTTTCGATGCTTCCGTCGCTGATGTACAGGCCCAACGCACCGATAGCGGTGGTCTTGGGGAAATCGGGCAGCTCCCGCCCTTGGACCTTGGCCGCCATGGCGACGGCGGCAAGATAGCCGGAGGCTGTGGACTCCACATAGCCCTCCACGCCGGTCATCTGCCCGGCAAAGGCCACCAGGGGATCCCGGCGGTCGGCGTAATACTTATCCAGCAGCTTGGGGCTCTGGAGGAAGGTATTCTGGTGCATCACGCCATAGCGGACGAACTCCGCATTCCGCAGAGCGGGGATCATGGAGAACACACGCTTCTGCTCGCCAAATTTCAGATGGGTCTGGAAGCCCACCAGATTATAAACGCTCTTGGCTGCGTTGTCCTGCCGCAGCTGAACAACGGCATAGGGCTCCTTGCCGGTGTTGGGATCTACGAGACCCACAGGCTTCAGGGGGCCGTAGCGCAGGGTGTCAAAGCCCCGGCGGGCCATGACCTCCACGGGCATACAGCCTTCAAAGACGTTCTTGTCCTCAAAACCGTGAACCTCCGCTTCCTCAGCAGTGGTCAGCTCCCGGATAAAGGCCTCGTACTGCTCCTTATCCAGGGCGCAGTTGATATAGTCTGGGGTGCCCCGGTCGTAACGGGACTGCCACCAGGCGAGATCCATATCGATAGACTCCGCTGTCACCAGCGGGGCGGCGGCATCAAAAAAGTGGAGATAATCCGTTTCTCCGAAATATTTGCCGATGGCCTCGCTCATGGCATCACTGGTCAGGGGGCCCGTAGCGATGATAACAGGGCCCTCGGGAACCTCCGTCACTTCCTCGGAAATAACAGTGATGTTGGGATGGCTTTTGATCTTTTCCGTGACCATTTTGGCAAAGCCGCCCCGGTCAACGGCCAGACAGCCGCCAGCCTCCACACGGGTGGCCTCGGCGCATTCCAGGATCAGGCTGCCGCAGCGGCGCAGCTCCTCTTTCAGAAGGCCCACAGCGTTTTCCAGCCGGTCGCCCCGGAGAGAGTTGGAGCAGACCAGCTCCGCGAAATCCTCGCTGTGGTGGGCGGGGGACATTTTCTTTGGCTTCATTTCATAAAGCTCCACGTCAATGCCCCGCTGGGCCAGCTGCCATGCTGCCTCAGAGCCGGCAAGGCCCGCGCCTATCACTTTTACTTTCATGCTCAGGCCTCCTCCTTTTTCTTGGCTGTCGTCTTTTTCGCCGTGGTCTTCTTGGCGGTGGTTTTCTTTGTGGTGGTCTTTTTTGCGGCAGTCTTCTTGGCCGCAGTCTTTTTGGTGGTCTTCTTTTCCGCTGCGGCAGGCTCCCCGGCGGGTTCTCCCTCGGTGCCCTCGGCAGTGGTTTTCTTTTTATAATAGCCCCGCTTGTCCTCAGGGAGGAACTTGGAGCAGGTCTCATTGATGCAGAAGGGCTTCATTCGGCCCTTGCCAGACTTCTTGAACATGGTCATGCCGCACTCGGGGCAATCCTCGGCGGTGGGCACATCCCAGGTCATAAAGCCGCACTCCGCGCCCTTTTCGCAGGCGTAGTAGGCAAAGCCCCGCTTGGACTTGCGCTTGAGCATACCGCTGCCGCACTTGGGGCACCGACCGGGCATCCGCTCCACCAGTGGCTTGGCGTTCTTGCACTCGGGGAACCCGGGACAGGCCAGGAACTTGCCGAAGCGGCCCATTTTGATGACCATATTCCGGCCGCACAGCTCACAAATTTCGTCGGTCTCCTCCTCGGGTACCTTAATGCGGACACCCTCCAGAGCCGTCTCTGCTTCTTCCAGCTCCTGCTTGAAGCCGCCGTAAAAGTCTGCCAGAAGGGCCTTCCAGTGCTGCTTGCCCTCCTCCACGGCGTCCAGACGGGCCTCCATGTTGGCGGTAAAATCCACATCCACAATGTCGTTGAACCGCTCCATCATCAGCCCCGTGACGATCTCCCCCAGGGGGGTAGGTGCCAGACGCTTGTCCTGCTTCACTACATATTCCCGGTCCTGGATGGTGGACACGGTAGCGGCGTAGGTGGAAGGACGGCCAACGCCCTTTTCCTCCATGGCCTTGACTAGGGTCGCCTCGGTATACCGGGCGGGGGGCTGGGTAAAGTGCTGCTCCTTCTCCATTTTGCTGGCAGCGGCCTTCTCCCCCGCCTCCAAATTGGGCAGCGGAGAACCAGTTGCCTCCCCTTCCTCGTCCTTACCTTCCTCATAGACGGCGATGAAGCCGGGGAAGCGCATACTCTGGTGGCTGGAACGGAACACATGGCCTGCGCACTCGGTATCAATGGATACCGTATCAAAGAGGGCGTTTGCCATCTGGGATGCCAGGAAGCGGCTCCAGATCAGCTTGTACAGCTTATACTGGTCAGGTGTCAGACTGCCCCGAACCCGCTCAGGATCCAGCTCCACATGGGTGGGGCGGATTGCTTCGTGGGCATCCTGCGCGCCGGACTTGGTCTTGAACACATGGAACTTTCCGTAATAGTATGGTTCACCGTAACGGCTGCGGATGAAGTCCGCTGCCGCTGCCATGGCCTCATCGGAAAGCCGCAGGGAGTCGGTACGCATATAGGTGATGAGACCCAGGGTACCTTCCCCTGCCACATCCACACCTTCATACAGCTGCTGGGCCACCATCATGGTCTTCTTGGGGGTGAAGCCCAGCTTCCGGGAAGCCTCCTGCTGCAAGGTGGAGGTGGTAAAGGGAGGTGCGGAGGAACGCTTCTTCTCCGCCTTTTTTACATTGGTAACGGTAAATTCCTTACCGGAAATGTCATCAATAACTGCCTGGGTCATGGCCTCGTTTTCCAGCTCCTGCTTTTTGGGGCTGCCATAGTAGTGGGCCACAAAGGAGCCGGGCTTACCGATGCGGTTCAATGTCACATCCAAAGACCAGTATTCCTTGGGCTGGAAGGCCCGGATCTCATTTTCCCGGTCCACCACCAGACGGGTAGCAACGCTCTGGACACGGCCCGCAGACAGGCCCCGGCGGATCTTCTTCCACAGCAGCGGGGACAGCTGGTAGCCCACGATGCGGTCCAGCACCCGGCGCGCCTGCTGGGCATCCACCAGGTCATAGTCGATATCCCGGGGATGTGCGATGGACTCCCGAACCACCTTCTGGGTGATCTCGTTGAAAGTAACACGCTGTGCCTTTTCGTCGGGCAGGTTCAGCAGCTCTTTCAGGTGCCAGGAGATGGCTTCGCCCTCCCGGTCAGGGTCGGTTGCGAGATAGACTGTCTCTGCCTTGGCGGCTTCCTTTTTCAGTTCCCGGATCAGCTCTTCTTTACCCTTTACCGGGATGTACTGAGGGGTAAAGTCGTTTTCCAGGTCCACGCCCATTTTGCTCTTGGGCAGGTCCCGGAGGTGGCCCATGCTGGCCTTGACAGTATAGTCAGGGCCCAGATAGCGGCCGATGGTCTTTGCTTTGGAGGGCGACTCCACGATCACAAGATTCGTTTTGCCCATGTATGAAAAATCTCCGTTTCACTTATTTCAAACAGATGCGCTTGCCGGGAAGCCGCTTTAGGATGCCTTTCAATTCCAGCATGGTCAAAGCGGCAAGCAATTTACCGGTGGTCAGCCCGGTCTCGGCGATCACATCATCTACCAGCCGCTCCCCGTTCCCGATGGCCTTCACAATGGCCTGCTCGTCGGAGGACAGCTTATTTAAGGTATTGTTTACGTCACTATACGGCGCGGAAGGCTCCTTGTCAATGCCTTTTTTGTCTAAATCTTTCTTAAGTTCCCTGTTTTTCTTCGGCAGGAGGGGCTTTTGGGCCACTTTGGGCAGGGATTTTTCCGATTCTTCCTCTGCCCGCAGCACTTCATCGGGGTAGGCAGTCTGATGGGCGGGGGTATCATCCTTCCGAATTTTTTCCGGGTAAAGGGCCTCGTATTCGCTGAGCACATCCCAGCCGGAGCTGACAGGAATGGCTCCGTCCCGCATCAGCCGGTTGCTGCCCACAAAGCTGGGGATATCGATATTCCCCGGAACCACGAACACATCCCGGCCCTGCTCCGCCGCCTGCCGGGCGGTAATGAGGGAGCCGCTTTTTTCCGGGGCTTCAATGACCAGAACGCCGCAGGAAAGGCCGCTGATCAGGCGGTTTCTTTTGGGAAATGTCCATTTCGCAGGCGGCGTTCCCGGAGCAAACTCGCTCAAAATGCAGCCATACTGCTCCGTATCCCGGAACAACGCCCTGTTAGACAGGGGATACACGATATCCACGCCGCAGCCCAGAACACCCACCACCGGCTTTCCGGCAGTCAGAGCCCCGGACATAGCCATGCCGTCGATGCCGTAGGCCATACCCGACACCACGATGCCGCCGCAGCGGGCGATCTGGTAGCCCATCCGCTTGGCGGTAGTCATGCCGTAGGCGGAGGCCTTCCGGGTACCCACTACGCCGATAACGGGATTTCCGTCAAAATCCGGCAGCTTTCCTTTATAATAAAGCAGCAGCGGCGGGTCGGAAATATTTTTCAGCCGCTTGGGATAAGCCGCATCCCGGTAGGTCAGAAGATGGATCTTCTCCCGGCCGCAGTAGTCCAGAATCTCCTCGGCGGGGATCAGGTTCTTGTCCCGCAGGGCTTCCTTGGCCTCCTCGCTAAGGCCCTCGATATGGTCATAGGCACTGCCGTCTGCAAAGAAAATATCCTCAGGGTCTGAAAAATGCTGCAAAAGGGCCATTTTCGCCCGGTCATTAACCCCCGGACGGTGGGCCAACCATATCCAGTGCACCAGCATTTTTCTTCACCCTTTTCTTTCTTTATTTTGCCATCTGCCACATGACGATGGCTGCCGCCACGGCGGCGTTTAAGGATTCGCAGTGGGAGTTCATGGGGATGATCAGCTCCGCACCGGCAGCATCCAGAATATCCTTGCGAACACCCTGCCCCTCACTGCCGATGACCACGGCCATATTCTTGATATCCGCCTTGCGGATATCCTCCGCCCGGTCACTGAGGGCGGTCACCGCCACGGGAATATTTGCGGCGGCGCAAGCGGCCTTCACTTCTTCCCAGGTGGTCTGCACCACATCCGTACGGAACACCGCGCCCATGCTGGCTCTCACAACCTTATGGCTATACGGGTCGGCGCAGCCCTCCAAAAGGGCCACAGGGATATCCAGCGCATCCGCAGTGCGCAGCATGGTGCCTAAGTTACCGGGGTCCTGGATGCCGTCCAAAAGGAGCATTCCCTTTTTCGGCTGAAATATCTTTTTTTCGGGGAGAGCGCACAGGAACAGTGCCCCCTGGGGGCTTGCCATGGGAGAGATGGATCCCATCACATCCCCCGGCACCCGGATCACACGAATATGGTCAGGCATCTCCGCCTCCACACCATCGGAAAGAATGACAGTTTGAAGCCCCGGAAAATACCGCACCGCCTCCTGCAAAAGCTTTGTGCCGTCGGCGGCGAACAGGCCCGCTTCCTCCCGGGCCTTTTTGGAGGACAGCAGCTTCTTCACCTGCTGCAGCAACGGATTCTTACGGGAGGTAATTCTTTCTTCCATCACAGCTTCTGCACCGCCTCCAGGGCATAGTTTTCGCCCAGCACTACCATAATATCCCCGGCCTGGATCCGGTAATCCGCAGCGGGAGATACATTGGTCACCTTGCCGCTCTCCACGGCAATGATATTCACACCCAGCTTTGCCCGGACGTTCAGTTCCTTCAGGGTCTTCCCCACCCAGCTTTTCGGGGCGGGCACTTCCAGAATGCCGTATTCCTCAGACAGTTCGATGTAATCCAGCACATTGTGGGAATGGAGGCTTCTTGCCAGCCGCTGGGCATGCTCCTGCTCGGGAATGACCACCCGGTCAACGCCCAGCTTTTCCAGCACCCTGCGGTGGGTCTCATCGTGGGCCTTACAGACAATGTAAGGCACTTCCAGTTCCTTCAAGTTCATTGTAGTCAGCACGGAAGCCGCCAAGTCGTCGCCGATGGCGATGACTGCGCAGTCAAAATCCCGCACACCCAGGGCCCGCAGCACTTCCTTATCCTGGGCATCGCCCACCACGGCGTGGGTCACGTCGCTGGCGATCTGCTGTACCAGGGTGCTGCTCACATCCATGGCCAGCACCTCCGCCCCCAGCTGACACAACTGCCGGGCCAGGGAGGAACCGAAACGGCCTAAACCGATCACAATATAAGATTTCATGGTCATTTCTCCTATCCTATGAGCAAATTCGTCTCGGCGTAGCGGAACCGTTCCTCCGCCTTGTCCCCCATCAGGAAGCCCAGGCTGATGGTCAGCACGCCCACCCGTCCGAAATACATATACACGATCATAAGCAGCTGGGCAGGAATGCTCAGGCTGCCCGTAGCCCCCGCCGTAACGCCCACCGTAGCCAGAGCCGAAACAGATTCGTACAGGGCATCGGTAAAGCCCACAGGCGAGGTGGCACTGATAAAAATTCCCCCGAACATAGCCAGCGCGACCATAATAAAGGCAATGGTCATGGCATCCAGCACCTGCCCCTGGGGCACAGTGCGTTTAAAAACACAGACACTGCTGCGTCCCCTTGCCCGGGCGGACATGAACAGCACCAGCACGATAAAGGTCACAGTCTTCAAGCCGCCGGCAGTAGAGCCGGAGGAGCCGCCAATCAGCATCAGCACCATAGATACCGCCTTGCCGCCTTCGGTCAGCTGTGCCTGGTCGATGGCCGCAAAGCCAGCGGTACGCAGGGTAATGGACTGGAAGAAGCCGTTCAGCAGCTTGTCAGGTACACTCATATCGCCGAGGGTTCCGGGGTTATTCCATTCCAGCGTGCACGTCAGCACCCAGCCCACCAGCAGCAGAACCAGGCTTGTCAGCAGCACCAGCCGGGTGTAAACACTGAACTTTTTAAATTTCCGCTTCTGGGCAATCTCCTCCCAGACCAGAAAGCCCAGGCCGCCGATGGTCACCAGAGACCCCAAGGTCAGCAGCACCACCGGGTCCGAGTTGAATTCCATCAGGCTGACACCGGGGGTGATGCAGCCCAGAATATCGAAGCCCGCGTTGCAGAAGGCAGAAATGGAATGAAACAGGCCCCAGCGCAAGGCTTTCCAAAAACCATATTCCGGCCAGAACCGCAGCGTCAGGATCAGCGCGCCGATGGCCTCGATACTGAAGCTGCCGATGAGCACCGTTTTTTGCAGCCGCACGATGCCGTCCATATCATTGACGCTCAGTGCCTGGGCCATGACCAGCCGCTGCTTCAGGCCGATACGCTTTCGCAGGAAGAAAACAAACAGGGTGGCCGCGGACATAAAGCCCAGGCCGCCGATCTGGATCAGGCTGATGATGACCACCTGCCCGAAACCGCTCCACTGGGTCCAGGTGTCATACAGCACCAAACCCGTAACGCAGGTGGCAGAGGTGGCAGTAAACAAAGCGGGCCGGAACCCGCAGGAAACACCATCCCGGGATGCCGCAGGCAGCGTCAGCAGCAGCGCGCCCGCCAGAATCATGGCCGCGAAGGTAAGCGCGATGATCTTGGTGGCACTGAGGGATTTGGGCCGATTTTTCATCCAGAGGGTATACAATTTCGCCCAAAGCTTCATGCTTTCCCGCTCCTTTCCGCAAAAAATACTTTTCCATTTTACATACTCCTTTTATTATATCGATTTTGCCTGCTTTTTCAACCCCTCAAATCTTTGTATTTCTTGACAAGCTTCCGCCGATAGGATATGATGGAAAGCGTATTCTACACATTATGAGGTAATTCCTGTATGAGAATCCGATATTACGACTGGCTGGAAGCGGTGGCGATCTTTCTGGTCTGCACCATTCACCAGGTCTGGCTGAAAGGCACCGTGGCTTCAAGCGTCGCCATCACCCTGGTTTCCATGGCGGTGCCCCTGTTTTTTATGGTGCACGGCGCGCTGCTTTTGAACAAGGAGATATCCGCAAAAAAGCAGCTGAAGCGTTATGGAAAAGTCCTGTTCCAGGTTTTGGCCTGGAATGCCATCTATCTGCTGTACTCCTATGCGGCAGGCGGCATTGAGCCCGGCAGCATCACCCTGGGCTTCCTGTACAATTATTTCATCGGCTTCGTCAATTCTACAGGAATCAACAGTGGACACCTTTGGTTCATCTACGCGCTTTTGGCGGTCTATGCCTTTTTTCCCCTCCTGAAGGTCTGCAAGGATCACAACGAAAAGCTGCTGAAATACATCTGGCTCATGTGCTTTGTCAGCTCCATTGTCCGGCAGGAGGTATTGCTCTGGGGCGGATATCTGGGCGAGCTGTTCTTTGGGCCCAATAAGGCCTTCAACATTGAGGACTTTATGCGCAATCTCAGTCCCCTGGGAGAATACGCCCACTGCATTCTCTTTTTCCTCACCGGCTATTTTCTGTCCCAATGGGTGCAGACCAGCCCCGCGGCCAAACAGCACCGCACCCGGTATATGCTGCTGTGCCTGCTGGCGGTTGTGGCTGGTATCCTTCTGATCATGACAGAGCGGTACATCGAGTTCGGGCAGCTGGAATACAACTGGAAGCCCGTGACCGCTCTGTACAAGCGGGTGGGCCCGCTGCTGATGGCCTCCGGTATGTTTGTCCTGTTCTCTCAACTCGATTTTAAGGATGGAAAGCTGTATCAGATAGTGAAAACCATTTCCATCCATACCCTGGATATCTTCTATATCCATGTGATTTACGCCTGGTCCTTCTACCGGTGGTTCTACCGCCATGACCTGGCCGGTGTGCTTCCCAACTTCCTCCGCGCTGCGGTGGTGATGGTGCTGGCCTTCCTGACCGGGCAGATCATCCGCAAGATCCCGGTACTGAAAAAGCTCCTCGCATAACAAAACGCCGTGTCCAAACCGGACACGGCGTATTTTTGGCCATTATTTCTTCCCCAGAATCTTCTTTGCGACCTTCTTGGCAAAGCCCACGGGGGTCTTGGCGATGGTCTGCTCCAGTTCGTCCTGGAGGGCCAGAATTTCTCTGGTCTTGGCGGATTTTTCGGCGTAGGTCTTCTTCAGCTTGGCACTGAGCTCAGACTTTTCCGCATATGTACGCTTCAGCTTTTCATTTAGCTCCCGGGTCTGGGCCTTCTTCTTCTGCCGCTCCCGGCGCAGGTGCATGCACATGGCCTCAATGCCCATGATCCTTGTGCCGATGTCAGACTGGGTCAGCTTTTTGTCCAGCAGGCCCGGCTCGAAATGGGCATCCACCCAACCGCTGATCTGCTCCCACTGGGTCTCATTGGCGAAGCTGTCCACATTCTGGTGGTACAGAGCCTCCACCTGGGAGCCGGGGATGTAGCGCAGATCCTCGAATTCCTGCGCCACCACCACGGGCACATCGCTGAGCAGAGCCATGGCCTTCAGCCACAAGTCGTCGGCCATCAGGCAGGTTTCCTTGATGGCTTCCTTATCGAACAGCTCCTTCTTGAAGATGCCGCCGGGATACAGGGTGCCCGCGCCGCCGGTGGCGAACAGCTGCATGGAGGGCTCGTCCAGGCACACGTCGGTCTCCTGGATCCAGTCCCGGTAGGGCATCAGCTTGCCCGCCTCGGTGAAGATCATCAGGTGGGCACGGACGGTGGACACGGCGTTGGGGTGCCGCAGATAGCACTGGTACAGGTTTTCCAGCATATGCTCGGGGTACAGCAGATCGTCGTCCACGGTGACCACCAGGTCATTGCTGTACTCCTGCAGGGCATAGAAATACTTTTTGTGGGATTTCAGATCATCACACCAGCGGACGGTCACCTTTCCCTGATCCATCAGGTTCCGCAGGTAGTTGGGCAGATCCTCCTCCCGGTTGGGGAACTGTTCCTCCGCCAGCCACAGCACCACCGCGTCCGGCAGGCGGGTCTGGGTGTACAGATTCTCCACCACCGTACCTACCGTATTGATCCGGGCGGGATAGGAGGTCAGAGATACGATCAGCTTTTTTTCTTCACACATTGGGCAGCAGCCCCTTTCATCCATTTTTCTTTCGGAATATGCGCAGAATTTTCTTGAGTACCGCCACGGCACCCTCCAGCACCGCCACAAAGGCTTCTTTCACAGGTGCGGGAATGAGCGGGGCGAGCTTTTTTACGATCCAGGCGGAGCGCAGCATGCTTACCACACCGTTGGAGCGGTTAATGAGGGAATGGATAGTCTTCCATTCCTGGTCGGTGAAATCGGACCGACGCAGCTGTTCCAGCTCCATGGCCCGCTTGAATTCCTGCCGCATCCGGTCCAGATACTCAGCCTTGTAGCTGTCGTCGATGCGGTTGTATGTAAACCAGTAGTTGTGGTATTTCTTGAACCAGTACATATACTGGAACCGCTCCCAGACCGCCCGGTCCCGCATCAGCAGATCCCGGATGTGGTCGTACTCCACATTCATGCAGTAGACCTTCTCTTTGCTCTTGACGGAGGAATTGGGATTGTCCCGGCGGTTGCAGTAGAAGGGACGGTTCAGGATCATAGCCCGCTCGGCGTAGGCGAAGGTCTGGAAATAGAAGCCGTTGTCCTGGAAGGAGGCACCGGGGGTCTCGTTATGCCGGATGTGGAATTTTTCGATGAATTCCCGGCGGTAAATACCGCTCCAGGTGTTCAGGGTAAAGCGGATGCAGCTGTCGTCCTGAGAAGGATTCAGCAGCTCCCCATACCGGGTCTCGGTGCGATCCAGCAGCTCATACGTCCGCTGCTCCTGACCGTTTTCCCGGGTGAAGCGGTAGAAGTCCGCCTTCACAAAGTCCAGGTCATGCGCCTTTGCCGTATCGTACAGCACCTGCATCATATCGGGGAGGATGTAGTCATCGGGCTCCAGAATGCCGATGTATTCGCCGGTAGCCCTGTCCAGACCCTTGTTCATGGCCTTGCCGTAGCCCCCATTGGGGCCGGTAATGACCACGATGCGGCTGTCCTTCGCGGCATACTCCTTGATAATATCCAGAGAGCTGTCGGTGGAGCCGTCGTTGACGCAGAGAATTTCCAGATCGGTCAGGGTCTGACCGATCACACTGTCCAACGCCTCCCGAAGATACTGCTGCACATTGTAAATGGGCAGAATTACGGATACCTTTGCCATCTTACAGATACTTCTCCGCGGCGCGGAAGGCGGACTCGATGACCTTGTCCATGTCGTAATACTTGTACTCCGCCAGACGGCCGCCGAAGATCACGTTCTTTTCCTGCTCGGCGAGGGCGGCATACTGCATGTAGACGGCGTGGTTCTTCTCGTCGTTGACAGGATAGTAGGGCTCGAAGCCCTCCTTCCACTCGGAGGGATACTCCCGGGAAATGACAGTCTTGGGCTGGGTGCCGAACTCGAAGTGCTTGTGCTCGATGATACGGGTATAGGGAGTCTCCCGGTCGGTGTAGTTCACCACGGCCACGCCCTGATAGTTGTCGGTATCCAGCAGCTCGGTCTCGAAGCGGACGGTGCGGTACTCCAGCTTGCCGAAGCGGTAGCCGTAGAAGCCGTCGATGGTGCCGGTATAGACGATGGTCTCGCCCAGGGCATCGTACTTCTCCCGGTTTTCCAGGTAGTCCACGCCGGTCTCAATGTCGCAGCCCTCGAAGAGCTTGTCGATGATCACATTATAGCCACCGATGGGAATACCCTGGTACAGATCGTTGAAATAGTTGTTGTCGTAGGTGTAGCGGACGGGCAGACGCTTGATGATAAAGCTGGGCAGATCCTTGCAGTCCCGGCCCCACTGCTTCTCCGTATATCCCTTCACCAGCTTCTGGTAGATATCGGTGCCCACCAAGCTGATGGCCTGCTCCTCCAAATTCTTCGGCTCCCCCTGGACAGCCTGACGCTGCTCATTGATCTTGGCCTTGGCCTGCTCAGGTGTGGAGATGCCCCACATCTTGGAGAAGGTGTTCATGTTGAAGGGCATATTGTACATTTCACCCTTGTAGTTAGCAACGGGGGAATTGGTGTAGCGGTTGAACTCCACCAGAGAGTTCACAAAGTCCCAAACCTCCCGGTTGCTGGTGTGGAAGATGTGGGCACCGTACTTGTGGACGTTGATGCCCTCCACATTCTCGCAGTAGATGTTGCCGCCGATATGGTCACGCTTCTCCACCACCAGGACGGACTTGCCCAGCTGTCTTGCCTTGTAGGCAAACACGCCCGCAAACAGGCCGCTGCCTACCATTACATAATCATATTTCTTCATATTTCGTTCCCTCTTTTTTACTCGCTGCGGCCCAGGAGCCGCTTGATGAACCGAATGGGCCAGGTAAGGATGCGGCCTACACGGTAGCTGTTGCTGTTTTCCAGATCCCGAACCCTCTGGGTGGCGATGGTCAGCTTTTCCCGCAGGTCGCCGCCGCCTACCACATAGGAGGCATAATAGATGTCGGGCTTCTCCATGGCAAGGGTCAGCTTGCTCCACTCCAAGGGGGTGAACACATCCTTATTGAATTCTCCCTGGCTGTAGGCCCGCTTGAACTCTTTGCCCATCCGCTGAACGTACTCATACTTGAACTGCTCGCCGATGCGGTTCAGGGTGAACTGGCAGTTCTGGTACTTCTTCCAGTTGTACATGGCCTTGAACCGGTCCCACAACTGACGGTCGATCATCAGGATCTCCCGGATATAGTCATACTCCACGTTGGCACAGTATACCTTCTCCTTGCTGTTGACGGAGGAGTTGGGGTTGTCCCGGCGGTTGCGGTAGTAGGGTTTGTTGATGATCATGGCCCGCTCGGCGTAGACGGTGGTCTGGAAGAAGAAGCCGTTGTCCTGATAGGACGCGCCGGGGGTCTCGTTGTGGCGGATGTGGTACTTGTTCAGGAACTCCCGGCGGTAGATGCCCGCCCAGGTGTTCATAACGAAGCGGATCAGGCTGGGATCCCGGTTGGGATGCAGCAGCTGGTTATACCGCTTGCCGGTGTTGTCCAGGGCCACATAGCTCATGGTCATATCGCCGTTCTCGGCCCGGCCGAAACGGTAGAAATCCGCCTTTACGAAGTCCAGGTTATTTCTGCTGGCCACCAGATACAGATCCTCCATCATGGTCAGGTGCAGGTAGTCGTCCGGCTCCAGGATGCCGATATATTCGCCGGTGGCCCGGTCCAGGCCCTTGTTCATGGCCTTGCCGTATCCTCCGTTGGGGCCGGTGATGACCACGATGCGGTCATCCTTGGCGGCGTACTCGTTGATGATGTCCAGAGAATTGTCGGTGGAGCCGTCGTTGACGCAGATGATCTCGATGTCCTTCAGCGTCTGGCGCACCAGGCTGTCCATTGCCTCGTGGAGATATTGGGATACATTGTAAATGGGTACGATAACAGATACTTTGCTCATTTTCATTCCCCTTCGATGTTTACAGCTTCATCAGCTTCTTATACTGGGCATATTCGCCGCGGTTGTAGAAATAGCTCTCTGGCTTGCCCTTGATGCCCAAAGCCTCGAACCACTCGCCGGTGAGCTTATCCTGCAGCAGCTGGTGGGTGGGCTCCGCCAGGGTATTCATGTTCCACAGGCAGAAGTGGAGGGCATAGTTGATATAGTCCTTTTCCAGCTCCCAGAAGATGTCCTCGTCCTCCAGCCGCTTCCGCAGGGCGGTAAGGGCATCGTAGAAGCAATACCAGGATTTTTCCCGGGTGACGGACAGGGATTCGCTGCCGCCCCGCCGCTGATGGGCCAGCACCTTGTTCACGATGGCGATCCGCTTGGCGGTGACCAGAGCGGTGAACACGAACAGCATATCGTTGGTGGTCCGCTGCTCCTGATACCAGATATCATGCTCCATCACGAAGCTTCTGCGGTACAGCTTGTCCCAGGCCCAGCCAACGAAGGTCTTGAACACATTGTCCGTCAGCTGGCGGTAGTTAAAGGGCATGTAGGGCGGAATGTCCATTGTCCGCAGGACCCAGGGAACTGCCACAAAGGCATCCTTGTCCATGTGGTACTGGTCGGAATTAAAGACCACGAAGTCGGCCCTATACTTATCCGCCGCGTTTACTGCCTCCTCCAGCATATTGGGCTCAAAGAAGTCGTCCGCATCCAGGAAGGACAGATATTCGCCGGAAGCATTGCGCAGACCGTTGTTCCGGGCGGCACCCGCGCCGCCGTTGGGCTGGGAAATGATCTTCACCCGGTCATCCTCTGCCCGGAGCTTTTTCAGGACTTCCAGAGAATTGTCGGGAGAGCCGTCGTCCACGCAGATGATCTCAATATCCCTGAGGGTCTGGTCCATGACGCTGCGTACGCATTTTTCCAGATATTTTTCCGCATTATAAACGGGGATTATGACGGATACCTTTGCCATAGGATCCTCCTTCTGTTTCTGTGGTTATGGATTTGCCCCGGTCCGAAAATGGACGCAACAAGGCATTTTATGAGATTATACTTTAGAATTATACCCCATCCGATGAAATATTGCAACCCTTGGCAGAAAAAATCCACCCGAAAAAGAACCGCTATGGCTCTTCTTCGGGCAGATCGGAAATCACTTATTTTTTCATTTCCCGCATATAGGCATCGCAGACCTCTTTGGCCTCGCCCTGCATCCGCTCCACGCCCTTGTCGATCCAGATGGCGTGATCGCACAGCCGCTTCACTTCGTCGATGGAGTGGGAGACGTACAGCAGCGTGGTGCCGCCGCTGAGCAGCTCCTTCATGCGCTTTTCGCACTTTTGCCGGAACTTGTAGTCGCCGACGGCCAGAATCTCGTCCACGATCAGGATGTCCGGCTTGACCATAGTAGCAATGGAGAAGCCCAGCCGGGCCCGCATACCGGAGGAATAGTTTTTCAGGGGAGAATCCAGGAAATCCCGAACCTCCGCGAAATCCACGATCTCGTCGAAGTGCTCGTCCATAAACTTTTCGGTATGGCCCAGCACGCAGCCGTTGAGGTAGATATTCTCCCGGGCGGACATTTCCGGGTCAAAGCCCGCACCCAGCTCGATCAGAGGAGCCACGGTGCCGTTGACGGAGATGCTGCCCCGATAGGGCTTCAAAATACCGCTGATGGCCTTCAGCATGGTGGATTTGCCGGAGCCGTTGGTGCCGATGAGGCCCCAGGCTTCGCCCTGGCGTACCTGGAAGCTGACGTCCTTCACAGCCAGGAATTCCTGGAACATCAGCTCCCTTTTGAGGAATTTAATGAAGTATTCCTTCAAATTGTCTACCTTCTGGTTGGAAAGGTTGAACCGGATCGTTACATGATCCACATCGATCATTACACGTTTTTCGTCCATGTGCCCTCCCTTAAATATACAGAATGAATTTGTCCTGGGAGCGGATAAAGCTCCAGATACCCACTGCCAGCATAACAAGAGCCGCGCCGCAGCCTGCCAGAACCATGGAAGGATCCGGCAGCGTACAGCTGTAGACCAGATCCCGGAACTGAGCCACATAGAAATACATGGGGTTCAGGTGGGTAACGCACCAAATCAGCCACTCCGGCAGAGCTTCCAGGGGATAGAAAATAGGGGTCAGATACGACCAGGCCGTGGTGACCGCGTTATAGATGAACCCGATATCCCGGAAGAACACATTCGCCTGAGAAAGGAACAGGCCCAGACCAACACAGAACAGGTACAGCTGCAGAATTACCAGCGGGAACAGCAGGAAATGCCAGCTGAAGGAAGCCCGGGTCACCAGCATCACGATCAGCAGCGCGCCGAAGGAGAAAATCATATCCATCAGGCAGCTGGTGATCTTGGCCAGGGTAAAGATGTACTTGGGCACATAGGTTTTTTTCAGGAGGGCACTGTTGCCCGTTATGGAGGAAATGGCCTGATGGGTAGAGTTGTTCATATAGTTGAACAGCAGCTGGCCGCAGAACAGATATACAGGGAAATTCTCAATGTTGCGGCTGAACATGGTGGAAAACACCACGGTCATGACACACATAATGAGCAGCGGGTTCAGCACGCTCCATACATAGCCTAAGAAGCTGCGGCGGTATTTCAGTTTCAGATTCCGGGTGACCAGCAGCCGCAGCAGGTCACGGTATTTCCAAAACTCCTCCCCAAACAGGACGAGCTTATTCTTTGTCTTATCCATGTCTTCTCCTTAGCTGAAATCATGATTGTGGCGCAGGATGCTGTAAAGGCGGGAATAGAAGAACTTGTCCCACAAGGACTTGGGCACATGAAGCAGGTTCAGCAGGCGGTATACCTTATACTGCTGCACGCCCATTTCGTAGGCTATGGGCATCTTCTCCCGGAACAGCTCCATCATGCTGTCACCCAAAGCCCGGCCCTGCTTCTTGTCCGGGATGATCAGCATGGCGGTATTGATATACCCCAGCAGCAGCACCTTGGCCTTCATATTGAAGTAGTCCCGGGCGGCATCCTCCTGCGGCACCATCAGCTTTTCATATTCGCTGATAAGCCGTTTCAGGACCGTCTCCGTGTGGCCGATGCGCTTGGCCTGGTTGGCATCGGACACGCTCTGGTTCACGTCGCCAATGCGGTAGTTGTAAAGGAACAGATCCAGGGGCAGGATGGTCTTTGCGAAGCAGCAGGGCACGGTGGCGAACTCCTGATCCTCGTAAAACACATGCTCCGAAAGCTTCATGCCCTTTTCCTGATAGAATTTGGTGTTATAGGTGATGCCGTGGAAGGTCAGCCCTCGGTCGAAGGCCTTCACATCCACCATGGCCTCCGCCATGGTGTAATTCCTGCCAAACTCCTCCGGGTAGCACCGCCAGCTTTTCACCTCGCCGGTGGTGATGTCCCGGGTGTAGTAGTTGGTAACCACCACATCGCTCTCGCAATCCCGGAGGATTTCCACAAACCGGGGCAGATTTTCTGTTTCCACCCAATCGTCAGCATCGATGACGCGGGTATATTTTCCCACGGCCGCCGCGCAGCCGGTGTTCAGGGCACCGCCATGGCCCTTGTTCTCCTGTGAGATCAGGCGGACGATACCAGGATATTGGTCGCAGTATTTCTGTGCTACCTCCGCGGTGGTATCCGTGGAACCGTCGTTGACCACTATGATCTCCAGCTGATCCAGCACCTCCTCACAGAGCATGGAGGTGATGCACTTATCCAGAAAATGGGCGCAGTTATAGGATGGGATAACAAACGATAAAACCTTCATCGCGCAAACTCCTTTATCGGCTTGCTGTACGCATAATGTCCGCTTCCCGCAGTGCGGGAGGGCATACTTTTTCATTTTCAGCGTACATTATAGCATTCTTTTCGCCGCTGCGCAACAGAAAATCTCCACAAAGAATCCTTTTTCCCTTTATCAGGACTGTCGAATACGGAAAAATCTTTTCATTTACACCAGCGGTGCGAACAGCCGCAGCAGGCACTGCCAGATCCGCAGGAAGGCCTTCCGTCCGCTGCGGTACTGATCCGTCACCTCCCGGCAGCAGCCGAAGGTCTCCTCAAAATCCGCCGCCACAGCCTTCACCGCGCCGCAGTCATGGAGCAGCACATTGTTTTCAAAATGGTGGTACAGGCTGCGGAAATCCAGGTTGGAGGTACCGATGGACACGGTCTTCCCGTCGCAGATGCACTGCTTGGCATGGCAGAAGCCGGGGGTATACTCAAAGATCCGCACTCCCTGGGCCGCAAGGCCGGCGTAATAGGATCGGGTGATGGCGTAGACCGCCTTTTTGTCCGGGATGCCAGGAGTGATGATCCGCACATCCACGCCCCGCTTGGCCGCAACAGACAGCGCGCTGCTCATCTCATCGGTAATGACGAGGTAAGGGGTCATAAAATACAGCGTCTTCTGCGCGCCCGCCGCCAGGTTCAGGTAAACATTCTCCGCCACCCGCTCCTGCTCCAGAGGATCATCCCCGAAGGGCTGCACGAAGCCCTCCGCAGCCGAAACGCTGTGGGTAACATCCAGATAGCGTCCCCCATCCGACTCCTCCCGGGTGCTGACCTGCCACATTTCCAGAAACGCCGCCGTCAGGCTCCGCACCGCTTCCCCCTCCATACGCAGGCCCGTGTCCTTCCACTGGCCGTAGGGAAAGGTTCGGCCGAAATATTCGTCGGACAGGTTATAGCCGCCGGTATAGCCCACCCTGCCGTCGATGACGGTGATCTTCCGGTGATCCCGGTGGTTCATAAACAGGTTCAGCACAGGAAGGGCCGGGTTGAACACGGTACACTTGATGCCCGCGTCGTTGAGCTTTCTGGCAAAATCCAGGCTGACATAGCCCACGCTGCCGATATCGTCGTACATAAACCGGACTTCCACGCCCTCTTTGGCCTTCCGCTCCAGGATCTGACGCAGTTCCTGAAAGGCAGAGCACTCCCGGACAATGAAATACTCCATAAAAATGAAGGATTCCGCCTGTTCCAGATCCCGCTTCATGGCTTCCAGCGCGTCGGCGCAGTCGCCGTAATAGGTCACGTCCGTATTGCGGTACACAGGATATCCGGCGTTTTCCAGCAAATAACGGCTCTGATTTGCCGCGCCCCGGTCACTTTCCTCCAGCCGGGTAAAGGTGCCATGATCTTGATACAGCTTCTGCTGGAGCTTCGCCCGAATGGTACGCAGACGCTTTCCGTTGCTGCCCAGATCGCCGAAGACCTCAATCAGGAGAAACAGGCTCAGTCCCATCACAGGAAAGGCCAAAATCAGCATGATCCAGGGCATCTTCATAGCCGCTGTGGTGCGCTGGCTGTACAGCCGCAAAACCGCTACCAAGGACAGTACGCTGGTCAGCAGGGAGATCCACACGGAATACTCATTGAGCCGCAGGATCAAAATCATCAGCCATCCAATCTGAAACAGCAGCGACAGTGCCACAAACACCAGCCGCGGAATGCTGTTCTTTACCCGCCGCTTTTTCTCTGCCTGCATTTTCCATACCTCCCTTTTTTCTACATTATATATGGTATCCCCTTAAAAATCCAGCCCTATTCCCCACCCGCGCCGAAAGTATACAATTTGGACATAATTAAACAGCCGCCCGAAGGCGGCTGTTCTTATTCCTGATTCAATTCCTGCAGCAATTCGTCTGCGCGGCGTTTGTTTTCTTCCGCCTTGTCGATACCCTCGGTGCTCTCCTTACTGAAAAGGATACGCACCGTCAGGATGATCAGCTTGATATCCAGCAGCAGGGAATAATTTTCGATATACATCAGATCCAGGCGCAGCTTGTCGTAGGCACTGGTGTTATACTTGCCGTAGATCTGGGCATAGCCCGTCAGGCCGCCCCGAACCTTGAGACGGTAGTTGAACTCGGGGATCTCCTTGCAGATCTCATCCGCCAGCACCTTTCGCTCGGGACGGGGGCCCACGATGCTCATGTCGCCCTTGAGAATGTTGAAAATCTGGGGCAGCTCATCCAGGCGGTAGGCGCGGATCACCTTGCCAACCTTGGTGATCCGGGGATCGTCGCCGGAGGCCAGCACCGCACCGGCATGCTTTTCCGCGTCTACGATCATACTGCGGAATTTCAGAATCTGAAATTCCACGCCGTTGCGGGTCATGCGGTCCTGCTTATAGAACACGGGACCGCCGTCCTCCAGCTTGATGGCCGCGGCAATGACCAGCATCACAGGAGCCGCCACGATCATGGCAACGGAGCACAGCGCGATATCCATACTCCGCTTCAGGATACGCTGGACAGGAGAAAGGCCGGTGCCCTTCACCAGCATCAGGGGCGTATCGAACAGGGAGATGTTCTGGGCACCCCGGATCATAATGTCCGTCAGCTTGGGGGTGATATAGGTGCGGACCCGGTAGCGGTAGCAGAATTTCAGGATATCGTTGCGCAGCTCGGCGGGCACATCGTTGAGGATCACCGCATCATGCCTGGATATTTCGGAACAGATGGCATCGAAGCCCACTTCGGAGGAGATCAGCTTGCTGATTTTGTATTTGTCCGGGCGGGAATCCATCTTGATCTTCAGTCCCACGCTCTCCTTGCTGCCGTAGATCAGCAGCATATCCTGGGGCGCGTACATTTTCTGGTACAGTCCTGCGTACAGCTTCACCAGCACGATGGCCAGCATCGCCTCGATCAGGAACAGCACCACGATGGGCATCGGGGACACCAGCTGGTTGGCGATCAGACCCAACTGGAAGTAGGTGATGAAATTCACCAGCAGCAGCGCGATGATCTGACCGATGACCAGATCCGTCGTATGCAGCTGGCCAAACATGGTGCAGTCGGAATTCAGGAAAAACACATACAGGAGCAGTGCGTAAATACCCATCAGCACAAATTTGCCCATGTACAGGTAGCCGGGGAACAGACCTTCGGGATAGGCCTTCCGCCAGATGATATAGTACAGCACCGTCATGAGCGCGACCTCCAGCAGCGTTTCCGCCGCACGGACGAAGCCCTTGGTATCCTCATAGGCACCGCGACTTAACTTTCTCATTTTTCCACACATCCTTTATTAAGAAGACGTATTTTGTAGATAATATCATATTTCCCGACACATTTCAACCCCTGTAATTTCTTCCCGAAAAGCAGACACTTCTGCTTTGTTCATACTTTCTTAACATTTACCCGCATAATCAATGGTAGAATAATATAAAATAGAGGAAATTTTGGCCTTAAAAGTATGCAGCAGCCGGGTTTCCGACGAAAGAGAGGCTGACGGAAGCTTATGGACTGGATATGGGAAATGTGCACGAATCCGTTTTTGCTGACAGCCGTTTCCGCCTGGCTGATTGCCCAGGTGCTGAAGACCCTGATCAACGCGGTAATGAACAAAAAGCTCAGTCTGGAGCGCATGGTGGGCGACGGCGGTATGCCCAGCGGCCACAGTGCCACAGTCACCTCCCTGGCGACTTTGAGTGCCCTGACCTATGGCCCCGGCTCCTTCCAGTTCGCGGTGACTGCAATTCTGGCCCTGATCGTCTGCCACGATGCCATGGGTGTCCGACAGGAGACCGGCAAGCAGGCCATCATCATCAACGAAATGATGGAAGTCTTCAAGACCCTGTCCGAAGAGGAGCTGACAGAGGTCAAGCTGAAGGAATTGGTGGGCCACACACCCCTACAGGTCAGCGCGGGCATCCTCCTGGGCTTTTTGACTGCATTGGGGATGTATTATGTCGTATTGTAAACAATGCCGCCGGATTGTATTCCGGCGGCATATTTTTGCAAACTGAGTTATAAAGCAGCCATCGGATACTTTGGAGAATTGGGATATACCCAAAGGAAATCGTTGCCAATTTATTCCCTTTGGGAAATAAATAGTAAGGTGTCAATGCGGTCAAGCCCGCATCAAGCAAGTGTCCAGTGGACATTTGCATTTAGTTGTTCGAGGCCCCTCAGAAAAAGCAAAATTCCAGATACCCGAATGGGTATCTGGAATTTTGGTGCGAATGTTCTTATAGGACTTTTCAAAAAACGCTGTCATACCAACGGTTTTTCGGATTTCAGCGCAACAGATTTCCTTGTTTCTACTTCACAATATGCAATAGCGTGTCGACTAAATCAAATAATCAGAAATATCTTCAAGTGCCTTGCAGACACACCCCTCAAAAGCACCCTTCTTCTGAGCATTTTCAAACTGTTCTTTAATCTGCTCGTTTTTCTTTGCGTCCATCTTGGGAATAACCTTCATGTCTTCTTCCTTGACATCAATCTCTGCAATATCATCCTTCTCTCCGTATTGGGGAAAATTGACCAGCCAATACCCATCCGTAGAATAGGGATAACAGATCCATCCTTGCATACCCTTATGAACACCATCTCTTACATATTTTTCTTTTTCAACAATGACTTCAACACAATCTAATTCCTGCATATCACTTACCTCCATAGGGTGTACTTAATCGAAGTTTTCCATTTGGCTCTACCATCCATCCTGTAATAAATGAAGCATACCCCATTCCATCTCTGCGCGGAATGGCTATCCTTATACTTATTCTTTGCCCTTCTCGATTCAGTTTCCCCAATGCATAGTCTCCTGCGAGATATTTTTCAAGAGCTTGCCTTTCTATCTCCGATTGTAGCCATCGCGCATCATCAACCGTGTAACCCCATTCGTTAAATAGTTTGTCTTTTCCGTGAGGATGTCTGCCTTGTGTATTGAACAAATAAGGATCAAATTTCCCAAAGTCACTATATGTTTCAGCATTTGCCGCAACCACCAAATAGTCAACAGCTTCTAATCTACAATAGCAGTTTTCATGTCGCGGGCAAACAGGCGCATTTTCCCATGTAAACCAGCACCCATTTCACCCAACGCGGCGTTTCTGCTGATTTATTAACAAGCACAACACCCGTATATTGTTTGCTATACATTTCTCTTCTCCTTTCCGAACAAGTAGTAAGAACAAAGAGTCCTTCTACCCATAGCTTCAAATTAGGAGAAAGTTGCACATAAACATGCAACTTTTGAAAAATGTTCACAAAAAATTAACAGGAGAGTCCTATTAGAACTCTCCTGTGGTACGCCGAAAGGGACTCGAACCCCCGACCTACTGATTCGTAGTCAGTCACTCTATCCAACTGAGCTATCGGCGCATTTGCACATCACTCAAGTGCCAAAGTATAATAGCATATCCTTTCAGAAAATGCAAGTACTTTTTTCAAAAAAATCAAAAATTTTTTGGCAGTGCTTCCTGTGCTCCCTTTCTTGACCTTTTTTCCATCCTATAGTAGAATATAAAAAACGAAAGGGGGCGCGTTGTGTGGAAGAACTGAAGCTTTTGCCGGGGCTTTTGCTGCCCTGGTACCGGGCGGGCCACCGGGTGCTGCCCTGGCGGGAAACGAAGGAGCCTTACCGCATCTGGCTGTCGGAGATCATGCTGCAGCAGACCCGGGTGGAGGCGGTGAAGGGCTATTACGCCCGGTTTCTGGATATTCTCCCCAGCGTAGAGGCTCTGGCAAACTGCGATGACGACCTGCTTCACAAACTTTGGGAGGGGCTGGGCTACTACAGCCGGGTGAGGAACCTGAAAAAGGCTGCCCAGGTCATCATGGAACAGCACGGCGGGGTTTTTCCCCGGGAATATGAGGACGTTTTGGCACTGCCGGGCATTGGAGAATACACGGCGGGTGCCGTCTGCTCCATTGCCTTCGACCAGCCCACCCCGGCGGTGGACGGCAATGTGCTGCGGGTGATGTCCCGGCTCCGGGATGACCCTGCCCCCATTGACCAGCCTGCCGTCAAAAAGGCGGTTACGGAGGCTCTGCGGGCTATCTATCCTGCTGACGCGGGGGATTTTACCCAGGCTCTCATGGAGCTGGGGGCTACGGTCTGCGGGCCCAACCGGAAGCCGGACTGCGAACACTGCCCCTGCCGGGAAATCTGTCTGGCATATGCCCACGGCACCGCCGAGACTCTCCCGGTCAAGTCTCCCAAAAAAGAAAAGCGGCAGGAGGACAGGACGGTGTTTGTCCTCTCCTGCGACGGATATTTCGCACTGGAAAAGCGGCCCAATAAGGGCCTGCTGGCGGGGCTGTGGCAGTTTCCCAACGTAACGGGAAAGCTGGGCACAGCGGAAAGCCTGGAGGCTTTGTCCCAAATGGGGCTTACTCCGAAGGAGATTTATAAAGAGATCCAGCGCAAGCACATTTTCACCCACATCCAGTGGAACATGACCGGCATCTATCTGGAAGTCACGGACCGGGCCGGGAATTTCCAATGGTTCACAGCAGACGAGATCAACACACAGGCGGCACTGCCCACGGCATTCCGTCAATTCTGGGAGGAGAAATAGAGATGTACGATTTTCATATACATTCCCGGGTGTCCTTTGATGGCCACGACACCGGCCTGCAGCTCGCACAAGCTGCTGCAACAGCAGGGCTGAAGGAGATCTGCTTCACGGATCATGTGGATTATGACCCCCTGGGCACCATGCCCGACATTGCTTTCGACACTGCTGCTTACAACGCGGAATACGACGGTCTGGAGGTACCCGGTCTGACCATCCGCCGGGGCATGGAATTCGGCCTGGCCCGGGACAATGTGGAGCAATTCAAGAAAGACCTGCAGCGGCGGCAGTTTGACTTCGTGCTGGGCTCCATGCATTTTGTGGACGACTTGGATGTGTATTTCCAGCCCTACTGGGAGGGAAAGACCATCTTCCAGGCGGAGCGGCGGTATCTGGAAGAAACGCTGGAATGTGTAAAGATCCACGACGACTTCGACGTTCTGGCCCACCTGACCTACATCAGTAAGACCCACTGCCATCCCGCTCCCCGTCCTGTGCCCTACGCCGAGCACCGGGAGATTATCGACGAGATTTTGAAGACGCTGGCCGAAAAAGGCAAGGGTCTGGAAATGAACACCAGCGGCGTAGACCGCTGCGGAGGGTATCTGCCCACGGAGGACTATTTCCGGCGGTTCAAGGAGCTGGGCGGTGAGATCGTCACCGTGGGCTCCGATGCCCACCGTTCCGACCGGGTGGGACAGTATTCCCACGAAGCCTGCGCCATTCTGGGGGATATTTTCGGGTATGTCTGTACCTTTGCGGACAGAAAGCCCATTTTCCATAAGCTGTAATTATTGGGGCAGCGCGTTGATCTCCGTCATCAGGTACATCCCCACGGTGATGCCGTGGGCGAAGGCCAGCTGCTCGTGTTCCAGACATAGGTCACAGACCAGGTTATGAAGAGCATCGTCCTCCTCTACGGACAGCTTTTTTAAAATATGTCCCATCTCCTGAAACCGCTCCCGGATGGTGTCGTTCACAATGGGATTGGCGGTGGTATAAATGTAGTGGAGCATCTCCAGAAGAGATTCAAATTCCCCCTCATATTTGGTCAGGGGATGGGATTCCAGATAGTCGTAGACCTGGCTGACGTGGATGGACATGGTTGTTACCTCCTTGTTAGAACTTTTGTGTTCTTGTACATTATAGAACTTTTGAGTTCTAAAGTCAATAGTACACTTCTATTCTATGATAGAATCCTCCAAAAGGAGGAGTGTACCAATGCAAACATACCAAATCCGGCTTCGTCAGCTTCGTGAGGATCACGACAAAACACAAACAGAGATTGCCGCATACCTTGGAATCGAGCAAACGGTTTATTCCAGGTACGAAACTGGTAAAAACGATATGAAACCCTACCATATTATTGCCCTATGTGAATATTATCAGGTCAGTGCGGATTATCTTCTCGGTTTGCCCAAGGGGTTGCCTTACGGCCTGAGCAAAACAAAATAAGCGCACTCCGCGTAGGGGCGACCCTTGCGGTCGCCCGGCGATGTGGAACACATCGCACCGCCGAAGGCGGCACAAGCCTTCCCCTTTGGGGAAGGTGGCACGGCGAAGCCGTGACGGATGAGGGCGGCCCATAGGGCCGCAGCGGGCGAAGCCCGCTCACCTCACCCGCCCCCTTCGGGGGCACCCTCCCCAAAGGGGAGGGCTTTGATGCGATAAAACGTGCAAATTAAATATCCGATCCGCCAATCGTCCGCAGTATGCGGGCGATTGTTTTTGTAGGAAAAGCACTTTTTCCTGTGAAAATATTGACAATTTGTGAATCAGCAAGTATACTATAGGGTATACCTAAATATCTGACATCATTTCGGAGGAAATCGAAACTATGGTAAAAAAATGGAATGTCACCATTCCCAAGCTCTCCGGTGACAAACCGCGCCAGGCTTACATCTGGCTGCCCGAATCCTATGAGAAGGATACGGACAAGCGTTACCCCGTTATGTATATGTTCGACGGGCACAACGTTTTCTTTGATGAAGACGCCACCTACGGCAAGTCCTGGGGACTGGCGAAATATATGCAGGAGAATCCCAAGGATCTGATCATCGTTGCCGTGGAATGCAACCACGAGGGCAACCGCCGCCTTGTGGAATACTCTCCCCTCACCTACAAAAATTCCGAGCACGGCAGCATCAAGGGCAAGGGCAGTGTCTATATGAACTGGATGGTCAACACCCTGAAACCCTACATCGACGAAACCTACCGCACCCTCCCCGACCGGAAGAATACCATCATCGCAGGCTCCTCCATGGGCGGCCTGATGGCCCTCTACGGCGCGACGGTGTATAACCACATCTTCCAGCGGGGTGCCTGCCTGTCCCCCAGCCTGTGGGTAGCCCCCGGTAAGGTGCTGGAAATGGTGGCCCGGGCCCACATCCGCCGGGATACCACCATCTATATGGACTATGGCGAGCTGGAAATGTTCAACCACGCCGCCACCCAGGAATCCATGATCTCCACGGCTCACCTGCTGCTGACCAAGCGGGTGAATCTGGCCCTGCGGATCGTCCCCGGCGGCAACCACAGTGAAGCCTCCTGGGAAAAGCAGATTCCCATTTTTATGGACTGCCTGGGCCTGTAAGGCAAATTGAAAATTGAAAGTTGAAAAATTATTAAAACTGCTAGGAGAGAAAAAGTAAACTATGGAGATTCGGTACGAAAAGCATTGGAGCGGTTACCTGAACCGCGAAATGGAGTTCAAGGTCTACGGCCACTGCGGCAAGCCTGTCATGTTCATCCCCTGCCAGGCGGGCCGCTTCTGGGATTTTGAAAGCTTCAAAATGATCGACTACTGGGCAAAGTGGATCGAGGAGGGCAAGTGCATGGTCTTCTCCATCGATACCATTGACAACGAAGCCTGGGCCGCCCAGGGTGCGGACAACCGCTGGCGCATCGAGAACCACGAGAAGTGGTACAACTACGTCGTCAACGAAATGGTTCCCACCATCAAGCACATTGCCGGCATGGCCAACGGCCACGACCAGGGCATTATGACCTTCGGTGCCTCCATGGGTGCCATGCACGCCGCCAACCTGTACTACCGCCGTCCCGACCTGTTCGACAGCTGCTTCGCCATCTCCGGCCTGTACGACAATAAGGAATTCTTCGGCAATTACTGCGACGAGCTGGTTTACAACAACTGCCCCTGCCTGTACCTGCAGAACATGCCTGATGACCACTACTACAAGGAAATGTACAACAGCCAGAAGAGCCTCATTATCTGCGGCCAGGGTGCCTGGGAAGAGCCCCTGCTGGAATCCACCCGCTGGCTGGACACTGTCTGCTGCCAGAAGGGCATCCACACCCGCTTTGAATACTGGGGCCTGGATGTGAACCACGACTGGCCCTGGTGGTACAAGATGGTGGAGACCTACCTGCCCTGGTTCCTGGGCTGAGCACTTCCCGTTTTCCCTTGTAGGGGAGGGCTTAACGCCCCATCCCCCGTGATTTCGTATTTTATTAAAGGAGAGAGATCTCAATGAAAAATTTCGTATTCATTTCCCCCAACTTCCCTCTGACCTACTGGAAGTTCTGCCGTGAGCTGAAGAACAACGGCATGCGCGTTCTGGGCATCGGCGACTGCCCCTATGACGAGCTGATGCAGGAGCTGAAGGATTCCCTGCACGAGTACTACAAGGTCTCCAGCCTGGAGAACAACGACGAGGTCTTCAAGGCCGTCGCTTTCTTCTCCTTCAAGTACGGCAAGATCGACTGGCTGGAATCCAACAACGAATACTGGCTGATGCGGGACGCATGGCTGCGCACCGAGTTCAACATCACCACTGGCCCCAAGCTCCATGAGATGGACAAGATCAAGTACAAGTCCGCCATGAAGGAATACTACGCCAAGGCAGGCCTGCCCACCGCCCGCTACCACCTGGTGGAGGGTCTGGAGGATGCTCTGGAGTTCGCCCACATGGTCGGCTATCCCGTGGTGGTGAAGCCCGACAACGGCGTTGGTGCCAACAACACCTACAAGCTCCGTTCCGATGAGGATGTCCAGTGGTTCATCAACACCAAGGACAGCAACGTGTACATCATGGAAGAGTTCGTCAACGGCTATGTCCAGACCTTCGACGGCATCGTGGACTCCAAGGGCAATATGCTGTTTGAATCCGGCAACATCACCCCCCTGTCCCTGATGGACATCGTCAACGACAACGGCGACTCCGTTTACTATCTGGTCAAGGAGCTGCCCGAGAAGATCCGCCAGGCAGGTCTGGCTACCGTCAAGTCCTTCGGCGTCAAGAGCCGCTTCATCCATCTGGAGTTCTTCGTCCTGAACGAGGACCAGGAGGGCCTGGGCAAGAAGGGCGACGTGCTGGGTCTGGAGGTCAACATGCGTCCCGCCGGCGGCTTTACCCCCGAGATGTACAACTACTCTCAGGAGACCGACGTTTATAAGATCTGGGCCGACATGATCGCCTTTGACTGTGACACCAAGGGCACCGGCAACCACCACTTCTGCGCCTTCTACGGCCGCCGCGACGGCAAGCAGTACAAGCTGGATGACTACGAGGTCATGCTGAAGTACGGCCACAAGATGGTCATGTGGGGCCGCATCCCCGATGCCCTCTCCGGCGCAATGGCAAACCAGATGTACGTTGCCAACTTCGATTCCGAAGAGGAAATGATGGCCTTCTACGAGGATCTGGCTGCGCAGTATTGATTTCTGTGTACAAAAAACGCTCACCTGTGGGTGAGCGTTTTTTAGTGTGGAGAGTTAAGAGTGGAGTGTGGAGTTTTTAGTTAGGAATTAGGGGTTAGGAGTGAGGAATGCTCCCGCGTAGGGGCGACCCTTGCGGTCGCCCGGGCACCCGAAGGGTGCCATTGCCCACAAAGGCAATCAAAATGCCGCCTTCGGCGGTGCGATGCGTTCCGCATCGCCGGGCGACTGGGATTCCAGCAATGCGCATACTTCCTCCCCGATTGAATCATTCTCAGCGGTTAACGCAATCATCCACGTAAAGTCAGTATTTAAAATATACAACGGCTCTGTTCTGCCCGCTTCCCATGTGACGATGTTCTTTTCAAATTCTTTTCCTGGAATGTCCTTGCAGGGAACCGATTTGCCTGCGTACAATGCTGGAAGAGGTTCTGCGAAAAGAAATACGGAGGATGTATTTTGAATCAAGTCCAATACCTGACTGTAAGTAAGCATCACAGCATCTTCTTCCTTTATTGCTTCCCACAGCATGTGACTTGGACATAGCGCATATAGTTCCTCGATTGAATATTGATTAAAGAAGTAATCTATGATTTTCTCAGCATCACACATACAATTAGTCCTTCCGATAAACAGAGCGATATGCACTGAACCCCTCCGGATACCGCTTGGCCAACTTTTCGATATTACCCCGGAATACATCTTCCAGGGGAATTTCCAGGGCGTAGGCGGTTTCCGCCAGGTACCAGGCGATGTCGCCCAGTTCTTTGGCCAGTTTCTCTTTGTCCAGGGCATGGCCCTGGGCCAGCCATTTTTTCACGATGTCGATGGCCTCGCCGGATTCTCCGCACAGGCCCATAACGCCGTTGATAAGTACATCTTTTTTGTCCAGTTCCGGGTTCAGCGTCACCATGGCAAGCTTCTGATATTCGTTGATGGTCATATTGTCCTCCTCATTTCATAAAAGGGGCACTTTTTATCTCCGATAGGAAATCCCCTCATGGTCCAGTAGCCAGCGTTTTTTATCCAGCCCGCCTGCATACCCCGTCAGCTGTCCTTGAGCTCCGACTACCCGGTGGCAGGGAATAAGAATACTGATGGGATTGCGTCCCACCGCGCCGCCCACGGCCTGGGCAGACATTTTTTCGCCCAGCATCCGGGCGATCGTACCGTAGCTGAGGGTCTTTCCGTAGGGGATGGTCAGAAGGATATCCCAGACCTTTTTCTGAAACTCCGACCCCTCCGGGGCCAGAGAGAAATCGACGGGCCTGTCTTCGCCCCGGAAGTAGGCATCCAGCCACTGCTTTGCCCTGCACAAAACCTCCGGCTCCTCCCCTTCCCCGGCGGGTGTTTCCCGGTTCATCCACAGCCCAGTGAGGGAAATACCGTCGCTGGTGAGCAAAAGCTCTCCCACGGGAGAGGGATACGCAGCATAATAGACCATTCTTTCAGCCCCCTTTGGGTATTTGTGCCCATTATACTGCGGTTTTTGGCAAAAGTCTATCCTATTTTCCCATCTTGATTCTTTGGGAGTTTTCCTCTATAATGGGCGTAATTTGGCAATTAAGGAGACTTTTTATATATGAAGAAACGAATCGAAGGACAGCAGTTCGACGAAGAACGCTCCCTGTACAATCTGACAAACGCCCAGGTCGTGGACTGCGTCTTTGCCGGCCCCGCCGACGGCGAATCCGTGCTGAAGGAGGCCCGGGAGGTCTCCCTGGAAAACTGCCGCTTCTCCCTGCGGTA
This sequence comes from Oscillospiraceae bacterium, assembly GCA_017461445.1. GTDB lineage: Bacteria > Bacillota > Clostridia > Oscillospirales > Oscillospiraceae > Faecousia. The sequence goes on from JAFTXW010000015.1 coordinate 72,557, forward strand.
TCCTCTGTGGCATGTGAAGGGCTTCCGGCTCCACGATTCCCAGATGGATGATAAGACCCGGGCCGCCATCTGGTATGCGGAAAACGGAAAAATCACCGACTCCGACCTCCTCGGCATCAAGGCCGTCCGGGAGTGCCGGGACATTGACCTGCGCAACTGCACCATCGAATCCCAGGAATTCGGCTGGAAAAGCAACGGCATCACCGTCACCGACAGCCGCCTGACCGCCGAATACCTATTCCTGGACAGCAAAAACGTGAAGCTGGAAAATGTGGAGATGAAGGGCAAGTATTCCTTCCAGTACATGGAAAACCTGGAGATCCGTAACTGCGATCTTGACACCAAGGATGCCTTCTGGCACAGTAAAAACGTCACCGTGGTGGACAGCGTGGTGAAGGGCGAGTACCTGGGCTGGTTCTCCGAGGGACTGACCCTGGTGAACTGCCGCATCATCGGCACCCAGCCCCTGTGCTACTGCAAAAAGCTGCGGCTGGTGAACTGCACCATGGAGGACTGCGACCTCAGCTTTGAGTATTCCGACGTGTACGCCACCATTGAGGGCCATGTGGACTCCATCAAGAACCCCCGCTCCGGTGAGATCACCGTGGACAGTGTGGGCGAGATCATCCTGGGCGACGCCGTTATGGAATGCAGCGGCAAAGTGATCATCAGAGAATAAAAAACGATACGCCTGGACTTTCGTCCAGGCGTTGCCTTTTTGCTCGGAGCGTGGTATGATTAAGAAAAACGTCCAATGGAGGAACCCCCATGAAATACACAGACCTGATTTTTGACCTCTACGGCACTCTGGTAGACATCCATACGGAGGAAAACGAATTTGTCTGGGAACACACTGCCATTTATTTCGGCTTCTACGGTGCCCACTATACGGGCCGGGAACTGCACGATGCCTTCCGCACCGCCATGGCCCAGCGCGAGGCCGCCGCGGGGCAGAACTACGAATGCTTCCCGGACATTCCCTTCGAGCTGGTGATGGCGGAGCTGTTCCGCCATAAGGGTGTGGAGGACAACGCCGATGCCCTGGGCGTCAACGCGGCCCAGCTGTTCCGCATTCTCTCCATCGAATATCTGAAGCTGTACCCCGGCGTTCTGGATGCCCTGGCAAGCCTTCGGGAGCAGGGCTTCCGCCTGTGGCTGCTGAGCAACGCCCAGCGGGTCTTCACCGCCTACGAGCTGCGCCACCTGAGGCTGGGGGAACAGCTGGACGGCATTTACATCTCCTCCGACTACCGCTGCCGTAAGCCCGACCTGCGGTTCTACCGGGCACTGCTGGAGGAGCGGAAGCTGGATCCTGCCCAGTGCCTGATGATCGGCAACGACCGCCACACCGACATCGCCGGAGCCAAAGCCGCGGGCATGGCCACCCTCTATATGCACACTGCCCTTACCCCGCCCGACCAGTCCCCCGCCGATCCCGCCCTGCACCCCCACAACGCCCCGGAAGGCTGCCGTGACTACGAATACGAGGGTGACGATTGGACGGAGCTGGCAGAGCTGATCACGGAACTGGCCCAGTAAGGAGTGAGTAGTTAGAAGTTAGGAATTTTCGCGAGTCCTTATTCGGAGCAAAATAAAACCCCATCCTTTCGGATGGGGTTTTATTTTGGCGACCCGGAACGGACTCGAACCGTCGACCTCCAGCGTGACAGGCTGGCGTGCTAACCGACTGCACCACCGGGCCGTGTTCAGTTCAGAACATTTGAGATTATAGCAGAAACTTTGGAGTTTGTAAAGACCTATTTTAAATTTTCTGAAAAAATTTTCGTTTTCCCGTCGAAATGGGACAACTCTACTGACAATCGGTTGCCAAATCCGGGCTTTTCCCCTACAATGAAGGCACAAACAAAAAGGAGGAATCACCATGTTTGAAATCAACAAGCAGGCATTCGGTGCCTTTGTAGCGTCCCTTCGCCGGGAAAAGGGCATGACCCAGAAGGAGCTTGCCGCAAGGCTCTGCATCTCCGACAAGGCCGTCAGCAAATGGGAGACAGGTATCAACATCCCGGACGTGGCAATGCTGATGCCCCTGGCGGAAGCCCTGGAGGTCTCCGTCACGGAACTTCTAAACTGCCGCCGCACAGAGCAGACCCTGGATGCCGCCCAGGTGGAGGACATCGTCAAGACCGCCATCCGCTACTCCGAAGCAGCTGACCCCAAAAGACGGAAGATCAACAAGCGAAGACTGATCCTGTATTTTCTCTGTCTCCTCATTGCCGCTGTTGAAGTCACCATTGCGCACCTCCTCGGCTATTCCGTATCGGACTACAGCGAAGCCATGGAGGTCGTCCTGATCCTGTGTCCCCTTTTCGGTCTTTACTTCATGGTATTTGCTATGGAAAAGCTGCCTGCCTACTACGATGAAAACAGCATCACCGCCTTCAGCGACGGCATTTTCCGAATAAATATCCCCGGTGTCCGGTTTAATAACCGCAACTGGCCCCATATCCTCCGCGTTGGTCAAATCTGGTCGATGGGTATGCTGGTTGCCTATCCCGTTCTGAATTATACCATGCGACTGCTCTTCCCCAGCTTCTGGGCGCAGTACGAAACAAATATCACCCTTGTACTCCTCCTCGGAGGCCTATTTATCCCGCTGATGATCGTGGGAAGAAAGTATCAATGAAGGATCCGACCTGCGTCGAAATGAAGTGTGACTGTCGCCACATGAAATAATACTGATATTCAATTAAAAACTTTGATGCGAAACATTGAAGTTTTTAATATGAAGATCAATATGAGACGGGATTCTGTGATTTTCTATTTCGAAAATCACAGAATCGACAACGCCGTCAGGCGATGTCTTTCAATTTGAAATTAAAGATTTCAAATTGAAAATAGTATAAAGTGCGCTCCCCGCACGCAGGCACCTTCATGTGCGAAGCACACTTCATGCCCGAAGGGCACCTCACGCGCCGGAAAGCGCACTACATGTAAAAAAGAAGCAGATGCTTTCGCATCTGCTTCTTTTTTATGGAGCGGGTGACGAGGCTCGAACTCGCTACCTCCACCTTGGCAAGGTGGCGCTCTACCGGATGAGCTACACCCGCAACGGACATGACGTATTATAACATCATTTCCGAAAATGTCAAGTCTTTTTTCTGATTTTACAAAAAAATTTCTGTAGGCTCTTCCGTCTCCTCTGCGGGGGCCGTGGTATCCGTGGGAACGGTCTCAGGGGCTTCCGTGGTTTCCTCCGGCTCGGTGGGCCACCAGGGGATGGTGGTCTCCACCGGCTGGGTGGTCTCCTCCGATGCCGTCGGCTCCGTCGGTTCGGTAGATTCTCCGGGGACTATCGGTTCCGTAGGCTCGGTGGGGGCGGTCGGCTCCGTCGGGTCTGTGGGTTCGCTGGGTTCTGTGGGCTCCTCCGGGGGCCAGGGCCAAATGGGCCAGCTGGGCTCTGTGGGGTCAGTAGGCTCGGTAGGTTCCGTAGGCTCGCTGGGCCACCAGGGAATCGTGGGCTCCGTCGGCTCTGTCGTTTCCTCTGGGGCTGTGGGCTCCGAAGGATTCGGCTCCTCGGGTTTCGTCTCCTCAGGGTCTGTTTCCTCGGGCTTCTCGTCCTTGTCCTTTTCGTCTTCGTCCTTCGGGTTGTAAAGGGGCGCGCAGGCAGGATAGTCGGAGTAATCCCACACATAGCCCACCATATCGCCGTCGTAATATTCCCAATAGCGGCCGATCCGGGCAGACAGCTGCAGATCCACATGGTAATACCGCCCGCTGTCCTTTACGATATTCCAGCTCCAGGGATCGCCGTCCCGGGTGCCGGTGACCACCTGGCATTCCAACCCCGCCAGGCGGCACATGGCCGCGTAGACCACCGCAAAGGAGCGGCTGTCTCCCACGCCGTGCTGCAGCAGGCTGTAGGTGGGAGTAATGGAGGTCTCCAGTTCATAGTTGAACCGCCGCATCAGGAAGGAATAGAGCTGGGAAAATTTCAGATAATCGGTGCCGGGGCCACTGACGTACAGGGCCGCCGCGTCGAAGACCGGCTGCACCTGGGCTTGCATTTCCCGCAGGTCGTCCCGGCTGTTTTCGTATGTAAAGGTCAGCTCCACCACCCGGGCGGTGCCGGAGCCGTAGGTCTCCCAGGCCACGCCGGGAATCTCCATAACCTTATGGGGATTGGTCTCGGCATAGTCCTGGACCAGCTGCGTAAAATCCGTCTGGGTATATTCCCCGATCCAGACCACGGCACCGGCAGCATAGCTGTCCAATGCCTCGCCGATCAGGGCTTCCGCCTCCTCCATAGAAGCGGCCCGGCTGACCTTCTGGATCTCAATATAGCTGCGCTGGTAGTGGATCTCCACCGCCACGGCCCGGATGCCGCCGCTGGTACCGATCTCATAGGTGAGATCCTCCACGGCATAGGCACCCAGGGGATAGGTATCCCGGATATGCTTCCGGGCGGCTTCCATATATTCCCGGGTGTCCTCCGCCGCCAGATTGGAAATGAAAATAACGCCGGTCTCCGCCGCTTCGTTCACCATTTCCTCCAGCACCGCCACAAGCTCGCCATAGTTGGCGGCGGAGAGATTCTGGGACGATGCGCCCCTGGACTGCTCCTGGTGGGGCGTCACATTTACATAGCTGCCGCCCAGCCAGCTGCATCCGCTCAGCAGCAGGCACACAAGGCACGCCAACGCACAAAATTTTCGGTTCATAACGCCCCTCCTCACTTACAGGGAATCTCTGGAATAGCGGGAAAATCCGTCGCCCAGCACCTGGTGGGCCTCCTGGACGATGATGAAGGCGTTGGGGTCGATCTCCACCACCAGCTCCTTCAGCTCCGCGATCTGCTGCTTTTTCACCGCCGCCAGCACCACCTTGGTTTCCCGGTGGCTGTAGCTGCCCTCGGCGTGGAGGAAGGTGGCACCCCGGTCCAGCTTCTTGCCGATGGCCTGGGCAATGGCTTCGTACTCACTGGAAATGATTAACGCCACCTTGGAATAGTCGAAACGGTAGACCACCGCGTCCACCACCTGGCCGCAGATGAACACCGTGATGCCCGTGTACAGTGCCTTGGAAACATCATGAAATACCAATCCTGTCAGAACCACCACCACGGCGTCAAAGCACATGGAAATCTGGCCAATGGGCACATTGCGGTATTTCAGCTTTAGGAGCCGCACCAGAATGTCCGAACCGCCGGTGGACGTGCCCGCCATAAACACGATGCCCAGTCCCAGTCCGCAGATAACGCCGCCGTACAGGCAGCCAAGCAGCGGCTCCGGGGTCTCCATGGGGATCACCGCCAGGGTATCGATCAGCAGGGAGCTGAGCAGCATCCCCAGCAGCGACCCGGCAAAGAACCGCCTGCCGATTTTCAGTCCGCCCAGGATAAACAGGGGCAGATTGATCAGCACACTGAGGGCACCCACGCTGCCAAAGCCCAGCAGCTCCACCGCCACCTGGGCAAGGCCGGAAATGCCGCCGGGGTTCATGTCGTTAGGCTGCAAAAACAGCGCAAACCCCACCGCGAACACAGTGCTTCCCACGATGGTAGCTGCGACCCATTTGATTTTTTGCCAAATTTCCCGCATCTTCCGCCTCCTTGAAGCCACAATAATTTTCAACTTTCAATTTTCAACTATACATCAAAGCTCTGCTGCTTCTCCGCCGAATCCTCTTCCTTTAAGAGCGCACCCGCCGAGGGGATGGTCTTTGTCCGGTAGCGGCTCTGGTTCACGATGCCGCTGGCTTCCAGCAGCACTGCGTCACTGACCACCGCCTTCTTTTTCAGGGTCATGACTGCCACGCCCTGGGTATTGCGGGTGGTCTTGGGCAGCAGCTGGGCGGTGGAGAAGATGGCCGCGCGGCCATCCGTAGCGTATACCACCATCTGCTCGTCGGTATCCAGAGCCACGGCCTTTACCAGGGGACTCTTGTCGGAATAGGCACCGGTGAGCTTCTTGCGGTTGGTCTTGGTCTCGTAGGCAGAAAGGGGCACCTTTGCCACCTTGCCGTTTTCAAAGAAGAACAGCACGAAGCCCTTGTAATCCCCGCAGAATACCAGTGCCGCCATATTTTCGCCCTGCTCGAAGCCCAGCTTCTGGGGCAGGTAATCGCCAAGCTGAGAAGCCTTGCCGTCGTCGAAATCACTCAGGCGGCTCTTGTAGCACTGGAACTTGTCGGTGAACACCAGAAATTCCGCCCGGTTAGTGGTCTCCCGGGTGAAGTCCAGGCTGTCGCCCTCCTTGAACTTCTGCTCGCCGCTCATCCGCAGGGACTGGGCGGTGATCTTCTTCATATAGCCCTCTTTGGAGACAAAGACGGTAACGGGATAATCCGGCACCTGCTCTTCCTCTTCCTCTACGGCCACCTCCTGAACATCGTAGATGATTTCCGTTTTCCGGGGCTTACCGAACTTTTTAGAGACCTCTTCCAGCTCCTTGATGATGACATTTTTCAGCTTCCGGGAGCTGTTGAGGGTATCCCGCAGATCATTGATCTCCTTTTCCAGCTGATCAATGGCCTTGGTCTGCTTGAGGATGTATTCCTTGTTGATGTTGCGCAGCTTGATCTCCGCCACGTAGTTTGCCTGAATTTCGTCGATACCGAAGCCGATCATCAGGTTGGGGACGACCTCGCTTTCCAGCTCCGTCTCCCGGATGATGCGGATAGCCTTGTCGATGTCCAGCAGGATGCGCTCCAGACCCTTCAGCAGGTGCAGCCGTTCTTCCTTCTTGCCGATCTGGAAGAAGATGCGCCGCTTCACGCAGTCGGTACGCCAGGCCACCCACTCCTCCAGAATTTCCCCAACACCCATGACCCGGGGCATACCCGCGATCAGGATGTTGAAGTTGCAGGGGAAGCTGTCCTGCAAAGGTGTCAGCCGGAACAGCTTCTGCATCAGCTTATCGGGATCAACGCCGCGTTTTAAGTCGATGGTCAGCTTCAGGCCTCCCAGGTCGGTCTCGTCGCGCATATCGGTAATTTCCTTGATTTTGCCCGCCTTGATCAGCTCCGCTACCTTGTCCATGATGACCTCGGAGGCGGTGGAGTAGGGAATCTCGGTGATCTCGATCAGGTTGCCTTCCTTCATATACCGCCACTTGGCCCGCAGTTTGAAGCTGCCACGGCCTGTAGAATAGATTTCCCGGGTAGTAGCCTCGTCAAACAGCAGCTCCGCCCCGGTGGAAAAATCCGGGCCAGGGAGCGTTTCCAGAATGTCGTGGTCGGGGTTCTTCATCAAGGCAATGGTGGTATCGCAAATTTCCTTTAAATTGAAGGAACAGATGTTGGACGCCATACCAACGGCGATGCCCTGGTTCGCCGACACCAGCACATTGGGGAAGGTTGTGGGCAGCAGACTGGGCTCCTTCATGGTAGCGTCGTAGTTATCCACCATGTCCACGGTGTCGGAATCGATGTCCTTGAAAATCTCGGCGCAGATAGCATCCAGCTTTGCCTCGGTGTAACGGGCAGCGGCGTAGGCCATGTCACGGGAATAGACCTTACCGAAGTTGCCCTTGGAATCCACGAAGGGATGGAGCAGGGTCTCGTTGCCCTTTGCCAGACGCACCATGGTCTCATAAATGGCGGCATCGCCGTGGGGATTCAGGCGCATAGTCTGGCCCACGATGTTGGCGGACTTGGTTCTGCCGCCCGTCAGCAGGCCCATCTTGTACATGGTGTACAGGAGCTTGCGGTGGGAGGGCTTAAAGCCGTCGATCTCCGGGATGGCCCGGGACACAATGACCGACATGGCGTAGGGCATGTAGTTGATCTCCAAAGTCTCGGAAATCGGCTGCTCCGTAGTGGAGCCCACTAAGCCCACAACACCGTCCGTATTCACTTTTTTCTTCTTTTCCGGTTCTTGCTTTTTTCGTGCCATGTTGCACTCCTTACAGTCGTGAATTGAAAATTAATAATTGAAAGTTGAAAATTAAGGAAAAATCAAACTTTCAATTTTCCATTTTCAATTTTCAATTATTTAAGAAATGTCCGCCAGCTCCAGATACTTCGCCCCGTTCTCGGCAATAAAGTTCTTCCGTTCCTGCAAGCTGTCGCCCAGGAGGATATCGAAATAGTACGCCGTCCGCTCGGCTTCTTCGGGCATGACCTTGATGAGGCGGCGGGTCTCGGGGTTCATGGTGGTCATCCACATCATTTCCGGATCGTTCTCGCCAAGTCCCTTGGAGCGTTGGATCTTTACCTTTTTGTCGCCGATCTCTTTCAGAATCTTCACCTTTTCCTGCTCGTTGTAGGCAAACCAGGTCTTGTCCTTGCAGGTAATCTCAAACAGGGGAGATTCCGCAATATAAACATAGCCGTCCCGGATCAGGGTGGGGCACAGGCGGTAGATCATAGTCAAAATCAGGGTGCGGATCTGGAAGCCGTCGTAGTCCGCATCGGTGCAGATGATGACCTTGTTCCACCGCAGTTGGGAAAGATCGAAGCTGGACAGTTCCTTGGCCTTCTTCCCCTGTACCTCCACGCCGCAGCCCAAAACCTTCATCAGGTCGGTAATGATGGGCGAGCCGAAAATTTTGTTATAATCCGCCTTCAGGCAGTTCAGAATCTTACCCCGAACGGGCATAATACCCTGGAACTCCGCGTCCCGGCTCAGCTTGACGCTGCCCAACGCGGAATCGCCCTCCACGATGTAAAGCTCCCGCACACTGGTATCCCGGCTGCGGCAGTCCACGAACTTCTGCACCCGGTTGGCAATATCGATGGAGCCGGAGAGCTTCTTTTTGACGTTGCTCTTGGTCTTTTCCGCAGATTCTCTGGCCCGCTTGTTCACCAGAATCTGCTCAGCGGCCTTGGCTGCCTCCTGGGCGTTCTCAATGAACCAGACCTGCAGCTGCTCCTTAAAGAAGGCGGTCATGGCCTCCTGGGTGAACTTGGAGTTTACAGACTTTTTCGTCTGGTTCTCAAAGCAGCCGATGGTAGAGAAGCAGTTGGTCACCAGCACCAGGCTGTCCTGGATGTCCTGGAAGATAATCTTGTTCTCGTTCTTGGTGTATTTGTTGTTATCTTTGAGATATTTGTCAAAGGCCGCAGTAAAGCCCAGCCGCACGGCCCGGTCGGGGCTGCCGCCGTATTCCAGCCAGGAGGAGTTATGGTAATACTCGATGTGGCTGACCTGCTTACTGAAGCAGAAGGAGGCGGTGATTTTCAGCTTCATTTCCGGGCGGTTCTCTGCGTCCCGGCCCCGGCGTTCGGCTTCCCAGAAGGTGGGCATGGTGAAGGCATTGTCCCCCACCATTTCCTCGATATACTGGCGGATACCGTTTTCGTAACAGAATTCTTCCTCTTCAAACTTCCTCCCAACCTGGTTGCGGAACTTGAAGCGGATTCCCTTGTTCACCACCGCCTGGCGGCGCAGCACATCCCGGTAGTATTCCACGGGGATGTTGATGTCGGTAAAGACCTCCTTGTCGGGCTTCCAGTGGAAGCAGGAGCCGGTCTTTTTCCGGTCGGTTGGTTCCTTCTTCATCTTGCCCTTGATGCGGCCCTTTTCAAAGTGCAGGTCGTACCGGAACCCATCCCGGCGTACCGTCACATCAAAAAATTCGGAAGCGTACTGGGTAGCGCAGGAGCCCAGGCCGTTGAGGCCCAGAGAATACTCATAGTTTTCGCCATTCTCGCCGTACTTGCCGCCCGCGTACATCTCGCAGAACACCAGCTCCCAGTTGTACCGCTTTTCTTTTTCATTATAATCCACAGGGCAGCCCCGGCCAAAGTCCTCCACTTCCACGCTCAGGTCTTCATACCGGGTGACGATGATGGTATCGCCGTGACCCTCTCTGGCTTCGTCGATGGCGTTGGAGAGGATCTCAAACACCGCGTGCTTACATCCCTCCAGGTCGTCAGAGCCGAAAATGACCGCAGGACGCTTGCGCACCCGGTCCTCGCCCTTCAGCATGGAGATACTGGAATTTCCGTATTGTTCTTGGGTTTTCTTAGCCATTTTCCTTACCTGCCATAGTTATCCATAGTAATTCGAATGTATTATACGTCATTTTGTTTGTAAAGTCAACCAATGGGATTTTTCATAACGTTCCCCGAAAATGCCCATACTACCCGCAAAGGAGTTGGTTAAATGGAATCCATATGGCAGGATGTGACCATGCCCCGTTTCCCCATGCTGGCGGGGGATATCAAAACCGACGTTCTGATCATCGGCGGCGGCATGGCGGGGCTGCTCTGCGCCCACAGTCTGGGCAAAGCCGGGGTACAGTGCGTTGTGGCAGAAGCTGCGGACATCGGTGGGGGCATCACCAAAAATACTACCGCCAAAATCACCACCCAGCATGGGCTGTGCTGTCACAAGCTCCTCTCCCGTTTTGGCCCGGAGACTGCCCGGCTGTATCTGGAGGCTAACCAAAGGGCGGTGGAACGCTACCGGAAATTGTGCCGTACCATTGACTGCGATTTCGTGGATGAAGATAATTTCATCTATTCCCGAACCGATCGAACAGTGCTGGAACAGGAATTGGCAGCCCTGCAGGCCCTGGGTTTCCCGGCGGAGCTGGCGGAAGAGCTTCCCCTCCCCTTCCCCACTGTGGGCGCAGTGAAGTTCCCCCATCAGGCCCGGTTCCATCCCCTGAAATTCCTTGCCGCCATTGCCCGGGATCTGACCGTATATGAATACACCCCCGTCCGTCAGCTGGTAAAAAATACAGCCCTCACCGACCGGGGAACCATCACGGCGGACAAAATCATCATTGCCACGCACTTTCCCTTCCTCAACAAACACGGCAGCTACTTCTTAAAGCTGTACCAGCAGCGTTCCTACGCCATTGCTTTGAAGAACGCCCCATTGTTTGAGGGCATGTATCTGGACGAGCAGGAAAACGGTCTGTCCTTCCGCCGCCAGGGAGATTCCCTGATTTTGGGCGGTGGCGGACATCGGACGGGCAAGCAGGGCGGCAACTGGCGGGAATTGGAACGGTTTGCAGCAGAGCAATACCCGGAAGCGAAGATCACCCACCGCTGGGCCACCCAGGACTGCATGAGCCTGGACGGCATCCCCTATATCGGCCATTACAGTGCCCGCACATCGAACCTGTATGTGGCAGCAGGCTTCAACAAATGGGGCATGACCAATTCCATGGCAGCGGCCCAAATTCTCACCGACCTGATTCTGGGAAAAGAGAACCTCTATGCTCCGGTGTTCTCCCCTTCCCGCAGCATCCTGCGGCCCCAGCTGGCCGTCAATGCTCTGGAAACCACGAAAAACCTGCTGTCCTTCTCCCCCAAACGCTGCCCTCACCTGGGCTGCGCCCTGAAATGGAACCCCCAGGAGCACAGCTGGGACTGCCCCTGCCACGGCTCCCGGTTCACGGAGGATGGGCGGCTCATTGATAACCCCGCTACGGGGGATCTGAAAAAATAGCGATCCGTTTCCGCACAAGGGCGACCCAAGAACAAATGTGTAAACCATGTTGTTGCACAATCTGTAAACCATGTTGCTCTTGACACAAGGGTCGCCCCTACGCGAACTTGGAATGACAGTCTTTCCGATTATTTTCATCATTTCTCCACGATTCCCTCTTGTTTTTTTCATACGGGGAGGTTATAATAGCCCAAGAAACCAAAGGAGGTCATTATCATGGCTGTTAAAATTGAGAAAAATACCATCATCGGCGACGTTCTGGACATTGCGCCCCAGGCCGCTCCCCTGTTCTTCGCCATCGGCATGCACTGCCTGGGCTGCCCCTCTTCCCGCGGCGAGACTGTCGAGGAAGCCTGCATGGTTCACGGCGTGGACTGCGAGCCCTTCCTGGCCCAGCTGAACCACTTCCTGGAGGCCTACGAAGCCGCCGAAGCCGAGAAGAAGGTCTAAATAACCCGGCTGTGCCGTCCCGGATCGCCGGGACGGCATTTTTTTAGATAAAAGATAAGAGATAATAGATAATAGAAAAGGTGTCCCTTCGGGACAAATTCAAATCATGCCCGCAGGGCATTCTACAACTATTCCTTCTTCTCTTTTATCTATTCTCTATTATCTAAACTCCGAAGGAGTGTTATACATGAAGCTTCCCCTTTCCAACCGCCTCCTCGCCTGCGCTTCCTTTGTGCGCCCCGGTGACCGGGTGGCGGACATTGGCTGCGACCATGGATATCTCGGCATCCATCTGTTGCAAAGCGGCGTGGCATCCAGCATCATCGCCTCGGATGTGAATGAAGCCCCCCTGCAAAGTGCCATGCACAATGCGGCGAAGTACGGCATGAAAGACAAAATGACTTTTTATCTGTCCGACGGTGTTCGAAATATTCCCCGGGACTTTGATTCCCTGGTCTGCGCAGGCATGGGTGCAGATACCATGATGTCCATCCTGGACGCCGCTCCCTGGCTGAAAAATGAGAAATACCGTCTGATTTTACAGTGCCAAAGCAAACGCCCGGAGCTGCGCAAATATCTTTACGCCAACGGCTATGCTATCCGCCGGGAAACGCTGGCCCAGGACGGGAAATTTATCTACCCCATCATGGAGGTGGTCTACGCCCCCGGCCAGACCCTTACCGGGGCAGAATACTACATCACCCCCGCCCTCCGGGCAAGCAGCTCCCCCCTATTCCCCGCCTTCCTGGCCCGGGTCACCGAGGGCATCCAGACCGCCGTAGATGGCCTGTCCCGCACCGGTGGAGAACGGTATGAGGAATATAAAGCCATCTTAAAAGAATTGCAGGAATTGTAATCGCTTCCGCGTAGGGGCGACCCTTGCGGTCGCCCGATGCGATGCGCAGCATCGCATCATAGCCCCCGCGTAAAGGGAAATATACGCCGCCTTCGGCGGCGCGATTTGTTCCAAATCGCCGGGCGACCGTAAGGGTCGCCCCTACGCGAATACTTCTCAATATGGAGGAAACTATGCCAACCGTAGCTGATATTTTACAATACATCGAAACCATCGCACCTCCTTATATGAAGGAGGACTGGGATAATTGCGGTCTGCTCTGCGGTCGCAAGGATAAGGAAGTCCGCAAAATCCTGGTGGCTCTTGATCCCTTTCGCAATGTAATTCGGGAAGCCATCGAGGAAAAGGCCGACCTGATCGTGACCCATCACCCCCTGATCTTCCGGGACAAGATGATGGCCGTCAACGAGGATACGGAAACAGGCCGCAATCTGCTGACGCTCATTGAAAATAGCATTGCTGCCATCAATGCCCACACCAATCTGGATCTGGCTCCCGGCGGCATCAACGATGTGCTGGCCCAGACCCTTGGCCTGACGGATATCGAGGTCATCACCCCCGAGGGCACCGATGCTGAGGGCCGTCCCTATGGCCTGCTCCGCAGTGGTGTCACCGAAGAACAGCCCCTGCCCTCTTTCCTCGCCACAGTCAAGGAAAACCTCCGCTGTGACGGCCTGCGCTACGTCGATGGCGGCAAGAGCGTTCATAAAGTCGCCGTAGGCGGTGGCTCCTGTGCCGACGGAATGTTTGAAGCAGCCGCCGCAGGCTGCGATACCTTTGTCACCTCCGATATCAAATACAACCAGTTCCGCACTGCTTACGAGCTGGGCATGAACCTGATCGACGCGGGCCATTTCCACACGGAAAACCCCGCCATGCCCGTTCTGGTGAGCAAATTGCAGGCTGCTTTCCCTGATGTCCAGGTCAAACTTTCTGAAAATCACTGGGATTGCATGAAATTCTATTGATTTTTGCGAATTCGTCTGCTAAAATAGATTGGAAATTTTTTATAGACCACTTTACGAAGGGAAGAAATAAATATGTCCGGACATTCCAAATGGCATAACATTCAGAAAACCAAGGGCGCGCAGGATGCCAAGCGTGCTGCCGCTTTCACCAAGATCGCCAAGGAGCTGATCGTGGCTGTTAAGGAGGGCGGCGGCATCACCGATCCCGCCAACAACTCCCGTCTGGCCACCGTCATCACCAAGGCCAAAGCCGCCAACATGCCCAACGACAACATCAAGCGGTGCCTGGAGAAGGCCAGCGGCGCAGGCGGCGGCGATAACTACGAGTCCATCACCTACGAAGGCTACGGCCCCGGTGGCGTTGCCGTCATCGTGGAGACCATGACCGACAACCGCAACCGTACCGCAGGCTCCATGCGCCACCACTTCGACAAGTTTGGCGGCAACCTGGGTGCCAGCGGCTGCGTTTCCTGGTCCTTCGACAAGAAGGGCGTGCTGGTCATCGACAACTCCGAGGGTGACTACGAGGAAGACGAGGTCATGATGGACGCCATGGACTGCGGTGCCGACGACTTCGAGGCCGAGGAGGATGTGTTCACCATCTACACCGACCCCGACGATTTCAACGCCGTGGCCGACGCCATGACCGCCAAGAAGTACACCTTCGTCTCCGCCCAGATCGAAATGGTCCCCCAGAACTACCAGAAGCTGGAGAGCGAGGAGCACGTAAAGCTGATGGAAAAGCTCATCGACATTATGGAAGAAGATGACGATGTCCAGAACATCTGGCACAATTGGGAAGAGTAAGGGAATCAAATTTGCCCCGCCGGGTTTTGGCGGGGCTTTTTTGGCATTTGCGGGGGGGCTTTCCAACCAGTGGTTGGATTCATTTGGGGGATTTCGGGGACTGTTTTGTGACTGCGGAATGGGGACAAAAAACGAGCGTACCGGCGGCACGCTCTTCCTATAATGGCTGGTCTTCTTCGGAGGGGACGTATTCCATGATGTCCTCTACCCGGCAATGGAGGATGCGGCAGAGGTCATTGACTGTTGTGGTGGTGAGGGGCTGGTTTTTGCGGAGCTTCTGGATGGTGGAGCTGGAAATGCGGTGGTTTTTGATCAGGGTATAGGTGGATTCGGAGGACTTCTTCAATTGCTCCCAAAAGGGCTGATAGCTAATCATGGCACGCCTCCCAAAAGAATTAATCTTATCTTATGGTGTATTTGCTATCTTGACTATAGTCGTTAAAATGACTATAATAGTTTTGGAATATTTTGAAGGAGGTATTCAACATGAAAAAACGATTGTTGGCATTGGTGATGGCACTGGTTTTATTGGTGCCAGTATTTTTAGTACGTGGAGCAGCAGCAACGAGTTTACCTGCAAGTATTTACCTGCAACAGGAGGGCAGTACTACTTGCACACTAAGTTCGGCCACAATGATGCTGCGTGCACGTGCGTATTTAAGTGGCAACGATAGCTGGAGTTCAATCACGGAATCAGCAGTCAGACCCAAAGGCTGGAAGGAAGGTTCTGGACTTTATTATAGCTTTAAATACACGTTTGGCCAGTCTTCGATTCAGGTGTCCCATTCTACGACAAGTGGAATATCGGTTGCTTCGTTAAAGAGCTTGCTCAACAGTCATCCTGAGGGAATTGTCTTTTATTGTGGTAAACTTCCTCATGCAGTCTTTTTAACCGACTACGAGGGAGATACTTTTTATTGTGCGGATCCTCTTTCTGGGTATAGCGGAAAAAGAATCCCTCTTGCTTCTTCCTGGTTGGGGAAAAAATATGGAAGCCAAGCTAATGTATTAAAGAATGCAACGGCGTATTGGTATGTTTCTTCGTATAATATTGATGGGAATTCCTTTAAATATCCGACCGATAATTATGCAGATATTGGTACCGACTTTACCGCTGTAATACTTAATAAGACCGCATGGAAGCCTATTGAGAATTGCTACACGGAAGGCGAAAAACCTGCTGTCAAAATTGCAAAAGAAACGGGTTACGCCAATCAGGTATGGTACTTTGTTCGCCAGGATGACGGCAGCTATAAGATATCCTCCTGCTATGACGGAAAGTATCTGGATGTGCGGGATGCCTCAATGGCTACCTGTGCTGTGATCCAGACTTGCGTGGATTCGGGAAGTGACGCACAGAAATGGTACATCTACGAGGAAAACGGCGGATATATCCTGAAATCAAAACTCAACGGTTATGTTATCGACCTGGTCAATAACGATTCTGCAAATGGAACACATATCCAAACTTATGAGTACAACGGAACTGATGCACAAATTTGGGCAATTTACAAAGGAAAAGAGAGTGCTCTTAGTGCTCCGACCCTATCCGTTACCACAAGTGATTCTAAGGGCGAGACCAAGTTCACTTGGAACGAAGTATACGGAGAGAGCCACTATGACGTGAAGATATGGAAAAATAAAGCATGGGAGGGGGACGCCTATCACATTCAGTGGGGCGCGAAATCCGGCTATTCGCTCAATCTTCCTGCCGGTACCTATCAGGCCTATGTGGATGCTGTGAATTACTACCAATGCATTCCGAGTAATGTAGTCACATTCACTATACAGGAGCACAAATGCACAAATTCCAGTGTGGTGACCAAGCCTACTTGTACCGAAAAGGGCTATACTACATATACCTGTAAATCCTGTGGAACCAGTTTTAAAGGCGATTACACTAATGCGCTGGGACATGACTACAGCTATAAAGTTACTACAAAGCCTACTACATCCGTGGCGGGTGTAATCACAGGCACCTGTTCCAGATGCAAGGGTACAACTACGGTTCAGCTTCCTAAGCTGAACACGACGGACTATACCTACAAGGTACAGACGGCTGCCACATGCACGAAAGACGGAACGGGAAATTATACATGGAAGAATACAAGCTACGGCACGTTCAGCTTTGATGTGGTAATCCCCAAAACCGGGCATACATACACATCAAGGGTCGTTGAACCCAGTTGCACACATGAAGGATATACCAAGTATACCTGTTCCTGCGGTGACACATATACCCAAAACCAAATTGCGGCGTTAGGGCATCAATGGGGTGACGGCACGGTGACAAAAGAACCCACCGAAGAAGCGGAAGGCCAGATGATGTATCTGTGCACGCGCGAGGGCTGCATCGACTTTAAGGTGGAAACCATCGCAAAGCTGGAGCACACCCATAAATATACCGAAACCGTAACTGCGCCTACCTGCACAGAAAAGGGATACACTACCCACACCTGTGCCTGTGGTCACAGTTATGTGGATGGAGAAACGGCAGCATTGGGCCACGCATGGGATGACGGAAAGGTAACCAAGGAGCCCACAGAGGATGCTGAGGGTGAAAAAGTATACAGCTGCACCAGAAGCGGATGCAGTGAAACCAAAACAGAAGCCGTCCCGCCGATAACCCATATTCATCAATACACAGAAGCAGTGGTTGCTCCGACCTGTGTTGAAAAGGGCTATACTACGCATACCTGTGCTTGCGGTGACAGCTATACATCAGATTACATAGATGCCTTGGGACATGATTACAAGAGCACGGTCACCGATCCCACCTGCACCGAGGGTGGCTATACTGTGCATACCTGCTCCAACTGCAATGACAGCTATACCGACAGCAACACGGAAGCCATCGGCCATAGCTGGGACGAGGGCAAGGTCACCACGGAGCCTACCGAAGAAACCGAGGGAGTAAAAACCTACACCTGTATGCGCTGCGGCGAGACGAAGACCGATGCTGTCCCGAAGCTGGATCATACTCACAGCTATACTGAAACCGTCACCGCACCGACCTGCACGGAAAAGGGCTATTCCACCTACACCTGTGGTTGCGGCGACAGTTATACCGATAATGA
>JAFTXW010000016.1 GCA_017461445.1 Oscillospiraceae bacterium
TTCCCGCAGGAATTTGATCACATTGTTCACATCCGGATCATCACTGAGCCGCAGAATGTTATCATAGGTCACTCTCGCTTTCTGCTCTGCCGCCAGATCCTCTACCAGATCGGCCATAGGATCGCCCTTGACTTGCATGCTGGCGGCAGACCAAGGGGTCCCGGCAGCAGAAGTGGGGTACACACCTGCGGTATGGTCTACAAAATATGGCGCAAATGCGGAATCCTGAATTTGGGAATCCTTCATATTCCGGGTCAGCTGATGAACAATGGCTCCAATCATTTCAAGGTGCCCAAGTTCTTCGGTTCCGATGTCCGTCAACAATCCCTTTAGTTCATCGAAAGGCATACTGTAACGCTGGGAAAGGTAGCGCAGACTGGCACCCAGCTCGCCGTCGGGGCCGCCGTATTGGGAGATGATGATAGCCGCCAGACGGGGATTGGGTTTGTCGATCTTTACTGGGTACTGCAGTTTCTTGTCATAAATAAACATGCTCAGGCCTCCTTATTCTTGCAGTATTCCCAGGGCCAGGGATCATCCAGCCAGTCATAGTTTTCCGATTCCGATGCGGCACCGTGGTTCAGGGGGCCATGGTTCCTGCGGAATTCCTGCCGGCATTTCTCGTACATCTTTTGGTAATCCCGGTAAAGCTCCAGAGCTTCCCGGTCCTCCCGGTGGGTATCCAGGTACAATGCCAGCTCCTGAATTGCAAAGCCCAATGCCTGCAGCTCCGTCATGGGGGTAACATTCAATTCCTTTTGATTGACCATCCCCATAAAGGGCAGGTCAAGTCCCGGGAACAGGGTCCCTCGAACCAGTCCCTTTCTTGCTTCGTATTTCGGCGGATTTTCCAATTGGAAGGGAACATATGGATTGGCCAGGGGTGCCATTGCAGGCAGTCGGCCTTCCATACCATCCCGGTCTGTACGGTTTGGTGTCAAAGTGCATTCCTCCTTGTTGGGTATTGAGCGGAACTGTCGCTCCGGGCTATACTATGTTTCTTTTTCCCGAAACGTTCATGTGCACAGGGAGGAAGCATAGAGTATCGGGAGGTGATGTACATGGGGAAAGGGAAAAAATGGGGATTTGCGTATCTTCTGATCGTTGGCTGTTTTCTGTCTGGTATTTTCCTGGGGAACCGGGCTGTAACGGTATTTTCAGAGACACAACCCATGGAACGGGAGCACTGTATCGTTATTGACGCAGGACATGGAGGTATAGATGGCGGGGCAACCTCTTGTACGGGGAAGCTGGAAAGTACGTTTAACTTAGAAATCGCGCTTCGCTTAAACGACCTGCTGCACTTTTTGGGCTATGAAACCAAAATGATCCGCACCACGGATACTTCCGTATATACAAAAGGGGAGACCATTGCTCAGAAAAAAATATCCGACCTGAAAGAGCGGGTAAGGATGGTCAACGAAACAGAAAATGCCCTGCTGGTCAGTATCCATCAGAACAATTTCTCCGATGGACGCTACAGTGGTGCACAAATCTTTTACGCGGATACGGAGGGCAGCCAGCTTCTGGCAAAGCAGCTGCAGGATGCTTTCGTTTCCACGCTGAATCCCGGAAGCAACCGCCAGAGCAAGCAAAGCAGCGGCGTTTACCTGATGGAGCATATCGACTGTACCGGCGTGCTGGTGGAATGCGGCTTTCTGTCCAACGCCCAGGAGGAAGCGAAGCTCCGCAGCCCGGATTATCAGCAAAGGCTCTGCTGTGTCATTGCCGCCACGATGATCAGATTTCTCTCGAACACTTGACCGCATTGATTTTCACTGATATAATGTAGAAAAAAGCGAAACGAGGTCATAGCCATGGATCTTTCCATTTCCCAGATGATGCAGCTGCAAAAGGAGCTTTTTGAGCCCCACAAGGACAAGTGGCATCCCATGGAGCCGGAATACGGCAAAGATTTCATCCTCTACATGGTTGAGGAGATTGGAGAGGTCATCGCCGTTCTGAAGAAAAAGGGGAGTACCGCCGTTATGGAGGAGCCCGCCGTCCGGGAAGCCTTTTTAAGCGAGATGGCAGATGTGCTGATGTATTACAACGATGTACTGCTGCGCTACCATGTGACGCCGGAGGAAATTTCCGAAGCCTACGCAAAGAAGCACAGCACTGACATGTCCCGGAACTACCAGAAAGAATACAAGGAGCTTTACAATGGCTAAAACAAAGACAGTTTTTTTCTGCACCAACTGCGGCAATGAGACCCTGAAATGGATGGGCCGGTGCCCCAGCTGCGGTGCGTTCAATACCATGGAGGAGCATGTGGAGAAACCCGTAGCTGCCGGTAAGGCCAAAGCGGCTCCCGTGGGTATGAGCCGCCGGCCTCAGCGCATTCGGGAGGTAGCCAGTGACGGCGAGATACGCTTTTCCACCGGAATGGGAGAACTGGACCGGGTGCTGGGCGGCGGCGCGGTGGCAGGCTCTCTTGTCCTGGTGGGCGGTGCCCCCGGTATCGGCAAGTCTACGCTGCTGCTTCAGATCTGCAACAGTCTTTGTGTCGGCCGTCGGGTTTTGTATGTTTCCGGCGAGGAGAGCGAGCGGCAGCTGAAGCTCCGTGCAGAACGGCTGGGCGTGTCTCCCGAGGATTTGTACATTCTCTCCGAAACACGGCTTTCCGATGTGGTGGAAGCCACGGAGGAAATGAAGCCGGATATCTTGATCGTGGACTCTATCCAGACCCTTTATAACGAGGAAAATGACTCCTCGCCCGGCAGTGTATCCCAGGTGAAGGACTGCACCATGACCATGATGCAGCTGTCGAAAGCCCAGGGTATCACCGTATTTGTGGTAGGCCATATCAACAAGGATGGCAATATCGCCGGCCCCAAGGTGCTGGAACATATGGTGGACTGCGTCCTCTATTTCGAGGGCGACCCCAATACCTCCTACCGGCTGCTGCGGGCAGCGAAGAACCGCTTCGGCTCCACCAATGAGATCGGTGTTTTTGAAATGATGGATGTGGGCCTTATGGAAGTTCCCAATCCCAGTCAGATGCTTTTGGAGGGCCGCCCGGAGGGTGCCAGCGGCACCTGCGTAGCCTGCGTTATGGAGGGTACCCGCCCGGTACTGGCGGAGGTTCAGGCTCTCGTGACCCAGACCACCTTCAATGTACCCCGCCGTGCGGCGGACGGCTTTGATTTCAACCGTGCTGTCCTTCTGCTTGCTGTGACGGAAAAGCGGGCAGGCATGAAGCTGAATGTTTTCGATGCTTATATCAATGTCATCGGCGGTCTGCGGCTGGACGAGCCTGGGGCAGACCTGCCTGTGGTACTGGCAGTGGCCTCCTCCTACCGGGACCGGGCTATTTCGGATGATCTGGTGGCCATCGGCGAGGTGGGCCTGACCGGCGAAATTCGGGCCGTATCCCACATGAACCAGCGGCTGGGCGAGGTTGCCCGCCTGGGTTTCAAAAAATGCATCATCCCCCGGGGTGGCTCCGAAAAGCTGGAGATTCCCCAGGGCTTGGAAGTCTACCGGGTCAGAAACCTGCGGGAAGCCATTGAGATGGCGTTGTAAACAGGAGATAATATGGTGGTACATTTCAGAAAAATTACGGAGGAAAACTTCGATGCCATTCTCAGGATGAAGCGTCCGGAAGGGGAAGGATTCGTAGCTTCCAATGCCTACTCCCTTGCCCAGGCCTGGCTGTACCGGGACAATGGCGATGTGTTCCCCTGTGCCATTTACCACGGGGATACACCGGTAGGCTTTTTACTGCTGGAAGAGGATTCCGAGGAACGAAAGCTGATGCTTTGGCGCATCATGTTTCCTGTTGAGGAGGAAAACAAAGGCTACGGTACTGCCGCAATCCGCTATCTGATCCAGCTTGCGCGTGACTGCGGAAAATACGATTCCCTATATTTAGATTGTAATGCAAAGAACGTAGCCGCAATGCACATATATCAAAAGCTCGGATTCGTTCCCACCGGAGATATCAATCACGGGGATGTGGAAATGCAATTACCCCTATAAGGAAATATATTGGATATGATAATCGAGAAAATACTGAGGAAAATGGGCATTTCTCTTACGTCTGTCACCCAATTTCAGAACGCGGAGGATGGAGAATTCTACAACGCTTGGAAAATCAAAGCCGACGGCAAAACCATGGTTCTGAAACAGACAAAGGGCCACGAACTGGACACCTATCAAACCTTTTTCTCTGTGCCCAGTACCTATACACCTCGGCTTTACGGAACAGCCCGGTATGAAGACGCGGACTATCTGCTGATAGAGTACATCCCCGGCGACGACCTGCGCCGCTGTGACCGGGAGAGGCTTACAGTGGTGCTGGACAGCCTGATCGCTATGCAAAAGGCCTGGTGGGAGCTTCCCACCCCCGAGAAGGGCTTCCATTACGCCCAGAGCCTTCCCGGACGGGAAAACCGCAGGAATTTCCTGAAGGATCCCCAGCTGGAAGCAGCCTACGACGCTTTTCTGAGGGAATATTCAACGGTTCCCAGAACCCTGTGTCACGACGACCTGCTGCCCTTCAACGTGATCTGTAATGGAGGGCGGGCGGTATTCATCGACTGGGAATACGGCGGGATTCTGCCTTATCTCACCAGTTTGGCGCGGCTCATTGCCCACGGAGAGGATGCGGAGGACGCTTTTTTCTATATGACGGAACCGGACAAGGCCTTTGCTGCGGCGTATTACTATGATAATTTCGTTGGGGAAATGGGAATATCCTATGATAACTACCGCCGCAGTCTCGGCCTGTTCCTGTTCTACGAATACTGTGAATGGGTCTATGTGGGCAATAAATACAACGACACCACTATGCCCCGCTACCGCTCCTACTTCCAAAAGGCGAAGCAGCTGGCAGCGGAGCTGGGATACTAAGGAGAGAATTATGCCATACAATCACAAGGTTTCCGTGGCCGGACTGGTCACCAATGACGACAGCAAAATTCTGCTGGTAAAAAGCCCCTGGCGGGGTTGGGAATACCCCGGCGGGCTGATTGAGCCGGGTGAAACCTTCCAACAGGCCCTCCACCGGGAGATCCGGGAGGAAGCAGGCGTGGAAGTGGAGATCACCGGCTTTGTGGGCATCTGTAAAAACATGGAAAAAGATATCGTCAACATTGATTTCACCTGCCGTTATGTCAGTGGCGAGCTGACCACCAGCGAGGAAAGTACCGAAGTAATCTGGGCCACCCCGGAGGAGGCCATGGAGATGATCACCTTCCCTCTGACAAAGAAGCGTCTTGCCAATATGCTCAGTGGAAGGGGAGAGGCGGCCCTGTTCTGCTTCCGGCGGGAGCCTTTTGAAGTAGTGGAGGACAGCCTGTTCCCGCTGGGAGAAACCTAAACCAATGGTTTACCCACCTAAAAGAACGCGCCATTGTTTTCCTAGGAAACATGCGGTATCATAGTGCCAACGAGCTCGGAATTCAATTCAGGAGAGAACACTATGGAAATTGGAAATCAGATCAAGCAGCTTCGCCTGCGCCGGGGCATCACTCAGGAAGCCATGGCCCAGCATTTCGGCATAACCCCCCAGGCCGTCAGCAAATGGGAGCGGGGCGTTGCTACCCCAGATATTGGAATTTTACCGGATATTTCGGCGTATTTCGGTGTAACCATCGACGAATTATTCGCCATTTCCGACGAGACCCGCATGGAGCGTATTCAGAATATGCTGTGGGATGTGCGGTTCCTGAACCCCGCCGAGGTGGAATCCGCACGGGAATTCCTGATGCGAAAGGCCCAGTTGGAGCCAGAAAATGGCCGCCCCCATGAACTGCTGGCGGATATGGAAAACCACCTTGCCCGGGAGCACCAGGACAAGGCGGCAGAATACGCAAAAGAAGCCCTGAACCGTGACCCCAAGCTGCGCAATGCCCATGGAGAGCTGATTAACGGTATGCGGGGAAAAATCGCAGACTGGAACGCCGACAGCCATTATCAGCTCATCGACTTCTACAAAAGCTATATTGAAGCCCATCCAGACTGCAAAAATGCCTACCTCAGCATCATGGATCAGCTGATCGCGGACTACAGGCTGGCAGAAGCATCGGATTACTGTGAAAAATACGCAGCCTTGGACAGTTCCTACCGGGTGCCCCTGTACCGGGGCAAAATCACCTGGCAAGCAGGCCATAGGGAAGAAGCCTTTGCCCTATGGGCCCGGATGGAGCAGGATTTCCCGGAGGAATGGTGTGTCTATCATAATATTGCGGACTATCTGACCCGCTCGGGCGAAACGGCAAAGGCGGAGCAGTATTACCGCAAAGCCATTGATGTCCAACCCGCGCCCCGGTATGTGGACCCTTTGGAGGCCCTGGCCCAGTTCCATGAGCGGACAGGAAATTACGCTGCCGCCATCGACGTGCTGAAGGAAGAACTGGATGTTTTCGATAAGGAATGGAATTTCACCACCGGAGAAACAGCAGATATCGTCCGCCGGGAGATCCAGCGGCTGGAACAGAAATTGTAATAAAAAAGGGGAGGAGCACACTCTGTGCTCCTCCCCACATTTATTTTCGCTTGCTGATAAAGTGACCTTCAACCCGAAAAATAAAGGACAACAGCAGCAGGATCAGGACCGCCGCAAGCATCAGCCAAGCACCATAGTACAGTAGGGGAATGCCGATCTGTTTATACCAAATCCCCATAAATTTGTCCAGCAACTATCCGCAACCTTTCCGTTGCAAGCAAAAGGGGAGGAGGGAAGTGCAGATTTCCACAACCCCATCATTTTCCTGAAACTGCAATCTAATGTAGTGTATTTTAGTAAATTCAGTTCAAGTTTTCCTGGAAATGCGCTTTTTGTTTCATTTAGTTCTTTATTCTCCTTTTGAGAAATCCAACTTGGAAAGGGGATTCGCCTCCGCCGCGACCTTCAGCTCTGTATTTTCAATATGGGTGTAGATCTGGGTGGTATTCAGATTCTCGTGTCCCAGTACCTCTTGAACCGTCTTCACATCCACACCGCCGGACAGCATCATGGTTGCAGCTGTATGCCGCAGCTTATGGGCCGAAAACTGGGTAGAATCCAGTCCCGCCTGCAGCAGTGCCTTTTTTACCAGCCGGTGAACCGCCGAAACGCTGATACGGTTTCCATCCCGGGAACCAAACAGCGCACGGTTATCCGTCAGAATAACCTTTTCCCGCTCCTCCAGATAGGCGTCAATGGCCTTCCGGCAGGCAGTGCCAAAGTATACGAAACGCTCCTTATTGCCCTTGCCGACCACACGGATGCGGTCCTCATACACATCTGTCAGATTCAGCCCCACCAGCTCGCTCCGGCGAATCCCACAGTTCAAAAACAGCATCAAAATGGCGTAATCCCGTTTCTCATTCTGTCCGGAAACGGATTGCAAAAGGGCTGCAGATTGTTCCATCGTCAGATATTTCGGCAAACTTTTACGCAATTTGGGATATTCCAGGTCAGCAACAGGATTTTCTTGCAATTGCTTGGTTCTTACGGTAAGATACTTGTAGAAGGATTTGATGGCCGACAGCTTCCTTGCTCTCGACGCAGGGCTGATGCCGCGCTCAGTAGGATCGTCGGGATTGGCCCGGTCATTCGCCAGATAAGATAGAAAATCGAATACGTCCGAAGTGGTGATCTCTCGGATATACTCAATGTCAATATCCCGAATATCGATGTCCTCCAAAGGCGTATGGATGGGCATATCGCCCCGCATCAGCTTGATAAACCGCAGGAACATTCTTAGATCCAGATAATATTCTGAGATCGTCAGCTGAGACTGCCCCTTGATGGTCTCGTGATAAATCAGAAATTCCCGCAAAACCTGCGGACAATCATGGTATCGTTTCATAAATTACCTCCAAAAACGAAGACATTTACAGAATAGAAGACCGGCACCTGATTTTTATTGTGCACACATCCATTCGAACATTTCTTCGGTATAAGCCTTTGTGCTTGTTTCCCCGTGGTAGCGGCCTTCCAAAATCGTCAATTTGGCATCACCGCCGGCTTGGGTGATCATATTGACTAGAACCTTCATGTTGTCCAGATAGTATACATCATGGCTTCCGGCAACCGCCCAAATTGGAACAGCCGTCAGATGATCGTAATCCAACATACCTTCAGAATCGCCGCTTACCGGTACGGCCGCGGAAAAGAAGTCGCCGTATGTGCTGACCATGTGCCAGGTACCGATGGCACCGCGGCTATGTCCGGTGATGATAATATGTTCGATATCGATTTCGCATTCGGATACAATTTCATCAATCAAACCCTTTAACGTAGACGGAATCATCCCATTGATCCAGGAATATTCACGGGTACTGGGAGAAATGGCGATAAAGGGAAATTCGTTCCCATAAATTTCCCGGGCACTGCTCATCAAACCAAAATTCTCCAAAACATCCACATTTCCGACTTCACCGTCACCATGAAGAAATACAATCAGAGGCATATTTTTGACTGCATTCTCAGGCACGAATAAGTAATAATCCAGATACTCACCAGTCTCAGAATCCGTGTACATACGGCAATGGCTGCCCGCAGATACAGAAATGGTATAATCTGCTTCGGTTTCTATTGGGTCTTCTGTCAGCGCAGCAACTTCTGTCGGAACAGTGGTTGCCTGCATCGTCGGCACAGTCTCGATCATCGTAGGTCCATTATCCAACTCCTGCACACCACAGCCACCGCACAGAAGCGCAATTAGAATAATCATGAGTAGTTTTTTCATAAGACCTCCATGTACGCTCTAAATCTAAAAGATATCACGCCTGTAGCATCATAACAGCTCTATTATAGCATAATAACATTCTTAACGCAACAAAATTTTTATTTTGTTGCGTTCATTACGCTTAAACAGTATATGGCATTACATGTGCCCTTTGTCGCCGCATACCGCTTTTCCCCTTCTGGTGCGTTTCAAATATAAAAGGTTGATACATCTTTATAGAATACCCATAAAGCACAGAATCTTCCGAAGTCTTTGTGCAGGCCTCGGAACATTTGCTTATGTTATTAATTCAGAATCAAAAAACCGGTTGCACTGCCGCAGTATTCATTCCATGAATTCTGCATATTATCCAATTTACGAGCATCAACATAAATACGCTGTTTAACCAGACGTAATTTTTCTGTTTAAAGAAAACCGCGTGTTATTTCATATGCCATCCGATACTTGCGGTTGGCGGTGCACCACTCCTCTACCCAGGGCAGATGGAACCGGGCATAACCTGCGTGCATTGATTTCTTCAGCGTCTCGAAGGTCTCCAAAAGCATTTTTCCATAGGCCGCATCTTTCAGGTATTCTGTATTCTCCACCCGGAATCGAACCAGTGCGCACATGGATGCCACAACACCCTCGGCAGATTCCTGCGCGGTATTCAATGCCTGCAACGCTTCCTGGTCTTTTCCCAGCTTCTCACAGCAAACGGCCAATTTATGCAGATCCAGGGCAGATGAATGCTCCAGGCGGGAGAAATAGGCGTAGCCTGCCTCATATTCTCCACATTCGATCCTGGTGGAAGCAATGTTGTAATCCATTATCTGCAGCAGTTCCGTTTCGCCCAAAGACCGCGCCAGACGGGCAGCGATCTGATAATGGGAAAGCATGTGCGCAACATTGCGCAGGTCTGAATAAGTATTTCCCATATATGCCTGGCAGCACATCATGATCCTCGCATAACCGTGCTGGCAGGCCAGGTCATAAGACCGCTGCAGCAGCTCCAGGGCAAGGGTATTGTCGCCATTGGAATATGCAGAAATGCCTGCTTTTTCAATGGTCAGTGCACAGGGATTCACCTGCATTGCCTTCTCAGTCTCCCCTTCCAGCAGGTATAGCAGGCACATTTGCCGGCTGTCCAGCAGCGGACGCAACTGTTCAGGAATCAGGTCCTTGTCCCCGCAGCAATAGGCCCGCAGGATCAGATAGTCCAGATACCGCTCGCCTAACGAAAATCCTTCCTCTTTGCTTAGCTCAATTGCGCTGATATCGTCGGAAAATACCAGATCATAGAGCAGTTCACGCAGACGATCTCCCTCCTCTCTGGGTACGGACTGCCAGGCAATGTCCATTTTCGCGAATAGATCCCGCAGCAGCGTCTCATTAGGCTGCACTCTCCCCTGCTCGATTTTCGACAAATACGAGACAGCGCAGATATTTTCGCACAGGGTCTCCTGACTCCAGTTCCGTTCCAGTCGGAGCATCCGAAGCAGCGCACCTGAGAATGCCATGGATTCCATGATCCGACACCTCCTTCTTTTTATTTCATCATATACTATAAATACAGTCCACAGTCAAGAATATTTTTTACCGAAATCAATGGAAAATGAAAAAACAGCTTTACATTTTCTGTCATCCACGTTAAAATGATGACGTAATCTTACTTACTTTCAGGAGGATATCCTTATGAGTGTAAAAAGAATCGGCGTTCTCACCAGCGGCGGCGACGCCCCCGGCATGAACCCCTGTGTCCGTGCAGTTGTTCGTTCCGCCATTTACCATGGCATTGAGTGCTACGGCATCCGCCGGGGCTGGAATGGCCTGATCACTGGCGATGTGGTCAAGCTGGACCAAAGAAGCGTTGCCCATACCATCAACCGGGGTGGTACCATTCTCTATACCGCCCGCAGCAAGGAATTCATGACTGAAGAAGGCCAGCGCAAGGCTGTTTCCACCTGTAAATTCCTGGGTCTGGACAGCATCATTGCCATCGGCGGCGACGGTACCTTCCGGGGTGCCCGGGCCCTGAGCAAATATGGCATCAACGTCATCGGCATTCCCGGCACCATTGACAACGATATCAGCTGCACCAACTACTGTATCGGCTTCGATACTGCCGCCAATACCGCAATTGAGTGCATCGACAAGCTGCGCGACACCATGCAGTCCCACGAGCGTTGCTCCGTTGTGGAGGTCATGGGCCGCAATGCCGGATATCTGGCTATGTACGTCGGCCTTGCCTGCGGTGCTACTGCCGTTCTGGTACCCGAAGAGCATATTGACTTTGAACGGGATGTCATTGAGAAGATCCGCCAGGCCCGGTTCAACGGTTTCACCCACTATATGATCGTCGTGGCCGAGGGCGCAGGCTCTGCTGCCGATATTGCCAAGCGCATCAAGGATGCCATTGATCTGGATCCCCGTGTGACCGTCCTGGGCCACATTCAGCGGGGCGGCGTTCCCACTGGCCGTGACCGCGTCAACGCCACCAAAATGGGCTACATGGCTGTAGAGCTGCTGCTGGCAGGCAAGACCAACCGCATCGTCTGCACCCACGAGGGCGGATTTACCGACGTGGATATCGACGAAGGCCTGTCCATGAAGAAGGGCATCCAGCAGATGGAAGTGGATGTGCTGGCCGCTATGACGGGTATTTGATACGCATAAAATCAGCCACCTGGATTTTCGTCCAGGTGGCTTTTCATTATCAATCAAAACAATTTTTCTGTAAATAACAATCAAAATCGGGTGGTACATTTTTAATTGAGAATCATATGAGACGTGATTTTGTGATTTTATTCTAAGAAAATCACAAAATCGGCAATGCCGCAGGCAGTGCTCTTCTTGATAAAAACTAAAGATTTCTATCAAGAAGCAGTATTAGCTTGCATCAATACCAAACAGCGACCCAACTCCGCTCAGCAGGACCCAGAAGTCCTCCATGGACCATTGATCCAGATTGTTATACTGGGGCGTAACCACATCGGAGCCCTTTTGGACAGTTACGGTACAGCGTTTCGGGGCATTCGTAGAAGCTCCCTCCTGCCGCGTCATGTTCAGGAGGGCTTCGCAGTCCTCCGTATGAATGCGGAAGCCATTTTCCGTCCGGGTCAGGTTCAGAGCGGCGGGAGCCGAACCGTTAACGGAAAGGGTCGTATCCCCAGAATCGGCATTCCAGTGGTATGTGATCTCCGTCATAGTGCCGTCCTTTTCGATGGCCCAGGTTTCCCCGTACTCCCCTTCCCCTTCCTCCGTCCGAACGGACAGGCTTGTCTGGTTCAGCTGCAAAGCCAGCGTTTCCGAAGCGGCATCCAGGCCAAAGAAGGCCCCGCCGCTCAGCTGATCTTCCCCCGACGTATAAAAGAAATCGATCTGCACGACGGTCTTTTCACACAGATAGAAGGAAACGGAAACCGATTCCTTCTCCGCCAGCAGCTCCGGGAGCTGCGTTCCGTCGGCGGTATAATCGATCCTGCGGCAGTCTGTCCATATCCCGTTCAGCCGAAGCTGGTCATTGGAAACCCGCCCGGGCAGCAGAAGCAGCCCTGCAAGGAGGGCACGCATATCCTCTTCGGAAAGTTCCGGCGAGACAGAGGATGCGTGGAATTTCATAACCTGATCCCGGATACTTTGCAAGGAATCATCCCAGCGGCTCACCAGCGCGTCGCTGAGCACATATTGCAGCAACGGAATGCTGCGGATATCCGACGAAAAGCTGTCGTAGGTAATGCCATACCAGGCTCCCTTCAGCAAATCAGCCGAGGACACCGCCAGAAAATCCCCGTCCAGATACAGGGAAAGATCCAGATCCTTGTCCGCAGTTTCCGCAGTTCCTTCAGCATACAGCCGGTGGCCCACTCCGTCGGTCTGGACAGTCATATCATAGCGGATCTCTCCCAGCAGCGTATTTTCTGTAACCGCCTGCAGCTGGGCCGTATAGCATCCCTCCGGGTCATAGCTTTGGGCCAAAACAGCCAGCGGACTTCCCGTGAACCGCTCCTCCAGCTGCCCGTACAGCTTCGTCAATGCCCCTGTCAAAACAGTTTTCGGTGCGGCATAAAGCAAAATGGCATCCCAGAACAAAACAAGCACAACAGCCACGGCGGCCAGCAGCGGCACCAGCAGCCAAAGCATTTTCTTTTTCACAGCATCACTCCCCTCTTGTCTATTATACTGCCACCAATTCGTGAATTGGGTATGAATATAAAGAAAGGTCTGCCATTTTTCTCTGGCAGACCTTTTATGCTTTTGGATGGCACTTTTCGTACACGGATTTCAGCTTGTGGTTGATCATATGGGCGTACATCTGGGTGGAAGAAATATCACTGTGACCCATCAGTTCCTGCAGTGAGCCCAGGTCAGCACCATTTTCCAGCAGATGCACCGCGAAGCTGTGGCGCAGGGTATGGGGGGTAATATCCTTCTCAATGCCCGCCTTTGACTGATAGTATTTCAGGATCTTCCAGAAGCCCTGGCGGCTCATACGGGTGCCGCTAACATTGACGAACAGGGCCGTTTCGCTGGGATCCAGCACCATAACGCCCCGCACCTCCCGCAGATACACCGACAGTGCCCGCATAGCGGCAGGATACAGGGGGATCATCCGGGATTTTTTGGCACCGGAGCACTTGATGATGCCAAGCTCCAGATTCACGTCCTCCACGTTCAGGTCGATCAGCTCCGTGACCCGAATGCCGGTGGCATACATTACTTCCAGCATGGCCTTATCCCGGTAGCCCTTGGCATCCACGCAGGCAGGCTGCGCCAGCAGCAGCTCCACTTCCTTGCCGGTGAGGATCTGAGGCAGCTTCTTTTCGCCCCGCTCCACATGGATCTCGCCAGTGACCGGAGATTCCTCCAAGAATCCGGAGGATACCAGGTAGGCATAGAAATTCTTCAGACTTGCCAGCGTACGGGAGGCCGTAGCACTGGACTTTCCCTGGGACCGGAGCTGGGAAAGATAGCTGCTGATATTCAGTTGTGTTGCCGTCAGAACATCCTGCTCCTCATTACGCCGGAGCCATTCGGAAAACTGCCGAATGTCGCGCATATAAGAGGACACCGTGTTGGCGGATGCCTGTCTTACCTTGGTCAGGTAATTTTCGTAGGCTTGAATCAGATCCAGCATCTGTCCGTGACCCGTTACCCTTTCTAAATTGATATGATTGACGCCAAAAAAGGCGAAATCAGACGATGATCTATACTTCCGATCAGTGAGATCAAAGATAAGTAAACAAATATCTCCCAAAAATCAAGCTGGTGATCGCCGGAGATATGCCGCTGCCAGAACAGATACAAAAGGGGCAGCGAAAGCGCATCACTGAAAAGAAGAAACAGCCGGACCAGCCATCCGGCAGAACCGAAGCCAACGGACGTTCCCAATGAAACGAAGGAAAACAAGCACCCTCTTAGGAAGGCAACAGGAAACAGCAGCCAGGCTTTGGATATATAGACCGCATAAGCGGAGATCAGAAAAGGTAAGTAATTCAGCAGAAGCAGGCTGACGATCGACACGGAACCAGCAACGGAACCGCGCATCAAAGGAAACGCATGTACGCCTGCGGCAAAGAACAGGACAACACCTGAAAGAATGCCGAATAAGAAGGAGAACGCAAGAACCGCATCGGACAGCTTGCGCTTCGGTGGGAGAAAATGAGGATATTCAGACCTTGCCATGAACCTTTCACCCTTCCTGCGATTGTAAAAACCGCATATGTAGCGAAAAAATGGAGATGTCCATGGTACGGGCATAGCAATACCCACTTTTTGATTACAACCATACTATACTCCATTTTTTACATAATTTCAAGCTTTTTTAGCCAAAACATCGTTTTTTGTAAATTATGACGATATTTATGTTAACATTTTTATGTAAACCCCGGTTTTCAAAGCTGTATTTATATTTATCATTTTCAATTATTTTTCAATATATAGGGATGTGCTTGCGGTTTTTGCACTAAATATTGTTTTTGCAAGTTTTCTTTCAAACCGCCTGTAGTAGGTAAATTTTATTTACCTACTACAGAATTTTGTACAACTTAACGATAAGCACCTTTTATTTTGGGGCGTTTTCCTCCCCTTTCGCCGCGTAATCCAGCCAAAATTGCCAATGCTCCTCCACACAGCACCAGAATCGCCGTAACACCAACGCCACTGTACTGCCCGCCGAAGAACAATGCAGTCATGGACAAAAGGATGCCCAAGTATACCACTGAAGACAGAAGGCATACCAGCAGCCGCTGCCGCTTGATCCTGACAGCAGACACCATCGCCCCCGTAAAGGATGACAGCAGCAGGATCACCATCACGCCATAGCCGATCCCGCCCTCCTCAAGCCGTTCTGTTTCAACCAGCTTCGCCACCAAGGCTGCCAGGGCCAGTGTCAGCCCCAACGCTGCCGCCGCCCCTGCCGCAAGTCCCGCAGGCATGGATACGGCCCGTCCCGTTGGTTTCCGATTCGTTACCATATTCCCCTCCCCTTTCCCTAAAGGCTATTCCCCTCTGCAGTAAAAAAGAACCGGGACAGGCGTCAAACCTGTCCCGGCGGGATCATCTCGTTTTTCCGTTTTCATTAAAGTGGTACAGCCACGTACGGTACAGGCTGGTAAAAGCCAGGGCCGCAAAGGACAGCAGAAGCAGCCAGCCTTCCCAGGAAGACAGCAGCTCACGCCAATCCTGGTGCAGGATCAGAACAAGATTCACCAAACCATACGGGATCAGAAGCCAGCTGAGATTCAGCAGCTTCATGTACTTTTTCCGATACTCCGGCACATCAGGCTCGAAATCCTCCGGGTATTTCACCCGGCAGCGAATGGTGGCAACAGGAATGCCCCGAACAGCAGTGTAGAACCGCTCTGCCGTGTATTGGATGCCGTTGATCGTAAATTCCGGGTACATCCCTTCCCTGGTGATGGTGAGATCCAGATCGTTGGCATTGGCATATGCGAACAGTGCCGCCGTAAACTCCCGGGCAGTTGTGACTGCGTCCTCAGGGATGAAGGTGAAGGTCTTTTCGTGCTCCGACAGAACCACTTTGCGGTAGTCCTCCAGCCACTGTTCCGACAGGGATTTCTGATTTTCCGGCCGTTCCATCCGGGACAGCAGTTCATCCACATTCAGCTCGTTCAGCGTCTGAACCTCCCGCAGCTCTTCGCAGAAGCGGATAGCTGCGGAGAGCTGCTTCCTCTGTTCCTCCAGCCGGACCTGCTGGTCAACAGCAGCCTGACTTACGCCAACTCTCTGCTGAAGTACCTCCCGGATGCTGTCCAGCGGCATATCCAGCATCCGAAGGACCCGGATCTGCTTCAGCCTTTGAATATGTTCCTCCCTGTATTCCCGATAGTCGTTTTCCGGGTTTCGATCCGGGGATATCAGCCCCTCCCGCTCGTAGAAGCGGATATTCTGTTTGGATACACCGGATAATGCTTCCGCCTGTTTGATGTTCATCGTACCAACCTCCTTTGGCAAGGCCAGTATAAGCGTTATAGTTGGTATAAGGTCAAGAGAAATTTGCAAAATTGCCCTGACTTTTTTCGTCAGGGCAATTTGTTATACGCGTCTTTCGGTCAGGCTCAGGGCAAGCTTGCGCATATAAGCAATGTCCCCGAAGGCATTCAGCGCGTCCAGAGCGTAATCCGTATACTTTTGCACCAGTTCCTCACATTTTTCCAGGCCGTAAAGGCGGACAAAGGTATTCTTGGCGGCATCGGTGCCCACACCCTTGCCCATTTCCTCCTGGGTGCCGATAACATCCAGCATATCGTCCCGGATCTGGAAGGCCAGACCCAGTCCCGCCGCGAACTGGCAGGCGGCGTCAAACTGCTCCTGCGTAGCACCACCGGCCATAGCACCCAGGGCGCAGGCCGCGCTGATCAGACAGCCGGTTTTCCGCTTCTGAATATCCAGAACTTCCTGCTCCGTCAGCTCCCGCTCCTCGCTCAGGATGTCCAGCACCTGTCCGCCCACCATGCCGAGAGACCCGGCGCACTCCGCCAGAAGACTAATCGCTTCGCCCATGTTCCAGGGGGCAGACAGCTTGGCCTGAGATGCCACCAGGAAGGCATCCGTCAGCAGCGCGTCACCCGCCAGGATCGCCATGGCTTCGCCATAGACCTTGTGGTTGGTGGGACGGCCCCTGCGGAAATCGTCGTTATCCATAGCAGGCAGATCATCGTGGATCAGGCTGTAAGTATGGATCATTTCAATGGCAGCGGCAAAGGGGGCCGCGTTTTTCCAGTCCCCACCGCACATCCGGCAGAATTCAAAGGCCAGAATGGGCCGCAGCCGCTTACCGCCCGCCATAAGACTGTATTCCATAGCATCAAACAGCACCTTCTGGGGCTCTCCGTGCCATTCGGAATAGAAATCCTTCAGATAACCTTCTATATATTCCCGGTATTCCCGGCCGCGGTCCTCAAGGTTCATCCCGGAAGTCCTCCTCCACAGGGCTGCCGTCGGCGGCAGTCATGATCTTTTTCACCTGGAGCTGGGCCTCATCCAGCAGCTTCTGGCAGCTGCGAACCAGCTCTGTGCCCTCCTGGAACAGCTTCAGGGATCCCTCCAATGCCACATCGCCCCGCTCCATGGCCCGGACGATCTGCTCCAGTCGCTGCATCGATTCTTCAAAGGTCTTGTTTTCCTTGTTCATAGGGCATTCTCCTTCTTATCCATAACAGTTGCGGACAGCTTGCCGTCGCTGAGCGACAATGTGATGCGTTCTCCCAGCTCCACCTGGGAAACGCTGCGGACCACCGTACCGTCTCCGGTCTGGGCCATGGAATAACCCCGGGTCAGAACCTTCAGCGGGCTCATGGCATCCAGCTTTGAAACGCAGGCAATATACCGCTGACTCTTCCGCGCAATGGTATTGTTCTGGGCCGCGATCATGCGGTTTGTGAGAAGTTCCAAATCTCTGCTCTTCTGCTCCAAATAGCCCGTAGGGCTGCGGAGCGAAGGACTTTGGGCCAGCACATCCAAATGCTGCCGGGCCGCTTTCAGCTGGCGGTTCAGAGCCGTTGCCATGGCGTTGGACATACCATCCAGGGTCTGGGACAAGGCATCCCGGTCGGGAACAGCCAGCTCTGCGGCATTGGAGGGCGTCGCCGCCCGCAGGTCAGCAACATAGTCGGAAATGGTCACATCCGGTTCGTGACCGACAGCGGAAATGACAGGAATTTGGGATTCAAAAATGGCATAGGCCACCCGCTCATCATTGAAGGCCCACAGATCTTCAATGGAACCGCCGCCGCGGCCTACGATCAGCAAATCCGCCAGCTGATAATGGTTTGCGTAACGAATTGCCGCCGCGATCTCCCCGGGGGCTTCCACACCCTGGACACGGACGGGCAGCAGCCGCACCTGGGTCAGCGGATACCGCTTACGCAGGATGCGCAGCATATCGTGAACAGCCGCACCTGCGGAGCTGGTGATGATGCCGATGGTGCCGGGATACCGAGGCAGAGGCTTTTTATGGGTCGGGTCGAAAAGGCCCTGGGCCGCCAGCTTGGCTTTCAGCTGCTCAAAGGCGGCGTACAGGTCACCCACACCATCCATTGCCATAGCGGTGCAGTACAGCTGGTACGCGCCGTCACGGGGAAATACGCTGATCTTACCCATGGCAATGACCTTCATGCCATTCTCGGGACGGAATCGGAGCCGCATGGCGTTGCCCTTGAACATAACGCATTTCAACGCGGCGGATTCGTCCTTCAAAGTAAAATAGTGATGGCCCGAAGGATACATTTTATAATTGCTGATCTCGCCCCGGACGGCCACCTGATTCAGCAGCGGATCCCCGTCCATTTTGGAGCGGATATATTCATTGATTTGAGAAATGGACAGAACCTGCTGCACCATATCACACCTCCGTATACCGGTGGGTCAAAACCGCAACACCCATGGCGTTGTCGGTGGAGAACTGAGGCTGCGAGAAAATGGGGTTCAAAGCTGCAATCACTTCCCGGAGCATAGAGTTGGAAGCCACACCGCCGGAAAATACCACCCGCAGGCCAGGATAGGCCTTCAAAGCCTGCTCCGTCGCCAGATACACTGCCTTGGCAACACAGCGCAGCGCATAGGCGGCTGTTTCCGCGTCATTGCCGTGAGCAGTGTGAAACTGCTGCACCTTATTCTGAACGCCAGAGAGAGAAAATTCCATATTGGTGCACTTGACCTTGAAAACTTCTTTCATAGATGCTTCCTTACTCAATGCATCCAGATGCTTCCCCGAGGGGAAAGGCAGCTGCAAGAGCTGGCCTGTGCGGTCGATCAGCTGGCCTGCGGAAATATCCGTGGTACCGCCAATTTTGGTGCACTTTACATTCTTCCCCTCCGGCTCCACCAGCAGCAGCTCGGTAGTACCGCCGGACAAGTGCCAGGCAAGGTGGGGCGTGTCCATCAATTCCATGTGTCCCGCGCTCCAAAGGGATGCAGCCACATGCCCCTGCTGGTGGGAAACCTCTACCAGGGGCACCCCAAGGGCATCAGAGAGCATCTTCGCGTGGGAGTAGCCCACCATGAAACAGGGCATATAGCTGCCCTCCACCGCCCGTGGGCGGGTGCTGACACCAACAGCAGTGATACTCTCCTTCGGAAAATTGGAAAACAGCCTGCCGGAAAGCTCCGGCAGGCTTTTGATATGGGCAAAAACCGCGTCAGACTGGCGCAGGCCAAGCTCCCCCTGCTTTACAGGCAGGAGTTTGGAGCAATTTTCCCCTCCCACGCCATCAAACCAGGCGATGGAAGTGGTGTAATTGCTGGTATCAATGCCAATCACGCTCATTCGGCTTCCTCAGCAGCGGGAGCGTTCAGGCTGCGCCCAAAGGCACCCAGGATGCCATTGACGAAGGCACCTGTGTCGTCGCCGTCGTACTTCTTAGCAAGACGGACAGCCTCGGAAATGGCAACGCCGGTAGGAACATCCTCCACATAGAGGATCTCGAAAATGGCCAGCTGCATGACGCAGCGGGTCAGCCTGGAGATACGGCTGATGTCCCAGCTGACAGAATACTTCTGGATCTGGGCATTCAGCTCCTCCTCCCGGTTGGCAACGCCTGCCACCACGGTGTCGATATAGCGCAGCTGGGCGCGGCTGGGACGCTCGGTGTAAACCTCGTTCTCCTCCGCCAGCTTTTCATAGTATTCCTTATCCAGGCGGGTAGTCACCACCTGCTCGGGCTCTTCGCCGGTGAACACCCGGCCATAAATCAAATGTACAGCCAGTTCTCTGGCGTTTGCTCTCGTCATTGGCCTATCCCTTTAACGGACAACGCCGCAGACATTCACATGGACATCGCTGACCTTAACACCGGTCATGGATTCCAGGCTGGTGGTGATGGACTGCTGCACAGCGGCTGCCACATCCACAACACTGTAGCCATACTGGATCATCAGGCTGCAGCTGATGGTCAGGCTGTTGTCCTCAGCGATCTGAACCTTCAGGCTCTTGCTCCACTGCTTCTTGGTTGCGAAGTCCTGGATGCCGATACCGGGCTTGGTGCCCAGAGAACCGAGCCCCTCCACCTCTGCCAGCGCATGAGCCACGATCACGGCAACCACGTCCTCAGAAATCATCACATTGCCATTTTCCTGGATTTGGGTGATGTACTGCTTATATTCAGCCATAGAGAAACCTCCTAAATCAATCGCCATCCCCTTCGGAATGACATACTTTTGTATATCATACCACAAATCCAGAAAATTACAACAGTTTTCTGCATCAACAAGTGATTTTTCCCCGAAGGAAAATTCCTCCGGGGAAAATGTTACTGTACTTCCACCACACGGATGGCATCCAGGCCGTAATCGGACTGGGCCATGACGATATCGGCGATGACCGCCACATCCTCCTGCTGCAAGCCGCCCTCTGGGGACGCTACCGCCACGCTGATCCCCTCGCCGGACATATAGGCCACGCAGTCGGTATAGCCCTTGGCGATGATGAGGCTCTCGATCTGTGCCTCGCTCAGGGCCGTCTGGACGATCTGCTCCAGCTCCATAGCCGATTCCGCTTCCTTTGCCGAATCCTCCCCGGTGCTGTAGGCCATAGCCTCCTGCAGGAGATTCACGGCATTGTCCCGGGCCTGCTGGCGGGAAAGACGCACGGCAGCAAAATAGTCGGTGGCCGTTGTCGCCACATCCTCCCCCGCCGCAATGGCTGCCATGTCCTCGCTGAGGAG
This sequence comes from Oscillospiraceae bacterium, assembly GCA_017461445.1. GTDB lineage: Bacteria > Bacillota > Clostridia > Oscillospirales > Oscillospiraceae > Faecousia. Next base: position 20,849 of record JAFTXW010000016.1, read on the forward strand.
CAGGGTGTCATCGGACATGACCTTCTCCACATCGATGGTGTCCGTCAGGCTGGCGGCGGTGTTTTCCTCCGTGTAAAGCCAGTTGACATAGATCCCGGCGCACACCGTCACCAGCACCGCGGCAGCTACCATGTTTTTCTTCCAAACTTTCATAAATAAATGCCTCCTGTCATTTCATTTTCAATACGGATATTTTGTCAGATGTCAGCCCGGTGGCATTTGCCACCGCCTCCACAATGGCAAGCCGGATGGCTGGGCTGTCCGCTCCCTGGCACAAAACGATGGCACCCTGATAAATTGGCGGATCGGTACGGCGCACAAGGCCCGTTTCCGCCCGGTCTGCGTCCGTGATGATGACCGTTTCCTCTTTTCTGTCGCCGGAAGCTGCAGTGTCTTCATCGGTCTGGAACCATGTTTCCGCTCCCGCCGCTTCCGTCAGAAGAACTCTCACCTTCCCTGCCCCTTCGATAAGACTGAGAATTTCTGACAAAGAACCTTCCAGTCCCGATTCCGTCTCCTGCGGAACGGTTTCCGGCTGGGTCACCGTCTCCTTTTTCCCCTCCGGAAGGGCCATCAGGATGATACCCGCCAAAATCACGATCAGAACGAAGCGGTATTTTTTCAGGAATTCCAGGCACCAGGCCTTCGCGGTCACCCTGTCCATGCTTGATTCTCCTTTGGTATGCCGATCTCATCGGTCAGAATGGCTTCCAGCCGCCGCCTTGCGTAGGGGGAAATGCTCCCGGAAAGGCTTACCGCCATGGGAAGGGGCGGATCATCCATACTGACCGTTACCTCTACTTCCAGTTCCACGTTCAGCTGGGCGGCTTTGTCCAAGATATATGCTTCCGTTTCCGCTTTTATGATATCCGCAATTGCTTCCTCTGCCAGTTCTTTTCCCTCAGCGGCAATGTCCTGTCCTGTCTGCTTTTCTGTTTCTCCCGGAATCGCAAAATCCGACAGATCCAGCTGGTGGAGGGGGCTGATGATCATAAAGGCCAGGAACAGGCCGCAGATCAGTTTCAGCAGTTCCTTCACGGTACCCCCCTGAAGGAAGCCCATGACCACACCGCTGATCATAGATGCGGCCACGATGGAAAATACATATTGCCGCAGTGCCTCCATTATCCCACTCCTTTCATAAAGCATACGGTACTGATTAGAAGCAAGAGACATGCCGACCCCGTCATGGCCAGCAACAGCCCCATTGCGGAGGAAAAATCCCCGATCAATTCCGTCATCCGTTTGGACCCGAAAATTCCGCTGACGGCTGCTGTGGCCTTCAAAAGCAGATAATGAACGCCAATTTGCAGAAACGGGCCAAGAAAAACCGCCAGAATGGCAAGAATTCCGTAGATACCCGCCGCATTTTTTACAAGCCCGGCACTGACCAGCACCGCCTCGGAGGCATCAGACAGGATGCCTCCCACCACAGGTACCACAGAGGAAATGGTCATCTTCGTGGCCTTCAACGTCACCGCATCGGTGGTGCCGCTGACGACCCCTGTGATACCCATATAGGTGGTAAAAACCGTCAAAATCGTTTTCAGACACCAGCTGACGGCATTTTTCACCATATCCCGGATACGCTTTAAAAGCTCCTCCCCCGTTGCACAGTTGGCGGCAGCCAGGGCCAGAAACAGGTACGTCATAGGGACCAAAAGCCCGGAGATCAGGCCGGTGAGGAAAGCATTGAACACCGCCGTTCCCGTATAAAGGGCCGCAGAGGAGGTGATCCCCCCCTGGGCTGCCATGGCGGTAGTCATGACCGGAAGAAGAAGCTTTCCGTAGTCGCTGATCTGCGTAACCGTCTCCGCTCCCAGGCGGATCATGGAACCGGCACTGCCCAGCAATATCGCTCCCACCGCCGCGGTTCCCGCGTATTCGGAAACGGTTTTTACGGACCCGGATATGGATTGGAGCAGCGCGATCATCAAAACAGCGGCGATCACTGCCACACAGATCCGGGATGCCTCTGCAAGATCCGGGCGAATGGCCCGGATGGCTTTTTGCACAAGCTCCAGAAGACTGTCTCCAAAGGAGGACGTATCCTCCGGCATCAGCTCCGCCCCTCCCTCCGGCACCTCCGGGGCGGTGATCTCCAATGCGGAAACAGGCTGGGCCATCGCCAAAAGAAACAGCATCGTAAGTACAATATACCTCATATTTCCCCCAGAATCTGCTGGATCAGCATAAGAAATGCGTTAAAAATGGGAATGGACAGCCACAGCACCGCCGCCGTGCCCAGCATCTGCATGGTTTTCCCAAGGGCAGCATTTCCTGCATCAGCGCAGACCATCCCGGCGATCTCCGCAACCAGTCCGATACCGACTGCTTTTAGCAGCACCGACAGCATGTCCCCGCCCAAGCTTCCCAGCTTCTCCATCTGGCGGAGCATGTCCAGCACAGGTTCCAAATAAGAAAGGGCAATGATAGCCGCCATGGCGCAGACGGCCATGGACAGCATCAGAGAAATATCCTTCTCCTGCTTTCCCAGAACCAGACCCAGGATCACAGCCATCAGGACCCCGGCGGCAGCTTTCCAAAACAACTCCATCAGAATTCAAATAGGTTCTTGACCAGATCGAACAGGTCTGCGATCTTCTGGGCCAGCATCATCAGCACCACCACAAGGCCCGCAAGGCTGGTCATCGTCGCCTGCTCTTCCCGTCCCGAACGGGCAAGAACCTGATTCAGGATCGATACGATAATGCCAATGGCAGCGATTTTAAAAATCAGATCAATTTCCATAGTCAAAGAAACAAAATGGTCAGTGCTGCCCCGGCGCAGAGGGCCAGCGTCTGGTAGCTGCGCAGTCGGGCATCCCGGCCCTTTTCCAGTACATCCAACGCCCGGCGGCAGGCCTCCTCCGCCCCTTCCAACCCCTTCAACTGGCCCGGGAGGTCAAACTGCCCAAGGGTCTGTCCCAGCTGGCGGCAGACTGCCCGGCTGCTTTTGGGCAGCTCCGGCACTTGCGCCAGGGCTGCCGCCATGCAGCTGGGTGCGTCCGGTGCCGCCTGAAATTCCAGCTCCCGGGCAAGGCCCTGAAGCAAAGCCCGCAGAGGCCCGCCCGCTAACTTCGCCGCATTCCGGCAAAGCTGGGGCAGCGGTGTCAGGCGGTATTGGAGCTCGCACTCCATAAAACTGATGACCTTCAAAAGCTGCCGCAGCAGCCCCTCCTCCCGGCGGTGTGCCGCCGCCAGGGAAAAGCCAAAGGCCCCGCAGCCCGCCATCACCAGTACCGCACCGATCCATTTCAGTTCCATTCCCCCACCCTTTCCCCGTAAAATGACTGATCCTTCCGCAGGATCAAAACGGTATCAAACACCTTGTTTTCCCAAAGAGGCCTGTACACCGGGCGGCTCCGAAGATCCGCCAAACCGGAGGCATGAGCGGTTGCCAGCAGATCCACACCGCAGCCCACCGCCTGTACCAAAGCCACACAGTCCTCCCGGGCGGTGATCTCGTCCACCGCGATCCACCCCGGGGCCATGGTACGAAGTGCCATATCGATCCCCTGGGGCTTTGGGCACCCGGTGAGGATGTCCGTCCTTATACCTCGGTCAAAGCCCTCTGGGAACAGCTCTCCCCGCTCGTCGATCACCGCCACCGGGCGGCTTTCGGCGCACCGGCGGATCAAGTCCCGAAGCAAAGTCGTCTTCCCCCAGCCCGGAGCCCCCAGAATCAGGATGGAGCCAGCAGGCTCTACCCTCTTTGCAACGCCAGGATGATCCCGTGCCACCCGGATGCAGAGGGAGTGGATTTCCCGCAGTCCCGTGACTGCTCCTCCCTGGCAGACCACCTCGCCACACAGGCCGATCCGGTGCCCGCCTGGGGCGGTTATGTAGCCCTTCGCCGCAGTAGCTGCCGACCAGGGGGAATATCGGCTTGCCCCATTGACGCAGAAGCTGATATCCTCCCGGCTTACCCTTCGTTTCAGCCAGTGGCTTTTTCCGCCCAATACAAGCTCCGGCGGGCTGTTCATCCGCAGGCGGATCTCCCGCAGGCTGTCCTTTCCGAGGGCATCCACCTCCCGGCGGAGCCATTGGGGTAGGATCGACAGCAGCTCGCTCCACGCACACATCATTTGCATCACTCCTGAGAAAGACTATGCGCCCGGATGCTTCGGTAGCACCCGGGCGCAGAAAACTTTCTTATCGCTTATTCTTTTTGTAGAGGATGTTCAGACCCTTCAGCAGCAGATCCTTTTCCAGAATGATCTCCCGCTTGCAAAGGGGTGTAATAAACTGGGCCATGCCGCCGGTGGCAATGAGGGTAGACTGGTGCCCCAGCTCCTCCTCGATCCGTTCCACCAGTCCGTCGATCATGGCGGCGGTGCCGTACATCATGCCGCTGCGCATACAGTCAACGGTGTTCTTGCCGATCACATTTTTGGGCTTATCCAGGCTGATGCCCGGCAGCTGGGCCGCGCGGCTGGTCAGGGCATCCAGAGACACCCGAACGCCGGGGAAGATAACACCGCCCATATAGAGATTCTCCGGCTCCACAACCTCGATGGTGGTAGCAGTGCCAAGATCCATCAAAATCATCGGAGCCTTATACTCCGCCAGAGCCGCCACAGCGATAACGATGCGGTCGCTGCCCACCTGACTGGGCACATCCATGTGAATGTTCAGTCCGGTTTTCAGGCCGGGGCCAACCACCAGGGGCTGCTTGCCGATGACCTTGATCACGCCGGTACGGACGGAGTTGAACACAGGGGGCACCACGGAGGAAATGATGCAGTCGTCAATATCCGACACATGGACGCCGTAGGCCTCCATCATATTTTTGATCTCCACGCCGTACTGGTCGGAGGTACGGGTGCGGTCCGTTGCAATACGGGCCTTGAATTTAATTTCGTCATTCTCAAAACAGCCGATCACCAGATTGGTGTTGCCGATATCGATAGCCAGAAGCATATTTTTTCTCCTTAACGGTAATACGGCAAAAGCCGCAGGTTTATTATAGCAACCGGGGGTATAAATTACAAGTTTTTTGCGGTCTTTACAGGAAACAAATTTACGGCTATAATAAAAGCAGATTTTGAAACAGGAGGCATTTTTATGCTGAAAGGAAAAACCGTCCTTCTGGGCGTTACCGGCGGGATCGCCGCATATAAGGCCGCCGCGCTGGCGTCCGCGCTGGTGAAGCAGCACGCCATTGTGGAGGTGGTCATGACCGCCAATGCCGCCAAATTTGTTACGCCCTTGACCTTCGAGCAGCTCACAGGACGGCGTACCATGGTGGATACCTTCGACCGCAATTTCAGCCATCAGGTGGAGCACATCTCCCTGGCCCAGCGGACGGACCTGGTCATCATCGCCCCTGCCACCGCCAATGTCTGCGCGAAGCTGGCCCACGGTCTGGCGGACGATATGCTGACCACTACCACCCTCGCCTGCCGCTGCCCCAAGCTGATCGCCCCGGCCATGAATACCAATATGTACGAAAATCCCGTGACTCAGGACAATCTTGAAATTTTGCGGAAATACGGCTGGGAGGTCATCGAGCCTGCCAGCGGCCGTCTGGCCTGCGGCGCGGTGGGCAAGGGCAAGATGCCGGAGCCTGAGGATCTGCTCCAGCACATCCTGCGCCACCTGGCCCTCCCCCATGATCTGGCGGGTAAGCATGTTCTGGTCACCGCAGGCCCCACCCAGGAAGCCCTGGACCCCGTCCGCTACCTGACCAACCATTCCACGGGCAAGATGGGCTACGCCATCGCCAAAATGGCCATGCTCCGAGGTGCCGAAGTCACTCTGGTGACCGGCCCCACCGCAATCACGCCCCCGCCCTTTGTGAAGGTGGTGGATGTGGTGTCCGCACAGGATATGTTTGAGGCCGTTGCCGCCGGGGCATCCGATGCAGATATCATCATCAAGGCCGCCGCTGTGGCTGATTACACCCCGGCAGACTACGCCGACAACAAGATCAAAAAGAAGGACGGCGACATGGCCATCCCCCTGAAGCGCACCCAGGATATTCTCAAATACCTGGGCGAAACCCGCAAACCCGGCCAGGTCATCTGCGGCTTCTCCATGGAGACCCAGGACATGCTGGAAAACAGCCGGGCCAAGCTGACGAAAAAGAACGTTGACATGATCTGCGCCAATAACCTGAAGCAGGCCGGTGCGGGTTTTGGCGTGGATACCAATGTGATCACCATGATCACGAAGGCCGATATCACCGAGCTGCCTCTGCTGTCCAAGGAGCAGGCGGCGAATGCGATTTTGGATAAGTGCCTGACATTATAAGGAGAAACCAAAATGCTCAATATCTACTACAGCCAAATGCTGCTCTTTATCAGCCTTTCCTGGCTTCTGGTTCGGGGACTGGTTTTTGCCAAAACAAAGCAATTCCGCTGGACGCGGGAGTTGCAATTGATCCTGGTCTATATCTGTATGATCGTTGTGGCCCGGTTTACCTTCTTCCCCTTCTCCAAGGTAAACGGGCAGATTCAGCCGCTGGTTTTCAACATCGCCAACGCCTTCCCCTTCCGCATCAATCTGCTGCCCTTTGTGTATCTCTTTGATTATCCCGTATTCCGGGAGGCTCTGCTGAACCTGATCGGCAATACCACCATGTTTATCCCCATTGGCATCGTCTGGCCCGTTGTCTTCAAGCAGTTGGATAGCCACAAGAAAATCATTGCCGCCGGTGTGGGCTTCTCCCTGTGCATCGAGATTTTACAGCTCCCCTTCTATGACCGGGTGTCAGATATCGATGATCTGATTCTCAATTCTCTGGGTTATTTGATGGGTATGGGATTTATTTGTTGGTAAAGCTCTTGAAGCGTAAGTTGACCCGCGCATAATAGATAAGCGTCCGTATGGCCGATACAGTCATACGGACGCTTTATTTTGTGGCTGTTCTTTGATTATCAGTCGATTTCCTCCGGAACACCGTCGAAGTCTTCCAGATCATCAAAGTCCATTTGCTGATTTCCGCCCTTCATGGTGGCCCATTGCTCCTTGGTAATGAGGATGGAGCGGGGCTTGCTGCCCTGGAAGGGGCCTACGATGCCCTTTTCCTCCATCTCATCCACGATTCGGGCAGCCCGGGCGTAGCCCAACTTTAAACGCCGCTGGAGCATGGACACGGACGCCTGTCCCGTTTCTAGGATCACATCCACGGCAGCGGGAAGCATCTCGTCGCCGTCCAGTTCCTCGTCGGAGGGTTCCGGGTCTGCGGCGGTGGGGGTCTTCTTGCCAGCCTGTGCGGCAGATTTTTCGATTTCCTTCAAAACCTCGTCGTCGTAGCTGGCAATATATTTTTCCTTGACGTAGCCCGCCACGGCCTCCACCTCGCTGTCGGTGACGAAGCAGCCCTGAACACGCAGGGGCTTGCCGCTGCCGATGGGGGCATACAGCATATCGCCCTTGCCCACCAGCTTTTCCGCACCCATGGTATCCAGAATAATGCGGGATTCCATGGCGGAGGCCACGGAGAAGGCAATGCGGGAGGGAATGTTTGCCTTCATCAGGCCGGTAATGACATCCGCGGAAGGACGCTGAGTGGCGATGATCAGGTGCATACCCGCGGCACGGCCCATCTGGGCAATGCGGCAGATAGAATCCTCCACTTCTTTGGCAGCGACCATCATCAGGTCCGCCAGCTCGTCGATAATAATGACCACCTGGGGCAGCTTCTGCCCATCCTCCTCGGCGGTGACGATGGAATTATAGGATTCCAGATCTCGGACACCCATGTCGGACATCATCTTATACCGGCGCATCATTTCCGTGACCGCCCACTGCAGGCTGCCCGCCGCCTTCTTGGGATCGGTGACAACGGGGATCAGCAGATGGGGAATGCCGTTATAAATGCCAAGCTCGACCATCTTGGGGTCCACCATGATGAGCTTCACATCCTCAGGGCTGGCCTTGTACAAAAGGCTGATAATGATGGAGTTCATGCAGACAGACTTACCGGAGCCGGTGGTACCGGCGATCAGCATATGGGGCATCTTGCCGATGTTGCCCACGATGCAGTTGCCCTCGATGCTCTTGCCCACAGCAAAGGAGGATTTGGCTTTGGCGGAAGCGAACACATCGGAATCGATGACCTCCCGCAGAGAAACGGTAGTCACTGCCCGGTTGGGCACCTCAATGCCCACAATAGAGATTTTCCCCGGCACTGCGGCAATACGGACACCGGACGCGCCCAAACTCAAGGCGATATCATCGGCACAGCCCGTCAGCTTGTTCAGCCGCACGCCCTTGTCCAGCTCCACCTCATACCGGGTAACACTGGGGCCACGGGTCACGTTGGTGATGTGGGCGTCGATCTTGAAGCTTTGGAGCGTTTCGTTCAGGCGGCGGGAATTTTCCCGCATTTCCTCGGTGCCGTCGGCACCGCCTCTGGGGGGCCGCTTTAAAAGGTCGATGGGTGGGAAGCAGTACATGGGCTTCTGGATCACCTGGGCATCGGCAATCTCCTGGGCCACCTGTGCCGCCGCTACAGCAGCCTCCTTGGAGCTGACCTTGCCGGATTTGGCTTCCGGCTGCTTGGTCTCTTTTTCTTTTTGGGGTGCGGGCTGAGCCTTTTGGGGAGCAGGCTCCGCATTCAGTTCCAGCTCGGGCATGGTTTTGGGGATAGCTTCCATCTCGTCGGCCTCCACCACAACGGGCCGCACAACAGGAATGATGGTCCGGGGTTTCTCCTCCACATACTCCCCTGCCGCCGCCACTGGCGCGCCGATATCCAGATCAATGGTGCTCATAACACCCGCCGCATTGGCAGGCGTACCGCCGGACACAGGCTCCTCCGCAGGCTTCTGGGGTGCTGCCGGCTGGGGCGCGGCTTTGGGCTTCTGCTTCTTGGCAGCAGGCTGGGGCAATCCCTCAGGCTCCTGGTAGTTCCTGGCTTCCTCCATACGCTGGCGGTGCTGACGCTTGCGCTCGATCTGCTTATTGGCAATGTGATTCACCACCACGGCGGCGGGCTCTACATAGTCCTCTTCTTCGTCTTCCTCCCAGTCGTCCCGGGGACGGTTGGCAATGGCCCGGATCAGGCTGGGGATGGTGATCTGCATGGCACCCAGCAGCGTAATGATGGCAAACAAAATCAGCACGATATAGGACATCCAGCTGCCGCAGGCCCAACGGATCAGCATGGCAATGCCGCCGCAGATCACACCGCCGGAGCGGCCGTCGATGCCGCTGGTGTAAAGGTCCGCGATCAGGGCAAAGCCCTCAGCCATGCCCTGGGTCTGGACCGTCAGATGGAAAATGCAGCCGCAGATCAGTACGAAAGACACCGCGCAGATGCTGCGCATTTTCACAGCCGTCTTGCGGCTGAAGGTATGGATCACAAACAAAAACAGCAGCGCGGGGATGGCAAAATAAAAGCCCACCTGACCGATAAGTCCCAGGATCACGTACTTGAACACAACCGTCAGTGCTCCCTCGGGAGCCGCCGCCATAACTATAAAGAAAACAAACAGCGCGATGCTGACAATAGCAACGATGGCGTTGACCGGAAGGGACGGCTTATCGTATTCCGTTTTGACGGTAGGCGTCTTTTTGCTGGACGTGGATTTTTTCGGCGCGGATTTGGAAGCGGAGCCGCCGGATTTGGCTCCCGTGTTCTTTTTCTTTGCTTCGGAGACCGCTTTATCCGCCCGGCTGGGCGTATTTTTCTGGGCCATAAGTACCTCCTTAAGCCATGAGATTCAGAATAAAGGTGAACAGGGCCAGTCCCCAGCAGTAGTAGCCGAAGAGGGCAAAGCCGCCGTTCTGGGCAAGACTGCGCATCAGCTTGACGCCCAGGGTGACACCGCCGAAGGCCGCCGCGGCAGAAACGATGCATTGCAAAACACCCATAAGGGTCAATCCGCCGATGCCCCCGGAAATCAGAGCCATAATGTCGAAAACGATCAGCCCCACATGGATGCCCAGGCTCATAAGCAGGGACATATTCACCGCATAGCCGCGCTCAACGCCGCAGACGGAGCCGACAGACACGGACACGCCCATGGCAGACATGCCGGGCAAAACGGACAGTCCACCGCCCAGACCCATCAGAATGCCCTCTACCCGGGACAGGCTGCGGGAATCCTTATTGCTGCCGGGCAGGAACTGGGGTATGTACAGGATCAGGCCGTTGACGAACAGGAAGCAAGCCACCAAAATCAGGCTGCTGCCCAGGCTCCGGGCCTTTTCATAGAAGAAAAAGCTGAGAATCACCGGCACCAGCATGGTCTTCCACAGGCTCATGTCCATTAGGCTCTTGGTATCCAAGGGGCGTCTTCTTTTCTTCTTGGGCACCCTGGAGAGACTTTTCGCCCGCATCAGCTTCACGATGTGGGTCTGACAGGCAAAGTAAACCGCCGCCAAGGATGCCACATGCACCAGCAGCCGCAGCAGCGCAGGCTCGCCGGCAACGCCGAATAACTTCATCATCAGAAGCCTGTGGGCCTGGGCAGAAACGGGCAGCATCTCCGTTAGTCCTGAAATAAATCCATATAAAATACTCTCGAGCCAGCTGAGTGTCATGCCCGACCCTCCCATTACATAGTTTTACAACTTATTGTACCACGTATTCCGTGGAATTTCCAGTCCTATTTTTTGATTTTGAACTTTTGTGTGATAAAATTCAAAATGCAGGGTGTAAAATGCAAACTTAAGGACATTCCCGCATTTTGCATTCCGCACTCTGCATTCCGCATTTTATTATTTGCTCCCCTTCTGCTTATCGATCATCTTATGCAGGGCCGCCAGGGCATCATTCAGCCCGCCCAATTTGTCGATCAGGCCGGAGGAGACCGCTTCCTTGCCGTAGAGGATGGTGCCTACGTCGGTGGCCATCTCCCCTGTCGCCATCATATAGTGCTCAAAATCCTCCCGGCTGATCTTGGAATTGGCGGTGACAAAATCTGCGATCTGCTCCTGTATTCGCTGGAAATACCGGAAGGTCTGGGGCGCGCCCACCACAAGGCCCGTCATACGGACAGGATGCACCGTCATGCTGGCAGTTGGCGTAATGAAAGATTTTTTCGTACAGACCGCCAGAGGGATACCGATGGAGTGGCCGCCGCCTAAGACCAGCGATACGGTAGGCTTCTTCATCCCCGCAATCATCTCCGCGATAGCAAGGCCCGCTTCGATATCGCCGCCTACGGTGTTCAGCAGAAGCAGCAGGCCGTCGATGTCATCGCTTTCCTCGATGCCCGCCAGCAGCGGCAGCACATGCTCATATTTTGTGGTCTTCACCGTCTCCGGTGCCACCTGATGTCCCTCCACCTGACCGATGATGGTGAGGGTATAAATATTCCCCTTGCTGGATTTGGTGATATCAGAGCCAAGCTCGATGATCTGCTCCTGCTCCTGTTTTTTCATTTCGGGATCGTTTTGAATGCTCATAGCGGTTCCTCCTGTGTTTTTTCCTAGGATAACCCGAAATCCGCCAATAATTCACCCTTGCATAAGCGGCAAAACTGTCGTATAATAGTAGCCGGTGATTTTATGGCAACGAAAACAAACGCGGTCCGTCTTGTGGAGCAGGCCGGCATCCCCTGCCGGGAGAGCTTTTATGAATTTGATGAAAAGGACTTAAACGGCAACCACGCCGCAGCCGCCATCGGTATGCCCCCGGAACAGGTGTTCAAGACCCTGGTGGCCCGCGGTGAAAAAACAGGCATCAACGTATTCTGCATCCCCGTCTGCTGCGAGCTGGATCTGAAAAAGGCCGCAAAAGCCGCCGGGGACAAGAACATGGAAATGGTGGCTGTGAAGGAGCTGCTGTCCCTCACCGGGTACATCCGGGGCGGATGCAGCCCCGTTGGCATGAAGAAGAAATACCCCACCTTTTTTGACGAGACCTGCATTTTATGGGAGGAGATCGCCGTCTCCGCCGGGGCCCGGGGACACCAGATGATCGTTCCTCCCGAGGAACTTGCCCAGCTTGTGGGCGCAAAATTAGTGGATATTATAGTATAGAAAGGAAATTTACTATGTTCGAATACAAAACCAAAGGCACATGCTCCCAGATGATCTACTTTGACATCGAGGACAACAAAGTGAAGAACGTCCAGTTCCTGGGCGGCTGCAACGGTAACCTGAAGGGCATCGCAAAGCTGGTGGAAGGCATGGATGTGGACGAGGTCATCGCCCGCGTCGAAGGCACCACCTGCGGCATGAAGAAGACCTCCTGCCCCGACCAGCTGGCCCAGGCCCTGAAGGCCGCAAAGGCCAACGGCTGATACGCAAAATGCGACCCGGCGGATACCCGTCGGGTCGCATTTTTATAGATTTTCGTCAATAAAAGCAATGAGCGGCTTCCGGTTCACCAGTCCCCGGTTCTCCCGATACCATTCCAAGGCTTCCCGAAGCCCTTCTTCCAATGGCTTCACTCGGGGCATGACTGCCAGCTGTTTTTCCACATCCAGAAAATACTCGTAGTCATAAAAGGGAAAATAACGCCGCTGCTCCACGTTCTTGTCCACGGAAACAAACTCCGGCTCCTTCCCCGCCGCCCTATAGCACAGCTCCGCCCACTCCCGGACGGAAACGGCCTGGGGATTTCCTACGTTGAAAATCCTCTGCTGCGGCTTTTTCTCCAAAAGCAGCTCCATAAAGCGGCACAGGTCATCCACATGGAAAAATTGCAGCTTCATCTTCCCATCTCCGGGCAGATAAAATTTCCTGCCCTCCATAGCGCAGTCGAAAACGAAGGCCTCCCGGTACACATTGTTCCCGGGGCCATAAAGGTACGGCGGTCGGAGAATATAAGCCCCCGGCACCCGACTTTGCAGCACCCGCTCCGCATCCACCTTATTGGTTCCGTAAATGCCCCAAATGCCATTGGGCCCAATTTCCCTCTCTTCCGTAAGGGGCTGTGCTTGATTCTCGGGATACACCGCGCTGGAGCTGACGAGAATATACGTCCCAAAGCCATCCAAAGCGTCCAAAAGCCCCGCCACATCCGCGCCTGTGTAGGCGGTGATGTCAAGGACCCCGTCAAAAGAAAGGCCCCGCAGGCAGTCTCCCAGGTCATGCCTGTCCGCCTCCACCAGCGTGACCCCTTCCACCTGGGGACGGCTGTTCCGGTTCAGCACCGTAACAGCATAGCCCCGCCGCACAAAATATTCCGCCGCATACCGGCTGACAAAATTCGTCCCTCCGGTGATCAAAAGCTTTTTCATAGCCATACCCCCTTTTTGCCCATTATACTCCCACTCCCGCCAAAAATCAACGCTCTTGCTTTCTAATGCGGGCCATGGTATAATGGAACCAATACCGACAGAAAGAAGGCCATTTCCTTGACAAACGCGGAGCTTCACTACAAAAAAATGACCGAAACGCCCGTTTCCCGGCTGATTTTGAACCTGGGCATCCCCACCACCATTTCCATGCTGATCACCAGCATCTACAACATGGCGGATACCTATTTCGTGGGTACCCTTGGCCCCAGTGCCCAGGCCGCCACCGGCGTGCTGTTCACCCTCCAGGCCATTATCCAGGGCATCGCCTTCATGCTTGGCCATGGCGGCGGCACCTTCATTTCCAAGGAGCTGGCAGACCGCAACACGGATAAGGCCACCATGTATGTCTCCACCGCCTTCTTCACCGGCGGCGCGGCGGGTATGGTGATCCTTGCCCTGGGCCTTCTCTTCCTGGAGCCGCTGGTCCTGTTCCTGGGCAGTACGGAAACCATCCTGCCCCACGCTATGGACTACGGCCTGTGGGTCTGCCTTTCCTGCCCCTTCGTCATCTGCTCCATGATCCTGAACAACGGCCTGCGGTATGAGGGCCGGGCTTTCTATGCAATGTTCGGCCTGACCGCCGGCGGCATCCTGAACATCTTCGGCGACTATCTTCTGGTGGTCAAGCTGAACATGGGCGTTTACGGTGCGGGCCTTGCCACCGCCGCATCCCAGATCGTCAGCTTCCTCATTCTGCTGGTCATGTTCCGAAAAATGGCCCAGAGCCGCATTGATATCAAAGCGGTCAGCCGGGACTGGCGGGTTTACCTCTCCATCTGCCGGGTTGGCTTCCCATCCCTGATTCGTCAGGGCCTGACCTCCGTCACCACCGGCGTGCTGAACAACCTGACCAAGCCCTTCGGCGACGCGGCCATCGCCGCCATGAGCGTCGTAAACCGCTATTCCATGTTCCTCATGTGCGTGGGTCTCGGCATGGGCCAGGGCTTCCAGCCCGTGGCGGCCTTCAATTACAGCGCAAAGAAATACGACCGGGTAAAAAAGGGTCTGGTCTTTACCATGTGCTTTGGCCTGGCTTTCATCGGCGGCTTCTCTGTACTCAGCATGATCGCCGCGGAGCCCATCATTTCCCTGTTCCAGAAGAAGGAGGAGGTCATCGCCATCGGTGCCGTGGCCCTGCGGTATGCCGCCTTCGGCATGATGTTCATGCCCTTCTCGGTGCCCGTGAATATGCTCTATCAGAGTATCCAGAAGCCCACCATTTCCTCCATTCTCTCCCTGATCCGCTCCGGCGCGGTGACCATTCCCCTGCTGCTGATCTGCGTCCCCATCCTGGGCCTGACAGGCGTTCAGATTGCCCAGCCCACCGCTGATATCCTGGCGGGCCTGATCAGCATCCCCTTCATCATCCGCTTCCTCCGCTCTGACCCCACAGACTGACAAAACGCCCACGGCCATTTGGCCGTGGGCGATATTCTTATTCCGATACAAGCTCCCGGAAGCACTGCAAATACGCTTCCTCCGTCTCCCGAAAGCTGACAAATTCAAAATCTGGCTGAACTTTCAACTCCGGCACCGTCTCCCCCAGCCGATACCCCGTGAAGTGGAAGAACTCGTGGTACAGCTCCTCGTCGTCGATGGCAAAGACCTGCCGCCGTTCCTCCTCCGTCAGGGGTTCCCCCAGCCACTTGTTCCAGATGGCCTCCTGCAAAGGCTCCTCAAAGGTCAGGTACAACGGCATAGCCTTTTTCACAGGCCGGGTCACGTCGGAAAGATATGCTTCGCTCCCGTCATGGAGCAGGCAGGCCAGCTGCACCCGCCGGGAATATCCTCTTGCCTGTGCCTCCCGGGCGCATTCCAAACAATGCTGTCCCACGGAATGAAACGCTGGAAAATGCCCGTTGGCCCGGCACAGCATAGACAGGGCATGGGCAATGTCCCGAATGTCGATAAGTTCCGAATCAGGCATGAGAGGATCAAACATCTTTCCCGTATACGTTA
This sequence comes from Oscillospiraceae bacterium, assembly GCA_017461445.1. Lineage (GTDB taxonomy): Bacteria > Bacillota > Clostridia > Oscillospirales > Oscillospiraceae > Faecousia. The sequence goes on from JAFTXW010000016.1 coordinate 36,012, forward strand.
AAATCTCACTCATTTGGATTCCTCTTGTCTTTCGTTGGGATATAAATGAACGCTGAAGCTATGCCTTTCGTCATTCATGTCATAAATATCCGGCTTCCGCTCCCTTATGTACCGTTTCTGCCATTCCAGGGCCAGGTCCCGAAATCGAAAAAGCTGCTGATTCTCCGGCCTGCCGCAGATGCGGGCCAACTCCTCCACTGGTGGGATGGCTGCATAGTAAGCATCGTCCATTTCCTCCAGCTCCCGGATGATCTGCGCTGGGTCCATAGCTTCCAGGCGGTCAATATTTTCCGGTGTCAGTGCCAAAGTCAAAGCCCGCCGCTCCGCTCTGGGGAAATTTCCCTCCCGCAGCCACTGGGCCTCGGTTTTATGGGGCACACGCATAAAATTGTTCCGAACGATTTGGGGAAGCGCGTCGAAGCTCTCCTGGGTCAGCCGCAGGTAGGCCAGCTTCTCCCCCCGCCCCTTGGCATGGGGAAGAAATACGGTATACCGTTCAATGCCATGTTCCCGCAAAATTCCGAACAGCGCATCCATCTGCCCTTTGTTTTCTTCTGTTAGGCAGACACTTGCGATTCTCGGAAGCCCCAACGCCTTTGCCTCCCCGGCAATTTCCAGCAGATAGCGAAAATCCCCCTTCCGCCCCGCGAAGCGATCGTGGAATTCTTCCAACCCGAAGAAGGTCAGGTCGATGAGCCGCACGCCCCGCTCCATAACGGATCCCAGCAAAGCCCTGATCTCCTCCCCATTTCGGAAAGCCAGTCCGTTGAACTGCAAGAAGTCAAACCAAGGCGCAAACTCCCGCACAAAGGAAATATGCTCCCCTAATTCCGCAAACTCATTACAGTAGCCCACATAAAAATTTCCGCCCAAATCAGGCCGGTTTTCCCGCATCCAGCTGTAGAAACGCCGTGCAAAGGCCTGTCCCCTGGCGTAGTCCACTCCCGTAGCCTTGTGGCAGGAATCCAACAGGCAATGCCTGCACCCGCAATGGCAGGGCACGCAGAGATTTTCAATACTGATAGATATGGTTTTCAAATTTCCCTCCTTATAAAGCGTGCCATCGGGAAACCGATGGCACGTTGTTATGAAAAAATCAATTCTGTTCCATGGCGCAGGAGCCAGACCTCCTGCATCCGTTCCATGAATTCCGGCAGATTGGCTGGGGATACCACCTCGTCCATCGGCTCCTCCTGAAGCCAGGGAAGCTCTACCTCCCCAACCCAAAGGAGGAAGGTATTTTCGTCCCCGGTCTCCACGGTGATGGGAACCCCCGCCACCGCCAGTTCCCTGTTGCCCCATTGCAGGATTTGTCCCTGTACCCGGTAGCAGGCCAGCATCAGGGTCGGCGCAAAGGGCATCAGCTCCGAAGGGCCGTCAATGTTCACACCGAACTCCGCCAGAAACAGTTTCAATTCAGGGTACGCTGCGCTGACCGCCTCGTAGTAATTCCGGCAATAACCGCATTCGCAGTGGTCTGATGCGTTCTTCGTGGTGCGTTCCAGCGTAGCTTCCTTGTCCACCTGGAACTGCCAATCGGCAAGCTTTAAGATCACGCTTTACTCCTTGACCGCCGCCAGGATCAGCTTCACCAGCTCGTCCCGGCCGTTGCCCTTCTCTGCGGAGAAGGGAATGATGGGACAGCTTTCGGGCAGCTCCAGATCCTCCCGGATGGTTTTCAGATTGGGCTCCAGCTCGCTCTTTTTCAGCTTGTCCATCTTGTTGGCGACCACCACAAAGGGGCATCCGCTTTCCTTGAACCAGTTTGCCATAGTGATATCGTTGTTCGTGGGCGGATGGCGGTAGTCCACGATCAGCACCCCCAGGTCGATGCGGTTCGCCGCGAAGTAATCCTCCATCAGCTTGCCCCACCGCTCTTTTTCCTTCTGGGGAACCTTCGCAAAGCCATAGCCGGGCAAATCCACCAGATAGCACTCCCGGTCGATGACGAAGTAATTGACATGGATGGTCTTGCCGGGCTTCTCGCCCACCCGGGCAAAATTCTTCCGCTGCAGCAGCCTGTTGATAACGGAGGACTTGCCCACGTTGGATTTGCCCGCGAAAGCGATCTCCGGCATACGGTTCTTGGGAAAATCCTTGGGAGATGCCGCGGAGATCAGAAATTCCACATTCTGAAAATTCATATTCTACCTCTATATTACTGCCGCAGCTCAGGCTTGCGGGTCTTGGGGGCCACGTCCTTGGGAAGCTCCGTCAAAATGGCGGGCTTCGGTTCCGTCTGACGGTTCAGGGCGGCTTCCAGCACCGTGTCCACCGTCTGGGCACTGATGAAATTCAGCTGGCGGCGGACAGTCTGATCGATGTTCTCCAGATCCCGCTCGTTGTCCTTGGGGATGATAACGGTGCGGATGCCGTGGCGCAGAGCCGCCATGGTCTTTTCCTTCAGTCCGCCGATACGCATGACCCGGCCCCGGAGGGAAATTTCGCCGGTCATCGCCACATCCCGCCGAACGGAAATCCCCGTCAATGCGGAAACAATGGCGGTGCAGACGGTCACGCCCGCCGAAGGCCCATCCTTGGGCACTGCGCCCTCGGGGAAATGGACATGGATATCTTTTGTTTTATAGAAATCAGCCGCCACACCCAGCTTGTCGGCATTGGCGCGGATATAGCTGAGGGCCGCGTGGGCAGATTCCTTCATCACATCGCCCAGATTGCCGGTCAGCTCCAGCTTGCCGGAGCCGTCCATGACGTTGACCTCCACTTCCAGCGTCTCACCGCCCACGCTGGTCCAGGCAAGGCCCGTTACCAGACCCACCTGATCGGTGCAGGGCAGCCGGTCGGGCAGGAACTTACGGACGCCCAGGAAGGTCTCGATATTACTGCCCGTCACAGTGATGCGCTTAGGCTCCTCCTGTGCCAAAATCTGCATGGCAGACTTGCGGCAAATTTCGCTGAAGGAACGCTCCAACGTACGGACACCGGACTCCCGGGTATAGCAGGAAATGATCTCCCGGATGGCATCGTCGGTGATCCGCAGCTGGGACTTCTTGATGCCATGCTTTTTCAGCTGCTTGGGGATCAGATGATTCTTGGCGATCATCAGCTTTTCCTCGTCGGTGTAAGACCCCAGCTCAATGACCTCCATGCGATCCAGCAGGGGCCGGGGCACAGTATCCAGAGTATTTGCCGTAGTGATGAACATCACATCGGAGAGGTCATAGGGAATTTCCAGATAATGATCCCGGTAAGTGTGGTTCTGTTCCGCGTCCAGCACTTCCAGCAGTGCCGCACTGGGATCGCCCCGGTGGTCATGGCCCAGCTTGTCGATCTCGTCCAGCAGAAGCAGCGGATTATTGCTCCCCGCCTGGGTCATGGCAGCCATGATCCGTCCGGGCATGGCACCCACATAGGTCTTCCGGTGGCCCCGGATATCCGCTTCATCGTGAACACCGCCCAGAGAGATGCGGGCCATCTTCCGGTTCAGGCTCTTGGCGATGGAGTAGGAAATGGAGGTCTTGCCCACACCGGGAGGGCCCACCAGACAGATGATCTGAGGCGGCATCTCGGGAGCCATCTGCCGCACGGCGATGGTTTCCAGGATCCGTTCCTTCACCTTTTCCAGGCCGAAGTGATCCTGTTCCAAAATTTTCCGTGCAGTGGCAACGTCCACCCGCTCCTTGGTTTTCACATTCCAGGGCAGTTCCAGCACCGTATCCAGATAATTGCGCAGCACCGCACCCTCGGAAGAACCGAAGGGCTGCTTTTTCAGCCGGTCAACGTCCTTGAGAAGCTTCTTTTCCTGCTCCTCCGGCAGCTTTAACGCCTGGATCTTCTGGACATAGGTCTCGATTTCGGAATCCTCATCCCCCTCGCCCAGCTCCTCCCGGATGGCCTTGATCTGCTCCCGCAGATAGTAGTCCTTCTGGTTCTGGTCGATGTTGGACTTGGTGCGCTCCTGAATCACAGCCTCCAGCTGCAGCATTTCCACCTCCTGCTTGAGAAGGTGCACCGCTGTTTCCAGCCGCTTGGCAGGATTCAGCATACACAGCATTTTGGCCTTGTCCTTAAATTCAATGCCCGAATTCTGAGCAATGGTATCCGCGATAAAGCCGTTGGCCTCGCTGGCGATCAGCTTCAGCTGGATCACCTGGGACGGATGCTCCGTCATTTCGGAATACATACCGTAAACGTTGATAGCCTCCCGCCGCAGGGCCCGGCCCCGGATGGTATCGGTGGATACCTGATCCGGCACAGATTCCACAATGCCGCAGAGGTAAGGATCGGACTGGTTCAGCTCGGTGATCTTAGCCCGGTGCAGTCCGGTGACCAGAACCCGCAGGTTCTCCCCCTGAGATTTTAACACCTGCTTCACCTTCACGATGGTGCCGATGGGATACAGGTCAATGAGCCGGGGATCGTCCACCAGAATATCCTTCTGAGGGATCAGCAGGAGGGTCTGATCCGCCTTCATGGCCGCTTCCAGGGCCAGCACGGATTTTTTCCGGCCTACATCAAAATGAACGGTCTGTTCGGGAAATACCGCCAGCCCCCGGAGGGCCAGAATGGGCATTTTCCCGGCATAAATGGTTTCAGTCAAGGGAATTTCCCTCCTTTGGTACGAAAATGCGAGAAAAGGGGGTAGAAAACTACCCCCTTTAGAAAGTTATCTTGTTCCAGAGAGCAACGCTCTGGGGTGTTTGGGATCCCGCAGGATGGTGGGATCGCCGCCCTCGATACATTCGGGGGTAATGACTACCTTCTTGATAGTCAGGTCACTGGGGATCACGAACATGATCTTCATCATGACTTTTTCCATAATGGCCCGCAGGCCTCTTGCGCCAATCTGACGGTCCAGTGCCTTCTGAGCAATCGCCCTCAATGCCTCCTCGGTGATTTCCAGCTCCACGCCGTCCATTCCCAACAGGCTCTGATACTGCTTGCTCAGAGCGTTCTTGGGCTCCACCAGAATCCGAACCAGATCCTCCTGGGTCAGGCTCTGCAGGGTGGTGATGACGGGCATACGGCCCACCAGCTCGGGAATAATGCCGAATTTCAGCAGATCATGGGGCTCCACCTGGGTAAACAGGGTGCCCACATCCCGCTTTTTCTTGCTCTGTACAGGAGCGTCAAAGCCAATGGCACTCTTGTCGGTGCGCTTTTCGATGATCTTATCCAGACCGTCAAAGGCACCGCCGCAGATAAAGAGGATGTTGGTGGTATCCACCTGGATCATTTCCTGCTGGGGATGCTTCCGTCCGCCCTGAGGGGGAACGTTGGCAACGGTGCCCTCCAGAATTTTCAGCAGGGCCTGCTGGACGCCCTCACCGGAAACGTCACGGGTGATGGAGGTATTCTCGCTCTTGCGGGCGATCTTATCCATCTCGTCGATGTAGATGATGCCCCGCTCCGCCAGCTCCACGTCGAAGTCGGCAGCCTGCAAAAGCCGCAGGAGGATATTCTCCACATCGTCGCCCACATAGCCCGCTTCCGTCAGTGTGGTGGCGTCGGCAATGGCGAAGGGCACATTCAGAATCTTCGCCAGGGTCTGGGCAAAGAGGGTCTTGCCGGAACCCGTGGGGCCGATCAGCAGAATGTTGCTCTTCTGCAGCTCCACATCAGACTGGGAGCCAAAATAAATGCGCTTATAGTGGTTGTATACCGCAACGGACAGTGCCACCTTAGCCTCTTCCTGACCGATGATGTAGTGATCCATGAAGGACTTGATCTCCATGGGGGTAGGCAGCCGGTCAGGTGCCTTGAGACCGCCGGTCTCCTCCATTTCGATCTCGTCCCGCAGCAGATCGCTGCAAGCCTGGACGCACTCGCTGCAGATATACACCCCAGGACCGGCAATCAGCCGCCCGGCCTGATTCTCCCGCATTCCGCAGAAGCTGCAGCGGATAGGCTGTTCTGTTTTACCTGCCATGTTCCTGGTACCTCGTTTCTAAGATGATATTAATGGTGTTCCAGCACCCGGTCAATAAGGCCGAAAGCCCTTGCTTCCTCAGCGGACATGAAATTGTCGCGCTCGCAGGCAGCGGTGACCTCCTCGATGGAGCGGCCGGTGTTCTCCGCCATGATCCGGTTCATCCGGGCCTTGATGGTTTCCAGTCTCTTCAGATGGATCGCCATGTCGGTGATCTGGCCCTGGGTGCCCGCGGAGGGCTGGTGGATCATGATCTCGGAGTTGGGCAGAGCCATACGCTTGCCCTTGGCACCCGCACTCAGCAGAAACGCGCCCATGGAGGCGGCCATACCGACACAGATGGTAGCCACATCGCACTTGATGTACTGCATGGTGTCATAAATGGCCATACCTGCGGTGACGCTGCCGCCGGGGCTGTTGATATAGAACTGGATGTCCTTGTCGGGATCCTGGGCTTCCAGATACAGAAGCTGGGCAACCACCAGGGATGCGGTGGTATCGTTGACCTCCTCGGACAGGAAAATGATGCGGTCGTTCAGCAGACGGGAAAAAATGTCATAGCTCCGCTCACCGCGGCTGGTCTGCTCCACAACATAGGGTACTAAACTCATGGTGATGTCTCCTTTCAGGGGTCTGGCTCCCTTCCGGGAAGCCGTTTACGAAACATTCTAACCATTGGGAAGGAAGGTTATTCCTCGCAGGGGTTAAGATAATGTGTCATTGCGCCCAGGGAGGACGCAATGACAGTATATTTTAGGGAAATTACTCCTCAGTCTTGGCAGCGGGAGCCACAGCAACTGCGGAATCAACGATGACCTTCACAGCCTTGCGGGTCTTCAGGTTGGCGGTCAGCTCCTCAGCGGGAACCATCTCCTTGACCTTAGCCACTTCCAGCTCATACTGCTTCGCCAGAGCCTCGAACTCAGCCTCCATGTCCTCGTCGGTCACGGTGATGCCCTCCACCTCAGCGATCTTCTCCAGGGTGACGGTGATCTTAGCCTGCTTCTCGGCAGCGGGACGGAAGGCGTTGCGCATGGTGTTCACATCGCCGCCCATCATCTGTGCGTACTGCTCCATGGAGTAGCCGCTCATCTGCAGCTGGTAGCCGAAACGGTCCATCTGGTTGTCCAGCTCGCTCTCCACCAGAGCCTTGGGCATCTCAACGGTGGTATTCTCAGCAGCCTTCTCCACGCAGGCGTTCTCAAAGGCGGAAGCACTCTGCTTCTCTGCCTGCTCCACAGCCTTGGCGCGGATGTCGGCCTTCAGCTCCTCCAGAGTGTCGAACTCGGAAACATCCTTGGCGAACTCGTCATCCAGCTCGGGAACGTTGGTCACGGTGACCTTATTCAGCTTGACGTGGAACACAACAGCCTTGCCGGCCAGCTCAGCGGTGTAGTTCTCGGGGAAGGTGATGTCGATGTCCTTCTCCTCGCCTGCGGTCATGCCAACCACCTGCTCCTCAAAGCCGGGAACGAACTGACCGCTGCCCAGCTTCAGGTCGAAGTTGTCGCCCTTGCCGCCGTCGAAGGGAACGCCGTTGTCAAAGCCCTCGAAGTCGATGTTGGCGGTGTCGCCCATCTCAGCAGCCCGCTCCACAGTCTCGGTGGAAGCAACGTTCTGGGCCATACGGTCCAGCTCGGCCTGCACCTGAGCGTCGGTGACCTCAGCGGGAGCCTTCTCGACCTCCAGGCCCTTGTACTGGCCCAGGGTGACCTCGGGATAGGTTTCGGTGGTCAGAGTCAGGGTGACGATGTTCTCGTCGCTGATCTGCATATCGGTCAGGCTGGGACGGCCGATGGCCTTCACGTCCTGATCCAGAACGGCAAACTGGTAGACCTCGGGGAAGATCTCCTCCAGGCCGTCTTCATAGAAAACATGAGCACCGTACATAGCCTCGATCATCTTCCGGGGAGCCTTACCCTTACGGAAGCCGGGGATCATGATCTGCTTACGGGCCTTCAGATAAGCCTTGTTGACACCAGACTCCATCAGTTCCTTGTCGATCTCGACAACGATGGTAGCCTCGTTGCCCTTCTTTTCAATGCTCTTAACGTTCATTTTTAAGTATCCTCCTAAATTGGTCTGTATGGTAAGACCATTTTCTATTTTTCATTAGCCGATTTATTCTAACAGAAATTGTTGAAATTGTCCATACTTTTCTGAAAAATTTTTACAAAATAACAGGATAGGGCTTAAAATCGATGTAATCCGCAGCAACAAGACGAAATTCCACCCCATCCCAAAGCCCCTCCATGGCAAGCTTGTGGCTGCCGCCATGAAGATGCCCGTAAAAGCAGCGGCGCACCTCGTACTTTTGAAGCAGGTCCAGTATCTCCGTACACTCATATCCCTTGTACCGGGGCGGATAATGGAGGAACACCATCTTGTTCTTCTCCCCTGCTGCCTTTAACGATGCTTCCAGCCGGATCAGCTCCCGCTTGAAGACCTTCTCGTCATGCTGTCCGCTGCGCTCCTCCTCAAAGAACCAGCCACGGGTGCCGCAGATAGCCCAGTCGCCGTATTCATAGCAATTGTTATTTAAAAGGAAGAGGTTTTCAAATCCATTCTCCTGGCAGAACTTGTTGAATTTTGCCGCCGTGCTCCACCAGTAGTCGTGATTTCCCTTCAAAATGATCTTCTTGCCGGGAATCTCGTTGATCCAGGCGAAGTCTGCCTTCGCGCTGGGTAAGTCCAGTGCCCAGCTGAGATCCCCCAGCAGCACAGTGGTGTCCTCCGGGCCGATGACGGACAGGCCCTCTTTCAGCTTGTCCATATACCCCACCCATGCACCGCCGAAAATATCCATGGGCTTCGGTGCCCCAAGGCAAAGATGCAGATCGCCAATGGCGTAAAGTGCCATAGGGCACCTCCTTTTCAGTTTCTATCCAAATGACTTTTTAACTCCGCCGCCGTGATACCCAGGGCACCCGCCACCGTATCCAGATCCTTTTCCGGGCTTTTCTCCTCCAGCACCAGTGCCAGACGGCTCTCCCCTGTCCGGGCCCGGTGATCCTGCAGGCCCGCGTAGGCCAGTGCCGCATAGGGCGACAGCAAAATGCCGTGGGTGCCGTAAACACTGGGGATGGTGTCCAATACCCGCCGCTGGCTGTTGACGGTGGCATAAAGCCCCTTCCGCAGCTGCGCCAGCGTATGCTCCTCCGCAAAGTAGCTCCCGCCCCGGCGCACAGCTGCCAGATATTTCTCCACTTCCTTCACGCCGCCAACGGCATAGATCAGCCGTTCCAGCCCTGCGGGCACTACGATATCCGCCTCCGGGGTGTTGGTCTTCACCGCCACACCGTCGGTGCGCAGCTGCCCGTGGCAGCATAGATCCCACAAATTCCCGTTTTCGTTGCAGCAGCAGACGATGTTCCCGATGGAAAGTCCCCACTGCCGGGCGTACCATGCACTCATTGGCCACGCAAAATCCCCGGAAACGAGAGACACATCCACCCGTTTGGCAGGCCCTGCCATCCCGCCACGCATCAGCTCTCCGAAAATACCGAAAAGCACCGCAATGCGGATGCCCACATGGGCCCAGTCCCCCGGTGCCGCTTCCTTGTCCCCCGTAAGAAGGGCCGTCAGGTTCCGCACCGTCCGGGAATGATCCGATTCCAGATTGTGCCAGCATTCCCCCAGCATCACCCGCTGCCCCAGCTTTTCCAGCCGGACGCTGCGCCGCCCGATGCAGAAATCCACATCATAGCCCGTCAGCCCAACGCCGAACAGCCGGTTTAAAACCTCCGCCACATTGCTGTTGAAGGATTTTCCCGGCAAAGCCTCGATCTCCTCCCGGGAAAACCGCAGCGGCCGAAAGGGCACATACAGCCCCCCGTCCGCCCCACGGTTCTCCCGCAGGGCCCGCTGGGCAGTACAGGGTTCCGCGTTACTTCGCGTGGTTACATACAGCACATTCCATCACTCCAATGGCATTGTTCCAATAAATATCCATCACAGTCTTCTCGTCCAGTCCCCGTTCCAGCAGCCGCCGGGCCAGCCGGGGATACCCCTGCACGCCGTCCAGGCCCTGAACCAGCGGATTGCAGCCGTCCAGGTCGCCGCCCAGGGCAATGTGCTTGCCGCTGGGATCCAGCTCCATAAAGTGCAGCACATGGTCACAGGCCTGATCCAGGTCCGCCGTATCCTCCTCACCGATGAAGCCCGCGTACATATTCAGTCCCGCTACGCCCCCGGTCTCCACGATGGCCCGGAACATATCATCCGTCAGATTGCGGCTGCTGTTCCAGACCGCCCGGCTGTTGGAATGGGTAGCGATGACAGGGGCATTGGTGATTTTCATAATATCCCAGAAGCCCTCGTCGCTGATGTGGCTCACGTCAATGAGCATCCCCAGCCGCTGGGCCTCCTTCACATATTCCCTGCCCCGGTCGGTCAGGCCGCCCCCGGTCCTGTGGGAGCCGGTGAGGGGGTTCTTCTCGTTCCAGCCAAGGCTGGTGATGCGGAAGCCGATCTGGTGCAGGCTTTCCAGCAGCTCCGGGTCATACCCAAAGCCCGCGGTGCCCTCCAGCGTCAGAACGGCAGACATCTTCCCCTTTGCCCGGTTCTCCTCGATCTGCCTGGGAGAATAGGCAATGCCGATCAGATCCTTGTTCTTATCCACCTCCCGCTGGATGGTGGCCAGCTCCCGCTCAAAGGCGAGAATGGGAGAAATCTTGTGCCACTCCTCCATGTAAGGGGTGGTGAAGCAGGCAAAGCATTGGCAGTAGCCCCCCAGCTCCTTGGCCCGTTCCAGGTCAATATGGAGATCGTTCTTGCGCAGGCTTCCGGCCTGGTTCATGTCCTCCCCCAGCAATGCCAGGGCGGTATCGCAGTGCAGGTCAAATACAGGAAAGTTCATTGAAAAGCATCCTCCATATGGTGAATCTCCGGGCGGAGCGTCGCCGTTCCCTCCGGGGCATAAATTTCGATCACATCAAACCGGGGCTGTAATTTGGTCGGGTTCTGGGACAGGTACATGGACGCGGTGACACGCAGCTTATCCTGCTTCCGCCTGTTCACATACTCGGCGGCAGCGGCAAAATCCGAAGATTTTCGCAGCTTCACTTCCACGAACACCAGAAATTTCCGGTCCTTTACGATCAGGTCGATCTCCCCGAACCGGCAGCGGTACCCCGCCGCCACGACGGTATACCGCTTTTTCCGCAGATATTCCGCCGCCAGAGCCTCGCCCCAGGCACCGGCCAAATTATTTCTGCCCATAGAATTTCTTCAAAAAGGTCATCCGGTGGATGGGGCTGGCCCCATGCTCGGTCAGGGCGGCATAATGGGCCTTGGTGCCGTAGCCCTTGTGGATGTCGAAGCCGTATTCGGGATACATCTGCGCCATCTCCAGCATCAGGTCGTCACGGGTCACCTTCGCCAGCACGGAAGCCGCCGCAATATTCGCGCTGAGGCTGTCACCCTTCACCACAGTCTTCACAGGCAGGCCGAAGTCCTTCTCCCGGTTCCCGTCAATGAGAGCCAGCTCAGGCTTTACCGTAAGCTGCGCCAGTGCCCGCTCCATCGCCAGGAACGTGGCCTGTAAAATGTTGATCTCATCAATTTCCTGTTCCGAAGCCATACCAATGCCCCAGGCAACGGCCTGCTCCTTGATAATGGGGAACAGCTCCCGCCGCTTCTTGTCCGTCAGCTTCTTGCTGTCGGTCAGCCCGGGAATTTCCAGATGGTCAGGCAAAATCACCGCCGCGGCGCACACTGGCCCCGCCAACGGCCCCCTCCCCGCTTCATCCACACCGCAAATGACCTTCACGCCCTCCGCGTAAAACCCATCCTCAATTTCCCACATATTCACACTCATACTATATCCTCCGGCATTTCCAGCGTAAACTTCCCCAGCTTGCCGCTGCGGAATTCGTCAACCAGAACTTTCGACATCCGCTCGGTGTTGACCTCGCCGCCGGAAATGAGATACCCGCGCTTCCGTCCGGCCATCTCCATCAGCTCCCAGCCGGGAGTGCCCTCGGGAGCTTCCACCTTGTACCGCTCCACAAGAGTCTGTGGATAGTATTTGTGCAGCAGCTCCATCAGCCGGCAGGCCAGCTCCTCCAGGTCAATAACGCCCTCCTTGACGGCTCCCGTATAGGCCAGCATCATGCCCACATTGGGATCCTCAAACTTGGGCCACAGAATACCGGGGGTATCCAGCAGCTGCAAGCCGCTGTCCACCGTCACCCACTGCTTGCCCCGGGTCACGCCGGGCCGGTTCTCCGCCTTCGCGCCCTTCCGCCCGGAAATTTGATTAATAAGGGTAGACTTTCCCACATTGGGGATACCCACCACCATTACCCGCAGGGGACGGTTCATACCCCGGGCCGCATCCCGTTCCAGCTTTTCCTTGCAGGCAATTCTTGCGGCAGGGGTAAAGTCGGCAATGCCCCGCCGGGTCTTGCAGTCGGTGGCGATCACCGCCATGCCTTTATTTTTAAAGTAAGCGGCCCACTTCTTTGTCGCCGCCGGGTCTGCCAGATCCATCCGGTTCAGAACGATGATCCGGGGCTTGCTGCCGCAGATGGCATCGATATCCGGGTTCCGGCTGGACATGGGGATCCGGGCATCCACGATCTCGCACACCGCGTCCACCTGCTTTATGTCCGCCTCGATCTGCCGCCGGGTCTTGGTCATGTGGCCGGGATACCACTGAATATTCATCTTTTCATTCTCTGTCATTTGATAACTCCAATTCTGTCAAAGTCGCGTTCAGCTTCGCCCTTATCCGTTCCGGGCAGCATCAGGAAGATGGCTTTGCCCATGACCTCCCGCTTGTCGATCAGCCCAATTTCCAGGCTGCGGCTGTCCTTGGACACCTGCCGGTTGTCCCCCAGCACGAAAATGCAGCCCTCCTCCACGATCAGCGGGAACTGCACCCCTTCGGAATTGGTGGTCAGGTTGTTGATGTAGTCTTCCTCCAAAGGCAGCCCGTCCACATAGACGATTCCATTCTGAAAATCCATATCCACAATCTGTCCCTCGGTGGCAATGACCCGCTTGACGATGGGCGCACCGTCGTCAAAGCTTTCCTTGCTGATCACCACGATATCCCCATGCTTCGGCTCCTGATAAAACACATTGCTCAGAAGCAGCAGATAATCCCCATCCAGCAGCGTCATCTTCATGGAGCTGCCGGACACGATGATGACCCGGAACACGATCAGAAACGCCAGCATAATGCCGATCAGTAAAAACACCAGATCATGCAGATACATCAGGATATTTTCCTTCCAGCTCAGCTTCTTTTCCTCTTTTTTCTTCTTTTTCATCTTGTCAGCCACGCTAAGACCTCCCATGGAACCAAAGGTTCCATTCTATTCCTACAAAGGATGCTTTACCAGTCAGTATACCACAAAGGAAACCGCTTTTCTATAAGAAACTGTAAAATTTTGCTTCTGATTAAGGAAACACGCCCAAAAATCTTGTAGATGAGGGTCCTGACCCTCCCAGTGATTTTGCCCATGCAAGATCACACCGCCGAAGGCGGAACATGTGTATTTCCCGCCGTACAGCAATAAAAAAAGAGGGCAAAGCCCTCTTTCTTTATTGATTTGGTGATTAAACCTTCTCCTTGACCTTGGCAGCCTTGCCGGCGCGGTCGCGCAGGTAGTACAGCTTTGCACGACGAACCTTGCCCTTACGGACAGTCTCGATCATGGCAACGTTGGGAGAATGCAGGGGGAAGACCTTCTCGCAGCCCACGCCGTAGGAGATACGACGAACGGTGATGGTCTCACCGATGCCGCCGTGCTTACGGGCGATAACGGTGCCTTCGAACACCTGGATACGCTCACGGGAACCTTCCTTGATGCGCACATGAACACGAACAGTGTCGCCGACCTTAGCTTCGGGCAGTTCTTCCTTCATGTACTGGCTATTCAGAGCCTTGACTAAATCCATTTTTCTTGTCCTCCTTAAATATTAGGCGTTCATGCGCGCGCAATGGCCGCAGAGGACTCACCTTGATTTCAGACCGATTTATTCTAGCATACTCCCCTGCAAAAATCAAGTGTTATTTTTCAAAAAATCTAACTTTTCTCAAATTTCCTCGTTGACGGTAATGATGACCTCCCCCGTCACCGCGCCGGAGAACCGCAGCCGTCCATCCCAAATTTCCGGCACACTCTCGGAAATGCTAAAGACCGTATAGCTGATAACCCCATCCCCGGAAACCGTAAAGTGATCCGTATAGGAGCTGAGCTTCGCGCTTTCCAGGGCCTGGGTATCCGTGCGGTAGTAGCAAAGATATCCGCTTGTGGCATCCAGAATATTCAGACCCTTCACCCGGATCACATCGCCCTTTGCGCATTCGATCCAGTTGGTCACGCAGCTGCCCGCGTATTCCACCACGGAAGCGGAGGAATTCAGACGGCTGTCCACTGCCCAGTCCTCACTTGCCGTATCCGCCAGGTTGGTGTAAGTACCGCTGCCGGAATCGTCCCCGGTGTCTTCCGAGTCGCCGCCCTTGCCCTGGATGGTGATGGCAACATTCTCCGCACTTTCCGCCGTCAGCGCACCGGAGAAACGGATCCTGCCTCCCCAGTATTCCCCTATGCTGCTGACAATGCTGTGCACCGTATACCGGATCACACCGTTCTCCACAGTGAAGTGCTCAGAATAAGAAGCACACTTGGTAGCCTCCTGTCCGATATCCGTCCGCTCAATAACGATATAGCCGCTGGTGGCATCCAGAATATCCAGCCCGGAAACGCACACCACATCGCCGATATCGCATTCGATCCAGTTGGTAACGCAGCTGCCCGCGCAGTCCACCACCGCGCCGGAGGAGTTCAGACGGCTGTCGTTGGCCCAGTCAGCACTTGCGGTGTCCGCCAGATTGCTGCCGCCGGAAACGCCCACCGCCACAGCGGTGATAACGACCTCTCCGAACACGGCCCCAATGCTGACCTTCCCATTGGCATAGGCCTCTGCGGTAATGTCCTCGCCACCCATGGTAACGGTAACGCTGCTCAGCTCGCAGCCCTCCACCGCCGTGATCTCCGTCTCGAAGGGATCGCCCGCAACCACAGCGGTGCTCCCGTTGGATGCCGTACAGCCGGTCAGCGCGAAGGTCACCGCGTACATGGTGCCCATCGCCTCGCCATAGAGGAACATCCGGTCCTTGCCCACACCCAGCCGGGTCAGGGTCACGGTATGGCTCTCCCGGTTGACGGTAACGAAATCCATGGCGTGCTCATTGTCCGTACCCATGACCCGGGTCTCCTCATTTTCGTCGTAGCTGAGATTTGCGTCGCTGGTAATGGTCACCACCGGGAAAGGCAGCGCGGTCATATCCAGCTGATCCCTGTGGCAGTGGCCGCAAAACAGCCCCACGATCTCCGCCGGGATCTTGCCCGCATAGCCGCAGCTGACGCTGACATAGTCCCACTCCCCTTCCGTACCATAGCTGCCGGAATACTCCGTTCCCTCACAGAAGGCCTTCAGTATCCCCTTGAATACCTCCCCATCCCGCATCAGTCCGAGATAACTGCCCAAAGGCGGCACATGGGTCGCCAGCACCACCGACCAGCCTTCCTCCGCAAACTGCAATGCCGTCTCCGCCAGCCAGCTAAGCTGCTCCTGCCCGAAGCCGTAGGTACGCATTCTGCGGTGCACTGCGTATCCGTTTTCATCCTCCTCGTCCGCGACCCACAGGGAGTTCAGCAGGATATAGCGCACCTTCGCCTCCGTGTCATTCACATAGTAGTAAGACCCGTCGCCCCCGAACACCCTGCGTCCGTCCGATGCCTGCTTGCGGAAGATGGCATTGTACAGCTCCCTGGCATCCATCTGACAGCAGTAATAGGGATCGCTGAGACTCCCCTCATATCCCCAGGAGCCGTCGTGATTGCCCTGTACCTGCAGCAGCCTGTCCCACCCAATGGGGGCAAGCACCTTGTCCGCCGCAATCAAACTCTGCCGCATCTGCTCCTCGCTGGTCAGCGCGTTGCCGTCAGAACGGGCCGCGTCGCCGCCCATGATGGCATAAGGAATGCGGCAGGCATCCATCACCGCGCAGGCCAGATCCCCCACATGGCCGGGATTGGGCACCTTCGCGTTCTGGGCAATGTGGCTGTCGGAAAACCAGCCAAAGCTGAAGCAGCTTCTGCCTCCCGCATCCTGCGCAGCCGTAACTTTACCGATGGCCCGCTGCACCGCCCCCTCCCAGTAGCCGGGATAGGAGCCGAAGGAAACATTTGCCGATTCCAGCTTGGTGACCACGCCGCCGCTGCTGACCTGGGCCACCTTCAGGAACTGCCCCACCTCCGCGCCATCGGGAATAGGCAGATAGGCAGCCACCCGGTAGTGGGAATCCATCAGATCCTCCTCAAAGGCCACATTGGGCTGCACATACACCAGCACCGAGAAGGTGCTGATCTTTTTGGAGCCCTTCAGCACATCCACCGCAACCATCACAGGCCCGCTTTTCAGCAGCACCATAGGTGCCAGCTCCACCGTCAGCACGTTTTCCTCCGCCGACCAGGCAGCCGTGTCCTCCACCCGGTCATAGGTGCCGCCGCTGCCGTCACTCCGGGCAAAGCGGATGACCACCGTGGCATTCTCCGGCACCGGCCAGGCTTCGCCGTTTGCGTACAGGGCAATGGTCAGCCGCCGGGTATACTGATCCCCCTGCACCATGTCCACCCGGGGCAATACCCCGGGCTTCGTAAAGTCCATTTTGAGTTTGTGTTCGATAACCATAATCTGGTCCCCCTTTCACAAAAAGCGAAAAAAGCCCCCATTGTTGCACACCTCCGTGCAACAAAACGCGGAATCAGCCCATTCACCCAAAAACCTGCCATGCGGAATTTCCTGTTGAAATTCCGCCACAGAAATGCTAAAGTATACCCATCAAACACAGAGAGAGGGTCCACCTATGAAAAATATGAATTTCAAACGCAAGCTCCCCATTCCCAAGGACATCAAGGAGCAGTATCCCCTGACCCAGGAGCTTTCCCGCATCAAGGCCGCCCGGGACGAGATCATCGCCGACGTATTCACCGGCAAAAGCGATAAGCTGATCCTGATCATCGGCCCCTGCTCCGCCGACCGGGAGGACGCGGTACTGGACTACTGCGAGCGTCTGGCAAAGCTCCAGGACAAGGTTTCCGATAAGCTGATCCTGATCCCCCGGGTCTATACCAACAAGCCCCGCACCACCGGCGACGGCTATAAGGGCCTCCTGCACCAACCGAACCCCCAGCAGGCCTCCGATATGCTGGAAGGCGTCATTGCCATCCGCCGGCTCCATACCAACGTCCTTGCCAACACCGGCCTGTCCACCGCCGACGAGATGCTCTATCCCGATAACTACCGCTACCTGTCTGATCTGCTGGCCTACGTTGCCGTGGGTGCCCGGAGCGTGGAAAATCAGGAGCACCGCCTGACCTCCAGCGGCATTGCCGTCCCCGTGGGCATGAAGAACCCCACCAGTGGCGACATTTCCGTCATGCTCAATTCCATCATGGCCGCCCAGCATTCCCATACCTTCATCTACCGGGGCTGGGAGGTGGACACCACCGGCAATCCCCTGGCCCATGCCATCATGCGCGGCTATGTGAACAAGCACGGCGATGCCCTGCCCAACTACCATTTCGAGGATCTGGAATTCCTGTACAACGCCTATTCCGCCAAGGGCCTGCAGAATATGGCCCTGATCGTAGATGCCAACCATTCCAACTCTGCCAAGAAATACGCCGAGCAGCCCCGCATCTGTAAAGAAGTCCTCCATTCCTGCCGCCATTCCGCCCATATCAAATCCATGGTCAAGGGCTTTATGATCGAATCCTACCTGGAAAACGGCTGTCAGAAGATCGGCGAGGGCATTTACGGAAAGTCCATCACCGACCCCTGCATCGGCTGGAAGGAAACCGAAAAACTTGTCCAGGACATCGCCGCCCTCATCTGACCCGCACACCCTATCGCATAGGGGCCCCTTGCGGTCGCCCGCCGCTTTTGCTACGCAAAAGCAAAAAAATCCCTTCCCCCCCGGGGGGAAGGTACCCCAAAGGGGCGGAAGAGGAATGCGAGCG
The DNA here is from genome assembly GCA_017461445.1 of Oscillospiraceae bacterium. Taxonomy (GTDB): domain Bacteria; phylum Bacillota; class Clostridia; order Oscillospirales; family Oscillospiraceae; genus Faecousia. The sequence continues at coordinate 53,943 of JAFTXW010000016.1, forward strand.
ATAGCCTGTCGATTACTGCGTCCTATCAGACCTCCTCCACCCCATCCCCCCAAGCCACAAGAAAGGAGCCCCCATGTCCAACACCATTGCCCACCTTGCCGTCGCCCGGGAAATTCTCCTGCAATCCCCCGCCCTGGTCACCGACGAGCACGCCTATTACCTGGGAGCCCTCGCCCCGGATACCATCAGCAGCAAACCCGGCTGTCTGCGGGAGGACAAGAAGTACGTCCATCTCCGCCAGGATATCCGGGATGCCGACTGGCTCACGGAAGAAAAAATGTCCCTTTTCCAAAGCCGTATAGCGGAATTCGCGGAAAACCATATCCAAAACAACCCAGATTCCGCCCGCCGCGACTTCGCCGTCGGTTACCTCGTCCACCTGCTCACCGACAAATGGAACCATAAGACCATCCGCCAGCAGATGCTGATGATCGCCAATGGTCGCGGCGTTCAGGAAACGGACCGGGCCTTCTTCCATATGATGACAAACGACCTGGAAGCCCTGGACCAATACCTCCTGACCCGCCATCCCCAGCTGCGCCAACTGTTCGCAGACCTGACCGGAACCCCCGTCACCGTCTCCCTCCCCGGCTATATCGAAACCGAATACCTGCAAGCCAGCATCCAATGGTGGCAAACCACCTACCTCCCCAACATCCAAGCCCGAAAGCTTCTCTACATCTCCACCCCCGACATCGATACCTTTGTGGAGCTTTCCTCCCGGGAGATCCTCCGGGAGCTGCTGCCCCTTCTGTGACCCAGCGGCAAAATTCGCCCCATACCGCCGCATCCAAACAAAAGAGAAATCAGCCTCAAAAAACCCTAATTTCTTTCCAACCAGCGGTTGGAAAGACCCGCAGACTACCCTCAACAGTCACAGACAAATATAAAAGCCGAAAGGACTCCGGTTCCTTTCGGCTTTTTTGCCCCTTACCAGGAACATTCCTCAAAAATTTCAAATTCCACGATCCCGCAGTAGCCCTCCTCCTGGACCCACACGCACCGGGCATACAGGTATTCCTCGTTCTCCAGCCAGATCTCGTAGTAGGTGATCTCCTCACCCAAGCCGCCGTAGGCGATGTCCCCGGTCCGCTCATAGTCCACGCAGTCCACCCGCAGGACTTCCCGGCCGCCGATCAGGTCCACATACCCCTCCAGCTTCTCCCGGATCCCCTCCTCCCCGTGCTCCTCATTCACGGGGCCCATTGCCGTCTCCACATCCCCGATTGCCAGATGCTTCACCATTCTCTGAACAGACATCAACGCGCTCAGGGGCTGTTCCAAAATATCAGGTCTTGTTCCCATTCCTTTTTCATACTATAATTCGGCACCGTTCAGGCGGCGTCTTCTTCCCGCCAGGGAAAACGGCGGCAGCCGGTTGATTTGACGGTAAGGACATGATAAAATGGATATATCCATTCATAACGTGAGGTACTTATGGCACCAAAGATAAAGAATATGACCGAGGGGAATCCCTTGTCATTGATCGTTTCCTTTTCCCTGCCCCTGATGGTGGGCAATGTGTTTCAGCAGCTTTATACCGTGGTGGACACGATGGTGGTCGGCAAAGTGCTGGGCGTTGACGCACTGGCAGCACTGGGGGCCACAGACTGGCTGTACTGGATGATGCTTGGCATGGTTCAGGGGGTGACCCAGGGCTTCGGAATCCTGATGGCAAGCGAATTCGGCGCAAAGCAGTACGAAAGCCTGCGCAGGGTTGTGGGCAGCTCCGCCTCCCTTTCCGTCATCTGCGCTCTGGTGTTCCTGATTCTGGGCCAGCTGGCGGCCCGGCCCGTGTTGGAGCTTTTGAATACGCCCAGTGAGATCATGGGCTGGTCGCTGGCCTACCTGCGGATCATGGTTCTGGGCATTCCCATTGTGATGGCCTACAATCTGCTCGCCTGTATCCTGCGTTCTCTGGGAGACGGACAAACGCCCCTGAACGCCATGATCGTTGCAGCACTGACCAATATCGTGCTGGACCTGCTGTTTGTGCTGGTGTTCCGGTGGGGCATTATCGGTGCAGCGGCTGCCACATTGATTGCCCAGCTGGTTTCCGGCATTTTCTGCCTGCTACGGATTTGGAAAATAGAGTTTATGCACCTGAAACGGGAACATTTCGCCCTGAAGCCCACCATGGCCGGACGGCTTATGTCCCTCGGCTCCCCCATGGCTCTTCAGAATGCCATCATCGCCATTGGCGGCATGATCATCCAGGCAGCAGTCAATGGATATGGCGTTACTTTCATCGGCGGATTTACAGCTACAAATAAGCTTTACGGTGTTCTGGAAATCGCCGCGACCTCCTATGGCTATGCCATGATCACCTATGTGGGCCAGAATCTGGGGGCGGGCATGATTGAACGCATCCGCAAGGGTATGCGCTGCGCCATCGCAGTGGCAATCGTCACCTCCGTGGTCATTGCGGTTGTCATGCTGATTTTCGGAAATCCGATCGTAAGAACCTTCCTTTCCGGAACCCCTCAGGAAGTGGAGCAGGCAACGCAGGTTGCCTATACCTATCTCGCCATCATGAGCATTTGCCTGCCGGTTCTCTATATCCTTCATGTGACACGCAGCGCAGTTCAGGGCATGGGAAATACGGTTCTTCCCATGGTATCGGGTATTGCGGAATTCATCATGCGTACCGGCGGCGTTCTGCTTTTGCCCGCTTTGTTTGGTGAAAACGGAATATTTATTGCCGAAGTGTCAGCCTGGGCTGGAGCGGATTTGATCCTGATTCCAAGCTACTTCATTACCATCGCCAAAATTTCAAAAGCAGGAAGGCCATAAAAAACCTTCCCGCATTTGTCTGCCAAAGGCCCCTGCTTTCAGCAAAAGAAAGCAGGGGCCTTTAATATACCACATCAGCCATTGCGCGCAGCTCTTACGCTTGATTGCTTCATACCTTATCGAATCTGGAGAAAACTTCAAAAAGGGTCTTGACAAATCTCCTGGGAGGATATATTATAATCACGGTTAGCAAAGGCTAACCGTGATTTCACCCCTTTAGTTAGCAGCAGCTAACTAAAGCTGTCAAAAATCTCCTTAATTTCATTTACGTTTTTTTGCAAAGCCAGGCTCTATTACGGGCATAACTATCCCAACGCACCTCTTTTTCCTGGTAAAAAAGCACCTGAAAAAGAGTTTCTCAAAGAATAACGAAACAAGGAGGTCTCCATATGTCCGATGACTATTTGATCCGTAATTGCGCCCCAACGCTCGCCGGGATCAAAACGGCCAGTTTGTTTACCTGCCCCTACGAGACGCAGGCTGCCCTTTTGGACTCCGTACGCCGGATAAACGAACGAATCGGCTCCAAGGGGCTTCGGATGCTTCCCCTGCGTTTTTCTGACAAGAAAGCATTGATTTATCTTTACCGGCCCGAAAAGCTGCGTATCGACCTGTCAGATGCAACTGCAGCAAATCTTCTGGAAAGCTGCGGGTATAACACCAGCAGCTGCGAAAAATGTGTTGTCAGATTGGTTCAAAAACTCCGTCAGACGGAAGACTTCCCCCATGAAATTGGTCTGTTTCTCGGATATCCTCCGGAAGATGTCTGCGGTTTTATAGAGCAAGGGCCTGATTACTGCAAATGCAGCGGATGCTGGAAGGTCTATGGGGATGAGGAAGCTGCCAAGAAGAAGTTTGCCCAGTACAAAAAATGCACAAGGATTTATTGTGACCTGTGGGCAAAAGGAAAAGATATTGAACGGCTCACCGTAGCCGGTTGATATACCATTAATACTGCTTCTTAATAGAAATCTTTAATTTCTATCAAGAAGGGCACTGCCTTGCGGCATTGCCGAGTTTGCGATTTTTAGAATAAAATCACAAAATCACGTCTCATATGATTCTCATATGAAAAACTGCAATTCTTGCGAATTACAGTTTTTAATTGAGAATCAGTATAAATTATTTTTGAAAGGTTGGACAATAATATGAGCAAGATCGCAGTTGTATATTGGAGCGGCACCGGCAACACTGAGGCAATGGCAAATGCCGTTGCGGACGGCGCAAAGGATGCAGGTGCTGACGTCAGCATTTACACCGCTGCTGAATTTACCGCTTCCATGGCGGATGATTTTGATGCCATCGCATTTGGCTGCCCCGCTATGGGTGCCGAAGTCCTGGAGGAAAGCGAATTTGAGCCTATGTTCCAGGATTGTGAAAGCAAGCTGAAGGATAAGAAAATCGCCCTGTTCGGCTCCTATGGCTGGGGTGACGGTGAGTGGATGCGCAGCTGGGAGGATACCTGCCGGAGTGACGGCGCAGTTCTCGCCTGTGACAGCGTGATCTGCCAGGAAACGCCTGACGATGATGCAGCCGCAGACTGCCGTGCCCTGGGTGCCGCTCTGGTCTGATACTTTGCCCCGGGGTCAAATGGAACTTATCCTCAAACATCTTTCACCGGCTCCTTTCCGCATTTCATAAAGAAAAAAGACAGGTCTCAATGAGACCTGTCTTTTTGGTCCGAGTGTCGAGATTCGAACTCGAGGCCTCTTGAACCCCATTCAAGCGCGATACCAAACTTCGCCACACCCGGATATTTGTTTGCCGCTCTCTTGGCGACTTCGATATATTAGCACACCTTTCCGAAAAATGCAAGTACTTTTTTTGTTTTTTTCAAAAAATTTTTTCGGGGTGTTTCGGATGCCTTCCGGGAGGTTACGGTGTGCATAACCTCCCGGAGAAACGGACCGCTTACAGCTGCGGAACCCGGTCATCGTCCTTGTAGAAGAAGATGGCAGAACCGGAAACGGAAATTTTGTCCGGCTTACTGGGCTGCACCAGCTCGGCGGTCATGTTGATCAGGCTCCTGGTTACAGAAACCACATGAACCTTCACAAGGATATCCTCCCCCGCCGTCAGAGGACGGTGATAGTCCGCCTCAAGCTGAACCGTGGTGCAGGTGCCGAAGCCCTTTTTCAGGCAGCAGCAGACCATACCCATGGCCTGATCCAGAATGGTAGCGCAGAGACCGCCGTGGAGGGTGCCGTAGTGGTTGCACATCCAGGGCTCGGTTTTGCAGGTTAGAACATAATCGTCCTTTCCCTCGTCGCAGCTGACTACCTGGAATTTCAGCATCTCGCCGATGGTGCCGGGGTGTTTTTCCCGGATGATATCAATGTATCTGCGCAGGCCATATTCCACTGTATAGGCCATTTTATTCTCCCCGCTCGCTGGAAACCACCTTGCCGATGTTCCACAGGTGTGCCACAGCCCGCTCGGCTTCGGCCTTTTCCTGGTCGTTGTTATACTCCATATATACGGTGTGGGCACTGCAATCCACACACTCCACCTGGACGCTCCAGCCGCCCTCGTGCAGGATCATACCCGCGCCACGGCAGATGGGGCATTCTTCCAGCATAATGATCTCTTCCATATTTCTCTCTCCTTATCTGAAAATCGTTTCGTTCGTATCAAAGACCTCCACCCGGCGGCAGCGTGCAAAGTCCGGTGCCAGGTTGGGCAGATATTTGAAAATGGCAGCGTTCAGCTGCATGGGATTCAGGGTGGGATTCTGGCAGCAGACCAGTGCCCGCAGTTCCAACGTACTCCCGTCGGCAGGAATTACGGCAAGGCGGCGGAGCATGGGGATGATGTTCTCCTCCTTCACGCCGTTCTTGCTCTTCTTCTCAACGGTCACTTCCGCCCGGTTAAACAGGGCTTCGATCTGCTCCACGGCTCCTTCGGGGATGCCTCCGTCATATTCCAGAGCCACGACGCATTCCAGCAGGGCCAGATGCTTGATCTTGGCGGCTTCGTCGTACACCGCCAGAACCTTCACGCCCTCCACCAGGGCGGCGTTCAGGCGGGTGAGAATTTCCTCATTGGAGGGCTTTTCACCGTACAAATCGAAATCGAGCAGCTCACACCGGCTCTCCACGCCCACAGAAAGGGGCAGGGCGATGGAAACGGAGGGCCGGGGGTTGAAGCCCTGAGTGTGGGTCAGGGGCAGCCCCGCCCGCTTGAAGGCCCGCTGGAACAGCCGCATCAGATCCAGATGGGAGATCCAGACGGCGTTGCCCTTCTTTTCAAACAGCAGTCTAGGCATCGCACGCCACCTCCTTCAAAAGGCCGCTGGCACCGCAGCCCGCGCAGCCGTGGCGGCAGTCAGGGGTGACCTTCTCTTCATAGGCACGCTTCCGTTCCAGCTTCAGGAACTTCTTGGTAACGCCCACGTCGATGGTATCCCAGGGAAGGATCTCTTCCTCGCCGTAGCCACGGACGGTGTAGAAATCCTCGTCAACGCCGCATTCCCGGAAGGCATCGTACCACTTGGCGTAGTTGAAATATTCGTCCCAGCCATCCAGTTTCGCGCCGTTTCGCACAGCGGCTTCGATGACGGGGCCCAAACGGCGGTCGCCCCGGGCGAATACCGCTTCCAGGCGGCTGAGATCCGGGCCGTGGTAGTCGTATTCGATGGACTTGGAATAGAAATGCTCTTTCAGCAGACGGCACCGGCGCAGGTATTCCTGGGGCGTGATCTGCTTTTCCCACTGGAAGGGCGTATGGGGTTTGGGAACAAAATATGCCGTAGCCACATGGACCCGCAGGCCCCGCTTTTTATTGACGGCGTGCTCCTTCCAGGTTTTGATGACCTTGTACACCAGGTCGGCAATGCCCAGTACATCCTCGTCGGTCTCTGTGGGCAGGCCCAGCATGAAGTACAGCTTCACATTGTTCCAGCCGCCGGAGAAGGCGTTGGCGCAGGTATTCAGAATTTCGTCCTCGGTCAAATTCTTGTTGATCACATCCCGCAGCCGCTGTGTGCCCGCTTCCGGAGCGAAGGTCAGGCCGCTCTTGCGGACGGTCTGCAGCTTCTCCATCAGCTCCCGGGAGAAGTTGTCCGCCCGGAGGGAGGGGACGGAAAGGTTGATCTTGTTGTCGGCACAGTAAGGAATCAGCTCGTCCGTCAGCTTCTTCAGGCCCCGGTAGTCGGAGGTGGAAAGGCTGGACAGGGTGATCTCATTGTTGCCGGACTTCTCCATGATCTCCACCGCCTGCTGATACAGCACCTCGGGAGATTTCTTCCGCACCGGGCGGCAGCTGAAGCCCGCCTGGCAGAACCGGCAGCCCCGGATACAGCCACGGAATACCTCCAGATTGGCCCGGTCATGGACGATCTCGGTGGAGGGAACGATCATTTCTGTGGGGAAGAAAGCGGTATCCAGGTTTTCAATGATCCGCTTGGTCACAGTTTCCGGCGCACCGTTCAGAGGGACGATGGCGGCCAGGGTTCCGTCCTCATTGTACTCGTGGCGGTAGAAGCTGGGCACATAGACACCGGGGATCTTGGAAACCTCTTGCAGGAAGGTTTCCTTCGTCCATCCCTCCGCCTTGGCACGGTCATACAGGGACACGATCTCCACAGTGCTCTCCTCGCCCTCGCCCAGGGAGAAGAAGTCGATAAAATCCGCCAGAGGCTCCGGGTTGAAGGCGCAGACACCGCCGGCGAAGACGATGTTTTTCAGATCATGGCGGTCACGGGAATGGAGGGGCACTCCTGCCAGATCCAGCATGTTGAGAATATTGGAATATGCCATTTCGTAGCCGATGGTAAAGGCGATCATATCAAAATCCTTCACAGGGTCTTGGCTTTCCAGTGCCCACAGGGGCAGGCCGTTTTCCCGCATGGCCTCCTCCATATCCCCCCAGGGGGCAAAGACACGCTCGCACCAGACGCCGTCCATTTTGTTCATGACACCGTAAAGGATCCGCATGCCCACATTGGACATGCCGATCTCGTAAGTATCCGGGAAACAGAAGGCCACGCGCAGCCGCACATCCTTCAAATCCTTTTTGATCTCTCCCCACTCGCCGCCGGTATACCGGGCGGGCTTCTGGACAGTGGGCAGAATCCGCTGCTTCAGTTCGGTCATAATGTTACCTCTTTTTATAGGGTAGCACTATTGTACCCCGAGTTGCGGCGGTTTGCAAGGAATTTTTCTTGCCAATACCTTGATAATCAAAAAAGCCGCCAATAAAAGGGGCAAAATTCCCATATGGAGCCAAAAACAGGCCCATACCGCCAGTGCGGAAATGGCCCCAATGGCCCCCCATTCCACCCAGCGGCAGATTCGTTCCGCCCATTTCCCCGCGAGCAGCCGGGCAATACATTCCAGTGCCCGGCCCCCATCCAGGGGATAAATGGGAAGCAGATTATAGGCGGCATGAAAAAATGCACAGAGGGCCGTCCGGGGCAGCCAGCGGAACAGGCACACCAAAAGCAGGCTCCCCGTCGGGCCCGCAAGGGCGCAGAGCATTTCCCGCCCGGGAGACATTACGCCCGTCTCCATCGCCGCGCCGCCGATGCTGAGCTTTATACCATAGACCTGTCCCCCCAGCAGCCGGATGGCAAGAAAGTGGCAGAATTCATGGAACGCTGCCGCCAGAACCGCCGCCAGCAGCCATTTCAGGGGCAGGGTCAGCAGGAGTACCGCCCCCAGAAAGCATACCGCCCAGTCAGCCCGCACCTGCTATCACCTGCCGGCAGAAAATCTCCGCCGCATCCCCGAAGGACAGACCGCACTGCACCGAATCCAGAAACACTTCCGCCGCTTCCAGCGTGGCTTCCCGATCTCCCGGCAGCAAAACCGTCAGCAGCACTTCCCTGCCTTCCGGCCAAAAAGTCCAGACAAACACCAGAAAGCAAACAAGAACCAGCCAGGTAAGCTCCCTGCGCCGTGCCCCGGGCCTGTCCCCCTTCCGGGGCTCCGAAGAATATGTAATTTGATAACCCATAGCATCACCCCTGCAAGACTATGGCGGAACATTTGGAAAAATACCATTTAAGCCTTGACAGCCGGGGCTTTTTCCCATATAATATATAGGCTATCGGGGTATGGCGAAGTTTGGTATCGCGCTTGGTTCGGGTCCAAGAGGCCTCGGGTTCGAATCCCGATACTCCGACCAAAATTAAAAGGGCTGCTCTGGCAGCCCTTTTAATTTTGGCTGGGCTAAGGGATTCGAAAGGCCGGCACCAGTCTGCAAACTGGTGCAAAAAGTGTCCGGTGGACACTTTTTAGGCCGTGGGAGAATCCATTGCTTTTAGAACGCATCCCGTAGGCATGTGGGATGAAAGCAATCTTGTTGGTTCTTTGAAACTCTACAATTACACTCCGATCACCAAGCCCGTGGAATCTGTCTGATTCCACGGGCTTTTATAACTTTTCCGAAGATTTTCAAACTGGGATTCCGGGGGCATCTGCCTTCGGTCTGCAAGCTATCAGATACAACTAAACTTATTCATTTGCTTCCAGAAATAGTTTATTGCTTTTTCACTCTTTCCTTTCTGATGGTTTTCTTCTAAGATATTTGCTAAAATCCCTCGGGCAAACCAAAGTTGGAAATACTTTGACAGAAGATCACGGTCTAGCGGAACATTATATTCGGCGTATGTCTGCGTAAATACGGAAATATGCCTATCAAGAATAGCAGTATCTTCTGTTGAAGAAAGCAAGGAAGAAACGATTGCTGCTACATCAAAGTAAATGCTTCCTTTTCGGCACTCGCCAAAATCGATTACCATAACCTTCGCGTTATCAGAAAGCAGGTTCCATGTTCCCAAATCACCATGTATCCATTGATGATATTCTCGATCATAGCCAGTAAGGGATTGACAAAGTTTCCTGAACTTTTCTATCCCGCCCTCCTGTGTAATAAGCGTGTCTTGCAGGTTATCCCATTTGCAGCTTTCCAACAGTCTCAACAAGGAAAATCTGTCAGCCATATCCAAGTCATCCGTAAGCGCGCTCATCGCTTTATGCATAGTGGCCACCGTCTTTGCAGCCTGCTGAAGCAAAGGCTCATCACAAAGATGTACTTGCTTACCACGCACATAATCCTGCAAATTATAGTAACTTCCTTCAAACGCAACAAAGGAATGTCCCGAACAACTGGGGATAATTCTGGGCGAGATTTTCAAAGGTGACAGAACAGCTGCTATTTTGTCTTCCATATAACCTTGCTGCCAGCTTGAGAGCCTGCGAAGTATATATTTCGTATCACCTTTCGTTATCAAGCAGGCATTTGAGCTGATTCCTTTGTCCAGGACTTCCATACGAACATCCGCCATCATCCAATTCGAAAGAAGCTCCTGCTTGATTCTGCAAACGCCGCAGCTGTCTTGCGTATACATGATCTGACCTCCAAAGTGAATTATTGATCGTAGTTTAGCATCAAATAGCTGCTAAATCAAGGCATCCATTTATGAAACAAAATTTAATACTACTTTTTATTAGAAATCTTTAATTTCTAATAAAAAGGGCACTGCCTGACGGCATTGCCGATTTTGTATTTTCGGAAAGAAAATAGCAAAACCGGCACGGGTGGCAACTGCTGTTGTTTAAGTGCCACTCACGAAGCATATGGTCAAGTTGCTCAAAAACGGGTTTCGAAACTTAGCGAAACTCCGAATTTTTCAAAAGGCGGGAAATGTTGTTTACTTGCGGGTTTTCGGGCGTTATAATTCGAATTGGTCATGGACACACGAAACCTGCCATGGTCAATACAGTTTGGAGGAAAGAACATGAAAAAGCAAATCAGCCTGCTTCTGGCACTGGTTATGGTTCTGAGCCTGATCCTGGTTCCCGGCGTTTTCTCTCTCAGCGTTTCGGCTGAAGAATCCGCCTATCCCGTTCAGGTCAAGGTCCACTACACCCGCGCCGACGGCAACTACACCGACTGGGATGTTTACCAGTGGGGCGGTGCCGAAGTGACCGCTTTCGAAGTTGCCGCGGACGGCAGCGAAGCAGTCGCCACCATTTTCGCAAACCCCAATACCGCTTCCATCGGCTTCATCGTCCGTTACGGCGGCGACAGCTGGACTGACCGGGAGATGGTCGATGACAGCACAGGCGACCGTATGGTCGAAGATGTGTATGCGGAGCTTCCCAATGTGGTCAGCGGCACCATCCACGTTTATGTGGATTCCGCCAACCCCAGCGTGACCACTCTGGGTGAATGCGACGTTGTCACCGGCGTAGCAGATGCTCCGGAATACGACATCACCATCAAGGTCCACTACTACCGGGAAGATGGCGACTACACCGATTGGGAAGTCCACATGTGGAACGGTGTGGAGTCCCTGAATGCTACCCGTGCCTTCGACGAAGAGGACGAAAACGGCTGGAAGGTCGCTACATACTATGCAGACGCCTCCGACACTTGGGCCGGCTTCATCGTCAAGAAGCCCGACTGGACCAAGGATCCCGACGGTGACCGGAAGATCGACCTGTCCGATGTCACCGGCGGCACCGTCCATGTCTATGCCGTCTCCGGTTCCGCTCTGGAGGACTTTGAAACCGACAAATCCCAGGCTGTTCTGGGTGCGAAGATCTCCTCCGCTGTCTATAATCAGGACACTGGCAACCTGACCGTCACCGTTTCCTATCCTATGGAGGAGCCTGCGACCCTGGACAGCTTCACCCTGGAGGGCCCCGACGGCGAAATGGGCATTACTGCCGTGGAAGCTGTTGACGAATACAACTATACCGTTTCCTTCGAAGGCACCATCACCGACGAGGAAGTCTACACCATGTACTTTGAGGGTGTTTCCTGCACCGTCACTGTCCCCAATATCTATTCCACCGAAGGCTTTGAGGCCGAGTACACCTACGAAGGCGACGATCTGGGTGCCACCTGGAGTGCTGAAAGCACCACCTTCCGTGTGTGGGCACCCACCGCTACCAAGGTCGCTGTGAAGCTGTACACCACCGGCTCTTCCAACGAAAGCGGCGCAGCCCTTCTGGATACCTATGAAATGACCCCTGATGTAAACGGCACCTGGGTCGTCACCGTGGACGGCGATCTGAATGGCGTTTACTACATCTATGCCGTCACCCGCTCCGGTGCCACCGTGGAGGCCTGCGACCCCTACGCCCGCACCGCCGGTATCAACGGCAACCGGGCCATGGTCATCGACCTGGATTCTACCGATCCCGAGGGCTGGGAAAAGGATACTTACGTCACTGTGGACAACTATACCGACGCTGTGATCTGGGAGACCCATGTCCGTGACTTCTCCATCGCTGAATCCTCCGGCATGGAAAACAAGGGCAAGTACCTGGCCTTCACCGAGGAAGGCACCACCGTCAACGGCGAGGGCGAGATTGCTACCGGCGTTGATTATCTGGCAGAGCTGGGTGTCAACTATGTCCACCTGCTGCCTGTGTATGACATCAACTCTGTGGATGAAGCCTCCGGCGGCTACAACTGGGGCTACGATCCCAAGAACTACAACGTTCCCGAAGGCTCCTACGCCACCAACGCATACAACGGCGCGGTCCGTGTGAAAGAATTCAAGCAGATGGTCCAGTCCCTGCACGCAAACGGCATCGGCGTTATCATGGACGTGGTCTATAACCACGTTGCCGACGCAGGCAGCTTCTGCTTCAACCAGATCGTTCCCGGCTACTTCTCCCGGATCCAGGACGACGGCTCCTACCAGTCCAACTCCGGCTGCGGCAATGACACTGCTACTGAGCGGAGCATGGTTCAGAAGTATATCGTGGACTCCGTCCTGTACTGGGCCGAGGAATACCACATCGACGGCTTCCGCTGGGATCTGGTGGGTCTGATCGACTATGAGACCATCAACGCTGCCATGGAGGCTGTCCATGCGGTCAACCCCAACATCGTGTTCTACGGCGAGGGCTGGGATATGTGCACCTGGACTACCAAGAATGGTTACACCGAAAAGATGACCATTCAGGACAATGATGCTGAAGTCAACACCGAGGCAGGCGTTTTCGCCTTCTTCAACGACACCATCCGCAATCTGATGCACGGCGGCGTTTTCACCGCTACCGACAAGGGCTTTACTTCCGGCAATCTCAGCGAGAGCACCGTTCAGTCCCTGATCGACAGCTACATGGGCAACTCCACCTGGGGCACCAACTCCACCTCCGTGGATACGCCCCTGCAGACCGTTAACTATGCCTCCTGCCACGATAACTTCACCCTGTTTGACAACCTGACCATCGATGCCATGGATGCCACCGGCTTGACTGCCGAGGAAGTCCGTGAGCAGGCCGCAGCCATGAACAATCTGGCCGCAGCCTACTATCTCACCGCTCAGGGTGTGCCCTTCATGCAGGCCGGTGAGGAAATGCTCCGCTCCAAGCCCGACGCGGAAAGTGAAACCGGCTACAATCACAACTCCTACGCCTCCGGCGATGAGATCAACGCCATCAAGTGGGACTCTCTGGCCGATGCGCTGGTATCCCAGACCCACGACTATTACCAGGGTCTGCTGGCCTTCCGCTCCGCCCACTCTGCCCTGCGGATGACCAGTGAGGAGGAAGTTCTGTCCGCTATGTCCGCCATGGAGACCGGCAGCAATGACGTTGTCGCGTTCCTCAACGAAGGCGGCAATGGCGAAGACGCACAGATCATCTCCATTTTCAACGCAGGCAGCGAAAATGCCGTGGTTTCCCTGCCCGAAGGCCTGTGGGGTGTCTGTGTAAACAAGAGCACTGCCGGTACCGGGATCCTGTACACCGTCAGCGGTGAGGTGGAGATTGAAAACCTGTCCGCCATGATTCTGGTCAGCACCGATGAAGCCGTCGCCGCTCCCACAGAGGAAGCTGACAGCTCCATGACCCCCGTGATCATCGCAGTGCTGTCCATCGCCGCTCTGGCCGCTGTGGCATTTGTCCTGAAAAAGCGCGAGCACTAAGATTTCTTATTTAACCAAAAAGCTGCCTCACCAAAAGTGAGGCAGCTCTTTTTATCCGATAAACATGGTGTCACCGATGTGCGTGGAGTTATAGGATATTGGGTATTTCTAGCCTATCATACAGCCTGGATTGTTTCCTTTCATGTCACAGAAATAGAAAAATCGGAGCATTGCTGCTCCGACTTTTATCACTGTGCATACTTGGCAAGGTTGTTCCAATCAATCTCTTCTTCAGCAACAAATCCGCTTTTCTCTGCAGCAGAGATTGCGGCGGCTTCCTCAGGGGTTACCTTGGTGAAATCAGGGTCCCACGCCTGAACCAATTTCTTGATAAATTCCAGAGCGAAGTTCTGATCTTCTTCGGGCAGCAGGTTCAGCATCCGTGCTGCATTCATTGCAATCTCAGACATTGTGCTACCTCCTTACTTGTAGATGTCGCCACGATTACCAATGTCGACAACGAACAGGATCTCTATGTCGTTCTCGGCACCGTATTTGTAAATAATCCGCCAGGAACCAACTCTCAGTCGCTTCCTACTATCAGTATACCCCTGCATCACCTTGATGTCACCGACAGGTGGTGTCAGGGTCAGCCCCTGAATTGCCGTACGAATTCTGCTGACAGACTTGGCATCGAGCTTGCTCAAAAATTTCAAGGCATCTCTTGAATATTTGACAACCATGTATACCACCTCTAGCTCAATGTCACTGTCTTTATCTATATCTTACCACATTGCCAGGTAATGTCAATAAAATAACGGTAAATTATCCGGGAATACAACGAAATAGTATGCAAACCGTTTTTCACCAAAATGCGTAAATTGGCATCCTTTAACCAATGAACATCGCGTCCCCGAAGCTGAAGAAGCGGTAGCGTTCCTTTACGGCCTGCTCATAAGCTGCCAGCACATGCTCCCGGCCGGCGAAGGCGGAGACCAGCATCACCAGGGTGCTCTCCGGCAGGTGGAAATTGGTGATGAGGGCATCCATTGCCTTGAAGGTGTAGCCGGGGTAGATGAAAATCTCCGTCCATTTGGACCTGGCTTCGAAGGTGCCGTCTTCATTGACCAGGGATTCCAATGTCCGGCAGGAGGTGGTGCCCACGCAGATGACCCGGCCCCCTGCGGCCTTGGTTTCGTTCAGGATCGCAGCGGTCTCCCCACTCATCATACACAGCTCGGAGTGCATATGGTGCTCCAAAACGTCCTCCGCCTTCACAGGACGGAAGGTGCCCAGGCCCACATGGAGGGTCACGAAGGCGGTTTTGACCCCCTTAGCCCGGATCTTATCCAGCAACTCATTGGTAAAGTGCAGGCCCGCGGTGGGGGCGGCGGCGGAGCCTACCTCCCGGGAGTAGACGGTCTGATACCGCTCCTGGTCCTGCAGCTCTGCTTTGATGTAGGGCGGCAGGGGCATTTTGCCCAGGCGTTCCAGCACCTCCAGGAAAATACCCTCGTACTGGAACTCCACCACCCGGTTTCCATCTTCCTTCACTTCCACCACGGTGGCAGAAAGCTCACCGCTGCCGAAGATCACTTCGTTTCCGACCTGCATTTTGCGGCCGGGCTTGCAGAGGCACTCCCACCGCTTGTTTCCCAAATCCCGCAGCAGCAGCACCTCCACCGCGCCGCCGGTGGGGCGGTTGCCCAGCAGACGGGCGGGCAGGACACGGGAGTCATTCATTACAAGGCAGTCGCCGGGGCGAAGATAGTCCAAGATATCATAAAAATGCTTATGGGTCACTTCCCCGGTCTCCCGATTCAAAACCATCAGCCGGGAAGTATCCCGCTTTTCCAGCGGAGTCTGGGCGATCAGCTCCTCAGGAAGGTCATAATAAAAATCCTTTGTCTTCATGCTTTTAATCCTATCTTTTGCGGTTATTTTTTCTCCTCCACACAGATATTCAACGCGAAACGCAGTACCAATTATTGTGCAGCAGATTTTGGGTCATTATAGCATATCAGAATGCAAAAATCTATAGGCAACCTCCAAAAACTACTTTTGCGGGACCGCAAAGCTGACATCAAATCGTCTGCTTCCTTGGTGCCGTGAATGCTTTCCTGCTCTGCTTCCGGCATCGTATTGAGCTAGCTGTCGAAATAAACTCTCATTCCGCTCTGAAAAATGGGTACCGCAAAAAGCAGTACCCATTTCCTCTTTTTTATTTTCGCCGGGCAATCTTTTCGGGATACCATTTCTGAAACCATGCCGTAAACCAGCCCATGGCCATAGGGAGCACCGAATTGACGGCACCCGTCCAGGAACTGACCGCTGTGCCCATCAGGAAATAGGTCCAGACAGGCGTCAGCAGATACAGCACACCCCAGCAGGCAGTCAGGATGCGGTTGGTTTTCAGGAACAGCGGGTTGGAGAGCATTCCCTCTCCGCCGTAGTCATTCAATGAGTAGTGGGCGGTCAGAGGGATTCTGCACAGGCAGGACGCTGACCACATCAGACCAAAGCACAGGTATGAAAGAGGCACCACAATGCGTCCCTCCACACCCAGCAAGAGCAGCCCCGCGCAGAGGGTGACAAGCAGCGTGGAAAGGGTATCGAAAATGGTCTTTCGGTTGCGGAAATACACCAGCGGCACTGCCGCGCAGACCGCAATAGCGATCAGGGCACCATAGAAGCTATCGATTGACCCAGCCACCCAGAAGGTGATCCAGGGGATCAGAAGGAGGTTCATATTGGTGGGACGTTCGCGGTTTTGGGCGGGGGCATGTTCCGGAGTGCTGCCGAAGTATTTCTCCCACTGGATCATCAGCTGAAAATCGCCCTTAACACGGTACATCTGCTGCATCATGGCATCCTGCCCGGTGATCTCCCCGGCGGCAATGGCTTTCCAGAGGGTGTAGGGCGTTTCAATGCAGGTGGTATAATCCTGGAAATCATTCGTAAGCACCTTGCTGCCTTCTTTTGTCAGCAGGATCTGATACCGTTTGCCGATATCCGTATAATCCATTTCCAGGACGATATTCTTCCCCGGCCAGGCGTTTTTGTTGTAAAGGGCCGCCATCTGGCGGGTGAAGATAAGGCTCTCGTCAGCGGCTTCCCCGGACTTTTCTACGCCCCAGCTGGCGTCGGCCATGGCCTCAAAGACCTCACGGGGATATAGCAGGGTATCCAGCTTTTCCCGGGTTTCCGCAGAAATGCCGCCCTGGCCAAACTCCTGTCCCGCCCGGGTCACATGGGAGAGGTACTCCCCTGTCCGGGCCTGCAGCTCCTTCACCCGGAACAGCTCCCCCTGACCGCAGAAAATGGCGGTATAGTTCCCTTTTCCGCAGATATGGTCAAAAATCGCCGTAACGCCGTCGTAATTCCCCTTTGCGGTATAAAAGCCACAGGTGGAGATGACCACATGCCGCTTTCCGCCCATGTCGTAACGGCTGGGATGGCCCCCGGATTCACTGTCTGCCGTCATGAAGGGCAGTACCATAGGCAGCTGCCGGTCCATCAGGTTTTTCAGAGGGCCGGGGACACTGAAATAATACAGCGGGAAGCTCCACAGGACCACATCCGCCCAGAGCATATTTTCGATCACGACCGCCATATCATCCCGCAGGCAGCAGACACCGGGGGTCTTATTCCAGCAGGAGAAGCAGCCAAGGCAGGGATTGATGTCCAGTCGGCTCACATTGGCTTGCCGCACCTCCGCCTGTCCCAGACCCGCAAGAAAGGCCTTCGTCAGCTGCCAGGTGTTGCTCCGCTCCCCCTTGGGGCTGCCGTTGATGGCAAAAACCTTCATTTATTACTCCTCCCCGCCCGTTCTATCAGGATAAGTATACCGTAATTCGCCCTGTTTTTCAACAGCAAATTGAACACCTCCGCATAGAATGGCATGGAGGTATCAGCTTATGAAACAACCCTTATTCACCGGGGCCTGCACGGCTCTCGTAACCCCATTTCTAAATGGAAAAGTCAACTATTCCATGCTGAAGCGGCTGCTGGACCGGCAGCTGGAGGCAGGCATCCGGGCCGTCGTCCTCAGCGGCACTACGGGAGAATCTCCCACACTGTCCGATGAGGAAAAGCTCACCATCTTCGCCTGCGCCAAAGACCACGTTGGCGACTGCTGCACCGTCATTGGCGGCACCGGCTCCAATGACACCCGCCATGCGGTGGCTCTCAGCCGGGCGGCGGAGGAAGCGGGGGCGGACGCGCTGCTGATCGTCAGTCCCTACTACAACAAAGCCACACCCGAGGGCCTTTACACCCACTACGCCGCCATTGCGTCCGCAGTACATATCCCCATCGTGGTCTACAATGTCCCCTCCCGCACCGGGGTGGATATCCCTGTCAGTGTTTACAAGCGGCTGGCGGAGATTCCCGGCATTGCCGGGGTCAAGGAAGCGTCTGCGGACATTGTAAAGACCGCCCGGATCAAAGCTGCCTGTTCCGCGGATTTTACCGTTTGGAGCGGCAACGATGACCAGGCGGTGCCCGTTATGGCTCTCGGCGGGCTGGGGGTCATTTCCGTTCTTTCCAATGTGGCCCCGGTGGAGACCCAGGCCATGGCCCAGGCCGCCCTGGCGGGAGATTTCGACACTGCGGCGGCGTTGCAAATTGAGCTGCTTCCCCTCATCGAGCTGCTGTTCTGTGAGGTGAATCCCATACCGGTAAAGGCCGCTATGGGGCTGCTGGGCTATGACTGCGGAGAATGCCGGATGCCGCTGACACCTATGAGCAAAGAAAACTGCGCCAAACTGGAAACCACGCTTCGGAAATTAACGGCAGGTTAAGTTTCTATCCCAAAGATTAACAACCGCTCGATTGCCAAATTCCCTCCAAATTGGTATAATCAAGGCATGAAAGGCTTTTCGGATCATCTCAATTTGGAGGAATTTTTAATGGCAATGAATCTCGTCATTCAGGAGAAGCGGCGGGCACTGGGGCTGACACAGGAGCAGGTGGCGGAGCACATGGGCGTGTCCACCCCCGCCGTCAGCAAATGGGAGACCGGGCAGACCTGTCCCGATACCGCCCTTCTCCCCCGGCTGGCCCGTCTGCTGAAAACCGATCTCAATTCCCTTTTTGCATTCCAGGAATCCCTTTCTTCGGAAGAAATTCGGGAAATCTGCACCTCTATCCGGGAAACCGGGCAGAAGGATGGTGCTCCCGCCGCCTTCGCCCTGGCAGAGGAACAGCTGCGAAGCTTCCCCCATTGCGAAGAACTGCTGCTGAACACCGCTTTTTCCCTGAAATCCGTCACCAACCTTTCCCCAGCGGATACCGCCGCTTATGGGGATAAGGTGGACGCTATGTTTGAAAAGCTGGCAGAAAGCAGCGATCTCTCCATCCGCAACAGTGCAAACTTCATGCTGGCAAACAAGTACATCCGCAGGGGCGAACTGGAGCAGGCCCAGCAGGTTCTGGATCGGATGCCTGATAAACAGGATATCACCCGGGAGCTGGCGGATAAGATGATGCTGCAGGTAACCATATACCAGCAGCAGGGAAAATATGAGGAAGCTGCGGAAAAGCTGGAATATGCCATGCTGACCACTGCCACCCGTATGCAGACCCTGCTGAGCCAGTACATCGGTCTGGAAATGACCGCCGGGAATCCCGACCGGGCAAAGGTCGCGGCGGACAAGGGAATGGCCTTCGGAAACTTGTTCCAGCTGTGGGAGTACACCTACTATGTGGATGAATATATGGTCGCCCTGAAAGCCAGGGACGCGGGTGCCGTGCTTTCCCTGCTGCGCAAGCTACTGACCGCGCTGACGCAGCCCTGGAACACGGCGGACACGGTTTTGTTCCGGCATGTTCAATGGAACATCTCCCCGGAGCAGTACAAGGATGTCCGTACCCAGCTTCTTGCCAGCCTGGAGCAGGACGCGGAATATGAATTTCTGCGGGAAACCCCGGAGTTTGACACCCTGCTGAAGGATTTTCGCACATAAGGAAACGCCGCCCTCACGGGCGGCGTTTTGTTATAGATTCATCAGCATACCGTGATTGGCAATATGCAGGCCGCATTTTTTGTAGAATGCGATGGCGTTTTCATTGGGGGCATCCACATAGAGCTGTATCGCGGAACAGCCCTCGACCTGAGCCAGTTCCCGCAGGTCTGCCATCATCCGCTGGCCGATGCCCTGATTTCGGAGAGACTGCTCCACCCCGATATCATCGATGCTGACCATTTTCCGCCGGGCGGCAGCGGGGCCGCCTGCCTGCCAGAAATAAAAGAGGAGGTAGCCAACCACAGTACCATTGCGCCGGGCGGCATACAGCTTCTTTTCCCGGATACATTCCAGATAATAGTCCATGGGATAGGGACGCTCCACCACCTGCCCGGAGCCCCAGGAGGCGTGAAGCTCACACACCTGCCGGGCGATGCGGTTGATATCCTCCCAATCCTCAGGACGGGCAAGTTCCAAAAACTCCATATTCAAACCTTTCTCTGCATATCGATACTGCGGATAGTAAACCCGCACTTCTGGTAAAACGCAACCGCATCATCGTTCTGGGGGTAGACACCCAGCTGCATATCAGTGCAGCCGAAGGCCTTTGCCAAGGCGCGGACATCGGCCATCATTTCTTTGCCGATGCCCTGATTGCGGCAGGTCTCCTCCACGCAGATTTCGTCAATGATCATCACGCGCCGTTTCACATGGCCGGGCATATCGTAATTGCGGATTTTCAGAAGCACATAGCCCACAACGGTATCCGCCAGCCGGGCAACATACAGGTTCCGATTCTGAGTTTCCGCCTGAAACCGCTCCTCCGGGTATAGCTCCTCAGGCATCACATAGATGTCGGGCCGCCAGACCACATGGAGGGCGTGGACTTCCATGGCTAGAGCGTTTACCGCCTCACGGTCAGAAGGCCGAGCCAGTTCCAGCATTACTCCAGCACCGCCTTGTGGAAGACCTTCTTACCCTTGCGGATCTTGACACCGTTTTTGAGCATCTCTTCCGTTACGGTAAAGCTGGCAGTAACGACTTTCTCATCGTTGACAAAAACACCTCCACCCTCAACCAATCGACGCGCTTCTTTGTTGGAGGATGCCAATTTACAAGCAACCATCAGAGAAAGGATGCCAATCATAGCTTCTTTCAGCAGTTCCGCAGCAATTTTGGTCGTGGGCATATTGGCATCGTCGCCGCCGCCCACGAACAGGGCCTTGGCAGCAGCCTTGGCCTTGTCGGCCTCTTCCTCGCCGTGAACCAGCTTGGTCAGCTCGTAGGCCAGAATTTCCTTGGCGGTGTTCAGCTGGGCATCCTTCCAGTCGGCCATGGCGTCGATCTCTTCCAGAGGCAGGAAGGTCAGCATACGGATACATTTCATCACGTCAGCATCCTCCACGTTCCGCCAGTACTGGTAGAAGTCGAAGGGAGTGGTCTTGTTGGGGTCCAGCCAGACCGCACCCTTGGCGGTCTTGCCCATCTTCTTGCCCTCGGAGTTCAGGAGCAGGGTGATGGTCATGGCGTGGGCATCCTTGCCCAGCTTCTTGCGGATCAGCTCGGTGCCTCCCAGCATATTGCTCCACTGGTCATTGCCGCCGAACTGCATATTGCAGCCGTAGTTCTGGTACAGGTGGTAGAAGTCGTAGGACTGCATGATCATGTAGTTGAATTCCAGGAAGCTGAGGCCCTTCTCCATGCGCTGCTTGTAGCATTCGGCCCGCAGCATGTTGTTGACAGAGAAGCAGGCACCCACCTCCCTCAGAACGTCCACATAGTTCAGATCCAGCAGCCAGTCGGCGTTGTTGACCATCTGGGCCTTGCCCTCGCCGAACTCAATGAAACGCTCCATCTGCTTCTTGAAGCAGTCACAGTTATGCTGGATGGTCTCCTGGGTCATCATGGAGCGCATATCGGTACGGCCGGAGGGGTCGCCGATCATGGCGGTGCCGCCGCCGATCAGGGCAATGGGCTTGTTTCCAGCCATCTGGAGCCGCTTCATCAGGCACAGGGCCATGAAGTGGCCAACGTGCAGGGAGTCGGCGGTGGGGTCAAAGCCGATGTAGAAGGTGGCCTTGCCGTTGTCGATCATTTCGCGGATCTCGTCCTCATTGGTCACCTGGGCGATCAGACCCCGGGCAACCAGTTCATCATACAGTTTCATAGTCTAATTCCTTTCTTATTGGGCCGCGTCACTGCTCACCATAGTGATAAGGGCAGCGCGCAGAATATTGACGTTGGTTTCTTCCAGGATGGTATCCCTGGGAGTGTGGATGCGGGCGTAGTAATGGCCCACCCACTTGTGTTTATGGAACGCGGCGATGGCCACGCCATAGGGGAAGTTTCCCTGGTCAGAGGGATAGACGGTGAAGCCCTTATCCCGAACCAGGACGGATTTCTTACCGAAATAGCCGGTGCATTTATACAGGGGCCGCAGCTTTTCTACGTTCTTTTTCAGCTTCTTGCTGGGCATCAGCAGAATGTGGTCGCCGTCGCCCACGCAGTCCATATTCAGAACCACCTGATTTTCCGTGGTCTTTTTGTGGGCCTTGCGGTAGGCGGCGGAGCCGAGAAGTCCCGCCTCTTCCAGGTCGAACAGGACGAAGCAGACCTTATGCCGCTGGTTTTCAGGCAGAGTGCGGGCAATTTCCAATAGTGTTACTACGCCGGAGGTGTTGTCGTTGACGTTGCTGGGATTGGCGGGGCCAACCATCATACAGATCAGCAGTGTCCAGTATACCACAACTGCTGCAAAGGTGCCCAGCTCCACATTCATGGTAAGAACGCCCAATGCCACACCCACAAGAAACGAAACCAGCATCATCACGGCCACCATAGCCAGCTGATAAGCAAGGTAAACAAACACATTGCAGGGGGTGACGATATTGGGGAACAGCATCCGGGCGCAGGTGTCATAATGGGCGGTGATCAGGTATTGGGCCTGCTCCGGGTCGCCGACGACCAGATTCCGAACGCCCATACTCCCCTTTTCGACGCTGCATTCATATCCCAACCCCTGGGCATAGGACTGCACAGCATCCCGGAAGGCCTGCTTCTGTGCCTTGGACTTCCGCACAGGGAACAGCTTCACCACATCCATGGGATTTGCCAGCATGATATCTCTCCTCTCTGTAAATAAAAAACGCCCTCTATCCATACGGATAGAGGGCGTAAAAATACGCGGTACCACCTCTAATTCGGCATTTCCTCACGGAATATGCCCTCACGGCGTCCAACAACGCCTCTCGCTGTCTCGGGCGACCCCGTCCTCCCCTACTTTGTATATTTTCAGGCAGGCCACTCCGGGAGGTATTTCGGCGGATCTCCCCACTGCCTTGCACCAACCGGCAGCTCTCTGGCGGGAAACGGGACGCTTACTTCTTCCCTTCACAGTGTTACTTGCATTACTTTAACAAAAAGGTAGGCTTTTGTCAAGCGTTTTCTGCCAAATACTTGTGGAATTTGTCCAATTTCCATTCAAATGCGCAGCATCTCCTCCGCGCTTTTGAGGGTGGTTTCGGTGATATTGGTGCCGCCGATGATTCTTGCCAGCTCCCGCTTGCGTCCTTCCAGATCCAGCGGGGTCACGGAAGTAAATGTACGCCCGTTCCGCTCACTCTTGGCGATCAGCAGATGGGTATTGGCAAGGGCCGCCAGCTGGGGAAGGTGGGTAACGCAGAGCACCTGCTTGTGGGCGGCGACAGATCGCAGCTTTTCAGCTACCTTCTGGGCGGCACGACCGGAAACGCCGGTGTCCACCTCGTCGAAGATCAGGGTGTTCACCTGATCCTTTTCCGCCAGCACGTTCTTCATGGCAAGCATAATCCGCGCCAGCTCACCGCCGGAAGCCACCTTGCTCATGGGCTTCAGGGCCTCGCCTGCGTTGGCGGACATGTAGAAGGCCACGGCATCCGCGCCGTTGGGGGTCAGATCCAACTCCCGGAACTGCACCTCGAACTGCACCCGGGGCATATCCAGCTGGGCCAGCTCCGTGAGGATCCGGGCGGACATAGCCTTAGCGGCGGCCTTGCGGTTCTCCCGGAGGGCTATAGCGGCCTCCCAGGCGGTCTTTTCCGCCTTTTTCAGCTTCTTTTTCAGCTGCTCCAGGTGGTCATCGGCAAATTCAATTTCGTCCAATTCCTTTTTGGCCTTGGCGAGATAGTCCAGAATGTCGGTGCAGGTAACGCCGTACTTGCGGCGGAGCCTGTGGATCACATCTAAGCGGGACTCGATCTGCTCCAGCTCGTCGGCGGAGTAGCTCAGCTCGTCCCGGGCGTCCCGAACCTCCTCAGCTACATCCTGCACCTGGTATTTCAGGTCTGAAACCCTTTCATGCAGGGACTGGAAGCTGTCGCTGAACCGGATGAGTCGGGACAGGGCGTATTCCGCCTGGGCCAGCAGGCCTGCCGCGCCGTCGGTATCGTCGCCGCCATAAAGGCATTCCACTGCCTCGTCCATGCCGTTAGAGAGCTTTTCCGCATTCTGCAGCAGCTTGCGGCGATCCTCCAGGGCTTCGTCCTCCCCTGGTTCCAGCTCGGCCTTTTCGATTTCGGCGATCTGGTATTTCAGGGTCTCCATGCGGCGGAGCTTCTCGCCCTCATCCATGGTCATCCGGTCGATCTCCCGGCGAAGTTTGGCAACGGCTTCGTATTTTTCGGCATAGCCCGCCCGCAGGGCTTCGTTATCACCGAAGGCATCCAGGAAGGTCAGGTGGTTATCCTCGTCAAAAAGAGACGCGGAATCGTGCTGGCCGTGAATGTTGATCAGCTGGATACCCAACTTGTGGAGAATGGACACGGAAACCAGGCTGCCATTGACCCGGCAGACATTTTTTCCGTCCAGATGGATCTCCCGCTGGATCACCGTCTCGGGATCGTATTCCACCCCATTGTCAGCAAACCAGGGAAATTCCGGCACATCGGTGAACACCGCCCGGACGGAGGCCTTGTTGGTTCCGGTACGGATCATGTCCCGGTAAGCCCGTTCGCCCAGAATGGCGGAAATGGCATCAATGACGATAGATTTACCGGCACCGGTCTCACCGGTCAGGACATTAAAGCCCTGGTCAAAGGAAATATCCGCGCTCTCAATGACCGCGATATTCTCGATATGCAGCAAGCTCAGCACGGTTTCTTCCTCCCTTTTCTCATTCTCCCGGCAGGCGGATCACACGCTGCCCCGCCTCCCCGGGAAAGTTTTCAGCAATATAGGACATGACCTCTTCCGTGTCATCGAAAGCGATCAGGTAATCGTAGTTGTTTAGAATTTCATCTGCTGCCGTCAGATCCACCGTATACTGTACATCGATTCCCGTGGGATCCAGCAGATATCTGGATAAGTATTTTAGGAATGTCCGGAAGGTGCAGTCCGAATCTACCAGCAGCAGATACCGGGACTGGGACGGGATATCGTATTCCTCGATCAGCGCGTCGTATTCCATGCGGTAGACACCACGGATATTTTCCGTAAGTACCTGTTTCCTGTAAGAATCGAAGGAAGGCGATACCGTGTAAAACACCATCAGGACGCACAGGACTATCCCTGCCGCCTGCTGCCAGAGCTTCCGTCCGGGAATGGCTTCCAGTGCCCGGACTGCGCCAAGCAGAAGCAGACCCGATACGAAGATCAGGATAGTATCGTGATAGCGGAAATATTCCGCCAGCCTTGTTGCTTCGTTTACGGGCATGGTAAACAGATACATGCCCAGCATCATGGCCTGATAGGTTAGATAGGAAAGCCCCGCCAGCAGGGCCAGCTCCCGAACCTCCCGCCGGTATGGCTTCCCGGCCCGGCACATCACCGCCAGCAATGCGGCAAGCAGGATGCAGGCAAAAAGCACTTCATTGGAAAACGAGAACATTTTCTGTACAAAGGCAGACAAAATGGTCTGGATATCCTCTGTTCCCTTTTTTTCAAACATCTTCTGAAAGTATTCCAGCGACACGGAATGAAAGGTCATCATGCCGTCGTCGAATACCAGCTTTACATGCTTCTGCCACAGCAGCAGCACGCCGAAGGGGCACAGGGCATTCACCAGCCAGAGCTTCCCTTCTTTGGGATTTCTGACCTTTGTCAGCAGATACACCAGAATGACCAGCGTAAAGAAAATACCGCTATTCTTCACGGTAATGAGAAAGACCGTATAGGGCATGACCCACCAGCTCTTTTCCCACAGCTCCTCCCGGTAGTACATGCAGAAGGCCACCGCGCCAAGGGCTGTGATGGGAAGCAGAGTATCCACCAGAAGCTCTACGAAATTCATGTTGCCCGCCAGCAGCATGACGCAGCCCGCTGCAGTCAATATCCTCTGGGGCCAGCTTTTGGCAAACGCGAACAAGCCCGCGCAGATGCCGCTCATCAGGATGGCCTGGGCATACATCTGCATCCATTCCGTGGGGATGCCAACGATTTTCACAATATAGTAGATGAAAGAGGCATAGCCCAGCGGATAGGACTGAAACAGGATATTGATATCCGAATAATTGGGAAAGCGGTCATTTTCCAGGATAGACTTTGCGGCGATGGCCCAATGGCTGAAATTGTCATCATGGATGAACAGGCTGTGGTGCAGAAGGAAAAAAAAATAAACGCAGGATACCGCAAAAAACACCGTCCCCGCCGACAGAAGATGCCGCACCTCATCCCTGCGCAGAACGGAACGGACTGCCAGGTAAACGCCCAGCAGGCAGATGACCATAGCTGCTTCCGGCAGGATATTCAGAATTCCCGCAAGAAACATGGCGGTTCCGATGGAAACAAAGGTAATGCCAATGGAAAATTCCACTTTTATCTTTTTGCTGACCGTCTGGATATAGCCGTAACAGGATACGGCCAGCACCAACAGCCGCAGGGCGGAAAGGATCTGGCTCATAGTGCCCCTCAGCTCATCAGGCTTTTGATCTCCCCGCAGAAGGCTGCGGCGGAGTTGGTGTCCCGCATGACCACCATAACGGTGTCGTCGCCCGCCAGGGTGCCAAGGACAACGCTCATATTCATGGCATCCAGCGCAGAGGCGGCAGCGTTGGCAAGGCCTGGCAGGGTGTGGATGACGATAATGTTCTGGGCATAGTCAAAATTGGTGACGCATTCCCGGAAAATGGTATTCAGCCGGCCGGAAAAGCCGCTGGGAACCTCCCGGGCGGCGGTAGTGTAGCGGTAGGTGCCAAAGGTGGTCAGCTCCTTCACGATCCGCAGCTCCTTGATGTCCCGGGAAATGGTGGCCTGGGTGCTGGTAAAGCCGGCATCCTGCAATGCGGCAAGCAGCTGCTCCTGGGTTTCCACATTGGTGGTGGAGATGATCTCCATGATCTTTGCCTGTCTTTTGGATTTCATTGCGTGGACACCTCTTAAACATTCTTGAATTTCGCGTTTACCACATCATAGAAGCTCCGGTCCTTCAGGCGGATCAGCCGGGTCTCCAGATTGGATTTCTTGACGGTCACCACATCGCCCATATTCAGCCGGAAGGCCTTGCCGCCGTCCACGGAAACATAGGCATTACGCCGGGCGTTGCGGACCATCTGGACAGTAACCACCCGCTTGTCCGATGCCACGATGCACCGGCTGCCCACATCGTGGGCGCAGATGGGGGTGATGATGATATTTTTTGCCTCCGGCTCCACGATGGGGCCGCCGGCGGACAGGCTGTAGGCAGTAGAGCCGGTGGGCGTGGACACGATAACGCCGTCACCGCCGCATTCCATAGCTTCCACCCCGTCGCAGTTCACCTGCAGGTGGACGATCCGGGCAACGGCACCCTTGGTGATCACCGCATCATTCAGGCAGATGTCATGGAAAATGATATCCCGCTCCCGCTGAACGGTCACATCCAGCATCATGCGGCTGTCCACGGTGTAATTCCCGGCGGCAAGCTGGGCCAGCTTATCCAGCTCGGTGCTTTCCAGCTCTGCCATAAAGCCCATGGTACCGATATTCACACCCAGAATGGGGATACCCTTCCGGGTGGCAGTCTTTGCCATGTGGAGGATGGTACCATCCCCGCCGAAGCAGATCACCAGGTCGGCATTGGGCAGTTCCCGGTCCAGCCGTGAGAAGCGCAGGTCCCGGGGCAGATCGTAACTGCGGTCCACCTCAAAGGGCAGGCACAGCCGGGGCTGAATGCCCGCGTTTTTCAGGATGCTCATGGCATCCCGGACAGTCTGGAAATTCTTATCCCGGTAGGGATTGGGGGTCAAGATCACATTTTTCATCAGTTTGCCCCCTTGTCAAGTGCGGCGTGGGCCTGCTCCACCACCAGAGCGGTATCGGGCCGGATGCCTGTCACTTCGTCCAGGCTCAGGTGGCCCAGAAATTCGATATTCCCCTCGGGCCCCTTCACAGGAGAGAAGGTCAGTCCCAGGATCTTAAATTCCAGTTCCTCCGCCAGAGCCACGAAATGATCCAAAACTTCCTTATGGGTAGACTTTTCCCGGACAACGCCCTTCTTGCCCACCTTTTCCTTCCCCGCCTCAAACTGGGGCTTGATCAGGCACAGCACCTGGCCCGTGGGCTTCAGGAGCTGCTTGATGGTGGGCAGGACGATCTTCAGAGAAATAAAGCTCACATCTACGACAGACAGATCCAGCGGTTCTCCCAGATCCTCCGGGGTCACATAGCGGATATTGGTGCGCTCCATGACCACCACACGGGGATCGGAGCGGATCTTCCAGTCCAGCTGGCCGTAGCCCACATCAATGGCAAAAACCTTCTTGGCACCCTGCTGCAGCAGGCAGTCGGTAAAGCCGCCGGTGGACGCGCCGGAATCACTGCAAACATAGTCCTTGGGCTTCACGCCGAAGTCCCGCAGGGCTTTTTCCAGCTTCAGGCCGCCCCGGCTGACATAGGGGCAAACGGCACCCCGGACTTCCAGCTCCACCGTCTCCTCGTAGGAAACGCCGGGCTTATCCGCCTTCTGGCCGTTGACATAGACCTGGCCGCTCATAATGATGGCCTGGGCCTTGGAGCGGCTGTCCGCGTAGCCCTGCTCGGTCAGCAGAACGTCCAGTCTCTTCTTCACTTTCATTGGGACAGCACCTCCTTTGTATAAGCGGCGATGGATTCGGCATCCAAGCCGCAGCATTCATAAAGCTTCTTCTGGGCACCGTGGGTCACGAAATCAGGCCCCAGGTCGATGCCCTCCACATGGCAGTCCTTCAGCTCCCAGGCCAATGCCTCCCGGATACCGGAGCCGTAGCAAACCTCCTCTGCCACGATCACTTTTTTGGTTTCGGACAGCTGCGCCGCGATCTGGGCGGTATCCAGGTCAGAGACGCTCAGCAGGCGCAGGACGGTGGCTTCGATCCCCTGCTGTGCCAGCTTTTCCGCTGCGGAGAGCACATTCTCCAGCAGGCTGCCGTAGGTGATGAGGGTTACATTCTTGCCCTTCCGGTGGCACTTGACGGTATGTGCCATTCCCTGCCAGTCGGAGGCGGTGTAAGTGCCCTCGGTACCTCGGGGATAGCGAATCGCCACAGGGCCGTCGTATTCCTCCACAGCCCAGCGCAGCATGTCCTGCTGCTCTTTCAGGCTGACGGGGTTCAAAATGCGCATTCCCGGTACCTGACGCAGGAAGCCAACGTCAAAAACACCGTGATGGGTGGGGCCGTCATCGCCCACAAGACCCGCCCGGTCGATGGCGAAGACCACATGCAGATGCAGCATTGCCACATCCTGAATGATCTGGTCGTAGGCCCGCTGCAGGAAGGTGGAGTATAGGGCCACCACAGGGATCATCCCCTGCTTGGCAAGGCCGCCTGCCATAGAGACGGCGTGCTCCTCCGCAATACCCACATCAAAGAGCCGCTTGGGGTAGGCGTCCATGAATTTCAGCAGGCCGGTGCCGCCGGGCATGGCGGCGGTGATGGCGCAGACACGGTTATCTCTGCCTGCCAGCTCCACCATGGTCTCGCCGAAGGAATCGGAGAAGGTCTTCACCTTCGGCCCCAGCTTTTTGCCGGTAAGCGGGTCAAATTTTCCGATGCCGTGGAATTTTGCGGGGTCTTCCTCCGCGAACTTGTAGCCATAGCCCTTTTTGGTGACCACATGCACCAGGACAGGCTCCCGCAGCTCCTTGGCAGAGGTCAGGAGTGTGATCAGTCCCGGCAGATCATGACCGTCCACGGGCCCCAGATAGGTAAAGCCCATGTTCTCAAAAATGGTGCTGGGCAGCAGGAACCGCTTTAAGCGGTTTTTCAGCTGGCTGGTGAAATTGTACAGGGAATTGCCGCCGGGCAGCTTTTTCACCACATGGCGGTACCACCGCTTGGCATCCAGGTAATTCTCGCTGGATCGAAGCCGGGACAGATGGCGGGAGACACCACCCACATTCCGGCCGATGGACATTTCATTGTCGTTGAGAATGACCACCATAGGCTCGCCGCTGACGGCGGCATCGTTCATACCCTCGTAGGCCATGCCGCCGGTGGCCGCGCCGTCGCCGATCAGTGCCACAACGTCATAATTCTCCCCCAGCAGCGTTCTGGCCCGGGCCATGCCCAGGGCAATGGACACGGAACTGGAGGCGTGACCTGCCACGAAAGAATCGGTGACGCTCTCACTGGGCTTGGGGAAGCCGGACATGCCGCCGAACTGGCGCAAATGCGCAAAATCCGCCCGGCGACCGGTCAGCATCTTATGGACATAAGACTGATGGCCAACGTCAAAAACCAGGCGGTCAATATTGGTATTAAAAACGGTCTCAATGGCGACGGACAGCTCCACCGCACCCAAATTGCCGGCGAGATGCCCGCCGGTCTGGGAAACGCCGGAGATCAGGAATTCCCGGATCTCCGCACATAAAATCTTTCTTTCTTCGTCGCTGAGGCGAAGCAGATCCTCGTGACCGTTTACTTTCTCTAAAATGCTCACGAATCCACAACCTAACGTTACTTTTTCTTTTTCCGGAACAGATCCGGCAGATGGTGCAGTGTATACAGCATCCGGCCCACCGTATGGACGATGGCAGTGCAGGAATTCACTGCAAAGGACTTGCCGATGGCCTTGCCGCCCACCGTCAGACCCGCCGCCAGGGCGGACATGAGGAGGGAAACGATCTGGGGCCAGGACATATCGAAATTACGCAAAATCTGAGCCGCAATGGTAGCGGAGGCAGAGCCGGACACAACGCCGCAGATATCGCCCACCACATCATTGCAGATGGAACTGACGCGCTCGGCATTGCGCAGCAGAGAGATCGCCTCCTGAGCACCGGGCACCTTGCGGGCCGCCATGGAATGGAAGGGCTTTTCGTCTGCCGTAGCCACCGCCATGCCGATAATGTCAAAAATGATGCCCACCAGAATGATAACCAGCAGGATCAGAAAGGCCACGACCATGGAGCTGTTTTCCATGATGATGTCGGACAGGGCAGAAATGGTTCCAGAAATAAGAATGGTTACAAAGAAAATGCTGACGACCCAGCGGGTCGCCTTTTGCCGCTCCCGTTTCTGCGCGGCAGGGTCAGATTTTGCCACTTTATGATACCTCAAAAAGTTAATAATTTAGAAAGACGGTAGCAGACAGGATAAATCTTACGGCTTAGGTCGGGTTGGTTTTCCCCGGACGGAACCTGCCGTTGCCGTACAGGCCGTTTCCATTTGATCCGTCCGTTCAAGTGTTGCCAAATTTGACTACCCGATTGCCACTTAGTCCGTACTGTAATCCCCTGTCTGCCCAGTTACGACAGCCTAGGTGATTTCCACGGCAGGATGCACCATAGTCTTAGCCTCTTTTGCAAGCATGGTTTCCAGGAGCGATGTCGGCAACCGTTATGGCCATAACGATCAGCCGCCTGATCTCCTTTCCCCGCAGGCTCACTCAAGGCAGGCTACGCTGCACGCAGCACACGATTCTGTGCACCACCTTGCAGGTTCTTTTCCCGGCCCGTACGCGGACGGATCCCCTTGCGGAGGACGTTAGCCGCCGTCGCACAATACCAGGTCTCCACGGAAACCGGGTCGTATGCTCCATGCCATTGGAGCGCGCCCGGGATCCTTAACCCCCAGCATCCACCCTAAACTGGGCGTAAAAAGCAGACACCAGGGACTTCATCGATGTGCCCTTCATAGGATTTTTAGGCCCTACCTGGAAGATGGCCATCCTGACTAGGATACTGCACCGTCAACGTGTATAATAGCATATAATTTGTGAATATACAAGTATTTTTTCAAAAATTGTATATTTGTTTACAAGTATATACATTTTCAGGGCATATTCACAAACCAGTCCTCCACGATATCGCTGTGAGTAATGGCGATCTCGATATCTTTCAGTTCTTCCTTCGTGAAGAAGCGCAGTTCCTTGGATTCACTGCTGATGCGCATGGCAGGCTCCTCCTCGAAATCCAGGCCGTAAACCACGATTACCATGCGCCAGATGCTGCCGTCCCGGTAGGCAGCGATGCGGCCTGGGTCGTCGTAGACTGCCAGTTTTTCAAACTTGTCCTTGTGGATGCGCAGGCCAAGCTCCTCGTATACCTCCCGGGCGATGGCATCCCGGCCGGTCTCAGTCTTTTTACAGCCGCCGCCCACCAGGCCCCATATATCGGAATCCCGCCGCTTCTCCAGCAGCAGTCTCCCCTTGCAGGTCAAGATCGCGTTGGCCCCCAAATGGGCGGGCATGGTAGTTTTCGGAGCATTCTTCGGGTCGCCCCGGTAAAAAGTCACGATGGCCATAGAAATTCCTCCAAAAGAAATCGCAGAATATCACACAGGGTCAAACCCTTGTTTATATCTTACAACATTCTTTCTGTTTTTTCCACCCCATTCATAAAAATAAGGACCACCGATGGTGGTCCTTATTTTTGGTGGAGCCGAGGGGAATCGAACCCCTGTCCGAAAGCAACTTGGAAAGAACTTCTCCGGGCGCAGTTTGTTATTTACATTCCCTCATCCCGGCGGGAACAAACACCCTACGGGAATCAGTAGCTTCATAATGCATGGCACGCGCAAAGCTTTGCGTACGCACGTTCTCCACTCAAATCACACCCGAGCCCGGCTCGTGGACCTTCCGGGGCGGATGCGCGCCTAATTAGGCAGCGATTGCAACAGTATTGTTGTCAGTTAAATTTAAAAGGTTGCCCGTTTTATCGTGGCCAGGCACCACGGCCCGCTATTCCAGCCTCACTACCCCCGTCGAAACCAGTACGGCCCCATATTAAGAGTGGAGTTTGGAGAGTGAAGAGTGGAGTTATGAGAGTGGGGTGTGGAATCAACTCCACACTCCACTCTTCAC
The DNA here is from genome assembly GCA_017461445.1 of Oscillospiraceae bacterium. Classification (GTDB taxonomy): domain Bacteria; phylum Bacillota; class Clostridia; order Oscillospirales; family Oscillospiraceae; genus Faecousia. The sequence goes on from JAFTXW010000016.1 coordinate 86,766, forward strand.
ATTTCACACTGAATTAAAAGCGTCCGTAGGGATCGGGGAGCTTATTGGGCTCGGGGTAGGTTTCGCCGTGGGTATCCACGGTGATGGAGGCGATCTTCTGCTCCTGGATGGGACGGTCGCCCATGCCGGTTCTGGTAGCAGCAATGGCATCCACCACGTCCATGCCGGAGGTGACCTTGCCGAAAGCGGCGTACTGCTTATCCAGGTGCTTGGCATCCTGGTGCATGATGAAGAACTGGCTGCCTGCGGAGTTGGGAGACTGGCTTCTTGCCATGCTCAGAACGCCACGCTTATGCTTGATGTCATTCTTGGGGAAGCCGTTGAACATAAACTCGCCCTTGATGCAGTAGCCGGGGCCGCCCATGCCGGTGCCCTCGGGGCAGCCGCCCTGGATCATAAAGCCCCGGATGACCCGGTGGAAGATCAGGCCGTCATAATAGTTGTGATTGCACAGGTCGATGAAGTTGTAAACGCTCTGGGGGGCCTTCTCGGGGTACAGCTCGCCCTCGATGACGCCGCCGTTTTCCATGGTGATCTTAAAAGTAGGGTTCATCTGAATCTCTCCTTCATAGCCCGGTCGATCTGACGCTTCATGTCCCGCTCGGCCGCGGCTTGTCTTTTGTCGTATAGCTTTTTGCCCTTGCACAATCCCACGTTCACCTTTACCCGGCTGCCCTTGAAGTAAACGGACAGGGGGATCAGGGCGTAGCCGTCCTGCTTGACCTTGCCGTAAAGCCGCATGATCTCCCGCTTGTGCATCAGCAGGCGGCGGGGGCGGCGGGGGTCGGGATTGAAGCGGTTTCCGTGGTCATAGGGGGAGATGTGCATCTGGTTCAGGAGCATCTCTCCGTCCTTGATGCCGCACCAGGCGTCCTTCAGGTTCAGGGTGCCCGCCCGAATGGACTTGACCTCCGTACCCATCAGCTCAATGCCCGCTTCCAGTTCCTCTTCCACGAAATATTCGTGATAAGCCTCCCGGTTCCGGGCCATGACTTTGATACTTGCCTTTTCCAGATGTCTCACCTCCTGGGAAACGGGCCGATGTGAGTATCGACCCCTACAATGGTTCAATTAGCATTATAACACAACTGTCAAGAGGATTAAACGGTAATTTCAATGAGATTACCTTCAAATCCCAAAATACAGCTTTCATAGTAGCCATCCCCCGTGGTTCTGGGGCCGCTGATGGTGGGATAGCCGTCGGCTTTCAGCGTTTCGGTGAGGGAGTCCACCGCTTCCTTGCTTCCCACACTGAAAGCGATATGGGCGTAGCCGAAGCGGTTCAGGAAATCCCCGGAATCGGTCAAGTCGGGCTTGGTCATAAGTTCCAGCCGGGAGCCGTCACCGAAGGTCAGAAAATAGGAGCGGAAATCCGTTCTTGGATTGTAGTAGCCCTCGTTGGAGACTGCCGTAAAGTATTTCACAAAGAAATCACGGGCTTTTTCCAGGTTGTTGACGTACAGGGCAATGTGTTCGATTCTCATATCATACCTCACCAAACAGGAAATTTTCCAGATCTTTCGTCGAATCAAAGGAAAAATCACATAACCGCCGCATTTCCCCGGCGATTTCCGGGTAATCCTTCCGTCCCCAGGCGGCGAAGGCGATGGGAACGCCGGCTTTGCTTGCCATCTCGTAAGCAGGCTTCATATCGTCCACTACCAGCAGCTGGTCAGGAGAAAGGCTGTATTTTTCCATGATCTGCTCCAGGGCGTAGGTACTGGGCTTGCGCAGATGCTCCGGCAGGTCCCAGCTGTAGATATCATCTGGCACCATGCCGAAATGGGTTCGGTAATCCCGGAGGATGTTGGTATCGCTGGAATGGGACACCACGCAGATGATGCCGCCTTCCGCCTTCTGGCGGCGGATGATCCGCTCAATGCCGGGGAACGGGGCAGGAATGTGGGATTTGATGTATTCCTGCCATCCCCGGTATTCCTCCACCAGCTCCTGCTCCGTAAAACCGTACCACTGGCGGCACATATCCGCAAAACCCAGATGGCAGCAGCCGTGGACATATTCCTCCAAAGTGATGGTGGTTCCGGGTCGGAACTGATCCAGAATATAAACAAAATAGGGATAATTGATGGTAGCTTCGCTCTGGACAACCGTGTCATCATGGTCAAGAACGAGACAAGGGTATTTCAGCATAGGCTTTCTCCGTTATGTATGTTTGTTGATTTCTTCCAGCATCGTTACAGCAAAATCCCGCAGGGCCGTTTCTTCCGCCCGGAAAGCCGTTGTTCCTTCGTAAGCGGTCAGGGCATTTCCGATCAGCTCCCGATACTCCGGGCAGTGTTCCATGCCCCATTGGCCGCCCTGAGACTTGGACAGCACCAGGCCGTCCTTTAAAAAGGCAAGCACCCGGCACAGGTTCAGGATGTAATAGACAGGCTGTTCGGCGATCTCCTCCTCCGCCTCCTGCACATCGCCCCGAATGCTGTCCCAGTAGGCAGCCTTTGGGATCTCGGCGAAAACTTCTTCAATGGGCTTTCCCAAAAGGGTCCGCCCCACATGTCGGATCACGGTAACATGCGCGGCTAAGTCTTTGTCCGTGCCGTTCATGGTGCGGCAGTATTCGGAAAGGTTCTCCCGGCATCGGGCCTTGTGGGCATTGGAAAAATGCAGTTCGAAGGGCGTGGGATAAACAAAAGGGTTACAGACAGCTTCCAGAACCACGCTCATTTCAAAGCCCTTGGGCGGTGCATAAATATCCAGTTCCAGCAAAGAGGAGATCAATCTCTCCTTTTCCGCCTGTGTAAGGGGCTCGGTTACCACCGCCAGAAAGTCAATATCGCTGACCTCCCAGCGAAAACAGCCAAAAGCCAGGGAGCCGTGGACATAGATACCTGTAAGCTTTGGGCCCAGGATGGTAGCATAGGATTCTTTGATTCTTGCAAGCAGTTCACCTGGTGTCATAGGTAAGCCTCTCAAAAGCCGATGCCGCCATCGGCTTCCCATATATTTCAGAAACATTATAGCAAATCTCCTCCTTCCAGGCAACCACTAATTCGCATCCCGCGCCCGTACCACTTCCTCGAATTTTCTCGGTCAAAAAAGGTAGCATCCGCCCTTCCCTCTGTGCTATCCTATAGGTAAGATTTTGTCGAAAGGAGGGACGGGGGAATGACGGTTCTGATCGTAGAGCCTCAGGAGGATTTTCGTCTGAAGCTGACAGCGGAATTCCAAAAACAGTACCGTGTCTTTTCCAGCGGCGATGGCAATGAAGCCATGGTATTGCTGCGGCAGCATAAGCCGGATATTCTGGTGCTCTCGCTGTTCCTCCCCGGCATGGACGGCCTGTACTTTTTGGAAGAGGCCGGCGATGCCTGCCCTCCCGTGATCCTGTGCACCACCGCCAACGCCCCGGATTATGTGCTTTTAGCGGCCCAGGAGCTGGGCGTGGGCTATGTCATCCGCATCCCCTGCCCTGTCCAGGCGGTTCTGAGACGGGTTCGGGATATGCTCCGCCTGCAAAGTTCCCCGGCACCCGAAAACCCGGAGACCATCACCGCCGGGCATCTGGCAAAGCTGGGATACGCGAGACACAAGGGCGGCTTCCAGATGCTGAAGATCGGCGTTCCCCTGTTTGCCCAGGATCCCAATCAGTATCTGTCCGACGAACTGTACCACCACATTGGAAAGCTCTGCGGTGGAAAAAGTGCCGGTGCCGTGGAAACGGCCATCCGCACCGCCACCAAGGAGGCCTGGGAGACTGGTCCCCGGGACATTTGGCTGGAATACTTCCCCGGCCACAGGGCCTATCCAAGCAACAAGGAGCTTCTGACCCGCCTGGCTGAGCTGCTGCCGGACCGCTGATCCCCTTCCCGATTTTGGGAAGGGGCTTTTGTTCGGGAAAATATGCCCTTTCCCCTTGCGTCCATCCCCGGTTCCATGTTACAATAGGCCCAGAATTTTCGGCAAAAGAGGGCGTATTATGAAAAAAATTATCATAGGTGCAGCAGTCCTTCTGCTCCTGACCGCAGGGCTTTTCAGCGGCTGCGCAGACACCCGGGATACCAGCGGCTGGACAGAGGAAAACGGTGCCGCCTATTACCGGAATGCTGAGGGCGACCCAGTGACCGGATGGCAGGAGGTGGAAGGCGTTCTCTACTGTTTCCGGGAGGACGGTATCCTGTGCACCGGCTGGCAGACCATCGGCGGCCAGCGGCACTACTTCCGGGAAGACGGCACCCCCGCCGCAGGCTGGCTGACGCTGGATGAGGAAACCTACTACTTTGAAGCCAAGGGTGTCCCCTTCACCGGATGGAAGGAACTGGATGAAAACCGCTTTTATTTTGATGCTGAAGGAAAGATGCTGACCGGCGATCAGGTGATCGACGGGGTCTCCTGCTCCTTCCGGGAGGATGGCACCCTGGTCACAGGCTGGCAGGAGGGCCGCTATTACTTGGAGGATGGCTCCCTGGCCACAGGCTGGCAGACCATCGAGGAAGCAACTTATTATTTTGATGAAGGCGGCGGGATTTACTCCGGCTGGCTCACCGAAGGGGACTATGACTACTATCTCCTGGAGGATGGTACCATGGCCGTTGGCCCCACCGAGATCGACGGACAGACCTACTATTTCAGCCCCCACGGCGTTCATCTGTGGTTGGTAAATCCCTGGAACTATCTCCATGAGGACTACGAGGTGGAGCTGGTTTCTGCCGAGGCGGGCTACCGGGTGGCAGAGTGCTGCGCCGAAGCCCTGCAGCAAATGCTGGACGACTGCCGGGCAGCAGGGCTGTACCCCTATCTGATCTCCGGCTACCGCAGCTACTGGGATCAGATGTCTCTCTATCAGGATAAGGTGGCGGAATATGGCACAGCTGCCGCCAAGCAAATCGTGGCGGTTCCCGGCACCAGCGAGCACCAGTTGGGTCTGGCCGTGGACATCACCGACTCCGGCTACACCAAGCTGGATAAGGCCCAGGAAGCCAAGCCCGTCCAGAAATGGCTGATGGAGCACTGCTGGGACTATGGCTTCATCCTCCGCTATCCCGATGACACCACCGATATTACAGGCATCATTTACGAGCCCTGGCACTACCGCTATGTTGGCGTGGAGATTGCCCTGGAGCTGCGGGAGCTGGGCATCACGCTGGAGGAATACCTGGGCGCGGTACCAACCACCGGGGCACAAACAGAGTGAATATGAAACGGTTTCATAAAATTTACTTAGAAATATCCAACCTCTGCAACCTGAACTGCGCCTTCTGCCCCGGGACGAAGCGGGCGAAAAAGGCCATGTCGGAGGAAGCATTCTCTGCTCTTCTTCCCAAGCTGCGGCCCTATGCGGATTTTCTTTACTTCCATCTCATGGGCGAGCCCCTGTGCCATCCGAAACTGGAAAAATTTCTTTCCCTTGCGGGAGAAGCCGGATTTAAGGTGATCCTGACCACCAACGGCACGCTGCTTTCCAGGCAGAAGGAAGTTCTTCTTAACTCCCCTGCCCTGCACAAGGTCAACATTTCCCTCCACGCCTTTGAAGCCAACGACCTGGCTGTACCCTTTTCGGAATATCTGGACGGCTGTTTCTCCTTCGGTAAGGCCGCAGAGGGAAAAAAGCTGGTGGTCTACCGCCTTTGGAATAATGGCGGGGCGGATGAACGGAACGGAGAGATCCTTGCCGCCATGGAACAGTATTTCCCCTGGCCCTGGACAGTGGAGCGGCGGGGTACCCGGATCGGACAGCGGGTATATTTGGAATACGGCGACAAATTCGACTGGCCCGATCTGACCGCCCCGGATAGCGGCGAAACGGTATCCTGCTACGGCCTGCGGGATCAGATCGGCATCCTCTGCGACGGCACGGTGGTTCCCTGCTGCCTGGATCACGAGGGCGACATTGCGTTAGGAAATCTGTTTACCGACGATTTGGAATCCATTCTGGCGACGGAAAAAGCCCAGGCCATTTACCGGGGCTTTCAGAAGGGCTATGCCGCCGAGGAATTGTGCCGCAAATGCGGGTATGCGCGGCGGTTTGTGTAAGGGGGCACCGCATGTTTAAAAATGTGAAATGGCTGTTCCTCGATGTGGGTTCCACCCTTCTTGACGAAAGCATCGCCTATGGGCACAGGTTTCAGGATTTGGCCGTCCGGGCCAATCTTCCCTATGAAACGGTTTATGAGACTGCTCTGGCCTTTTACAAAGAAAACAAGAAAGGCGACAAGGAGACTGCAAAGCAGCTGGGTGTTCCCCTGTCCAAATGGTATTCGGAGGACGAAATGCTGTACCCCGATGCCGAAAAGTGCCTAAAGGCCCTTCACAGCCGATACAAAATCGGCATCATCGCCAACCAGGAGCCTGGCACAAAGGAACGTCTGGCACGGCACGGTATCCTGTCCTATATCGACCTGGTAGTAGCCTCGGCGGAAGAAGGGGTGGCGAAACCTGACCATCGAATCTTCGGGATTGCGCTGGAGCGAAGCGGCTGCGCTCCCCAAGAAGCAATTATGATCGGCGACCGCATCGACAACGACATTCTCCCGGCAAAGGAAATGGGGATGCGCACCATCTGGATCAAACAGGGCTTTGGACAATACTGGATGATCACAAGGGAAACCGAACAGCCGGATTCTACGGTAAACAGCCTGACGGAGCTTTGTACACTGCTGTAACCCCATTCGCAACCCCCGGTTGCGGAACTGCCTACCCGCGTATATGGCCTTTTGGCATTGATTTCGCTATAATGACCGTGAAAGGAGGAACCATGGCACTTTCAGAAAAACTATATGCACTTCGCAAAAAGAATGGCCTTTCACAGGAGCAGCTTGCGGAACAGCTGGGCGTGTCCCGGCAGGCGATATCCAAATGGGAATCCGGTACGGCAACGCCGGAAACGGAAAAGCTTCTTGCCATCAGCAATTATTTCCAGGTCTCGCTGGACTATCTGGTGAAAGAGAATGCGAAGCAGGAACCATCCTCTGCCAAAGAACTGGCGAGTAATCCTCCCAACAGGAAGACATGGCTCCCCGGAAGCATCGTCTGCATTGGCGGAATTCTCGGTTTGATCCTTTGGGGACTGCTTTCCCTCTTTCAGCCTGACCTCTCGGAGCAGATCGGCCAGTCCTCCGCCATCCATATCGACGGGAACGGCATTTTTCTGCTTCTTTCCGCTGCCGCCGTCATCGGCGGAGCTGCCCTGCTTCTGAAAGGCACAAAGAAGTAACCGTTAAGGAGGCAGAGTATGAAGCATCTTTCGACCATCTTTGGATTGCTGGCAGTTTTACTTTCGGACATTATGTGTGCGGTGGTAGCCTATCACTACTGCGCCCTGCAATGGGGCGGCAGATATGAAGCCTGGAGTTTCCCGGCCTGGACGGCATTTCTGCTGGTAATCCCCTACTCCATCGGCATTGCCGTATGTGTGATACTGGCAGTGGTTTTCAGAAAAAAGTATAGAATGTAACATGAGCGGCACCCGGGGGTGCCGCTCAAAGTTTTACTTATACAAGGGGAACTTCTCGCAAATCTCCGCTACAGTGGCGTGGACCTCTTCTTGGGTGCCTTCAAAATCCTTTGCGGTGAGGGCGATGCAGTGGGCGATTTGCTTCATTTCTGCTTCGCCCAGGCCACGGGTGGTGACGGCGGCGGTACCGATGCGGACACCGCTGGTAACGGCAGGCTTTTGGGGATCGTTGGGGATGGCGTTCTTGTTCAGGGTGATGTGGTTGGCGTCGCAGCGGGTCTGCAGCTCCTTGCCTGTAATGTTCATGGGGCGTAGGTCGGCCAGCATCAGATGGTTGTCAGTGCCACCAGTGACCAGGTCAAAGCCTTCCGCCAGCAGAGCATCCGCCATGACCTTGGCGTTCTTTACCACATTGTGGGCATAGGTCTTAAATTCGGGAGCCATGGCCTCCTTCAGGCAGACAGCCTTAGCGGCGATCACATGCTCCAGCGGGCCACCCTGGGTGCCGGGGAACACGGCGGAGTTCAGCTTCTTGGCGTATTCCTCCTTTGCCAGGATCAGACCGCCCCGGGGACCCCGGAGGGTCTTATGGGTGGTGGTGGTAACGATGTCCGCATAGGGCACGGGGCTCATGTGCGCGCCGCCTGCCACCAGGCCCGCAATGTGGGCCATGTCCACCATCAGCACTGCACCAACCTCGTGGGCAATGTCCGCGAACTTTTCAAAGTCGATGGCCCGGGGATAGGCGGAGGCACCCGCAATGATCAGCTTGGGCTGGCATTTCTTTGCCATATCCCGAATTTCGTCGTAATCGATCAGACCGGTATCGTGGTTCACATCATAGGAAACCACGTTGTAATACTTACCGGAAATGTTGGCGGGGCTGCCGTGGGACAGGTGTCCGCCGTTGGCAAGGCTCATGCCCATCATGGTGTCGCCGGGCTGCAGCAGGGCCAGCTGGACCGCCATGTTGGCCTGTGCGCCGGAATGGGGCTGAACATTGGCGAACTCCGCACCGAACAGAGCCTTGGCCCGGTCTATGCACAGCTGTTCGATCTCGTCCACAAAATGACAGCCGCCGTAGTAACGCTTGCCGGGGAGGCCCTCAGCATATTTATTGGTCAGAATAGAGCCCATGGCGGCAATAACTGCGGGAGACGCGAAATTCTCGGAGGCAATCAGCTCCAGGCCATCCTGCTGGCGGCCCAGCTCCCGGCCCATCATAGAAGCCAGCTCGGGGTCAAAATCAGAAACAAATCCGATGGAATCAATGGGTTTACCGTACATTTTTATAATCCTTCTTTCTATTGTTCAAACAAAAAAGCAGTCCCAGACAAGGACTGCTCTGCATTGCTGCGTCTCTGTCCGTTTGCCTGAGAGATTCGGCTTCCGCCTTGCACCTTCGGCACACAACTGAATGTGTTCTCCAGAGAGTCCTCTGCCCACCGGTTTCCAAGATCCCGATGGGCTTCTTAGGTGTATTTTGTTTTTTCTGTATTTAAGTATACACAGAAATCCTGGTTTGTCAACCCCAGGATTGCATTTGTCCGTGATATGTGGTATAATACGGGAAATTCAACAAAGGAGAGATACATATGCTTCTGATTCAAAACGGATATGTCAAAACCATGGCAGGCCCCGATATCCCGGGCGGCTGTGTTCTGATCGGTGACGACGGCAAGATCGCCGCTGTGGGTGAGAATCTGACCGCTCCCGAAGGTACCCAGGTCATCGATGCCCAGGGCCGCCTTGTGACCCCCGGCTGTGTGGACGCCCACTGCCACATTGGCCTTGACAACCAGGCCATGGGCTGGGAAGGCCGGGACTACAACGAGATCATCGACCCCATTACGCCCCACCTGCGGGCCATCGATTCCATTAATCCCATGGACGAGGCCTTCCCCCTGGCCTTGCAGGGCGGCGTCACCTCCGCCTGCACCGGCCCCGGCAGTGCCAACGTGGTGGGCGGTACCTTTGTGGCTTTGAAGCTTTACGGCAAGCGGGTGGATAAAATGATCATCAAGGATCCCATCGCCATGAAATGTGCCTTTGGCGAGAATCCCAAGCGGTGCTACGGCCAGAGCATGAAGAAGAGCCCCACCACCCGCATGGCTACTGCCGCCCTGCTGCGGGAGGTGCTGTTCAAAACCCAGCGTTACCTTGCCGACAAGGAAGCGGGCAAGAATCCTCCCTTTGACATAAAGCTGGAGGCCATGATCCCCGTTATTAAGGGCGAACTGCCACTGAAGGCCCATGCCCACCGGGCGGATGATATCCTCACCTCCATCCGCATTGCCAAGGAGTTTGGCGTGAAGCTGACCCTGGACCACTGCACCGACGGTTCCCTCATTGCCGACGAGCTGGCGGAGGAGGGCTATCCCGCCTTCGTGGGCCCCAGCCTTGGCGGCAAAAGCAAAATCGAGCTGGCAAACAAGAGCTTCACCACTCCCAAGGAACTGAGCGACGCGGGCCTGACCATCAGTATCATCACCGACGCGCCTGTGATCCCCATTCAGTATCTGCCCATGTGCGCGGCTCTCGCTATCAACGCAGGCCTGGACACCGAGACCGCCTGGAAGGCCATCACCATCAATCCCGCCAATTCCACCGGCATCGGCGACCGTGTGGGCAGCCTGGAACCCGGCAAGGACGGCGACGTTGTCATCTGGACCGCCGACCCCATGACCACCGTGGGCGCGGAGAGCTATACGACCATTGTGGATGGTAAGGTGGTTTATCAGGCATGACTGTGTAAATGCAGAATGCGGATACCACAATTCTGCATTTTTAGGGCCTGCTCGGTTGAGCAGGCCCGGTTTTTTATGCGTAGCCGCCGTCCTTTTGGCCGGGGATGGTGAAGCCCAGCTCTTTGATATAGCCCATCATTTTGCTGGTGGACTTGTCCACGAACTCCGGCTTGCCGAACGTCTTGCGGAGCCACTGGACGCTCAGCTCCTGCCACTGGGCGAAGGCGGGCTCCAGCATCTGGGAGCTTCCATCGGCGGTGACCTCGTTGGCCAGGGAATAGCCGTGGGGGCCGTACTGGAAGATATGCAGCTCATACTTCATGCCAAGGTCACTGTAGGCCTTGGCAACGGGCAGCGCACCGTAGGCGGTCAGCAGGTCCTCGGCGGTGGCAGCCAGGAACACCGGGGGCGCATTCTTGGTGATCTGGTGCACCAGGTCGAACCGGGCGGCATCCTCGTTGGTCACCTGCTGCTTGCCAGTCAGCAGCTTCAGCATGAAGTTCATGCCGGGCATGTTGGGGCAGGAAGTGGCGGGATAGCCCAGGATCATGGCGTTGGGCTTGTTCTCCGCCAGCAGGCCGGAGGACAGGGCCAGATGGCCGCCTGCGGAGAAGCCGCAGACCGCGATCTTCTCTGGGGCGATATTCCATTCCGCCGCGTGCTCCCGGATATAGCCGATGGCCCAGGAAACTTCTTTCAGAGGCGCGAAATCCGCCGCGTCCCAGCCGGTGGAATAGGTCAGCACAAAGGCATGGAAGCCCCGGGCGGCATAGCTGAGGGCCACCGGCTCCCCTTCCCGGGGAGAGCAGTATACATATCCGCCGCCGGGACAGACCACCACGGCAGGCCGGGCCTTCTCCTGGCCCAGGGTGATCTCGCAGTCGAGAATATAGCCGTCCAAAGTGGCTTCGGGATGGCCGGGAACGGTCATGTGGATCATTTTCATAGGGATTCCTCCTTGTGGAAAAGGGGCCGCCCGTGGGCAGCCCCTGATTCTATTGCTTAGCCGCCCAGATTGTGCAGGAAGGCCTGCTTCTTCTCGGTGCCGTATTCCGCGTACTCGCCGGACTGGAGCTTGCCGAAGGCTACGGCAATGGCCTCGTCCCAGCTTTCCTTCTCGTGGTTGACCAGAATGGGATAGTAGTGAACGCCGTTCTTCTCGGCGGCATCGCAGTCGCCAGGAGCGTCGCCCACCATGAGCACCTTGTTCCGGTCATAGCCGAATTTCAGCATCTGGGCGATGCAGGCGGCCTTGGAGCCGATGTCCTGGGCCAGAACGATGTCGGTATGTTCCAGCAGTCCGAACTTGCCCCACTCCTCCTCCACCGCGTCACGGTTGGCAGAAGAAACCATGGCAACATCCCCAAACTGGTGGGCAGCAGCCAGACCTTCCTTGGCACCGTTATAGGGCACCTTCAGCTCCTCGGGCAGCTTCACGATGGAAGCGTTGACGGCCTTGGACCAGCTGAGGGCCTTTTCCAGCACCAGCTTGGCATCGGGATCAGTGGCCTCCGCAGCAGCCTTGGCCACGGCATCGTTAGACAGAGCGGGCGCGGTGTCCGCCCAATGCTGCAATGCGGCGATACCGGTGATGGGAGTATACTTCTCGTTGATCTCCCCCAAGGCCATAGCCAGACCCTTGAAGCGGTTGATGCCCCGGGTCATGGAGAACAGGTTGATCACATTCCACCGATCCAGAATTTCGTCCTTCCACTCCTCAAGGCCCCACTCAGTAACCATGCAGGGGCCGAAGCAGTGGAAATGCTTGCAGTTCATGGTGTCCATGACGCAGCCGTCGGAGTCCACACAGACCAGGTAGTCATGCTTTCTCTCGAAAGAATCGAAAATAGACATATTTCTCCTCCAAAATTACATATGGGTATCCCACATACCGCAGTAAGCGTCGATGGGATCCTGGCCCTTGAAGGCATCCGCACCGGTGACCAGTGCATCCACCAAAGCGTCCAGGGTATCGTCGTTGGAGTCGTAGGTATTGATGTAGGTACGCAGCATGGGAGCGTCAGCCAGCATGGTGGGCATATTCACGGAGATACCCACAACGGGAATCTCATGGACATACCAGGGGATCTCACCGCCGCCCTTGCTCAGGCCAAAGGCAGGATGGCCATTGGCAACATTGAACAGGGAGATGACCAGATCCATGCCGGAAACGAAGTCGGAAATAGCGTTCTTGCCCGCAAAGTACAGATTCAGGCTGGGTTTCTCACCCCTGGCGATCTGAGCCTTGATCTTGTCCAGGGGGCTCTCGTAGATAAATGCCTCAAAGCCCTTGGCGTTCAGACGCTCCGCCAGCTTCTCAGCGGGGGTCTTCCTGGCAGCACCGCCGCCCATAGCCATTGCGGCCAGAGCAGCCATGGGCCCCTCTGCACCCTTGATATTGACGATCATAATGCGCTTGGTCTTCTCAAGAGACAGGGGCAGAACATCCTGATCCTTATACTTGACCAGGGTCAGCGCATCCTTGCTGATCTGAGAGGAGTAGCCCCGGTACTCGGCGTTGCTCAGGACAGCATCCAGAGCCTCGGGCGTGCCGCACAGTTCGTCGGCAGACTTCTTGTGCATACCCTTGGAAGCCTTCAGGCCCAGAATACGGGTCAGAGCCTCCACCATGCGCTCCTCGCTGATGATGCCGGTCTTGTAGGCATTCAGCATGGTGCCGAAGTCCTCGTCGGGATCGTTGAAGAACAGGAACATATCGCAGCCGGCGTTGATGGCAGCAGGCAGCATATCGGCGCGCTTCATGCGGTTGGTCATACCCACCATGTGGGAAGCATCGGTGACAACCATGCCGTTGAAGCCCAGCTTATCCCGGAGCAGGCCGGTCATGATCTCGGGGCACAGGGTAGCGGGCATCATCTCGTCCATAGTGATGTCGGGGTTCAGCTCCTTCATGTACTCGGGCATCATGATGTGGCCGCCCATAATGGCCTCCATGCCGCCGTCGATCAGGGTCTTGTAGACGTGACCATAGGTCTGCATCCACTTCTCGTAGCCAAAATGGTTGATGTTATTGGACAGATGGGCATCACGGTAGTCCTGGCCGTTGCCGGGGAAATGCTTGGCGCAGCAGAAAACGCCCTCAGTCTCGTGGAGGCCGTCCATATAGGCCTTGCCCATGGTGGCGACCAGCTCATGGTCGTTGCCGTAGGCGCGGCTCAGGGTCTCTTCACACATCCAGTTGTAGGTGATGTCCACAACGGGAGCAAAGGCCATATTGCAGCCGGTGGCGGCGATGGTGGCACCGGAAGCGCGGCCCATAGCATGGGCGTACTCGGGCTTGCGGGTAGCACCGATCTTCACCTGGCTGGCCACGAAGGCACCATCAGGGCAAACGCCGTTAGCACCCTGCTCAGGGTTGCAGGCGATGAAAGCGGGAATCTTGGAGAACTTCTGGATCTTCTGGTTCTGGGCCAGAACCTTCTGACCGGGCATACCGTTATAGCGGCAGCCGCCCAGATGATAGGTACCCAGCAAGTGATTCAGGTATTGTTCATCATCGGACAGACACAGCTGCCAGAACAGCTGGCCCACCTTCTCCTCGTCGGTCATGGAAGCGATGGTACTTTCCACCCATGCGATATCCTCGTCACACAGGTTATAGGGCTTTGCGCGTAAATCGACCATTTTGTTCACGTTTCCTTTCACTTTGTGTGTAAACTGTCATAAGTACAGAATCATTCATACTATATCAAATATTACAGCCAAATGCAACACAAAATCGCAAATTTTAAGCACGATAATTGTACATTTTTTACATTTCTGCTGTATCAAAATCCCGCTTGTGGATTTTACGGAAATATGCTATGATAAAAGAAACAGACAGGAAGGACGTGTTTTATGAAGAGATCCATCTTATTCGACCTGGACGGCACCCTGACAGACTCCGGTGAGGGTATTCTGAATTGCGCCGCCTATGCCCTGGAGCAGCTGGGTATCCCCGTTCCCTCCCGGGAGGAGATGCGTGTATTCGTGGGCCCTCCCCTTCACGAAACCTTTATGAAGTTCGGTGTGCCGGAGCATTTGGCGGAGGAAGCGGTTCGGCTGTATCGCGTCCGGTATCTCCCCACCGGCATGCTGTTCGAAAACCGCCCCTACCCCGGCATTCCGGAGCTGCTGGAAACCCTTCAGAGCCGGGGGCACCGGCTGTACATCGCCACCTCCAAGCCTGAAGAGATGGCCGTTAAGATCCTGAACCACTTTGACCTGGCCAAATATTTCACCCGCATCTGCGGTGCCAGCATGGATCCTTCCCGCACCGCCAAGGACGCGGTCATTGCCTACCTGCTGCAGGAGACCGGTGAGGCGGGCAATATGATTATGGTAGGTGACACTGAGTTCGACGTGCTGGGTGCCAAGGCCCATGGCATTCCCGCCATCGGCGTCAGCTGGGGTTACGGTCTTGTGGAGAACATGGAAAAAGCAGGTGCAGCCGCCATCGCCTATGATACAGCGGAGCTGCTTTCCCTGCTGACAGAAGATTGACAAAAAAGCGGTCTTACCTTTACCCGGTAAGACCGCTGATGCTTTATTCCTTGATGAGGTGTTCTTTCAGATACTTTTTTGTCTGTTCGGCGTCCAGACCCATGACCACGGATATTTCGCCGGAGAGCAGCTTTTCCGCGTCCCGCAGAAAATTTTCATCGCTGAGATGACATTTTCTCCCGGCGGCTGCCTGGGCAGCTTTGTGCCGATATAGGCTGCGGACCATGCACATGAGCCGTGCCCGGTCACCGCTGCTGATAAGCTCCCGGTAGGTCTGCTTGCGCAGGTTCTCATCCCTGATCCAGCCGTCGGCCCGGACCGCTTCAGAATCGATCAGTGCTTCCAGTTCCTCCCGGGACAGCATCTGCTTCACCTTCGCCATGGCATTCTCGTTATGGGTGGGCACCAGAAACCGTGCCCCAGCCTGACCCACAGGCTCAAGCACCAGATAAGTGACCCGCTTGCGGTCCACCATCCGTTCCTCCTGGTCCGCAACCAGACACACGCCATGGATGCCGTATACCACCTTATCTCCTACCTGATACGCCATAATTACCCCCTGTATCAACGCTGGAACCCCTCGTACAGGATTTATTATAGCATACATTTTTTAAACTTTCACGTGGGGAAAATGCTGAATTTTCAACCGTTTTCCGCGGATATCCATGCGCAAAAGTACCGTTTTGCATAAAGCCGCCGCAGAGGGCCTTCCCTCTGCGGCGGTCTGGTGTTTAAATGGGTCAAATGGTCTCGATCTTAATAGTATTGGTATTGCCGGACTGGCCATTGATGGGGCCGCCGGTGAGCACCACATTGTCGCCGGACTGCAGGTGCAGGGTCTCCACCGTAGCCTTCTTGGCATAATAGAACATGACATCCATGTTGGGGAACTCGTCGGCCATAACGGGAGTAACGCCCCAGCTCATGGACAGACGACGCCAGATCTTCTTGTCAGTGGTCATGCCGATGATATCCACAGGCGTACGGAAGCGGCTGACCAGCATGGCGGTCTTACCGGAAACGGAGCAGACCACAATGGCCTTGGCGTTCAAATCGATGGCCATGGAGCAGACAGCGTGGGAAATGCTGTCCAGTGTATTTTTGCCTGTATACTCGGTGGACAGGAAACGGTGCTTATAGTCGGTGTGCTGCTCAGTATACTCCGCGATCTGAGCCATGGCCTTCACAGCCTCCACAGGATACTTGCCGGCAGCGGATTCGCCGGACAGCATAACGCAGGATGTACCGTCGTAAACGGCGTTTGCCACATCGGAAATCTCCGCACGGGTGGGACGGGGATTCTGGATCATGGATTCCAGCATTTCGGTGGCGGTAATAACGCGCTTGCCCATCATACGGCAGATACGGGTCAGCTTCTTCTGAACAGAGGGAACCTCCACATAGGGAATCTCCACGCCCAGGTCACCGCGGGCAATCATGACACCGCCGCAGGCGGAGCAAATCTCCTCCACATTGTCCACACCGGACCGGTTTTCAATCTTGGCAATGATCTCAATATCCTCACCGCCGTTGGCATCCAGCAGTTCCCGGATGTCCAGCACATCCTGCTTGGTGGAAACAAAGGACGCGGCGACGTAGTCCACGCCATGCTGAATACCAAAGATAATGTCAGACTTATCCTGCTCGCTGAGGTAAGGACCGGACATGACCTTGTTAGGGAAGGACATACTCTTGCGGTTGCTTAAGGTACCGCCCACCAGGCACTTGCAGTGGATCTCAGAGCCGGCGATCTCCTGTACTTCAAACTTCACCATGCCGTTGTTGACGGTGACGGTATCGCCGGGCTTCAGGTCCTTGTTCAGCTGCTTATAGTTGACGCTGACCCGGGTCTCGTCGCCCTCTACCTCGTCAACAGTAAAGGTAAAATCAGCACCGGTCTTGATATCCACCTTGCCATCTGCGAAGGTCTTGATGCGGTACTCGGGGCCCTTGGTATCCAGCAGGATGGCGATGGGCAGATCCAGCTTCTCACGAACACGCTTGATCAGCTCGATCTTCTGCTCATGCTCAGGATAGGTGCCGTGGGAGAAGTTCAGGCGGGCAACGTTCATGCCGGCCAGGCACATTTGGGTGAGGACTTCCTCGTTCTCGCTGGCGGGACCGATGGTGCAGATGATCTTTGTCTTTCGCATAACGATATCTCCTTGTCTTTCTGACTGTATTCGGATGCCGATTTCCGATACTTTACGAAACATACTGTATCACGAAACCGGCAATTCGTCAATGAAAGTGTTTGTAAAATTTCAAAAAAGCAATTCCACACCATAGTGCCGCAGCCAGAAGTCCAGCTGGAGGAAATAGGCCATGGTCTGGGGCCTGCGCATCAGCTGGCCGTACCAAGGCCATTGGCTGTCCTGCGACAGAAGCTCCCGCAGGCCATCCCGGCTGACGATGGCAAACAAGGGACTGTCCCCGGCGTCCAATAGCTTTTCCAGCCGGGCAGCCATCAGCTGCTCATACCGGGGATCGAAGGTTTTGGGATAGGGGCTTTTCTTTCGGTACAGCACCTGCTCCGGCAGCAGACCTTCCACAGCCTTTCGCAGCAGACCCTTTTCCTTCCCCTGCCAGTCCTTGTATTCCCAGGGGACGCCGTACAGATACTCCGCGATGCGGTAATCGCAGAAGGGCACCCGGACCTCCAGGGAATGGTACATGCTCATGCGGTCCTTCCGGTCCAGAAGAGTCTGCATGAACCAGCGGAAATTCAGGTTCACCATTTCCTTCGTCCGCCGCTCCACATCGGAATTGCCCGGCAGGATGTCGCTTTCCCGGCAGGTCTGGGTATAAGCATCCATGACGAATTCCTGCGGATCCCGGCTCAGCTTCGGCAGGAGGATCTCCGCCCGCTGCCGTGTGTTCTGCGCCCAGGGGAAGCCCGCTTTGGCCCGAATTTCCGGGTCCCGGTACCAGGGGTATCCCCCGAAGATTTCGTCTGCACACTCCCCAGAAAGGGCCACCTTTACCTCCCGCCGGATCTCGCCGCAGAAGGCCAGCAGAGAGAAATCCACGTCCGCCATTCCCGGCAGGTCCCGGGCAATGGTGGCCTCCTCCAGTACCGCCGAAAGCTGTTCCGGCGTCAGGACGGTCCAATGGTGATCCGTATTCAGCTGCTCCTGCATCAGGCGGATGTAGGCCCCATCGGAATTGGGCTGGAATTTATTGGCCACAAAGAATTTTTCGTTGTTTTCGTAGTCTACAGAGAAGGTGGAAAGCGTCTCTCCCCTGCAATCCAGCTCCCGGGCACAGACGGCGGTAATGATACTGGAATCCAGTCCCCCCGAAAGGAACGTCCCAATGGGGACATCGGAGACCATCTGCCGCCGGATGGCGTCCTGTACCAAAAAGCGTACCTTTTCCACCGTCTCTTCAAACGTATCGGTATGTTCCCGATCCAACAGCTTCCAGTAGCGGCGCAGGGTCAGCTTTCCAGCTTCCAAAAAGCCGCAGCAGCCCGGTTCGATTTCCCGAATGTTCTTGAATACACCACTGCCGGGGAGCCGTCCCGGCCCCAGCAGGATCAGCTGGGCGGCCCCTTCCCTGTCAAGCCGTGGCTTTACCGACGGGTGGGCCAGAATGGTCTTGATCTCCGAAGCGAAGATCAGGCTCCCCTCCCGTTCCCAATAAAACAGAGGCTTCACCCCGATTCGGTCCCGGGCAAGGAACAGCCGCCTTCGGTTTCGCTCCCAGACAGCGAAGGCAAAAATACCGTTGAAGCGGTCAAGACAGACTTCTCCCCACTGGGCGTAAGCATGGAGCACCACCTCCGTATCGGAATGACCCAGGAAGGAATGGCCCAGGGCCAGCAGCTCCCGGCGCAGCTCCTCCGTGTTGTAAAGCTCCCCGTTATAGACCAGGACGAAGGTCTCCCCGGCCCAGCTCAGCTCCATAGGCTGCCTGCCGCCCTCCGGGTCAATAATCGCAAGGCGGGCATGGAGCAGCGTCAGCTCCCCCTCCCGGCAGATGCCCCGGCCATCCGGCCCCCGGCGGTGCATGGTGGCCAGCATGTTTTCCAAAACAAAAGGATCCGCCTTCAGGCCAAACATTCCCGCTATCCCACACATCATCCATCACATCCTTTCCATCTGCCTATTCTATGCATGAACGGGGAAAAGATGTGCAAACTAGGAGCGGTGATGTGAAATGAAAAACAGCAAAGAGATATTATCCTCCCTTCTGAAGACCACTCAAATGGGCCAGATCGGCATCCGCAGCGTTCTGGACACCAGTATGCGTCCGGGACTGCGGAAAGCCCTGGAATCCCAGCTTCACGAATATGACTCCATTGAAAGCGAGGCCCATGCCATTGCCACCCAGCGGGGCTGGGAGCTGCCGGAGCTGGATCCGACCGT
The DNA here is from genome assembly GCA_017461445.1 of Oscillospiraceae bacterium. Taxonomy (GTDB): domain Bacteria; phylum Bacillota; class Clostridia; order Oscillospirales; family Oscillospiraceae; genus Faecousia. Next base: position 105,797 of record JAFTXW010000016.1, read on the forward strand.
GCGGTTTATGACCGACATGATGACCCGCATGAAGCTGACCCGGGGCAATTCCGACTCCCGCATCGCGGACATGATGATCCAGGGCAACACCAAGGGCATGATCAAGGGCCTGAAAAACATCCACCAGTACCCGGAGCAGGATCAGCAGATCAGTATCCTGTCCCAGAAGCTGCTGGACTGCGAGACGGCCAATATCCGGCAGATGCAGGGTTTTTTGTGAATGCAAAGTGCAGAATGCAGAGTGCAAATTTTTCACCATTCTGTATCTGCACACTTTTTCTGTCAGCCGCATAGCCTAATGGAGAACCCGAAAGGAGGGATTCTATTGCCCGCCACAGGCTACATACAGGTAAACGCCTACGAAAGCTATGCCCGGCTGCCGCTGGAGAACGTGGCCGTGACCATCACCGCTGCTGACGGCACCGCCATCGCCATGCGGCTGACCAACCGCAACGGCCAGATCGCCCCCATCGAGATCCCGGTGCCCGATAAGGCCGAAAGCCAAACTCCCGATCCCGGGGAGCGGCCCTTTGCGGTGGTAAACCTATATGCCCGGCTGAAGGGCTACGAGCAGGTGGAATCGGAAAACCTGCAGGTATTTGCCGATACCATCACCGACCAGAATCTGGAGATGATCCCCCTTGCTGAACTTCCAAACCAATGGGATCAGACGGTCATCTTCGATACGCCTCCCCAAAATCTGTAGGAGGTGACCCATGCCCCCTGTAACGCCTTATATTCCCCAGCGGATCACGGTGCATCTGGGCGCGCCGGATTCCAATGCCCAGAACGTCACCGTCAACTTTGTGGACTATGTAAAAAACGTCGCTTCCAGCGAAATTTATCCCACCTGGGACGAAAGTGCCCTCCGGGCCAATATTCTCGCCATCGTATCCTTTGCCCTGAACCGGGTGTACACCGAATTCTACCGCAGCCGGGGCTATGATTTTGAGATCACCAGCTCCACCGCCTACGACCAGTTCTTTGTCAATGGGCGCAGCTACTTCGAGAACGTGGCCCGGCTGGTGGATGAACTATTTAACGATTATCTGCGCCGCCCCGGCTTCGTGGAGCCCCTGGCGGCAAAATTCTGCAACGGTACCACCGTCACCTGCGAGGGGCTGAGCCAGTGGGGCAGCCAGAATCTGGCCCGGCAGGGTTACACCGCTCCCCAGATTTTGCGCAGCTACTACGGCAATGTGGAGATCGTGAACAATGCCCCGGTGCAGGGAATCACACAATCCTATCCCGGCGTTCTCCGCCGGGGCACTTCCGGGCCAAGCGTGGTGGCCATTCAGGTGGCCCTGAACCGCATTTCCCAGAGCTATCCCGCCATTCCCAAAATATCCATGGTGGACGGCATTTTCGGTGCCCAGACGGAGGCGGCGGTCAGAAGGTTCCAGCAGATCGTAAATCTGACAGAGGACGGCATTGTGGGCCGGGCCACCTGGTATGCCATCGTGCGCTACTATACCGCCGTCACCTCCTTATCCGAGCTGCGCAGCCAGGGGCAGCGGTTCTACGCCAACTCCTGGGCCAATTCCAACCCAATTGAGGAAGGAGACCGGGGTGTCAAGGTAGAACATTTGCAGTATATGCTCTCCACTCTCGCCGCCTACATCCCGGAAATTCCCAATGTGAACATCGACGGTGTCTTCGGTCCCGCCACCAGGGACGCGGTAATTGCTGCCCAGCGGCGGTTCGGACTGCCCCAGACAGGTGTCGTGAACTTTGACACCTGGGATGAAATCTATGACCAGTATTCCGGCATTGAGACTACCAGTTGGCGGGACCCGGAGGATTTCCCCCTGACCTCCCAGATCATCGGCAATCCCCATCCCCGGAACCGCTATTCCCGCTCCACCACCCTGACCCAGTTCCCCGGCAATGACCTGCGCACCGGGAACCAGGATCCCGTCCGCCAGGAGGTGATACGATGAGACCCATGGAATCCTTTATCGGCCAGCCCATCCGAAGTTTGCAGACCATGCTGCGGGTCATCGCCGAGGATGACCCCAGCCATGTGCGCATCATTCCCGACGGCATCTACGGCCCGGAGACCGTCTCCGCCGTGTCCACCTTCCAGCGAAAGCACGGCCTGCCCGTTACGGGCGTTACCGACCTTGCCACCTGGGAGGCCGTGGTGGAGGCCTATAACCCTGCCCTTATCAACCAGGACGCGGCATATCCCCTGGATGTGATCCTGAATCCGGGACAGGTGATCCGCCGGGGCGAGCGGCACCCACACATGTATCTGGTGCAAGCCATGTTGACGGTGCTGGCGGAAATGTATGCCAGCATAGCCATGCCCGCTCTGACGGGCATTCTGGATGCCCCCACTGCCGACTCCCTGGCCTCCTTCCAATACCTGTCAGGCCTCCCCATGACCGGGGACCTGGATAAGCATACGTGGAAGCATCTGGTGCTCCAATACCCCCTGGCGGCAAATTTGCAGACAAGACCGGGCTGAAATTTGTGAGAAATTTATTAAAATTTGAATTCCTTTTCAAGTTCTACTTGATAATGGCGGCAAATGTGTCTATAATATATCCATTGTGGTAATGGCTGGAAGCATTACCTTCGGAGGATACGTCCCATGTTTATCAAAGACTGGAAAAAAGAAATATTTACCATACCTAATCTGCTGAGCCTGTTCCGTCTGGTCCTGATCCCGCTGTATGTGGTGATCTACCTGAACGCGGAGGAGCCCGGCGAATATTTTCTGGCGGGTGCCATCCTGGCCGTCTCCTGCCTGACCGACGCCATTGACGGAAAAGTCGCCCGGCATTTCAATATGATCTCCACCGTGGGAAAAATTCTCGACCCCCTGGCGGATAAACTCACCCAGTTCACCCTGACCTTTTGCCTGTCGCTGAAATATCCCATTCTGAACCCGGTGCTGTGTCTGTTTGTCATCAAGGAGGTCTTCCAGCTGATCGCGGGCATCGTAAACCTGCGCAGGGGAAAGATGCTCCCCGGTGCCCTGATGGCGGGCAAAATCTGCACCACCGTCCTGTTCATCAGCCTGATCGCCCTGGTGCTGTTCCCGGATATGGACCCCATGCTGGTAGACGGCATTGCGCTGGTGGATACGGTATTCCTGGTCATCTCTTTCGTCAGCTACATCCTGGCTTACTTTGGGAAAAACACCAAGGTGCAGGATTTGGAACAGAAATAACAAGAACCGCTGTCAATATTGGCAGCGGTTTTTTGGTGCAAAAAAATCAGCAGCGGCCCTACCGGTTTGGGCCGCTGCATTCGTTTCCTCTTTCTCAAGACGGGGCGTGTCACGGGTACGCCGTCGGGTTATCCGCAGATATTTCCGCGGCATCGGTTTCCCCCATCCCATCTTCTCTGTACCCACATTATACCATATCCTCTGTGCAAATGGTGAAGAAACCTTGAACAAGAAATAAATATTTTATTCAACATTCACAAAACGCGAAATGCCGCCCTTACAGACGGCATTTGTCCTTTTATGCGGGGTATACGTTGCTGAACCAGATCAGCAGGGGCAGGATCAGCGAGAAAATGCTGACCGCCCAGGGGTACAGGGCCTTCTTTGAGAAGAACATCAGCACCAGGCAGGCAGCCGTCACCGCCAGAGGGCCCATCACTGCGGCGTTGCGGGTGATAAGATCCGCAAAGGCACCGTTGGACTGCAGGTTCACGCCCACCATTTCCGGCAGGTTCTCCATATTATAGGATGCCAGCTTCAGGGCATAATACACGACGGGAATGGCCAGCACCACCTTGCGCAGGCGGAACAACACCATGACGATCACGCCGATAATGCTTTTGATACGGGAATACAGGGAGCCGGTCTTGTCGATGCGGGAATCCACCTCTTCCCGGACGCTGGTGAGCTTCTCCGTGATCATATCCAATTTAACCATAATCCACCTCCGGGAGCGTTTTTTGTATCATACCATATTTTTTACCGCCTTGCAAGACACAGGCGGGAGAATTCAGAAAATGTTAAAGTCCGTTTTATTGTACCATTCCTTTTGTATACTGATATCACAAAACAAAAGGAGGAATGCCCAATGAAAAAGACCAATCAAAAGTACCGCCATCTGACCGTCCACTACTATCAGCCCAAGCCCATTTATCCCAATGCCGCAGACCCCAGCTATTTCACCGAAAAGGCACTGGATATCCTCACCGCCATCGTTTCCGGACTGGGCTTTGCCACCGCCATGCTGTTCCTGATCACCCTGGCCTGACGGCACCCACGGCTCCCTCGAAGGAGGGAGCCTTCCTCTGCCCATAGCTTGCGCCTGACAGAAAGGAATTAACCGGGGAGGTTTATGCCATTTCTTCCAGATCCCGATGGCTGATGATGCGGCAATTTTTGATTTTTCCGTTTTCCACATCCATAATAGCTGCGGTTCCGCCATAGCCGCCGCAGCTGCCGGGATTCAGCACCCACAGGCCGTCCTCCTGATAGCACTCCGCCTCATGGGTGTGTCCGTAAAGCACCGCCTGGACTTTGCACTCCCGGGCGTCACGGATCAGCTTGCCGGTGTACATTTTTACGTTATGCCGGTGACCGTGGGTCATGTACAGCTCCACCCCAAGCACCCGGTTAATCTGAATATCCTGAATACCGGGCGGGCAGCGGTAGCGGTCACAGTTACCGGGCACCCGGTACAGAGGGATATGGGGATACCGCTCCTTCAGTGCCTCGCTGTCATCATAATAGTCGCCCAAATGGATCATGGCATCGGGCTTCACCGTCTCCACACAGCTGTACATAAAGCTGAGAGACGCGTGGGAATCGGATAAAACAAGAATTTTCATTTCTGTCACTGTCCTTTTATAAACTGACAGGATTATATCATATACCGCGAAAAAAAGCTACTGTTCTTCCCGGTTTTCCAGGGTGACCTCCCGGAAAAACTTTCGTTTTTCGGAGGGCGTACAGCCATAGATTTCCCGGAAATACTGGCCCAGCATCTTGGGATCCCGGAAGCCGTGACGCTCCGCGATCTCGCCGATGGGGTCTTCGCTGGTCTCCAGCTCCCGGCAGACCGCCGTTGTACGCACCTGGTACAGGTATTGCAGATAGCTGACACCCATGTTTTTCTTAAACAGGCGGCAGAAATACTCCTTGTTCAGACCAATGGCGTTGGCGGCTCCCTCCAGGGTCAGCTCCTCTCCATGGTGCAGCTGGGTGAACTCCAAAATCGGCTCCAGCCGGGTCATATCGCTGCGCTGGAGCTTTGTCTCCTCCACCGCAAGCTTTTGGGAAAAATGGGTCACCAGGGTGGCGGCAATGTCAAAGAGCCGGGCATTGCACTCCAGCTTGCAGGCGGCGGAGGGTTCCTCCAAAAAATGCAGGATGTCCTCCATATCTCCCCGAAGACGCCGGTAGGCAGCGTCTTTTTCATCGTTTTCGGAATCAAATTTCAGAGAAAAGCTTAGCTGGTCAAAATCCGGTACATACAGGCACATGCGGCTGGGCAGGATGTGAATACACAGGTACACCGCTTCCGGTGAACAGCGGGTCTCATGCACCTCATGGCTGTTGATAAGATACAGGTCGCCGGGCTTTGCGTGAAGGGTCGAATTATCAAACTTGCAGGTTACCGTTCCCTTTACGATCAAAAGCAGCTCTGCAGCCTGATGCCAGTGGGGCGGCGTATAGGCACTGAGGTTGTTTTCGTATTTAATGCCGAATCCGGTCTCCTCCAGGTTCGGCAATAATTTATGTTGGTAGTTTTGCACTATTTAACTCCTTTTTAGCACTTTCAAAGGCTTAATAATTTGTTCATAATGTCAATATCCTCCATAGGAAAGTCAATTATACCACTTTTTCCCTGTCTGTCAAGATGCTATAATAGCCACGCTTCAAGGGAAGCCGTAAGCACACGTCCCTTGCAAGTTTCATATATAGATTATTCACAGACGATAGAAACGTCGATTATAAAGGAGGTATTTGACTATGTCCCTGAAGAACGCCATTAAGAAGTACTTCGCCGATATCCTGGTCGAGTACGGTAAGTTCGCTGAGATGGAAGGCCGCACCTGGTACTTCTGATCCCGAACGAAAAATAAACAACGCACACCAATTTGGAGGTATTATTTTATGAAGAACATCAAGCATTATTTGTATGAGGCCCTGGTAGAGTATGGCAAGCTGGTCGAGATGAACGGCCGCACCTGGCACTTCTAATGAAAAATCAAACTGTCCGCTTCGGCGGACAGTTTTTTTATGCACATCTGCCCTTTTCCCGCATATAGTAGTTCAGATACCATTACGCAACAGGGAGGAATTTGGATGCGCAACAACGACCCTGCCATGCAGGAGATCCTGCGGCTGGCCCAAAGTCCCGCGGGGCAGCAGCTGCTGACCCTATTGCAGCAAAAGGGCGGCAACGGATTGCAGCAGGCTGTGGAAAAGGCAGCCGCCGGGGACTATTCCCAGGCAAAGCAAGCCCTTTCAGATCTTATGACGGACCCGGAAGCGAAAAAGCTCCTGGAGCAGCTGGGGAGGTAATACATGGACGGAATGGAAGAAAAACTGGGTTCCATATTAAATAATCCCCAGATGATGCAGCAAATCATGGCGATGGCCCAGAGCCTGGGCCAGTCCGCTCCTGCAGCACCCCCGCAGGAAAAAAGGCAGGAACCGTCGAATCCCATGCCCCAGATCGACCCATCCATGCTGCAGAAGCTCAGCGGCTTCGCAAATCAAAGCGGCATCGACAGCAACGAGCGGGCATTGCTGAAAGCCCTGGGGCCGTACCTCAGCCGAAGCAAGGTAACCAAGCTGGAAAACGCCATGCGGGCAGCAAAAATGGCCCGCTTCGCCTCCGCCTTCCTGGGCAGCGGCGGAATGCAGCTACTGACAGGCAGGTGAACACCATGTATAACCGCTACATCCCACAAGCCGACGGAACCTACCGCCGCAGCCGTGTCCCGGATCAGGTGCCGCCCCCACCGCCGCCTCCCAGAGAGGAACCGAAGCCCTGTCCGCCCCCGGAGCCGGAATGCGGACCGGAGCAGCAGGAGCAGAAGCCCCAGCGGCCCCGGCAGCAGAACCGAAGCAGCTGTCCCCCGCCCCGGCGTGAGCCAAGGCCCCAGAAGCAGGAACCCAGGCAGGAAACAAGCATCACAGGCTTTCTGCGGCAGCTGCTGCCCCGGGATTTTGACACCGGAGATCTGCTGGTAATCATTTTACTGCTTCTCATGTCCGGTGACTGCGCTGATGATCAGAACACTGCCCTGCTGACGCTGGTGCTTTACGTTTTTATGTGATTTAAAGAAACCTTAATACGACACAAATTGCTTTCTTTCGACAAACTTGGTATACTATAAAAAAACTTGTCGGAGGATGCTATGAAGTTAATAGAGAATATCCGAAAAAAGCATATCGTAATTTTGATACTGGTTCTGCTGCTTACCCTTCCCCTGCCCCTTACGGCCCTGTGGGAATACTGCCGGGAGCCATCATTCGAGGAAATGGCAATTCGAAAGAAAGTTGTGGAGACTGCCGAAGGCTGGCTGGGCTGTAACGAAGCGGACGGGAGCCATCAGGCCATCATCGACCTTTACAATACCCAGGAAGTCCTTCCCCGAAGTTATACCGTCACCTATGAGGACAGCTGGTGCGCCACCTTCGGCAGTGCTGTGGCCATGAAATGCGGCCTGACGGACATCATTCCCACGGAATGCAGCTGCGAGCAACAGATCGCCCTGTTCCGGGAATTGGGCCGCTGGCAGGAGCGGGATACCTATCTCCCCCAGACCGGGGACTATATCTTTTATGACTGGGAAGGCTCTCTCTTTCGCAGCAACAACGGCTGGTCTGACCATGTGGGCATCGTGGTGGATACCTTCGGCCCCTTTCTGAAAGTCATCGAGGGCAATAAGGACGACAGTGTTGCCTACCGCTACGTGTTTATCCTTCACCCCGGCATCCGGGGTTATGGATTGCCGGATTACGAAAGCAAAGCATAAAAAACTGCCTGTGGAATGCTCCACAGGCAGTCGTTTTTTACTTGGCAACAAAGCCCACCTTCTTATATACCTTGCGCAGGGTCTTTTCCGCCACATAGCTGGCCTTCTGGGCACCGTCCCGGTAGACAGATTCCAGGTAGCCCTTATCCTTCATCAGCCGCAGGGATTCCTCCCGGATGGGGCGCAGGTGCTCCACGACAGCTTCGCCGACCACGGGCTTGAACTTGCCGTAGCCGCAGCCGACGAACTCGTTCTCGATTTCCTCGTAGGTCTTGCCGGTGACGGCGGAGTAAATGGTCATCAGATTGGCAACACCGGGCTTGTTCTCCTTGTCGTAGCGGACGCAGTTTTCCGTATCGGAATCGGTGATGGCCCGCTTGAACTGCTTCATAATGACAGTGGGATCGTCCATCAGCAGGACACGGCCGGTGTCCTCGTTCTCGGACTTGGACATTTTGGCGGTGGGGTTGGTCAGGCTCATGATCCGGGCGCCCACCTTGGGAACGAAGGGCTCGGGGATCTTGAACACATCGCCGTAAATACCGTTGAAGCGGCGGGCAATCACATGGGTCAGCTCCACATGCTGCTTCTGATCCTCACCCACGGGCACCAGATCGGGCTGGTACAGCAGGATATCGCCGGCCATCAGGCTGGGATAGGTAAAGAGGCCCGCGTTGATGTTGTCGGCATTCTTGGCGGACTTATCCTTGAACTGGGTCATGCGGCTCAGCTCGCCGAACATGGAATAGCAGTCCAGCACCCAGCCCAGCTCCGCGTGCTGGTGGACATGGCTCTGGATGAACAGGGTGTTCTTTTCGGGATCCAGGCCGCAGGCGATGTACTGGGCCAGCTGCTCCAGCGTACGGCGGCGCAGGTCCGCAGGATTCTGGCGGACAGTGATGGCGTGAAGGTCAGCCATAAAATAGAAGCACTCGTACTGGTCAGCCCGCTCCGCCCAGTTCTTCACGGCACCCAGGTAACTGCCCAGAGTCAGATCGCCGGAGGGCTTGATGCCGGAAAGCATACGCTTCTTGGGCTGGTTGGTTTCGGTGATGATTTCGCTCATAGGATTTCCTCTTCTTTCCGAAATAATTGAAAACATTTTAACACAGTTACGGGGATTGCGCAAGGGGATTCTTGCGGAATACGTCCAGAATATGGTGGGAAACACCCACCATGTCCGCCCGCTCGCAGATGGTGAAGTGGTAGCGCAGGTACAGTTTGAACAGTTCCTTCTCCATTTCATCGATGGCAGTACGCATATAATTGGTCGCCATGTCGGTACCCACATAGTGGAGCCGGGTCACGGGGAAGCCCTGCATCAGTTCGTCAATGTCCTCTTTTCGGTAAAGCTGGAACAGCTCGGCGGGGTCAGAGGAGGCCTTGAAGGTCTCCATATCCACCAGCTCCATGTACCGCTGTTCCCGGAGCATTCCCCGGCCGAAGCAGTATTGCACCATGGTGGCATCGTTGCCGCAGTAGGCCGCAAAGATCACACCGCCGGGCTTTGTCACCCGGATAGCTTCGGACAGGGCCCGGTGCTGCTCCTCCACCGTGAACAGGTGGTACATGGGGCCCAGCAGCAGGGTCATATCATAGGTATCATCGGAAAACATCCCCAAATCCTTGGCGTTTCCCTGCTGAATGGTGATGTTCTCCCCCGGCTGGGTATTCTGTTTGAAAATCTCAATGTTGTGTTCCACCAGCTCCACAGCGTCTACCGTATAGCCCTTCCGGGCCAGGGTATGGCTGTACCGGCCCGTCGCTGCGCCGATCTCCAGGACGCGCATACCGGGCTGCAGATACTTTTCGATGTAGCGCATAGTTGTCAAAAATTCCACGCTGCCGTGCTTCGAGAGCAATCGGCTGTCCTCGTCGTAGCCGGAATAGTAGTCCGTCAGTGCTTTCAGGGTTTCCATTTTCATACCTCCTAAAAATAAAAATCGGTGTAAGCCAACAGAAAAGCCAGCTTACACCGTTACATTCCCAATATGTGCGTTTATTCCCGCAAATCTGAGCATGACAATGTAAGCCCGTCCCAAGGCCAAAAAGCAGGAACGAACTGCGCTGCGGGATATGCAAAAGCGTTGCAGTTGAACATTGTCTTACCCTCCGCAAAGATTTTTCTTATGGTAACACCGAAAAATGGGAATGTCAAGCATTTTCCCGGATTGATTTCTTTCCCCGGTTGTGCTATACTTTATGCTAGAATTTTATGCAAAAGAGGTAGATACTTATGGATCACAAAGCACTTGCTGAATTGCTTTTCCCGAATGTTACCATGACACCCGAGGAGGTAGAGGCCAAGTTTCCCCACCGAAATCTCCCTGAGGGCGCAGTAGTCACCCGTATGGCCCCTTCCCCCACTGGCTTTGTTCATATGGGCCATCTGGTGCAGGGCCTGATTTCTGAGCGCATGGCCCACCAGTCCGGCGGCGTTCTGTTCCTGCGTATTGAGGATACCGATGCCAAGCGTGAGGTTCCCGGTGCTGTGGAGGTTCTCATTGACTCCATGAAATATTACGGCATCCAGTTTGATGAGGGTGCTACCATGGACGGCGACAGCGGCAATTATGGCCCCTACCGCCAGCGTCAGCGTGCGGACATTTACCATGTGTTTGCCAAAAAACTGGTTTCCGAGGGCCATGCCTATCCCTGCTTCTGCACCGAGGAAGAGCTGTCCACCATGCGTGAACAGCAGGAGGCAAACAAGGAGACCACCGGCTACTACGGCAAGTATGCCATGTGGCGTGACCGCTCTATGGAGGATATCCAGGCCCAGCTGAACGCAGGCAACCCCTGGGTGCTCCGCTTCCGCAGTGAGGGCAGCATTGAGAACCAGTTCAAGTTTGACGATCTGGTGAAGGGCAAGCTGACCATCACCGAGAACAATGTGGACCATGTTCTGCTGAAATCCGACGGCATCCCCACTTACCACTTTGCCCACGCGGTGGACGACCAGTTAATGCGCACCACCCATGTTGTCCGCGGCGACGAATGGCTGCCCAGCCTGCCCTTCCACATCCAGCTGTTCAAGACCCTGGGCTTCAAGCTGCCTAAGTATGTCCACATTGGCCCCCTGATGAAGATGGACGGCAATTCCAAGCGCAAGCTCTCTAAGCGCAAGGATCCCGAGCTGGCCATGACCTATTACACCGCCGAGGGCTTCCCCGCCAAGGCTGTGTATGAATATTTGATGACTGTTCTGAACTCCAACTTTGAGGACTGGCGGCGGGCAAACGCGGATGCTCCTGCGGACACCTTCAAGTTCAGCCCCAAAAAGCTGAACCCCGCCGGCTCCCTGTTTGACTACGCCAAGCTGGTGGACGTTTCCAAGAACGTCATCTCCCGCATGAGTGCGGAAGAAGTCTACGACCTGCTGACCGCATGGGCCCAGGAGTATGACCCCGACTTCGGTGCCAAGCTCACCGCCGATCCTGACTATGCCAAGCGTATCCTGGCCATCGGCCGTGGCGGTAAGAAGCCCAGAAAGGATCTGGCCGTCTGGAAGGATGCCAAGCCCTACATGGGATTCTTCTATGACGAGTATCTGGAAGTACCCCAGTTCGACGAGAAGTTTGACAAGGCTGTGGTCATAGACGTGCTGAACCGCTTCCTGGAAAAGTTCGACATCAACGACGATTCCAATGTCTGGTTCGAGAAGGTCAAGGCCATCACCACCGAGATTGGCTTCACCACTGACATGAAGGCCTACAAGGCTGATCCCACCGCCTTCCCCGGCACTGTGGCGGATGTGTCCACCTTCCTCCGTCAGGCCGTCACCGGAAAGACCAACTCCCCCGACCTGTATACCGTCATGCAGATTTTGGGGCACGAGCGTACCGTTGACAGAATCAAGGCTACCATCGCCAAGCTGTAAGATAATAGCCCTCCGGGAAATAACCCGGAGGGCGTTCTTCATACCAACTGCTGTCCATTGATGCTCAGGTGGAATTCCAGGCCCAGCTTTTTGGCGGCCTGGCGGCACAGGAGCATCCGCTTCATAAAGATCTCAAAATACTCCATAACGGAGCTGACCTGTGTATCAACGCTGAGCCGCAGGAGGGCGGTTTTAGCTTCCGGGTCGATCTCCAGATGGGAATCGGTAACGGAGTAGTTGACCCGGTCGTGGATATCCTCCGCGATGTGGGCATTTTTGCGGACACGGCTGCGGCGGACATCGGATTTATCACCGATGATCAGGGCGGCAGCCACTGCGTTGACGGGCACGCCGGTGCCCTCATCATGGTTGCCGATGGCAGTGACAATGGCTGCAATCTCCTCTGGCGGGAAATTCATCCGGTCCAGGATGCGGAAGGCCATCACCGCGCCGCTCTGGCTGTGATCCACCCGGTTCACCACATTGCCGATGTCGTGGAGATATCCGGCGATCTTTGCCAGCTCCACCGTCCGGGCGGGATAGCCAAGGGTCTCCAGAATGTACCCTGCAATCTCAGCCACCTTCGTCACATGGGCAAAGCTGTGCTCCGTAAAGCCCAGTGCCTCCATGGACGCGTCCGCCTGGGCGATATAGACCCGCACCGCGGCATCCTGTTTCACTTCTTCGTAGGTCATAGGTATCCCTCTTTCGCATTTTTCTTTCAGTATATATGGTATGAGAAAAAAATCAACAGAAACTCTGTAAAAATTTGCTAAACTTTTCGAAACATTTTCTTTACAGATACCGCAAACTATGCTATAATTTTCTGGAATATGACTATAAGGAGTACCGCATCCTATGCACGGTTTCTACTCTACCCACGCGTTTGAAAACGCCTTTACCTATATCGGCAATGACCTGGGTGCCGTCTGGACGAAGGACAAGACTGCCTTCCGTCTTTGGGCACCCACCGCCAGTGCCGTATCTGTCAACCTCTACCGCAGCGGCACCCAGGGCACCGAAGATCTGATGGAATCCATTCCCATGGTTTATGATGTCCAGGGTACCTGGATCGCCGAAAAGAATGGGGATATCGCCGGGGTTTATTATACCTACAAGGTCACCGTCGGGGGCAAGACCATCGAGGCCTGCGACCCCTACGCCCGGACCACCGGTGTCAATGGTAACCGGGCCATGGTTATCGACCTGAACTCCACCAATCCCCAGGGCTGGGATACGGATACCGACCCCAACGCGGGCAAGGCCGTCACCGATGCGGTGATCTACGAGCTTCATGTCCGGGATCTGTCCATGGACCGCAGCTCCGGCATCAAAAACAAGGGCAAGTACCTGGGCCTTATCGAAACGGGTACGAAAACCAAGTCCGGCATCCCCACGGGCCTGGATCACATGAAGGCTCTGGGAATCACCCACCTGCATCTGCTGCCCGTTTATGACTTTGGCTTCACCGACGAAAGCCGGGAAAAGCCCCAGTTCAACTGGGGTTATGATCCCGTGAACTTCAACGTACCCGAGGGCTCATACTGTTCCGATCCCTACGCCGGTGCTGTCCGGGTGAAGGAAATGAAGCAGATGGTAAAGGGTCTCCATGATAACGGTATCAGCGTGGTTATGGATGTGGTGTACAACCATGTTTACGAGCTGACGGATTTTTGCTTTAACACCATCGTCCCCGGCTATTTCAGCCGCATCGACGCAGCGGGCAAAATTTCCGATGCCTCCTGCTGCGGCAACGACACCGCCTCCGAGCGGAGCATGGTGCGCAAGTATATCGTAGACAGCGTCAACTACTGGGCAGACGAATACCACATCGACGGCTTCCGCTTTGACCTGGTGGGTCTCATTGATACCCAGACCATCAATGAGATCGTGGAGACCGTCCACCGGAAGCACCCCAATGTGATCTTCTATGGTGAGGGCTGGAGCATGAACACCTCCATGACCAAGCCCGGCTATTCCCTCACCGTTCAGGGCAATTCCGCCCAGGTCCCAGGCTTTGCTTTCTTCAGCGACACCATCCGGGATCTGCTGCGGGGCTCCGTGTTTGATGATAAGCTGCCCGGCTTCGTATCCGGTGCCGTCTGCTCCCGGGATCAGTTGGATGCCTGCTTTATGGGCGTGCCTCTGTGGGCCGCTGCACCCAGCCAGTGCGTCAACTATGTGTCCTGCCATGATAACAACACCCTCATTGACCGTCTGGCTCTGGCAACGCCCAAGGCAGCCCGTGCCGACCAGGTGAAGATGAACAATCTGGCTGCGGCCTTTACCATGCTGTCCCAAGGCATTCCCTTCATGCAGGCCGGCGAAGAGCTGCTTCGCACCAAGCCCGCCAAGGGCGGCGGCTTTGATCACAACAGCTACCGTTCCCCCGATTCCGTCAATTCCATCAAGTGGAACGATTTGGATAAGGAAGAATATGCCAAGACCCTGTCCTATTACAAGGGCCTGATCGCCTTCCGCAAGGCCCACCCTTCCCTGCGGCTGCTGAACCGGGACGACGTGTGGCGCACCATTCACCCTGTCCCCAGCGGCAATCCCCACATGGTGGCCTTCCTGATTGACGGAGACGAGGATCAGCGGATCTTCGCCGCCTTCAATGCCGACACCCATGGTGTCAGCATCACCCTGCCCGAGGGAAAGTGGGATGTGTGTATTCGGGATGACGCGGCCGGTACCGAACCTCTGGCAAACCTGGGCGGTTCCGTCACTGTGTCCCCCATCTCCGCCCTGGTGCTGACCCAGAAAAAGGCCGCAAAACCCGTGGACGTGGTGGCAGCCCTGATTTGGGAGAAGGATAAGTTCCTGATCTGCCAGCGTCCCGCAACCAAGGCCCGTGGCCTGCTGTGGGAATTTGTCGGCGGCAAGGTGGAGCCCGGCGAGACCATGGCCCAGGCACTGGTCAGGGAATGCAAAGAGGAGTTGGACGTAACTGTAGGGGTGGAAAACCAGTTCATGCAGGTGATCCACGAATACCCCGATATTCTGATCCGGCTGACCCTGTTCCACTGCACCATCCCCCACGGCTTCCCCCGTGCCCTGGAGCATAATGACATCCGCTGGATCCACCCCAGTGAAATGGACGACTACCAGTTCTGCCCCGCCGATGCGGATATTCTGAAAGAAATCAAACGTGTATATGGAAATAAGAAGCCGCTCTGATGAGCGGCTTCTTTGCATAGTTCGGCACAAACCGCAAAAGCTATGTCCGGGGTGATGATATGAAGAAGAAAAAGAACGACTGTGTCCGACTGGACCCGGAGGAGCGGCTGTGCCCTGCCTTTGACAGCACTTCCATCAAGCTTTTCGCTGCCCCGGACCGGGAGGAGATGGGCGTATACGTCGTAGACAACTGTGCCGAAGAGCATATGCAGTAGCAGAGGCATCTCCTCTGCTGCCGCATTGTTACTTTTCTCCAAATTTCTTATCTTTTTATTTGACATCCGCAGTCAGTTTGACTATAATATAGAAAAGAGAAGCACAGCATTCTCGGAAGGAGGCATTTCAATGGAAAAGAAAATCATCACCATCAGCCGTGAGTTTGGTTCCGGCGGACGCACCATCGGACGCATGGTGGCAGAAAAGCTTGGCATCCCCTTCTATGACAAGGAGCTGGTTGACCAGATCGCCCTGGAATCCGGCTTCGCGCCTAAGTATGTGGAGGAGCACGGCGAGCATTCCCCCGGCAGCAGCCTGTTCTCTTATGCCTTCGCCCCCCAGGGGGTTCCCGGCGTGATGAACGGCCTATCCACCGCCGACTTCCTGTGGAACATCCAGTGCAGCGTCATCCTGCAGCTGGCGGACAAGGGCCCCTGCGTCATCGTGGGCCGCAACGCCGACTACATCCTGAAGGACCGCCCTGACGCGCTCCACGCCTATGTCTTCGCCGACACCCCCTACCGGGCAGAACGCATTGTGCGGCTCTACGGCGAGTCCGAAAAGAGCCCTGAAGCCCGTTTGAACGAAAAGGACAAACGCCGCCGGGTGAATTACCAGCACTATACCGGCCGCACCTGGGGCCAGGCTCAGAACTACGACATCTGCCTGGACACCGGCGTGCTCGGCATCGAACAGTGCCGGGATATCCTGGTCAGCATTGTGGAAAATTCCAGAAAGTAATACATACGCAAATGCCCTGCACCATAACCGGTGCAGGGCACTTTCATTTACAAAACAGGAGCCGCTTCCTTATCGTTAATGTTGATGCTGACGCCGTTGACTTCCACGTCCTCGTCGGCACAGATCATGATGTACTTAATGCCGCCGATGATGCGGGTCTCAATCAGGTCGCTGCGGGTGGGGTCACACTTGATGACCACATCGGGAGTCTTGATTTCAAAATGCTTGTTGTCGATCACGTTCTTGGGGTGCAGGTCCGCTTCAAAGCCGAACACCTCGTCGTAGTCCACGCTGAACTTCGCCACATGCTCGTCGGAGACACCGCAGGAAGCCAGCACCTCCTTTACGTCCTCTTTAGAAACCATCAAAGGCTCGGGAACCTTGGCCTCCTTGTGCATTTCGATCCGCTGGCAGATCTGGTCATGGACGGTCTGCACTACATCCAGGCTGCACTCCTCACCAAGAGAGGTGGTGAGCAGGGCCTCAAAGGACTTCTTCTGCTCGGCAGCGGGCTTGGGGATGGGGGCATTGAACAGGGCCTCCACCAGAGCCTCCTGGCTGTCCTTGATGTCCTTGGTGTAGTAGAGGGCATTGTAGATATTGGTGGAGCGGTCATCAAAGGCCGGGAACAGGAAGCCCAGGGTGGGGGCAGATACGCTCTGGATCATGGCACCGTCGTGGAACAGCTTCTCCTCGGGTACATAGTGCAGGGTCGCCTTGGCCTGCTTCACAGGGCAGATAGCACAGACCACATAGCGGTAGGTCTCCTCGGACTGATCCCGCTGAAAGGAATCATCCTTGCTCTTAAAGGGCACATCATAGGCATCGCAGCCCAGGAGGATCAAGTAGTTATTCTCCATCTGGACGGAATCGATGATTTTCTGGTAAAAGCCACGGCGGAATTCCTCGTCCTGCAGCTTTTCGGTGCGCAGATCCATCAGCAGCTGGTGCTCGGGAGAACCTGCCACCTGGGAGGTCTTAAAGGTGATGTCAATGAGATTCTTACCAATGGAACCGGAGAGGGCCCGGCGCAGGAGGGCAAAATACTTGTCCGATTCGTTCTCGGGCATCATGCCGGTAGACTGCCGGAATTCAGTGATGATCTCCTTATTTTCGTTGACGTAGCAGCCGTAAATGGCCGTCATATTGCTGCGGTCCCGGCGCAGATGCCGCCGAACCTCGCCAATTTCCTTATCGTTCATGGTGTTACCTCGCTTATGTAAAAATGCCAGAGCATTATAGCATAGATACGAGGAAAAATCCAGTACAAAAACCAGGGAGGGCATCTCTGCCCTCCCCTTGCGCGCTTATTCCGTTCCCCGCATGATGTCCCGGGTTTCGATGGTGATTTTCTTGTAGCCATCCATGATTTCGTTCGCCTCGGCTTCGGTGATGGGATCCATCATACCGCAGCCGCCAGCCTGGTGGAACCAGGGATTCTCCGCATCCACCTCTGCGTTGTAGCTTACCAGCTCGATGCAATCCAGTTCCCCGCCGTCTACAACGCTGTAGCTGTAAATACTGCTGGCCGCACCGCTGGAGCCTTCATAGGCGATCACATTGTTTTCGCACAAATAATAGCGGATACGCTCGCCGCTGGAGAGCAGGCTGATAACGCCATCGTTCTGCCGGGTATACAGATCATAGATCAGCTCCCCGTCGGACACGATCAGTTCCTCATAGCCGTTGCCGTCCAGATCGATATAGGTATAGCCGATATCCTGAATATCCTCCAGAGATGCGGTCAGATAACTGATACCCTTTTTCTGGCAGGTCTCCATATCCCAGTCCTCAGTAAAGGCAAAGGCATATTTCTCCAAAATCTCCACATAGCTGCCGTCCGTAAAGGTTGGCTCGGTGGTGTCAGGCTCCTCCACCTTGCTGTCTGTGTCGATAAAGGTCAGATAATCAAGGGAAATTTCCACATAGGAATCCACGATCTCCATAGCCTCCTCTTCGGACACGGCCTCCGTTTTGATCTTCCGGGGGCCAGCCTCCCAGCCGTCATCTGTGCGGATGACCACCTGTTCTTCCAGCAGGTCGATACCGTCGGACAGGCGGAAGAAGGTATAGTCAGTGGCTTTCATATCGGTGTAGCCCGTGTGCTTGATGATATTGTTTTCGCACAGAACGTAGGGATCCTTCTCTCCCGCGCAGAGCAGGTGCATCAAGCCCACCTCGTCATTGTAAGTGAACAGATCAAAGATCACATTGTCCGTGCCCACCAGCAGCTCCTCATAGCCGTTGCCGTCCAGATCCATCAGGCAGTAGCCCAAATCCTCCGGGTTCCGAAGATACAAGGGAAGATAACTCAGGTCATTGTTGTGATACTGGTCAATATTCCAATTCTGCTCCACGGCAGTCTGATACTTTTCCAGGATGTAGGAATATTCCTCCGGGAGCCAAACCTTGCCCGGTGTCAGGGAGTAATCGAAGGTCTCCGCAAAGGCTTCCAGGGCTTCCCGGGACATGGTTTGCTCGCCGTGGACAATATCACCGACCCTTAGTGATTTGACAATGACAAGGACAAATGCATCCTCCTGTTCCGCAAAAACCAAGCCTTCATCATCCGTTACAAAAAAGAAAAGCGATTGATCATGAGAACTGGTATACTCCCAGCACTCGAATTTTGTCAAGTCTCCATACCTCCACAAAACACGCGGAAAATATTCCTTTGGGAAATGGAAATACCCATATTCCACAGGATACTGCCAGAGGCTGTCCTCATAGAGCATCGTGGTACTCCCCTCGTAGGAAAAATATCCCTCTTTCTGGTAGGCTCCTCTATCGTTTTCATGTATTACCCCCTCTATCGGGTAAAACAATTCCCCGATCCCAGATTCCTGTACAAACAGGGGGAAATCCTCCTGTAGGCAGGGGAGCAGGAGCTTCAAACCATAACGTTCACAGATTTCGTCCAGCTTAGCGACATCCCCACTGGATTGGCAGCAATATTCCAAATAAGGCGATACGATTCCACTGCTTTCTGCATACGCTATATCTGAATCTCCCAGGTGCTCACACCATTCCAATCCAGCCCGATAAAAATCGGATTCCAGCAGCCAGTCTGCTGCCCCACTGTTCTGCTGAATCACATCGGAACGGCCCATTCTTCCCAGCACGAACATACCGCCCAAGAGCACGCAGACCAGCAGAGCGGCTGCGGCAACGGTGCCAAAGCGGCTGGGATGGGTCTGCTTCTGAACGTAGCGTCCGGGGTGGGAATCGGTTACGGGTGTTTCAGACAGAATGGCAGCGAGCATCTTGTCCTTCTGAGACCGAGTTGGGGTCATCATGTCGTAAGCGTTTCGGATTTCGGATCGTTTCATTTGGTCTCACCTCCAAGGATGGTTCGCAGCCGGGCACGGGCACGGGACAGGCGGCTTCGGACGGTAGCTTCCGGGCAATGGAGATGCTGTGCGATCTCCGCCGTGGAATAGCCCTCGTAATAGTACAGATAGACCGCCGTTTTGTAGTCCTTCGGTAACGCGAAGATGGCCTGCAGCAGCTCGGCGTTTCCTTCGCCGCTTTCCTGGGCCAGCTCCAGGCAGTCCCCGATGTCCTCATGCCGTCGCCACCACTTTTTCAGGTTGTCCTTGCAAAGGTTGGACGCGGTGACGATGAGCCAGGCTTTTTCGTGTTTTTCGTTTTCAAACTCCTTGTCTGCCGAGAGCAGCCGCAGGAAGGTCTCCTGCACCATATCCTCGGCATCGGCCCGGTTCTTCATAAAAGAATAGCAGAGCCGGTAGACAGTGTCTACGTGACGGTTGTATACTAAGGTGATGTCCTTATTTGTGCGCAGCAAAGAAGGCATTTCCGTCACCTCCTCTCATAATGGATACGATTGGGCGGGGCAAAATGTTGCAGTTTTTTCAAAAAAGAAAAAAGCCTGTCATCCCGAGCAAGCGTCAGCGCGTCGAGGGATCCTCGCACTCCCGTTACTGCTAAGCAGAAAATCGGTGCGAAGATCCCTCGACTCACTTCGTTCGCTCGGGATGACAAGCTTTGGGGATATTCTGTTAATCCCACAGGCATTTCCAGTTCTGGATGAAATACTCCACGCCGGAGTAGACAGTGGTGATGACGATGACGGCAATAACCAGCCAGTTGAGGATGGCGATGCCGGGCAGGGCCATCATGGCACACAGGCCTACCATGGTGCTGGCGGTCTTGACCTTACCGCTCCATCCGGCAGCGATGACGGTGCCCTTCTGGACGGCCACCAGCCGCAGGCCCGTGACAGCGAACTCCCGGGTCAGCACGATCATCAGCGCCCAGGCAGGGAATACGCCCCACTCGCAGAACATGGTCATGGCGGCAATGGTCAGCAACTTGTCCGCCAGGGGATCCAAAAACTTGCCGAAATCGGTGGTCTGGTTATAGTGGCGGGCGATGTAGCCGTCAATGTAGTCCGTCAGGCTGGCCACCATGAAGATCACCAGAGAGATCCACATCCACAGTCCTGCCTGACCACCGGATAAGTACATGGTCGCCATAAACGCGGGGATCATGGCAACTCTCGCTAAGGTAATCTTACTTGCCGTTGTCATACCTCGTCCTCCTCAAGCACATAGCCGGACAGGTCGCCGTCTACGCAGCCATCGATCCGAACCTTCACAAAATCGCCCTCCCGGATGGGCTCCTGGGATGCCAGCCAGACCCGTCCATCAATGTCGGGGGAATCGGCGTAGGTGCGGCCATAGAACTGCTCCAGCTCCTCGTCATAGCCATCCACCAAAACATCCAAGGTCTTGCCCATCATGGCGGCGTTGTAGTCGTCCATGATGCGGGACTGGAGCATCTCGATCAGTTCGGCCCGCTTCTGGGCCGTCTCATTGTCGGGATACTCCATTTCAAAGGCAGGGGTGCCCTCCTGGGGCGAGAAGGCAAATGCACCGACCCGCTCCAGCCGCTGCTCCCGCAGGAAATCGCACAGCTCCTGGAACTCTTCCTCCCCTTCACCGGGCAGGCCGGTAATGAGGCTGGTACGGATAACCAGGCCGGGAATGCGGCTTCTCAGCTTGGCGAACAGCTCCCGCAGGAAGTCCCCGTCACCACGGCGGTTCATCAGCTTCAATATCTTGCTGTTGCAATGCTGGATGGGAATATCCAGATACTTGACGATCTTAGGCTCCGTTGCCATGACCTCAATGAAATCATCGTCGATCTCGTCGGGATAGACATAGTGGACACGGATCCATTTCAGCTCCTCAATTTTGCACAGCTCCCGCAGCAGCTCAGGCAGCAACCGCTTGCGGCCAGGCAGATCGGTGCCGTAGCGGCTGGTATCCTGGGCCACCACGATCAGCTCTTTCACGCCGCTGGCTGCCAGCAGCCGGGCTTCGTAGAGCACATCGTCCATCTGACGGCTGCGGTATCTGCCGCGAAGGTAGGGAATGATACAGTAGGAGCAGCGGTTGTCGCAGCCTTCCGCGATCTTGAGGAAGGCATAATGCTCGGGAGTGGTCATGACCCGGCCCGTCTCTTGCTCGGGAGCATCGATGGAGCCGAAATCCTCCACCTGCCGCTCGTCCAAAAGTGCTTCAATGGCGGGAACAATCTCCGTATAGCTGCCGGTGCCCATAATGCCGTCCACCTCGGGCATCTCCTTGAGGATATCACCCTGATACCGCTGGGACATGCAGCCGGTGACCAGAATTTTGCCCACCAGCCCCTGGGCTTTCAGGGCGGCAGCCTGCAGAATGTGGTCAATAGCTTCGGCATTTGCTGAATCGATAAATCCGCAGGTGTTGATAACCACAACGTCGCAGCCTACGATATCTGGCTTGACGGTGTGCCCGGCTTCCTGGACGCGGTACATCATCCGCTCGCAGTCCACCTGATTCTTGGCACAGCCAAGAGAAATAAATCCAATATTTGCCATAAAAAACTCCAATCCACAAAATAAACTTATCTGTACAAAAATCACCCGATGGCAAACGAAGATTTTTGAAATGACGCACTTATTTTGAATAAAGAATTTCGATATTTCCTTCGGTAAAGCCTGCGCCAACACCATGCTTACTTTTCAAAGCATCTGCATATTGGCCTTTTTCCAGATATTCCTTCAAAGTAGATAGCATTTCCGCAAATACAACATCCCAGCTTGCTTCTTTTGTCCACTTGAATTCCTGCGTTCGAGATTCAAAATCCGTAATTTCATCACAGGCCCAGTCCTCGTCATCTACATCGAAACGGCTGGCTCCAATCAGTTCCATAGACCAATGAAGATTATCACAACCGTCATAGAGGTTGAAACAAAATGCAGTAACTTCTTCGGGGATACTCTGTAGAGGCAGGTTATCTATCCATTTTGAAACTTCTTCGTACATAAGTAATGCTCCTCCTCAGTCATCCGGAAAATCGTCCGTCTCCACCGCAATCAAATTCAATCCTTCCCGAATGGTTCGGTAGCTATGTCCGCGGCGAATCAGCGCGTCGATGGCCCGTTTCACCTGCTTTTCGTCGGAATCCGCATCCAGACGGCTGTGGAGAAAAGATGTGATCTTCTCCATCTGATCCGGGTAGTCCGCCAGGGCTTCCTCCCAATATTCCTTGGGAATGCGTTTTTCGTAGAGGGCCTGCTTCGCTCTTGCGAGACCATAGCCCTTGCTGATGCAGGAGTGCACCACCTGCTCGGCGGTATTGCGGTCGTCCACCAGATGAAGATCCTCCATCCACTGCACTGCTTCCTTGGCCTGGGTGGGGTCCTCCCCTTTTCGCACCAGCCGTTCCTCCAGATCCCGGCGGGACACGCTGGTAGCAGACACAATACGAACCGCCCGCATCTTCGCCGACATCTGCCCCGCCGCATTTCGGAGGGCTTCTGCCTGTGCATCAGAAAGCTCCAGTCCGGTGTAAAGACCGAAATCCTCCACCGTCTGGCGGTATAGCCCCAGCTTCAAACCGTCGTCGAAGGTCACCCAGTAGCGTCCGGCCCGGTCAGGGGTGGTTTTTAAGGAATCAATCCTCATCGTCGAAGTCGTCCGCGCTGACGGCTACCGCCTTCTCCGCGGCCTTGGCAGGTGCCTTGGGAGCACCGCCGTTCAACTTCCACAGATTCTCCCGAACCTGGGCTTCCACCTTTTCGGCGATCTCGGGGTTGGCCATCAGATATTCCTTCACGGAGTTGGCTCCCTGGCCGATGCGCTCGTCCCCCATGGAGAACCAGCTGCCGGATTTCTGGACGATGTCCATCTGGACTGCCAGATCCACCAGCTCGCTCCACTTGGAAATGCCCTGGCCGTACATAATATCGAAGTAGGCTTCCCGGAAGGGAGGGGCCACCTTGTTCTTGACCACCTTGACACGGGTCTTGTTGCCGATGACGTTGCCGCCCTCCTTGATGGACTCCACACGGCGCACATCCAGACGGACGGAGGAATAGAACTTCAGGGCGTTGCCACCGGTGGTGGTCTCGGGATTGCCGTACATAACGCCGATCTTCATACGCAGCTGGTTGATGAAGATGACCACGCAGTTGGTCTTGGCAATGGTGCCTGCCAGCTTCCGCAGAGCCTGGGACATCAGTCTTGCCTGCAGACCCACGAAGGTATCGCCCATCTCGCCCTCGATTTCCTGCTTGGGAACCAGAGCGGCAACGGAGTCCACGACCACCGCGTCCACCGCACCGGAACGAACCAGGGCATCGGTAATTTCCAATGCCTGCTCACCGGTGTCAGGCTGGGAAACCAGCAGGTTATCGGTATCCACACCCAGAGCCGCGGCATAAACGGGATCCAGAGCATGCTCCGCGTCCACGAAGGCCACTTCACCGCCCCGCTTCTGGGCTTCCGCCAGAATGTGCAGGGCCAGGGTGGTCTTACCGGAGGATTCGGGGCCATAGATTTCAATGATACGGCCCTTGGGCACACCACCGATGCCAAGAGCGGCATCCAGCGCCAGGGAGCCGGTGGGGATGGCCTCCACGTTCATTTCGGGCCGGTCACCCAGGCGCATGACGGTACCCTTGCCGAAATTCTTGTCGATCTGGGACAGGGCGGTCTGCAGGGCCTTCTTCTTATCGGATGCAGGAGCCGGTGCTTCGTAAGCAGTCTTTTTCGTTGCCATATTTACTCTTCCTTCCTGCCGTACCTCGCCAGCACGGCTCTTTCTCTGTCGTTATAGTCTCTGGTACGTTCCAGAATGGTATACCCGTTTTCCGCCAAAATGCGGCACACATCGTCCCCCTGGCCCATGCCGAATTCCAGGGCCAGATAACCGCCGGGCTTCAGGGCGGAGGTAAAGTTTGCGGCAATGGCGCGGTAAAAATCCAGGCCATCCTCGCCGCCGTAGAGAGCCATATGAGGCTCAAAGTTCTTCACGCTGGGGGGAAGCTCCTGCATTTCCTGCCCCGTGATATAGGGAGGATTGGAGACAATCATATCAAATTTGCCCAGGAAGGCGGGAGCAGGCTTCAGGGCATCCACCTGGACGCAGCGCACCCGGCCGCTGAGCTTGTTTTTCGTTGTATTTTCCTTAGCTACGGCCAGGGCCTCCTTACTTAGATCCGCAAGGGTCACCTTAGCATCCTTCACTTTGGTGGCTACTGCCAGGCCAATGCAGCCGGAGCCGCAGCAAAGGTCTAAAATTCTTGGGTCCTGATCCAGGAACAGGCCCTGGCTGATGGCAAGCTGGGCCACGGCACAGGTATCGTCCCGGGGGATCAATACGTTTTTGTCCACCCGCAGTGTCAGGCCGTAAAAATCCCATTCCCCCAGCACATAGGCAAGGGGCTCCCCCGTCAGCAGCCGCCTCACGCCATCGTCCATGGCCTTGCAGACTGCCTCGGAGGCATACAGCTCCCGGTCTGCCAGGATCGCCTCCTGGCTCTTGCCGGAAACATGGCACAGAAGCTGCCGAGCCAAAAATCCAGCAGTGTGCGCATCCTCTGTCTCCAGAAGCGCACGGCGGGCATCCACATAGAGTGCGCCATATTGCTTTACCATCGGTCTGCCCCCTCTTCCTCAGGCAGCACAGCCTGGACGGCGGCAATGCCCACCTCAATCATGGAATCGTCGGGCTCGTTGGTGGTGAAATTCTGCATCCACATGCCGGGAGCAGAAAGGAGCTTCGTAAGCCAGTTATCATGGCGGCCCACCCAACGGTTGATCTCATAGGTGATGCCAACCACAACAGGCAGCAGAAGCAGCTTGAACGCGATCATGATCAGCCGGTAGCCGAAGCTGCCCCGGATGGCTTCCAGTGCCGGGAACACCGCCAGCAGCGCGGAGGATGCCACGGAGAACACCAGAATGGAAATGACCATCACCACCAGCAGGAAGCTGGTACCGCACCGGGGGTGCAGCCGGGTCTGCTTCCGGACATTTTCCACCGTCAGGGGCAGTCCCGCTTCGTAACAGCGGATGGTTTTGTGCTCCGCGCCGTGATAAGCAAATACCCGCTTCATCTCCCCCATCCGGGAAATCAGCAGCATATAGGCCAGAAAAATGACCATACGCACCAGGCCCTCAAAAAGGTTCAGCACTAGAGTGTTGGGTATCCAGTTATCAAAGAAGGAGCTGACCACCATGGGGAGCAGGAAGAACAGCAGTATGGAAAGACCCAGACCCATAGCCACGGCTACGCCGATAATGGCTTGCTGGAACTTTTCATTGCCCAGCTTTTCCTCCAGCCATTTGTCCAGCTTGGAGGGCTCCTCCTGCATCTCCTCGGGAGCCAGGTCGGCGGAGCGCATCAATGCCTTGACGCCTGTCACCTGGGAATCCAAAAAGCCGAACACGCCTCGGAAAAAGGGCCAGTTTTTAAAGGATTTGGGGGGATTCAGCTTCCGGTCGCTGACCTCGATGGTGAGGCCGTCCTTGCCCCGGACAACCACTGCGTCCTTCTTGGGACCCCGCATCATAATGCCCTCGATCAAGGCCTGACCGCCAATCATGGTTTTGAATTTTTCACAGCAGGGCTGGGTTTCTTTGTTTGCCATAGATTCTTTCGCGTTCCTTTCCGGTCAACCGGCAGGCAGGCGCACCGTTACCAAAGTGCCGCCGCCCTGGGCATTTTCCAGGGTCAGTGTGCCGCCGTGGAGCTCCACGATCTCGTCGCATACCGCAAGACCGATGCCCGTACCCCGGGCCTTGGAGCTGCCTTTGTAGAATTTCTTTTTTACCAGGGGCAGCTCGTCCTCGGGGATGCCGGGGCCGTAGTCCCGTATCCGCACCACCACGCAGCCGTTATCATAGCCCATAGAGGCCTCCACGCGCTTGCCCTCACCGCCATGCTTGGCGGCATTATCGAGAATATTCAGGAACACCTGCCGCAGCCGCTTGGCATCGCCGGGGATCTCGGGAATATCCTCGTCATTGTCGATATAATGGAGTTTGATGCCGTCCTGGCTCAGGCGGCTGGAATAGAGGTATACCGTATCCTCAAATTCCCCCCGAATGTCCGTGGGCTCCACGGTCAGGGTCATACGCCCATCCTGCATCCGGGTGAAGTCCAGCAGTTCCATGACCATCTCCGTCAGCCGCTTGGCCTCGCCGGAAATGATCTTCATACCCTGCCGGGTACCGGCATCCATATTTTCATCCGCAAGCAGGGTTTCGCTCCAGCCGTTGATCACAGTCAGGGGCGTCCGCAGCTCATGGGACAGCTGGGAGATAAACTCGGCCTGCATTTTTTCATTCTGGCTGATTTTGTTGGAAAGCTCGTTGATGGTTTCCGCCAATTCGCCGATCTCATCCTGATAGCGGGTATGGATCTGGGTGCCGTAGCTGCCCGCGGAGATACGCTTGGCCTTTTCCGTAATCTCAGCCACGGGTACCAGAATGGAGCGGATATAGTAGCCGCTGCTCAGCAGCACCACCGCCAGGATCACCAGCAGCACCAGAAAGCACACCAGTGCGACAAAGAAGATCTGCCTGTCCACCAGCCGGGTGGAGGTCACATAGCGCAGTACGCCGATGACCTGTCCGCTGCTGTAGATCACAGGGCTGGACACCGCCATGATCCGTTCCCCCGTCACCGGATCCCGGCCCACATAGGGCACGATATCCCGGGAACTCATGGCCGACTGGATTTCCGGAGTGCTGGGGGATTCCCCGGCCCACTGGCCTACGGAGGAGACAACAAGCATCCCCTTGTCATTGATGAACTGCAGTTCGATCCGGTCCCGTTCGGCAAAGGTCTGGGCATAGGTAACGCAGGTTTGATAGAAGCCGTTGTAGCTCTGGCCCATGGATTCGGTGAAGAACTCCGTGGTAACAGCCGCCCGGTCCTCCATATCCGCCTGCAGATTGGAATAATAATAGGCCGAGAAGGAGGCCGTTACCGCCAGCACACACACAAGCCCCAGGGCAAACACCACACCGGCGGTGTTCAGCAGCCAGCGGCTGCGCAGGCCGCCAGCCTTCCGTTTGGAATCCTTAGCCATGCTCCCTTACGCGCCCCACTTGTAGCCAAGACCCCAGACAGTGGTGATATAGGTGGGGTTGGCGGTATCATCCTCGATCTTGATGCGCAGACGGCGGATGTTCACGTCCACGATCTTCAGTTCGCCCTCATAATCCCGGCCCCAGACGGCGGACAGGATATCCTCCCGGGACAATGCCCTGCCGGGATTCTGCATAAAGAGCTTTAAAATGGCATATTCCACCTGGGTCAGGCGGATGCGGTTTCCGGCCTTTTCCAGGGTATGATTGCGGGTATTCATCACGAAGGGGCCCTGGGTCAGCAGCTCGGAATTGGCACTGCTGTCTCCGCCGATGCGGCGGTACAGGGCATCGATGCGGGCGGTCAGCTCCGCGGGAGAGAAGGGCTTGGTCACATAATCGTCGGCACCTGTCATCAGGCCGGTGACCTTATCCATCTCCTGGCTCCGGGCGGTGAGCATGATGATGCCGATCTGCTTGCTGGTGGCCCGAATACGGCGGCAGACCTCAAAGCCGTCGATGTCCGGGAGCATGATGTCCAGAATGGCAACGCCGATATCGGGATGCTCCGCCAGACGGTCCAGGGCCTCCTGGCCGGTGCCCGCCTCGATGGCCTCATAGCCCGCCCGGGTCAGATTGATGACCACAAAGCTGCGGATGTTGACTTCATCTTCCAAAATCAGAACTTTTTTCATATTCTACCTCTTAAGAATTTCCAGAATTCCACGCTTCGTAGATCAGGTGGAAGTTTTCTCTGAGTATATCTTCGGTAATGCCGTATCCAGTGGCAATTTCCTCCAGCCGGACGGCGTAGATCACGCTGTCGGCACTGCACAGAAGAACGCGTCCGTCGGTCTGTGCCTGGGTCTCCCGGTCGCTGCCGGTGAGGGCATAAAGGGTGTACAGGGGCTCGGCACTTTCAAACTCCTCATCCCACAGATAGAAGGCATAGGTGTTGCCCACCTGCTCCACCGTTACCCGGTGTGCCCACTGGCTGTCCAGTCCCACATACCAGCCGCCCTGATAATTGTGGAAGGAATAGAGCTTGTCCGTTTCCGCTCCTTCCTCGTCCAGGGAGAACCAGCGGATCAGATACTGGTTCAGGCTGTTTCCCTCAGGATTCAGGGGATACATACCAATGAGGCTTGGCAGCTCCAATACGCCGTCGCTGTCCACATCACTGCCGTACACATAATAATTTCGCAATGTCTTGACGCTGTTGCCTGATTCCCCAGACAGGGAGATGTTGGCAAACCGCCCCTCCCGCAGGGCAAGTACATCGGTCATGATGGAGCTTTCGTCCACGGCACTGGCGATGTAGACCGCAGGCGTGCCTCCTTCCAGGCGGCTGACGATGACCCGCATGATGCTCTCCGCCCGCTGGGACAGCTCTGCTTCCAGGGAACGCTCCAATACGCCGTCCCGGATGCTGTAAAGCACCGCAATACCGTTGATGCGGTCCTCGGTTCCGGGCTGAATCACCAGAAGCTCCTTCCCCCCGTCGCTGTCCAGGTCACAGGTCATGAACCGGGTATAGCCCACACTCATCAGCTGCTGGACTTCTCCCTCCCGAATGCCGTAAACGGAGACGCTGCGCAGCACCTGGTCGCTGACCTGACGGCCGACGATGATCTCAAGCCCCGGCTCTCCATCCATATCCACATATTCCACCTGCTCAAAGGCGGAACCGGTGCTGTCGATGATCTGCAAAAGCCGGGCCTTGCCGTCATCGTCCTGGGTGAAGATCAGGATCTTCATGGGCTTTTCGGAACTGCCCTTTGCAAATACCAGATATTCCTCCTGCCCGTCGCCGGTCAGGTCCGCCATCTGGACAGTCTGTAAATTTTCCCCCGCCTGAGGTGCGGAATAGGTCATTTCCCCTGCCATAGCATTGTCGATGGCCACCTGCAGATCGTTGTATTCCTCCGACCGCCGGGGAAGGCTGTACATTTCGTACACAGTCAGCGGTGCGCAGCCGCTGAGCAGCACAGACGCAAGAACCAACGCCGTCAGCAATATTCTCTTTTTCACGGCATCAGCTCCTCTCAAACGGATATTATAACACAATATACGGGAAAAGGAAAGTTATTTCAGCACAACATTTGCTTCACCCAGCACATTTTTCAGCTCGGTAAGCATATTTTCCATAATAACGCACCGGGTACCACGCCGCTGCTTGGTATCAGTAAAGTAAAGCACCACGCCGCAGTCGCCGGGGAACATATTCAGGATCGCCTTGATCTTGGGATACAGCTTCCCCTGCTCGCCGGGCAGCCGCAGGTACAGCGTTCCGTTTTTGGGTGCGCTGCTCCGGGGCATGGACTGCGGCTCGGGATTTCCCTCGGCATAGTCCGAAATGGGCCGGGCCCGGTTGATCACGATCTGGGGCTCCTTGTCATCCCGGAGGGATAAGCGGCCTGTAATGACCACAGCACTGTTTTCCCGCAAGTAGCCGCCATACTGGCTCAGCACATTGGAGAAGGCCAGCATTTCGATGGAAGCGGTATCATCCTCCACGGTGACATAGGACATCATGGAATTATTCCGGGTGGTCTTCATCTTTACATTCTGGACGATACCTGCCACGCTGACGATCTGGTCATCGGTGAAGGTACTCTCCTCCCCCATCAGGTTTCCGATGGGCACCACATGGGTGTTTCGCAGGAGGGCCCGGTAATCGTCCATGGGATGGCCGGAGATATAAATACCGGTGGTCTCCTTCTCCATCGCCATCAGCTCCGCCCGGCTCTTTTCGGGCAGCTTGGGGATCGGGATCCGGGCAGCGGCATCGTCCTCTTCCAGCATGGCAAAGAGTCCCATCTGTCCATCCAGATTTCGCTTCCGGGTGGAGGAAACGGTGTCCATCATCCGGTCGTACACTGCCAGCAGCTCGCTGCGGTGGTGCCCAAAGCAGTCCATGGCACCGCACTTGATGAAGTTTTCCACAGCGCGCTTGTTCAGCTCGCCCTCACCCATCCGCTCCAGAAAATCCTCCAGGGATTTGAAGGGCCCGCCCTCGGTGCGCTTGGCTACCATGTTGCGGATCAGGCCAATGCCCACATTTTTGACAGCACCCAGGCCAAACCGAATAGAATCCCCCTCCACGGAGAATTTGTCCACAGAGTGGTTGATATCCGGGGGCAGGACAGGGATGCCCAGCTCCTTCAGCTCGGCAATGTAGCCGGAGATTTTTGTAGCGGAATCCAGCACGGAGGTCATCAGCGCGGCCATATACTGCCGGGGATAGTGGCATTTCAGGTAGGCCGTCTGATAGGATACCACCGCGTAGCACACGGCATGGGCCTTATTAAATGCGTAATTGGCAAAGTCAACGATTTCATCGTAAATGGACTGGGCCACCTGCTCGGAAACGCCGTGGCCGATACAGCCGGTGATATTCTGAGCCGGGTCACCGTAAACAAAGACCTTCCGCTCCGCCTCGATGACCTTCATTTTCTTCTTGGAAATGGCCCGGCGGATGTTGTCTGCCTGGCCCATGGTATAGCCGCCCAGGGAGCGGAAAATTTCGATAACCTGCTCCTGATAGACGATACAGCCGTAGGTGACCTTCAAAATCGGCTCCAAAAGGGGTGTTTTGTAGGTGATCTTCCGAGGATCCAGCTTGTTGGCAATGAAGGTAGGGATGGAATCCATGGGGCCAGGGCGGTACAGTGCTACGATAGCCGTCATATCTTCAATGGACGTGGGCTTCATGTTGACACATACACCGGTGATGCCTGCGGATTCCAGCTGGAACACACCCTGGGTCTTGCCCTCCGCCAGCATGGCGAAAGTCTCCGGATCATCGTCTCGCACCTTGTCGATATCGAAATCCGGGTCAAGCTCCCGAATCTGCCGCTCCGCGTCCTCAATGACCGTCAGGTTCCGCAGGCCCAGGAAGTCCATTTTCAGAAGGCCCAGCTCCTCGATGGTAGTCATGGTGTACTGGGTGACGATGGTATCGTCGTTCCGGCTCAGGGGCAGATAGGTGCTGACCGGATCGGCGGTGATGACCACGCCCGCGGCATGGGTAGAGGTATTCCGGGGCATACCCTCCAGACTCATGGCGGTGTCGATGAGCTTTTTCACCCGCTCATCGTTATCGTACATCTCCTTGAGCTTAGGGCTGACTTCAAGGGCTTCTTTCAGCGTAATGTGCAGGGTGGTGGGAACCAATTTCGCCACCACATCGGTTTCTGCATAGGTGAAATTCAACGCACGGCCCACATCCCGGA
This sequence comes from Oscillospiraceae bacterium, assembly GCA_017461445.1. GTDB lineage: Bacteria > Bacillota > Clostridia > Oscillospirales > Oscillospiraceae > Faecousia. Next base: position 137,401 of record JAFTXW010000016.1, read on the forward strand.
TGGCACCCCTTGCGGCCATGGTGCCGAAGGTAGCGATCTGCGCCACATGATCCGCACCGTACTTGCGCATAACATACTCAATGACCTCGGGCCGCCGCTCCTGGCAGAAGTCCGTATCAAAGTCGGGCATACTGACACGCTCGGGGTTCAGGAACCGCTCGAAGATCAGCGCGTACTTCATAGGGTCCACTTCCGTGATGTGCATACAGTAGGCCACGATGGAAGCCGCACCGGAGCCACGGCCGGGACCGACAGGAATGCCCTGCTCCTTGGCGTAGCGGATGAAATCCCATACGATCAGATAATAGTTGACGTAGCCCATACGGCTAATAACGCCGATCTCATATTCCAGCCGCTCCTTGTAGCTTTCCGGGGGATTCTCATACCGCTCCCGGAAGCCATTCATACACAGCTCACGGAAGTATTCCTCGTTGGTATAGCCCTCGGGCACCGGAAAGGAGGGCAGGTGGTATTCGTGGAAGGTAAATTCCAGATTGCAGCGGTCAGCAATTTTGACGGTATTCTCAAAGGCCTCACTGCAGTTCGGGAACAGCTGCCGCAACTCTTCCTCGCTCTTAAGGTAGAATTCCTCGGTCTGAAATTTCATGCGGTTTTCGTCGTCTACGGTCTTGCCGGTCTGGATGCACAGCAGAACATCCTGCATGGCGGCATCCTCTTTGCGCAGATAGTGGGCATCGTTGGTGACCACCAGGGGCAGCCCCGTCTCCCGGGCCAGGCGCATAACGCCCTGGTTCACGGGCCGCTGCTCCTCGATGCCGTGATCCTGAAGCTCCAGGTAGAAATTACCCTCGCCGAAGATGTTCGCCATTCTCAGGGCATATTTCTTCGCCGAATCGTAATCCTCCTCCATCAGATACTGGGGGATGGCACCCGCCAGACAGGCGGACAGGGCAATAAGACCCTCGTGATGCCGTTCCAGCAGCTCCAGATCCACTCTGGGCTTTCCATAGAAGCCGTTGATAAAGGCCTCCGAGACAAGCAGGCACAGGTTTTCATAACCCGTCCGGTTCTCGCACAGCAGCACCAGATGGTAAGGGTCATTGTCAATGCCGTGGACACGGTCGCTCATACGGCGGCGGGTCACATAGACCTCGCAGCCGATGATGGGCTTGATCCCTGCGACCTTTGCGGCTTTATAAAAATCGATACAGCCGTACATGACGCCGTGGTCGGTGATGGCAATGGCGGATTGCCCCAGCTCCTTCACACGGTCCATCATGCCGTCGATACGGCAGGCACCGTCCAGAAGGCTGTATTCGGTATGGACATGCAAATGCACAAAACTCATGGCTTTGCCTCCTTTGCCAGCTGGACAAGCCGCTTCATCCGGTTGTTCATGGCGGGCTTGGTAATGGCAGGCTCCATCATGGAAGCCAGCTCGGTAAGGGTTGCCTCAGGATTTGCCTCCCGGGCCTTCGCCGCCTGCTGCAGCTTTCCGGGAAGGCTTTCCAGAATGCCCCGCTCTTTCAGAATGCGGATGGCGGAGATCTGCTCCTGGGCCGCCTCCACTACCTTGGAAAGGTTGGCATCGTCGCAGTTGCAGCGGCGGTTCACTTTGTTGTTCAGCTCTTTTTCCAGCCGGGCTTCCATAATGCCCATCGCCGCAACGGGAGCACCCAAGTATGTAAGGTAATCGGAAATCAGCTCGCTCTGCTTCAGGTAAAGCACCTGTCCCCCGCCCCGCTGGGCGGTTTTGGGATAGAAGCCCATGACCTCCTGCATCAGGGCATAGGTCTCCCGGGCCACGCTCTGGTGGGTGGTGGCGATCTCCATGTGATAGCCCTTACCAGGGTCGGTCACACTGCCGCCTGCCAGAAACGCGCCCCGCAGGAAAGCTCCCTTGCAGCAGTCCTCCTCCACCACAGGCAGATTCACATGGAGGGCCACAGTATCCGCCATATCAAAGCCAAAGGAGGCCATGATTTCGTCGATCTTTTCTTCGTCCCAGATCTGGAACACCAGCTTTCCGGGAGCCTCCAGGCTAGGATAGCTGTCGAAGGAGACATCAAAAGCCTTCTTAAAGAGCTTCGGCAGAATATAGGCAAATTCCCGGCTTTCCGTGATGATCTTGATTCCCTCCGCCGTAAAGCTGTTGCAGTAGAGCAGGATGCCGAAGCACTGGGCCAGAGCGCAGCAGTGGTTATGGGGCAGAATGCGGCAGACCTCCGCCTTGGCGGACGCAGAGAAGGACACGGCCATTGGGAGGCCCCCTTTCTTTGTAAGTTGAAAATTGAAAATGGAAAGTTGAAAGTTTTACCAGATGCGAATTTCCGGTTCAATGCGGATGCCGGAATTCTCAAAAACCTTGTCGGAAACTTCACGCAGAAGATTCTTGACATCGTTCGCGGTTGCGCCGCCCAGGTTGACGGCAAAGCCGGCGTGCTTGGTGGAGATGGCCGCGCCGCCCACCTGGTAGCCCTTCAGCCCTGCCTGATCGATGAGGGCCGCAGCGTAGCCGCCAACTGGCCGCTTGAAGGCGGAGCCAGCAGAGGGCAGATCCAAGGGCTGGGAAGCGGAACGCTTACCGATCAACTCCTTCATTCTGGCCTTGATCTCCTCCGTAGGCTTGGGTTCCAGCGCGAAATCCGCGCTGATGACGATGCCCGGCTGCTCCTCCAGAATGCTGTGGCGGTAGGAGAAGCCCATTTTATCAGCCGACAAAGTTCGCATATTGCCCGCCATGTCCATGACCTCCACCTGGGTACAGACCTGGCAGATTTCGCCGCCGTAGGCACCGGCGTTCATATAAACGCCGCCGCCCACCGTACCGGGGATGCCGTGGGCAAATTCCAGTCCGCCCAGGCCCAGATTGGCCGCAAAAACAGCCGCCCGGCTCATGGTCACACCGGCCATCACCCGAATGTGGGTATCGTCCAGCCGCTCCATACCGTCCAGGCAGTCCTTCAGGCAGATGACCAGGCCGGAAATGCCTTCGTCGGGGGCCAGCACATTGGTTCCTGCACCTAAAATAGCAAATTTCGTGTCCAATAAAGCGAACGTTTTTAAAAGTTTCGCCAGCTCCTCCCTGTTTTTCGGGAAGGCCATCACCTCCGCCCCGCCGCCGATGCGGAAGGAGGTGTGCTTTGCCATGGGCTCGTCAAAACGCAGCTCCATTTCGGGCAGAAAAGCGGAAATTTTCCGCTGAAAATCAGTCAATTCGGTCATAAACGCCTCCGGGTGTAAACTCTTAATCAGTATAGCATATTCCGAACGAATTTGCAATTATGACAAACATGAAATTTATGTTACAAAAGGGGCACGTTTCACAACGCACCCCTTCTTTTATTGCTTTCCCGACCCATCAAAAGCCCGGGCCTCCACATAGGTCATCATCTGATTCCGCTCGACGCAGTAATACACCAGGCTCGCGGCGGCATAACCCACCGCCCAAAGCGGTTCCCGTTTCACAATACACACCGCCAGCAGGCCCCAGATCAGCACCCGTATCACCAAACAAGTCCAGAAATGGTCCTTCTTCCATTTCCCCTTGTAGAATTCCACCCTCTCTTCCAGAGAAAAAGGACTGGATTTCAAAGCGGTTTTGATATTTTCCTCCGCCTTTTCCCGGTAGGCCTCCCCTGTCAAACGTTCTGCGCTGAGGATCTCGTTGATAGTGATGCCGTACAACTCGCTTAAGCCCTGCAGCATCTCCACCGGCGGCAGATAGTATCCCTTCTCCCAGCGGGATACGGTTTTGTTGGTGACCCCCAGCTTTTCCCCCAGCTGCTCCTGGGTCATCCCCTGCTCCCTGCGCAGGCTGGCTAAGAATTTTCCAATGGCAATGGTATCCATATCCATCCTCCCTTCCGTTTGGGACGATCATACCATATCAGGGTCAAAAAGTCTTCCCCACAAACAGCGAATTGGCAAAAAATCCTCCACTGCAAAACACAGTGGAGGATTTGAAGATTATTCCGCAGGCACCGTGGTTTCGGTCGGCTCGATCACATCGGTTTCGGCGATGGCCATCAGCAGTTCCCGGTTCTTTTCCACATCGGGCACCAGCACGCCGGAATTGACACCGTAGATTTCCACCATCTGGCCGGAGTAGGTGCCCTCGGCGGGGCACTGGTTAGATACGATGCTCAGCTCCGGCAGGATCGGCAGCAGCTCCAGAGCAAACTTGGTGATCACATCAGAGGACATGTCCGTCTTTACCAGGGGAAGAATGGTTGTCAGCATATTGTTCAGCTGGGTCAGGCTCATAGTGCGGCACTTTTCCAGGATGGAGGAAATCATCTTACGCTGACGATCCGTCCGGTTGAAGTCGTTGTCACCGGCAAAAGCACTGCGGGTACGGGCATAGGCCAGAGCCGCCGCGCCGTCCAGGTGGTTTGTTCCCTTTTTGTAAGCACCATTCAGATCCGTATTTTTGTTCAGGTGGGTAGCTTCCGCCTCGGTCAGTTCCACATCCACGCCGCCCAGGGCGTTGATAACCTCCTGAAAGGCGACAAAATCCACCTCCACATTATAGTCCACATCCACACCGAACTGCTCCAGCAGCAGAAGATCCAGCATCTCCATGGCACCCTTGGTATCGCCCCAGGCATAGCCCAGTGCGTAGCAGGTATTGATGCGGTTTTTGCCGCAGGTTTTACCCGCATAATCGGGCAATTTGATGTACATATCCCGCTGGAAGGAAGTAAGGGTCAGGGTCTTGGTTTTCAAATTCAGGGTCGCCAGGATCATGGTATCCGCCAGCTTGGCTGTCTCACCATCCCGGGACTGCTGTCCAACCAGCATCACGTTGATGATCTCGCCAGTGGTTTCAGGCACACTCACCGTTGGTTGGGTCTCCCCTTCCGTAGCATTCTCCAGCTCCGCGTCCAGATAGCCTTCGCCCAGGATAGCTGCCAGCTCCTCCCGGGAGGGATTCTTTTCCACATATTCCGCCTCGCCCACCAGGCTGAGGACGTAGTTATAATAGCCGAGACCACCGCCGATGGCTGTAGCCAGAATTGCCACGATCAGGATCAGCACGACCAGCAGTATCTTCTTTTTTCTGCCGCCCGCCTTCGGCGCGTGGGAATTTAAATAACGTCCGCCTTTGCACATAGAGAACCTCCGGGAAACAATTTTTTACATTTTCTCACATTACGGGAGCCTCCGCCACACGCGGCAGCAGAGGTTCGGATATTATTCGGTGGGTGCCGTTGTTTCTGCGGCTTCCAGAATGTCAGCTTCGGCAATGGCCATCAGAAGCTCCCTGTTCTTTGCCACATTGGGCATAATACAGCCCTGGGCAACGTCATAAATCTCAATGATCTGGCTGCTGTAGGTACCCTCGGCGGGGCACTGGTTGGAGACGATCTGCAGATCGGCAATGATAGGCAGCAGCTCCAGCGCGTAGGTAGTGATCACATCCTTGGGCATGTCGGTGATGATCATGGGCAAAATCTTTGTCAGCATGTCGTTCAGCTGGGTCAGGCTCATGGTCTTGCACTCTTCCAGAACCTTGGTGATGACACTTCTCTGGCGGCTGGCCCGCTTAAAATCGTTGTCATCCGCGGAGGATTTGCGCATACGGGCGTAGTTCAGTGCAGCCTCGCCATCCAGCGTTACGGTGCCGGCTTCGAATTCCCGTTTTGTATCGGAGTAATTCAGACCGGTGAGATATTCTGCCTCCGCCTCGGTCAGCTCCACTTCGATACCGCCCAGGGCGTTAATGACCTCCTGGAAGGCAGTGAAGTCCACCTCCACATTGTAGTCCACATTCACGCCGAACTGCTCCAGCATCAGCTTGTCCAGCATTTCCATAGCACCTTTGGTGTCGCCCCAGGCATAGCCCAGTGCGTAGCAGGTATTGATCTTGTTATGTCCGCAGGTGTGACCCTTATAATTGGGAAGCTTGATGTACATATCCCGCAGGAAGGAGGTCAGGGTAAGGGTTTTTGTTTCAACATTCAACGTGGCAAGGATCATACTGTCCGCCATGCGGGATTCCTCACCCACCCGGTAGGCCTGACCCACCAGCATGATGTTGATGATCTTGCCTGTCTTGGTCAGATCGGGATCATAGGGTTCGGTAACCGCGGGCTCGGTGGCTTCCGTTTCCCCGCTGGGAGCCGTGGGAACCTTGCCATTGCTGTTCAGGTACCCCGCGCCAAGGATAGCCGCGATATCCTCGTCCGAAGGGTTCTTCTCCACATACTGCGCCTGACCCACAAGGCCCAGCACATAATCATAATAAAAAACACCTGCGCCGATGCCAACCACCAACAAAGCAACCACGCAGATCAGAACGATCATGACGGCCTTCTTTTTGGGGCTTGCTGCCGGCTTTTGTTGTAGGTAGCGTCCGCCTTTGCTCATAGGTAACCTCCTAGGGATATGGTTTTCCATTAAATTATATTATACCATCAAACCTATGTAAATACAAGCTCTTTTTTCGCCCCGCGCCCCCGCACTTCCGCAAAAGATCCTCCATTGCGCACAACAATGGAGGATCCGGACAACAATGGTCATTCTTCTTCAGCTTCTACCAGGCCGATGGATTCGCGCAGCAGTTCACCGTTCTTCTGCAGATTGCAGTCGATCATATACTGCAGTATGCCGTCCACATCCACTTCAACAGACCAGTAGGTGCCGTCAAAGGGAATGGCCTGGGACTGGATCTTTACGTCGGAGAGCTTAGGCAGGAACTCGAAAATATAGTTGGTAATTTCGGAGTTGGTCATATCCGTGACGATCATAGAAGCAACTGTGGTAGCCAGCTCGTGCAGCTCCATCAGGCTGACATCCCGGACACTGTCGATCACGGAGGTAATGATCTCCCGCTGACGCTCCGTACGCTGGCGGTCGCCGTCGATTTTTCTCATCCGCGCATAGGTCAGTGCCTGATAGCCGTCCAGACGATTGGTTCCCACGGTCAAATTCTTACTGTACTCGGGTATTGTATCCTGCAAATACTTCAGCTCCGCTTCGCTGATCTCCACTTTCACGCCGCCAAGTTTATTGATAATCTTCTCGACGGATTCAAAGTCGACCTCTATGGTATGGTCGATCTTAACACCAAAGTTCTGCTCAATGCACAGGGCCAGCATTTCCATACTGCCCTTGACTTCTCCGGTCCAGTAGCTGCCCAGGTGATAGACGTTGTTTATCCGGTTAAAGCCCTGGGTATGTCCTGCATAGGCAGGGATCACAACGCGCATGTCCCGCTGTAAGGATGTCAGTGTCAGGGTATTGGTCTCCCGGTTGATGCTGCAAAGGATCATGGAATCCGCCAGACGGTAGTCTTCCCCGGCGCGGGATGCCTGACCGACCAACATAATGTTGGTGATATTCTGGTCAGAAACGACTTCCGGCCAGGTATTTTCGGGAGAGGTCTCTGCCGGGGCTGCTCCATCCAGAGAAGTGCCAGAGTTGGAAATCGAACCGATGGGATTCAGCATTGCTTCGATCTCCTCGTCGGACATGCTGGGCAATGTAATATCCTGCGGACCAGTCATCATACTCAAAATTGTGTTCCAGTAGATCACCACAGCAACAACTGCCGCAAGGATCAGTGCCAGAAAAACCAGCAGAATGATCAAAACCGGCTTTTTCCCCTTTGACGCAGGCGTATCGGACATCTGTGATTTTTTAGGCTTCTTTATATAATGGCCCTGATAGCGCATAAAAACCTCCCGGGAGCAATGGTTTCAATTTCGTGCATTATACCATTTTTCCCCCGGTAATGCAAGCTGCTTAATCATATTCCAATATTTTCTTAAGAAATGCAGCAAGGGCAGCCCTTCGGCTGCCCCTGTATTCGGCACTTTTTTACTTTTCCACGATCTCCAGAACTTCCATGGGGCAGGCCTTGACGCAGATGCCGCAGGCGATGCACTTGGAAACGGGGCCGTCGTCCTTCTTGACCATGACCTTCATGGGGCAGGCCTCGACACACTTGCCGCAGCCGACGCACTTCTTCTTGTTGATCATGTACACACCGGTCTTGGGGTTCTGGGTAATGGCCTCGTGCTCACAGGCCTTCATGCACTTGCCGCACTGGATGCACACCATGGGCTTGGCGCCGGTGCCCTTGGCAACGATCTGGACACAGCTCAGGGTCACATCGAATTCCTTATAGAAAGCCTCAGAGCAGGCCTGAGCACACTGCAGGCAGGCCATACATTCCACATTTTTCTTAACAGCGAGCTTCTTCATAGCAGAGAACTCTCCTTTATCTTTATTAGTACGGTTTCATTATACACGGGGCAGAGAGAAAAATCAACGGGAATTTATGCATTTTGAAACTTTTTGTAGTTACCCTTCGCTAACTTCCATTTCATTTCCGAAGTTTTTAAAACTTTTCCCCTTCTTCCTCTTTAAAAAATCTGGGCACATTTTCCAGCGTAAAGCGCATGATCCGGGAAATAATAGGTCTGAAACCACAAAAACATGGAGGTTACAATAATGAAAAAGATCAGCATTCTGGCTCTTACCCTCGTCCTTACCGCAGCAATGTTCACCGGCTGCGGCTGCCGGAACAGCAAGCCCATGGACACTGTCCCCACCACTCGCCCCGCTACGGTGCCTACCACGGAAGCCACCAGAGAAACCACCGTACCCACTACCCATGCCACTGAGCCGTACACCGATGCAACCATCGACAATGGCAACGGCCCCCTGAGCACTGACAACACCGATACCACCAACGCCACCGAAAATGGCGGTACCGCAGGCCGCTCCCGCCGGATGCCCATGGGCTGATTCCTACTGATTCTCAATCAAAGGTTTTGATATGAGAATCATATGAGACGGGATTTTGCTATTTTCTTTCCGAAAATAGCAAAATCGGCAATGCCGTCAGGCAGTGCTCTTTTTTATTAGAAATTAAAGATTTCTAATAAAAAGTAGTATCAAAAATATGTAGGGGTCGATGCCCACATCGACCCCTACCGTATTGTTACGTAAATTCTTCCCAATCCAGCGTGATGCTGTCATCCTCCCGCAGGATGCAGGGGATACCGATCCTTCCCTCTTTGCGGATCTCGTCAAAAATCGGTGCTTCCCGGAGAATCAGAAATTCCTTCAGATTTTTCAGGCTTTCGGAAAAATCCAGGTATTCGTATTCTACTCCCGCCCTGTCCAAATCCTCACGGCATTGGACGCAGTCCGGGCAGCGCATACTTCCATAAATTTTCAGCATGGATTTCCTCCTTACAGGATCGTAACATATCTTGTCAGTTTTTTCTTCATACGCTCAGCAGCAGCGGAAGCATGGGTCAGGAAGTCCCGCCCGTCACTTTCCGCCTGCTTCCAGGCGCAGGTAATGGCCGCTCCGCAGCAGACCACTGCGCCGTGGCCGAATTTGTCGAAGGCATAGGAACAGTTCCTCGCGTTGGAACTGGGATAGTCCAGGCCGTCCACCAGCAGGAACAGCTTGGGATATTTTGTCCGAAGGGTGCGCAGGCTGTCGGCGGAGCTGGCTGCCGCCATAACACCCACCCGGGGATAGCCGAACTTCCCCGCCGTTTCCGCGCCGTAGCGGTTCACATAGTCGGCAGCGGCGGTGTGAACCATGCGGGAGCCGAACAGCAGATCCTGCAATTCCGATGCGGATTTGTTAGCCGTCCGAACCACCACGAAAATATCCTTCTTCCCTTCTGCGCAGTATGGCAGGAATGCCTTGATAATATCAGTGCCCAGATACCCGGGGATCACCAGACCGTCACAGGGATACAGGCTCCCCTCCCCGAATACCGCCTCTGCTGTGGCCTTTGCCAGCATGGGGGACAGTATTTCCGGTGCATCCAGGATGACGTAATACCCAAGGCTTGCCGCCGTTTTTAAAGTCCCGGTCAGCTGCGCCAAGCCCTCGGGCCCCAGCAGGGCAAAGCAGGAGAAGCTGACCCGCACAGTGGGTACCGCGCCCTTGAGCTCCGTCAGCAGCTCCCGGCAGAAGCGGCCGTAGGCGGCAGGGATGCTGCCCTCCTCCTCCAGAATATGGGGAGGCAGGTCTGCCATAGGCATTGCCAGCTCCACCATGGAGGGATTCTTGGTTTTTCGGATCTTTTCCTGCAAACTATCAACAGCCATCGTGATACCCCCGAAGCTTTTTTCTTATTGTATCACAACTTTTTCCCGCTGAAAAGACAAAAACCTTCCAGAAATGAATTTTTTCACAATGGTTATACTAGCATTGAAAGGAGGGAGAAGCATGAATGCAAAAGGATGGGCGATCACGGCGGGTCTCAGTGCTGCTGCCGGTGCCGTGGCAGTTCTGATGATGCCCCGGCAGAACCCGGTCCGCCGCCTGGCCCACAAGGCCGCCAACAAGGCCGAGGACTTCGCCTGGAAAATGGAAGATAAGATGAATCAGATGGATTTCTGACAAAAACCGGGAGGAAATATCCTCCCGGTTTGCTTTATTCAGATGGCTTTGTCCTGCTTCTTCAGTACATGCAGCTGATACCACAGCAGTGCCGTCAGCCCCGTAAAAATGGATTCTACAACAATGTAGCCGGGCCACTTATAGTCTGCCATCAAATCCACAATGATAATGTCGCCGCTTGTAACCAGAAGTGTGGAGAAAAGGATGCCGCCGCAGAGAATAGCCAGTCGAACCAGTATCTCCTTTGTTTGCCCACTCTTCCGCCGGGCCATAAACATGAACGCCAGCATCAGCACCAGCACACCGAAGAACAGGAAGGTAAATCCATAAGATGCGTCCACAAGCTTACCGGTAGGTAGCGTATCATCACTGCCCCAAATCAATGTCTCTGCACTGCCGTCACGGATGTTCACATACCAGTGATTTTCATCCGCGGGCTTGTATACCCACTCACCTTCCCCTTCCTGGCAAGTCTCCGGGTTATAGGGAATAAAATCCCCGTCATTGGTTTTCCAGGTGCCATACTCAATGTAAACCTGATTGAACCGATCCCAGTCTTCCTGCGTGATTTCCTCAATCTCAAACCTTTCCTTAATGTATGCTTCCAGTTCTTCCTGGGTCATTGCCGCAATCTTTTTATCCTCGATTTTGCCCATGAGCCAGTCATACCGCGTGGTGTGATACAGATGCGCATAATGGTTCTCTTCCTTATAGCCCCAGCCTGCGCACCCCACATAGCCGTTGGCACGGTCGATTGCCAAGCCGCCGTCCGCCCGAAGCTCCACGCCCTCAATGGCTTCTTCGGCAGTCAGATAATAGGGTGTCATCATAAACACAACAGCCGTCACAAAAACCGTCAGTGCTGTCATAACAGCCGTCGCCGCTGTCAGAATGCGCCTTTGACGAATGGCATGCCCTACCCGTTTCAGCGAGGTCAAATCCACCTCCACCGGCACCTTTTCTGCCTTTTTCAGCACGCCCAGCTCCTTGGTGCAGCTGTCGCATTCGCACAGGTGCTCGTCCACCATATCCCGGGTGGCGTTGCTTACCATATCCTCCGCATACAGCGGCAGGATATCTCGGATAATGTCGCAGGAAACCTTCATATTCATTCCTCCATTTTGTCCCGAATTTTCTGGCGCGCCCGGTGGTAGGTCACGCAGGCCCAGTTGGCCGTGCGTCCAAACAGGCTGCCAATATCCTCAAAGGAGAGCTGGCCGAAGATGCGCAGGGAGAAGACCTCCTTGTATGGCTCCGGCAGATCGTGGAGCACCCGGTGGATGGCCATGGCCTGGTGCCTGTCCTCCACCCGCTCCTCGATGGAACGGGACGGGTCCGGGATCTGGACTTCTTCGACATCCTTCGTGGGCCTCGTCTTTCTCAGATGGGACAGGTAGTAGTTTCTCCCCATAGTACAAAGCCAGGTGCGGATATCGCAGTCACCCCGGAATTTGGGCAGGGCCTTCAACGCCTGGAAAAACACCTGCTCTGTCAGCTCCTCCGCCAAAACATCGTCATGGCAGATGGCCCGCAGATACAGCTCCACATCCCGGAAGTATGTACGGTAGATGCTCTCAAACTCCGTCACGTTCTCACCTCCTTCACCTATTAGACGCAGGAGTTACGGAATTCTTACAGGATTTTCAAAAAACTTTCAGAAAATATACAGGGCGGAGACAAGCCTCCGCCCTGTGGATAAAATCTTACACAATATTCAGCTTCACCGCATCCTCTTCCACAAGGATGTGGATAGCGGAAATGGGATTCTCGAAGGAATCGATGATGGCCTCGGAAATGGGGTCTTCCAGCTCCTTCTGGATGGTGCGGCGGAGGTTCCGGGCACCGTAGACGGTGGAATAAGCCTTCTTCACCAGCAGCTGGCGCACATCCTCGCTCCAGCTGAGGGCCAGGCCACGGCTTTCCAGGCTGGTTTTCAGCTCAGCAAGCATAATATCGGCAATGCCCAGGAAGTTCTCCTCCGTCAGGTGGTTGAAGGTGATGATCTCGTCAACACGGTTGATGAACTCCGGCCGCAGGAACTCCCGCAGGGCCTTCATGGTCTTTTCCTTCACCATGTCGTTCTCGGTACGGCCAAAGCCCAAGCCGCCCACCCGGCCCTCGGAGCCGGCGTTGGAGGTCATAACGATGATGGTGTTCTCGAAGTTCACAACACGGCCCTGGGCATCGGTAATGCGTCCGTCGTCCAGCACCTGCAGCAGCACGTTCAGCACGTCTGGATGAGCCTTTTCGATCTCGTCAAAGAGAACAACGCTGTAGGGACGGCGGCGGATCTTCTCCGTCAGCTGGCCCGCCTCGTCATAGCCTACATAGCCGGGAGGAGAGCCGATCAGCTTGGAAACGGTGTGCTTCTCCATGTACTCGGACATATCCAGCCGGATCAGGCTGTCCACGCTGTCAAACAGGTCGTTTGCCAGCTGCTTGACCAGCTCCGTCTTGCCAACGCCGGTGGGGCCCACGAAAATGAAGGACACGGGCCGCTTCTTGGGGCTGATGCCCACACGGTTGCGGCGGATGGCACGGGAAACGGCATCCACAGCCTCGTCCTGGCCCACAATATGGGTTTTCAGACGGGCGGACAGGCCCTTGATCTGCTCATATTCCTGGGCCTTGATCTTGGAGGCGGGGATTTTCGTCCACAGCTCAATAATCCGGGCCAAGTTCTCCATGGTCACGGCGGGGGCAGGCAGCTTTTCCAGCTCCTCGATCTGTGCCGCCAGCTGCAAAAGCTTGCTGCGGATGATGGCAAGACGCTCGTAATTCTGGTTCTCGGTATCCTCGTTGAGCATCCGCAGCTCAAGTTCATAGTCGTCCCGCTCCTTTTTCAGCTCAGCAAGCTGGGAAATCTCCTTGCACTGCAGGTTCACATCGGAGCAGGCTTCGTCCAGCAGGTCGATGGCCTTGTCAGGCAGGAAACGGTCGGTGATGTACCGCTCGGACAGCACCACGCACTGGTGGGCGATCTCGGGAGAAATCTCCACGCCGTGGAACTCGGAATAAGCCTTGGCGATACCCTGCATGATCTGGCTGGCCTCGGCGATGGTAGGCTCCGCAACGGACACAGGCTGGAAGCGGCGCTCCAGGGCGGCATCCTTCTCGATATACTTGCGGTACTCCGCAAAGGTAGTGGCGCCAATGACCTGAATTTCGCCACGGGACAGGGCGGGCTTCAGGATATTGGCGGCGTTCATGCTGCCCTCGGCATCGCCCGCACCCACCAGATTGTGGACTTCGTCAATGACCAGAATGATGTTGCCGCACTCCTTGATCTCGCCGATCAGGCTCTTCATGCGGCTCTCGAACTGACCCCGGAACTGGGTTCCTGCCACCAGGGCAGTCAGATCCAGCAGGAACACTTCCTTGTCCCGCAGCTTATAGGGCACCTCCCCGGCGGCGATCCGCTGGGCCAGGCCCTCGGCGATGGCGGTTTTACCAACACCAGGCTCGCCGATCAGGCAGGGGTTATTCTTCTGGCGGCGGTTCAGGATCTGAATGACACGCTCCGTCTCCACATCCCGCCCAATGACCTTGTCAAGCTTCCCTGCTCTTGCACGGCCCGTCAGGTCCATGCAGTAGCTGTCCAGGAACTTGTGCTTCTTGTTCTTTTTCTTCTTACTGCCCTCTTCCTCCTTGGGTTCCTCCTTCTTGGGAGGCCGGGGAGGCTGTGCGGGCAGACTGCTGTTGTTATTGGCACCGCCGAACAGCTGGTTCAGCAGGGGGAAAGTCGCGGTCTGGCTGTCAATCTCGTCGTCATCGTTATCGTCGCTGCTGTCCCGCTGACCGAACATGCTGCTCATTTCGTCGCTGAGCAGGTCCAGGTCCTCCTCAGAAATGCCCATCTGCTTCACCGCCTGGTCGATCTGGGGAATGCCCAGACTCCGGGCGCATTTCAGGCAGTAGCCCTCATTCATGGTAACGCCGTTCTCCATCTTGGTAATGAAGACAACGGCAATATTCTTCTTACACTTGCTGCACATTTTAGGCTGCATTAAAAACTCACTCCTTTTCGATGCAGTATAACATATTACCATCGAAAAATGAAAAACAAATTATGAATTTACACCGTCCAGTCACTGCCGCACTCGAATTTTGCGATGCCGTCGTCGTACCACAGATGGGTCATGTATAGTCCTCCGGGGGGCACGGTAGGGCCGGCGGCGGTGCGGTTGCCGGATTCCAGAATTTTGCCGATCTCTTCCGGTTTGATCTTTCCCTCGGAGGCATAAACCACGGTGCCCGCCATGGCCCGGGCCATGTTATACAGGAAACCGTTGGCGCAGACCTTCAGGGTGATCAGATTCCCCTGCCGCTCCACATTGTAATAATATACGGTGCGGACAGTGGATTTTACATCGGTGCCCACACTCCGCACGGCGGCAAAATCATGGGTGCCTACAAACTGGCTGGCTGCCGCCTGCATGATTTTCTCGTCCAGGTGCTTGGGATAAAACCAGGCCCGGTTGACGTAGAAGGGATCCTTCAGGCGGGAATTATAGATCTGATAGGTATACTCCTTGCGGACGCAGGAGCCGATGGCGTTGAAATTCTCGTGAACCTCAAAGGCATTGGTCACAACGATGTCGCAGGGCAGATGGGTATTCAGGGCATAGGGCAGCCGCTCCACAGGGATGGTGGAGGTGGTGCGGAAGTTTGCCACGTAGCACCGGGCGTGGACACCCGCATCCGTCCGGCCGCAGCCAGTAACATGAACGGGATGCCCAACGATCATGGCGGCGGCCTTTTCCACCGTTTCAGCAACGGTTGGCAGGTTTTTCTGAACCTGCCAACCGTGATAGTCTGTACCAAGATATGTCAAAAACAAAGCGATATTCCGCATAGCATTCCTCACAGGCCGAAACTGCCCAGCACGGCCACAGCCACGATCATCAGCGCGCCGATGCCGAAGGCTGTCAGGTCATTGCGGTGATAGTGCAGCAGCTTCATTTTGGTTCTGCCTTCGCCGCCCTGGTAGCAGCGGCACTCCATAGCGGTGGCCAGCTCGTCAGCACGGCGGAAGGCCCCGATGAACAGGGGCACCAGAATGGGGATCAGGGCCTTGGCCCGGTCAATGAGGGAGCCGTTTTCGAAGTCGGCACCACGGGCCTTCTGGGCACACATAATTTTGTCCGTCTCCTCGATGAGGGTGGGGATGAACCGCAGGGCGATGCACATCATCATGGACAGCTCATGCACGGGCACGCCAATCTTTTTCAAAGGATTCATCAGGCTCTCCAGGCCGTCAGTCAGGGAGATGGGAGAGGTGGTGTAGGTCAGCAGGAAGGTGCAGGTGATCAGCATCAGGATGCGAAGCACCATGAAGAAGGCCCGGGTCAGGCCTCCCAGAGTGATAGTAATGACCCAGAAATCCACCAGGACGGGCCCCTCCTGGGTGAAGAACAGGTTCAGAACGCCCGTAAACACAAGAATCATCACCAGCGGCTTCATACCTTTGACGATAGACTTGGGCGGGATGGTGGAAACCTTGATGACCGCAACCAGCAGCACCAGCAGCATGCCGTAGGAAAGGATCCCCTTTGCCATAAACAGTGCCACGATGTAAACGACCAGCATAATGAGCTTCGTCCGGGGATCCAGCCGGTGGATCACGGAATTGCCCGGGAAATACTGGCCCAGGGTAATGTCTTTCAGCATTTTGCGGCACCTCCCCGGATAGCTTTCAGTGCATCGACCGCCTGGCCGATGGTATAGACATTGGGCACTTCCACGCCCATTTTCCGCAGCTCCAGGAACACCTGAGTCACCTGGGGAATGTTCAGCCCCATTTCCACCAGCTCCTCGGCGTGGGTGAATACCTCCGCCGGGGTGGCATCCATGGCAAGGTGGGAGCCGTTCATCACCAGCAGTCGGTCGGTAAGCCGGGCCACATCCTCCATGGAGTGGGAAACCATCATAATGGTGGCGTTCTTCGCCTTACGGTAGCTTTCGATATTGCCCAGAATTTCCGCCCGGCCGATGGGGTCAAGACCGGCGGTGGGCTCGTCCAGGATCAGCACCTCCGGCTCCATGGCGATGACGCCCGCAATGGCGACACGCCGCTTCTGTCCGCCGGAAAGATCAAAGGGAGACACCTGCAGCTGATTTTCCGTCAGGCCCACAAAGCCCGCGGCCTCCCGGACACGGCGGTCGATCTCGTCCTCCTTCAGGCCCATGTTTTTGGGGCCAAAGGCGATATCCCGGTAGACCGTTTCCTCAAACAACTGGTACTCGGGATACTGGAACACCAGTCCCACCCGGAACCGGGCCTGCCGGGTCAGCTTCTTGTCGGACCAGATATCCTGCCCATCCAGCAAAACCTGACCGGAGGTAGGCTTTAACAGGCCGTTCAGCTGCTGCATCAGGGTAGATTTGCCGGAGCCGGTATGGCCGATAATGCCGATAAATTCGCCCCGGTTCACAGCAAAGGACACGTTATCCAGAGCCTGATGCTCAAAGGGTGTGCCGATACTATATATATAATTCAGATTCTTAACTTCCAGAATCGGTTCCATTTCTATTCCTCCCAGCGGGTCAGGCCTTTACCATATCATAAAGTGCCTGCGCGCATTCTTTGGGGTCCAGTTTGTCTAAGGGCAGCTCAAAGCCCTCTTTGTTCAGCTCCCAGCACAGCTCCACGGATTCGGGAGCAGCCAGGCCAATGTTATGCAGCAGCTCCACCTGGGAGAAAACCTGCTTCGGCGTGCCGTCTGCGGCCACCTTGCCCTTGTGGAGAACCACAACGCGGCCCGCCTTGGCAGCCTCATCCATGTGGTGGGTAATCAGCACCACGGTAATGCCCTTCTCCCGGTTCAGCCGTCCGACGGTTTCAATGACCTCCCGGCGGCCTCTGGGGTCCAGCATGGCGGTGGGCTCATCCAGTACGATACACTTGGGTTCCATGGCGATGACGCCCGCAATGGCGATGCGCTGCTTCTGTCCGCCGGAAAGCAGATGGGGGGCGTGCTCCCGGTATTCGTACATTCCCACCTGCTTTAGGGCCTTATCCACCCGGTGGCGAATTTCGGGGCTGGAAATGCCCAGATTTTCCGGGCCGAAGGCCACATCCTCCTCCACCACGTTGGCAACGATCTGATTATCCGGGTTCTGGAAGACCATACCCACATTGCGGCGAACCGACATGATCCGCTCCTCGTTGGAGGTGTCGATGCCGCAGACCCAGACCTTGCCGCCGGAGGGAAGCAGGATGGAATTGAAATGCTTGGCAAGGGTGGATTTTCCGCAGCCGTTTGTGCCCAGGATGGCAACAAAACTGCCCTCCTCCACCGTCAGGTTCATATCCTCAAATACGGCGACGCCGGGCGTGTCGTCCACGCCCGGATAGGTATACGCCAGATGCTCTACAGAAATAATGTTGCTCAAAGTCATCCCTCCATCAGGGTGTCCATCTGCCGGTGGCACCGCAGGGCAGCACCAGGCCGGATTCGCTTACAGGCAGGCCCAGTTCCCCGGCCGCGGTCTGTCCGCCGTGCTTCTGTCCAAATACTACATCGGAAGCGTAGGCCACCGCGGAGGGTGCCAGGCCGGTGGTATAGGAATTGATGATGACAAACAGTGGATCGTCCGTCAGCAGCTTCACCGTTTCCAGGAGGAAGGGATAGAAGCTGGTCTCCATCTTCCAGATCTCGCCGCTGGGGCCCCGGCCATAGCTGGGGGGATCCATGATGATACCGTCGTAACGGCGTCCCCGGCGGATCTCCCGCTGGATGAACTTGGCGCAGTCGTCCACGATCCAGTGAATGGGCTTGTCTGCCAGGCAGGAGGCCACAGCATTTTCCTTGGCCCAGGCCACCATACCCTTGGACGCATCCACATGGTAGACCTCCGCGCCGCCAGCTGCCGCCGCCAGTGTCGCGCCGCCGGAATAGGCGAACAGGTTCAGCACCCGGACAGGACGGTGGGCAGCAGCCCCCGCCACCTTTTCCCGGATAAAATCCCAGTTGGCTGCCTGCTCCGGGAACACACCGGTATGCTTAAAGTTCATGGGCTTGACGTTGAAGGTCAGGTAATCCTTGTATTTGATCTGCCAACGCTCCGGCAGCTGGTGATCGGACCAGCGTCCGCCGCCGGTATTGGAGCGGACATAGCGGGCATCGTATTTCTTCCATTCCTTCGCGCTGTGGGGGGTATTCCAGATCACCTGGGGGTCAGGCCGCACCAGGATATACTTTCCCCACCGCTCCAGACGCTCCCCGTCGGAAGCATCCAGAACCTCGTAATCTTTCCATTCATCGGAAATCCAAAGCATTGGGTCTCCTCCTTCTCTCTATATAAGATAGCGGAACGTATCATTCATCGGCTTCGCCGCCGGCCTCGGGGGCAGGAGGTGTTGTTTCAGCGGGTGCTTCGGGAGTAGTCTCGCCGCCTTCCTGCTCCTGCTTATCCTGCTCCGCCTTTTCCTGCTCTTCCTTTTCCTTCTGGTACTTTTCCCAGGCTTCCTTGGTGTGGACAGTGCAGCACAGGTAAGGCTCGGTGTTGTCGGGATAGCTGTTCTTAAAGCCATGCCATGCGCCGTCGGTGTAGTACACATAGCCGTCATCATAGTAGGTTGCCAGCAGTCCCACGTTCATGGCACTCTTGATCTCGCTGACCTCGGCACTGTTCAGCTTCACCAGTGCCTTGGATGTGATCTCCACATCCTCAAACTTGCCGCAGTATTCGGTGGCGACACCGCCGCCGGTCACACAGTATTCCACATTGGTGTGCTTGTCGCAGGTGCCGTAGGGAACATCGTCAGGATAAACCATAGCGGTAGACACACGGCTCTCGCCTCTTGCGTCATTGCTGCAGGCGGCCGTTGCGATCTTGCCGGAATCCAGACACACGGATACGCTGCGCATGGCGTTTCCGTTAAAGAGACCCGTGTAAGGTAAACCCTGATGGACAGGCATCATTACCTTACGCCACAACTGGGCGGCAGGGTTGGTACCCAGGCTAATCTGCTCAGGCTGATCGTAGCCGCACCAGACAGCGGCGGTATAGTGGGCAGTGTAGCCGCAGAACCAGCGGTCACGGTTGCTGGAAGTGGTGCCGGTCTTGCCCGCAATGGCCTGGCCGCCGAAGATGGCCGCGCCGCCGGTGCCGTTGTTGGCGGCATGGTACAGGCAGTAGTTCATATAGTTGACGGTCTTTTCGCTGAGGACCTGCTTGGTGTCCTGGGTGTTGTCCACCACCAGCTGGCCCTGGCTGTTGTAGATCTTGGTGTAAAGCCGGGCCTCCCGGTATTCGCCGTTGTTGGCAAAAGTGGCGTAGGCCGCGCTCATTTCCCGAACGGTAACACCCAGGGTCAATGCGCCCAGTGCCAGAGGTGCCTGGGCAATATCGGACTGGATCTGGCCGTTATAGGCGGTGTAGCTCTCCACCAAATTGTGAAGGCCCAGATTGTACTTGGCAAAGTCAAAGGCATACAGCGCGCCCGTTTCGTTCAGGGTACGGACGGACATGGTATTGACGGAAGAAACGATGCCGCTGAACACGGTTCTGGCATAGTTATACTTTCGGTTGTCGTTCTTGGGCCAGTTGCCGCCGCTGTAGGTGACAGGCAGGTCCTTCAGCACCGTAGCGGGGCTCACCGCACCGGACTCAAAAGCAGGAGCGTAAACCGAAATGGGCTTCTGCGAGGAACCGGTCTGGAGCCGTGCCTGAGTAGCGCGGTTGTATGCCAGGAAATCATTCTTTTCGCCTACGCCGCCGGACAGGGCCACCACGTCACCGGTTCTGTTGTCGATGACTACAATGGCGGACTGAAGCTGCTGGGCACTGCGGGTAGCGGGGATATTGGAAAGATCCTGATAAACAGAATCCACTTTTTCCTGCACATCCATGTCCAGGGTGGTATAAATGTGGTAGCCGCCGGTACGGATACGCTCCAGATAGACCTCCCGGGTACTATCATTCAGATTTTCCCACTCATAGCCGTCCTGCTCTGCCAGGTAGCTGGCGAAATCGATCAGAACCGCGTCCACAAACCAGGAGTAAATATGCTGAGACGCACTGGTCTGAACGGGGGTGAGATTGCCGCATTCGGGGCAGTAGTGGTTGTTTCCCTCATTGCGGAAGGTTGCCACGATGCCCTGATAGCCGCAGGTCTCGTTTTCACAGACAGCCCAGCGGTCCTGGTCGGCGATGCCTTCCTTGAAGACCATCTCCTGGGCCACTGCCTCGTCGTATTCCGCCTTGGTCAGATAGCCCTGGTTGTACATTTCAGAAAGGACCGTCAGCTGACGGCAGCGGTTACGGCCCGCGCCGTCCCGTTCCTCCTTCTCCCACATATACACACTCTTGGAATAGGGGTTAAAGATGGAAGGGTTGTTGGTGATACTGATCAGGGAGGCGCACTCGGCCACGGTCAGGCTCTGCAGTTCCTTGCCGAAATACTCCGCCGCCGCACTCTTGACACCGTAGCAGCCCCGGCCCAGATAGATCCGGTTCAGGTACTCCACCATGATCTCATCCTTGGTGTTTACCTGCTCGCAGAACTGGGCACGGAAAATCTCCATGACCTTACGCTGCACGGTAACGCTCTTTTCCTCCGTGGAGTTTTTGATAAGCTGCTGGGTGATGGTGGAGCCGCCAAAATCGCCGTTGCCGAAGAACATATTGACGCAGGCTTTCACGGTGGTAATCCAGTCAACGCCCTGATGTTCATAGAAACGCTTGTCCTCAATGGCCACGGCGGCATCGATCAGTGCCTGGGGAATCTCGTCCAGAGTTGCCACCTGGCGGTCCATCATGGTGTAGATCTGCTGCAGCTCCTGAATATCGCCGTTTTTGTCCACATAGTACAGGAAGGAGGTCTCCTCCATACCATAATCTTCAATGGACCAGTTTTGCGCCTCCGGCAGGATATCCTCCTGCAGATAGTCGCCCAGGATACCCACAAAGACTACGCCGCAAACCACGATGATCATCAGCACCGTAGCCGCTGCGCCGATGGCGATCTTCACAACGGAGAAGGCCACGGATACCAGAGTGTATAGCAGCTTAAGCAGCCAGTGGGGATCCCACTCCTGGCGGGGCTTCTTCTCTCTCCTTCTGGGTTTCTTTTCGTTTTCCATATCCATAGGGAATAACCTCCAATACCGCGGCCCGGGGGCCGGCATGGTACATCTTGTTTAAATTATAACCTGGAATCATATCTGCATAACACCAGTCGTAACATTATAACATACCCTGTCCAAAAACGAAAGCCCCAAATTATTAATAAAGATTAAAATCTCGGACACAATAGACACAAAGGAGGCAGGAATATGAATAGAATAAGACGGTACGCATGGTGCATCCCCCTTTTGCTTGGCTTCCTTCTTGGAAACCACAATGGATATATCGCCCTGTGGGAGGACGGGAAGGCAGAACCCAGGCAGATTTTCCCCTACACGGTCGCTTCCCTGCCCCCGGCGGATCAGAAAGCCCTGGAGGAGGGTATCCGCTTAAAGGACGCGGGAGAGCTGCTGCAGCTGCTGGAAGATTATCTGTCCTAAAATCGACCCGTTTTTCTGTACAAAATTCCCTCTTGATTTTGCATGCCGCAGGCATTACAATAGAGCCATTCAAGAAATCGATCACGGAGGACAGCTTATGGCAGATCAGTATGGCTCCGATTTCATCACCATTGTGGATGAAGACGGCACCGAGTTCGAGCTGGAGGTGCTCAGCACGCTGGAATACGACGGCAATACCTACATGGCTGTGATCCCCGCGGGAGAGAGCCTGGAAGAGCTGGAGCTGGAGGTTTCCATCCTCAAGTCCATCGAAGAAGAC
Source organism: Oscillospiraceae bacterium (assembly GCA_017461445.1). Taxonomy (GTDB): domain Bacteria; phylum Bacillota; class Clostridia; order Oscillospirales; family Oscillospiraceae; genus Faecousia. The sequence continues at coordinate 159,536 of JAFTXW010000016.1, forward strand.
GGCGAGCCTATTCTCTGCGCCATTGAGGACGAGGAAGAGCTGCGGGCCGTTTATGACCTCATTATGGATTCCCTCTACGAGGAAGAGGACGAAGAATAACTAATTTATATTTCCTGCTTGGTGCGTAGCGTGTCCTTTTGGACCCACATTTTTTAATCGGGACGTTAGACTTCCCGGCCTGTTTGCAGACCTCCCGCCCCCGCTTTGACGTGGGGTGGATGTTGGGAGCAGTAACGGTCGTGAGCGGCATCCCACCTGCCATTTCGTGCAGGTCATAATCGGATGCGTTACGGCTAAAGCGGGGTGCATGGGGAGCTTCGGCTCCCCATGTTTTTTTGCCATTTTCAGCCTCGGTTTAACATTCACCCTGTTAAGCTGTAAATTTTTTTCTTTTTTCGCCAAATTGGCGCACTTTGCCCCTTGCAACCGAAAAAGAAATCGGTTATAATACCCGGGTCTATGCGTTATTTAACGATCGCGCGGAATATCACAAGCAAATGAGAGGATATGATCACATGAGTGCATCCAGCAAGAAAAAGCTTCGCAATGAGCAGGAAGCTGTCAAGCTCACCGAGCGGCAGCTGGCTGAGCAGAAGGAGGCAAAGAAAGTCAAGGCCTATACCGTTGCTTTTGCGGCAGTTATGGTGGTAATCGTCGCCATCTTCCTGGTGGCCGCCATTTCCAACTTCGTCACCGCCAGCGGCATCCGGGAAAAGAATACCGTAGCCATGACCGTTGGCGAGACCGAGATCAGCAACGCCGAGCTGAATTACTTCTTTATCGACACCGTCAACACCTTCTATTCCCAGAACGGCAGCTACGCCAGCCTCTTCGGCCTGGACGTGACCAAGCCCCTGGACGAGCAGGTCTTTGACACCACCACCGGCGACACCTGGGCCGACTACTTCCTGGATTCCGCCAAGGATTCCGCCCACTCTGTCTACGCCATGGCCGAAGCCGCTGAAGCCGCCGGCCACACCCTGACCGAGGACGAGCAGGCCAGCATGGAGTCCACTCTCCAGTACCTGTCCGCCTACGCAGGCCTGTACGGCTACTCCGATACCGAAAGCTACCTGAAGGCTATGTACGGCAACGGTGCCAGCGAGAAGAGCTATACCGCCTATGTGGAGAAGTCCATCCTGGCTGACTCCTACTATAATGCCTACCAGGCATCCCTCAGCTTCGACGACGCCGCCCTGCGGGAGGCCGAGGCTGAGAACTACAACGGCTACTCCTCCTACACCTACAGCTACTACTACCTGGCAGCCAGCCGCTTCCTGGAAGGCGGCACCACCAGCGAGGACGGCACCACCGTCACCTACTCCGACGAGGAAAAGGCCGCTTCCATTGAAGCCGCCGAGGAGGCTGCAAAGTCCCTGATCGACGAGAAGGTCACCTCCATTGAGACCTTTGACCTGGCCATCGGTGCGCTGGATGTGAACGAGGGCACCACTGCCGCAAGCACCTACTGCGAGGATACCCTGTACAGCTCCGTCGGCTCCACCATCGTTGACTGGGTCAGCGATGAGAGCCGCCAGGCAGGCGATAAGACCTACATCCCCAGCACCTCCACCTCCACCAACGAGGACGGCGAGGAAGTCACTGCCGTTACCGGCTACTATGTTGTCCTGTTCGAGAGCAGCAACGACAACAACTTCGCCATGAAGAACGTCCGTCACATTCTGGCTGAGTTTGAAGGCGGTACCACCGATGAAGATGGCCACACCGTCTACTCCGACGAAGAGAAGGCAGCTGCCAAGGCTGAGGCAGAGGCTCTGCTGGAGGAGTGGAAGTCCGGCGACGCTACCGAGGATTCCTTCGCCGCTCTGGCAAACGAGAAGTCTGACGACGGCGACGGCACCACCGGCGGCCTGTACGAGAACATTATCCCCTCCTCCGACTATGTGGAGAACTTCCTGAACTGGACGCTGGAAGCTACCACTCCCGGCGAGACCGGCATCATCGAGACCGAGTACGGCTACCATGTCATGTACTTCGTGGGCGACAGCGAGCTGACCTACCGCGACTACATGATTGAGAACCACCTGACCGCCGATGCCATGAACACCTGGTACGAGGAAGTGCTGGCTTCCGTCACTGCTACCGACGGCAATACCTCCTACGTCACCACCGGCTTGATTCTCAGCAACGGCTAAGCAAGTGAATAAAGAACACCTCCCGTGGAAATCCTTTCCGCAGGAGGTGTTTTTTTGCGCGAAACGAAACATTTGGGCCTGATCCTGGCAGGACTGGGAGCCGGGGCCGTCAACGGCCTGTTTGGTGCGGGAGGCGGCATGGTGCTGGTACCCCTGCTGACATTGCTGACGCCCCTTGACGACAGCCAGATCTTCCCCGCTTCCATATCCATCATCCTGCCCATCTGCCTGGTGTCCCTGACTGTCACCGCGTTTACGGAGGGTATCGCCTGGGGACAGGCTCTCCCCTATCTCATCGGCAGCGGCATCGGCGGCATTGCGGCAGGGCTTTGGGGCAAAAAGATCCCGGTGAAGTGGCTTCACCGGGGACTTGGCATTCTGATTTTGTGGGGAGGGTACCGGTATCTATGCTAGAATCCTTCCCTGTCATTCTGATCGTAAGCACCCTGCTGGGCTTTCTGGCGGGGCTTGGCATTGGCGGAGGAAGCCTGTTGATCCTGTGGCTGACCATGGTTCTGGGCATGGAGCACACCGTAGCCCGGGGGATCAACCTGCTGTTCTTCCTCCCCGCCGCCGTCATCGCCTGCTTCTTCCGCTGGAAGCAGGGCAGCATCGACTGGAAACTGATCCTCCCCGCGATCCTCAGCGGCTGCCTCGCCGCAGCCCTCTTCTCCTGGCTGGGCACAGTTTTCGACACCGGGCTGCTGAAAAAACTTTTCGGCGGGCTGCTGATCCTAACTGGAATCAGAGAACTTCTGTACCGGGAGCGAAATTAGGAGTTAGGAATGAGGAATTAGGAATTATTCCAGCGCAGGAACATTCCTCACTCCTAACTTCCAAACGTTCAGCGTTTGCGGAACGCCAGATACCCTTCCAGAATCAGCGACGCCGCTACCGCGTCCACGGTATTCTTCCGCTTTTTTCCGTGATAATTGTGCTGGGACAGAATATTGTGGGCTTCCACAGTGGTGCGCCGCTCGTCCCACATGGCAACGGGCAGGCCGGTGGCTTCCTTCAGGATCTCCGCAAACTCCCGGCAGAGCTCCGCACGGGGGCCTTCGCTGCCGTCCATGTTTTTGGGCAGACCCACAACGATCTCCCCCACTTCATTTTCCTTTGCCAGACGGACGATATCCGCCAGTGCCTTCTCCCGGTTCCGGCTGGGCACCACGGTGGTGGAGCCTACGATAGAGCACAGCAGATCAGAAATGGCAACCCCCGTCCGGGCATCGCCGTAGTCGATTCCCATGATACGCATAAATTTTCTCCTTTTACTGTTTTTCTTTTACTATACTACATTTTTTACAAAAAACAAGTAAAATTCTTATTGACAATCACCACCCCCTGTGATAGAATGATTTTACCTGTGAAAAAGGGCTTTTTTTATGCGCCTTTTTCAGCCCCGGAGCGGTAATTTGTAGTTGACCGTTCTCTAAATTTCAAACTAGACGGGGTGATACAGGGAGGCAATTTTTAAGGAGGTGCCGTTAATGCGCGTTAAAGTCACTATGAGATGCTCTGAGTGCAAGCAGAGAAACTACAACACCATGAAGAACAAGAAGAACGACCCCGACCGTCTCGAGATGAAGAAGTACTGCAGATTCTGCAGAAAGCACACCACTCACAACGAGACCAAGTAAGGAGGCGCCTGTATCATGGCTGAAGTCAAGAAGGAAAACTGGTTCAAGAGAACCTGGGCCGGCGTCAAGAAGTACTTCCGCGAGCTGCGCAGCGAGCTGAAGAAGGTCGTGTGGCCCACCCCCCAGCAGGTGCTGAAGAATGCTGCCATCGTTGTGTGCGCTGTTCTCGTGATCGGCGTATTCATTTGGCTGTTCGACTTTGTTGCCGAGTTCGGCATCAAGGCTCTGATCAGTGCTTTTAACTAAGGTATAACATCATGGCAGAAACTGCAAAGTGGTATGTAGTGCATACCTACTCCGGTTATGAAAACACTGTAAAGGCTACCATCGAAAAGACCGTCGAGTCCCGTCAGCTGCACGACCAGATCCTGGCTGTCTCCATTCCTCTGGAGACCGTCACCGAGATCACCGAGTCCGGTGTCAGCAAGACCTACGACCGGAAGGTCTACCCCGGCTATGTGCTGGTGAAGATGGTCTACAGTGACGATACCTGGCATGTTATCCGGAACATCCGCGGAGTGACCGGCTTCGTGGGAACTTCCAGCAACGACCCCACTCCCCTCACCGAAGAGGAAGTCTACGCCATGGGCGTGGAAAAGAAGGAGATCATCGTCAACTATACCGTCGGCGATACTGTCCGCATCATGGACGGCCCCCTGTCTTCCTTCACCGGCACAGTCGAGAGTGTCGAGGTCGAAAACAACACGGTCAACGTCATCGTTTCCATGTTTGGCCGTGAGACCTCCGTCGAGTTTGAGCTCGACCAGGTTGAGGTCGTATCCCAGTAAACGCATCGGACCGATCATTCGGTCGGAACGTGGGAGGGGCTGAGGCCCCGCAAAAAATGCGAGCTTTCGCATATTACCACATTTTATTCAGGAGGTGCTTATTATGGCACAGAAAGTCACTGGCATTATCAAGCTTCAGATCAACGCCGCAAAGGCAACCGCTTCCCCCCCTGTCGGCCCCGCTCTGGGTCAGCACGGCGTTAACATCGCTGCATTCATCAAGGAATTCAACGCCCGCACCAAGGATATGGAGGGCTACAAGATTCCCGTAGTCATCACTGTCTACGCTGACCGCAGCTTCACCTTCATCACCAAGACTCCTCCGACCCCCATGCTGATCATGAAGGCTATCGGTCTGGAGAAGGGCTCCGGCGTTCCCAACAAGACCAAGGTCGGCACCATCACCAAGGCTCAGATCGCCGAGATCGCCAAGACCAAGATGCCTGACCTGAACTGCCCCACTCTGGAGGCAGCTGAAAGCCAGGTTGCCGGTACCTGCCGCTCCATGGGCGTTACCGTCGTCGATTGATATTTGCTATCCGGGATAAGTTGAACCCGGAAATGTGGGAGGATTTTTCCGCATCACCACTATAAGGAGGATAATTACATTGTTTAGAGGCAAAAAGTATCAGGAGAGCGCGAAGCTGATCGACCGCTCTGTTCAGTATGATCCCAACGAGGCCCTGGATCTGGTTGTGAAGGGTGCTTCCGCTAAGTTCGACGAGACCGTCGAGCTGCACATCAAGCTGGGCGTTGACTCCCGTCACGCTGACCAGCAGGTCCGTGGCGCAGTTGTCCTGCCCAACGGCACCGGCAAGACCCGCCGCGTTCTGGTCTTCACCAAGGACGCCAAGGTTGAGGACGCAAAGGCTGCCGGCGCAGACTATGTCGGCGGCATGGATCTGGTTGAGAAGATCACCAAGGAGAACTGGTTCGAGTTCGATGTGGTCGTCGCCTCCCCCGACATGATGGGCATTGTTGGCCGTCTGGGTAAGGTTCTGGGCCCCAAGGGTCTGATGCCCTCCCCCAAGGCCGGCACCGTGACCCCCAACGTCGGCGCGGCTGTCAAGGAGATCAAGGCTGGTAAGGTCGAGTACCGTCTGGACAAGACCAACATCATCCACTGCCCCATCGGCAAGGTTTCCTTCGGCGCAGAGAAGCTGCAGGAGAACATGGACACCCTGGTCAAGGCTGTTGTGAAGGCAAAGCCCGCAGCTGCCAAGGGTCAGTATATCCGTTCCTGCACCGTCGCTTCCACCATGGGCCCCGGCGTCAAGGTCAACACCACCAAGTATCTGTAATTTGATACGATCCACACCCACAGGCACCCGCCTGTGGGTGTTTTCATTTTCAGTTAGGAATTAGGAGATAGAAATGAGGAATTGCTTTATTCTTTCTTCATTTTCCTTTAAGATTTTCTTACGCCGATTGACACACCCCTTAAAATTTGTAATAATATTCCAAAAGGAGGTATTTTTATGAAAAAGGTTCTCATTCCCCTTCTGCTGCTTTCCCTGCTGCTGTGCGCCTGCTCCGGCGTGCCGGATATTGATGTGGACGCCATCCTGACCCAGGTGGTGGAGAGCATCGACTGGGCCCAGCTGCAGGAGACTCTCAAGGACGGTGCCGATGCCGTGGTAGAAAAGTACCCCGCACTGAAGCCCCTGACCAGCCGCGAGGATATGCAGCAGCTGCTGAAGGATCACGGCCTGAAGCTCATCGGCAAGTACCTGGAAAGCACCGACCCCGCGACCCAGGAAAACGCCCAAAAGCTGGGTGCCATCATCAAGATCCTCTCCCCCGAACTTACCGACGAGGTGGATACGGTTCTGGGGGAATAAATCCATAATATTATTTTGGAAAGGGTGGTAGTATGAAGAAATCCCGCGTTGTGATCTCCACTATTCTGGCCCTGTGCCTGCTGGCTCTGCTGCTTGTGCTGGGCACCGGGCTGCTGCGCTTCGGCTGGGTGGATATCCCCTATCAGGAGATTGTCTCCGCAAAGATCAGCAATACCCTTCAGGACGGCTTCCAGTTCGAGGTCACCGATCCCTATCACATCGAAACCCTGACAAAGGCACTGGACGACCTGGGCCCCATGGTCAACACGCCGAAGGGAAAGCAGAATGGTTCCCTGTACTCCCTGACCTTCAAGACCGCAGAAGGACAGACTTACGCCATGAGCATCCGGGACGAAAAACACTTGACCACCGGCGGCCGTCGCTACAGTACCGATCTGGAACCCATTATCCGCATCGTTGCGTCTCTCGAGGAAACCGCGAGGGCCGGAGAACGGGAAAAGCTTTCTGATCTGTTTTACCGCGCGCTCTATGAGCAAACCCTGGAGCTGGGCCGGGAGCTGGCAGAAGCCTTCTCCGATACTCCCGAGGAATTCCTGACACTGCTGGCCCTGGAAAGCTACGAAATCCGCGGCGCGGTCCAAACCCTCTTGACCCAGTATCACACCGACGTGGGCAGTACCCTGACCCTTATCCAGTTTCTGCTGGATATGCTCCCCGGCATGTCTGAAAAATTTTCCGGTCAGGAACGCGGTATTGTCTTCAATTTGCTGATTACCTGTCCCGTTGATGTGTCCAACGCAGGGGCCGATTTTACCTACAGCCTGCTGGATGCTTTCCCTTACACCGATGCGGCCCTTACCACCCAGTGTAACTACATACTTTCCCTCTTATTTGAAAAGGATCCCGCTGGGCTGGTCAAAATCATCGCCCAGGAGGATGCCCCATTCCGGGAATCCCTTGCCTATGACCTAGTCTATTCTGTAACCTACTCCTCCCGCATCACGAAGTTCCTCGAAAACGTGAATATCCTGTCCCAGGATGATACCCTGACGGAAGCTGAACAGGAAGTCGTTGCCCAACTCATGGCAAATCTGGCGGAATATGACGAAGAAGCCCTGAACCCGCCCGAGACCATCGCCCCCATAGACGAAACCCAGGCTGTGGAAACAGCTACTTCTGAATATTTTGTTTATGAGTTTGAAGACGGTGCCCTTAGACTTTTTATGGAACCCGCTGAAAAAATACAGCGTTTTACCGTAGATTTAAAAACACATACACAGCAAATCAATGTATATTGGGAACATATCCCGGAAGATGTTGTTATCACCGTGTCCTTTTACCGTGACAGCTTCCTGAACGAGCCATTCTGTACAGGTACACTTTCCTCTCAGAATCAGTCTGTTCATTGCGGCTCTCTTTCTTCCGATGAAATTTACATAGTCGGCCTGGAGATACCTGATTTAAAGGACTTTATTGCCGTTTACGTCACCGATCAGCCCGTAAAGTAAGCAAGCTGCCAACAATCCGTTTTGCTTATTCCCCAAATAAAACAGAAAGGAGCATCACCATGAAAACCACCTTTCGCACTTCTATTTTATTCCTGCTGATCCTTTCCCTGCTCCTTCCCCTCCCTGCCCATGCGGAGGAAGTCTCCCTTGACGAGCTGTTCCGGCAGGCCGTGGAAAGCACTGAAACTGAAACGCTTCCCATGCGTCTGCATGATGCTTTCTATGCTGACACGGACGGCTTTATCGCTCTTCTTGCGCAGGAGGATATGCTTGTGCAAGAAAGCGTCTGCCGCATGGTAGCGCAGCACAGTGGTGGCAGCGGGGAATATATCCAGTATGTGCTGTCCCTGCTCCCGGAATACAGCCCTCAGGAAAGAGGAAGCACGCTGTTTCTTCTTCTGAATGTCAAAGCCGATCTCAGTAATGCGCCCGATGACTTCTCTCAAACCCTGTTTACTGCGCTAGAATACAGCGACGGTGCACTGACGACCCGCTGCTATTCTCTGATGGCAGACTTACTGGAAACAGACCCCTTCGGTCTGGTCGCGGATATTGTCCAGGAGGATGCTCATTTTCAGGACTCTGCCGTAACCATCCTGGCCCTCGAAAACTACTGCTGGGACGGCCTGACCATGGACGACGCGTTCCATCAAAGCCTTGCTGTGCTGAACAAAAGCGAGAATCTGACAGAACCGGAACGCAGCTTTGTAGACCGGCTGACTGCCGAAGTAGCAAGACTGGAACAGGAAGCGGAAGCCTACCGCATTGCAGCTACGGAGACTACCGTTCCCCCCGAACCCACGAACCCCGCCATGCCTACGGGGACCACCCCTTCCCCCACTGAGACCCCGGAAGTGGTCACCACCGTTTCCGAAGAAACGGACTACACTCCAATTCTGATCGCCGCAGTCTGCGTTGCTATGCTGGCTGTAGTCATCGCGGCATCAAAAAAGCATGGCGTTTGACATCAAATAAGTCTTGTTTGAAAGGATGGTCGGTATGAGAAAACACGGTACATCGTACTTGCTGCGGCAATCCTCCTGTTACTGGGGATCGCTATCTTTGCTGCATCCCGTGATGGAATACAAACCGAAAATGACAAAGAAGAAATGATCGTACGGCAAAATGTGGACCCGGAGTTTGTTACCGCTCCCTGTGAGACTGTATACTTTGAGGACCGCAACTTCTCCATGGCCAGTGCTGAAAACAGCTCAACACCTTACGCGCTTACTCGAATGCAATTTGCAAACGAAAGTCCCATGGTATTTGTGGTCAGCAGCGAAGACTATGTGTTTGCAGCCGGAGAGACGGTTTCCCTTTTTCTGAAAATCTGCGTCTGGTCGCCGGAGCACCAGGAAATCGAAATCGGTTTCTGGAATACGAAGACAGGAACGACATATACAAAAATGTATAGCGATGGCTCCCTCAAAAAACCATCGCCTACCCTGACCTGCCTGCTGGGACATACAAATTGATCGTTGTAAACAATGGTACGGCAAAACTTACTACAGGCTATATGCTATACGATGTTAAAAAGAATATCTGACGGTTTTACTTTTTCAGGGAGAAGCACTGCGCCACCCTGATTCAACAAAATTATTTACTTTTTTCAAAAATTGTACTTGACAAACGCACCCTCATCTGTTAATATATACGAGTTGCCAAAGACAGCAGGTTCCGCAAGGAGTAAGTCCTGCCGAGGTGCGCTTAACTGTTTTGATTGTTTGCGTGTCTTTCTGTCTTCTGGCAGGAAGACACTTTTTTATTTTCGGAGGTGAAAATTATGCCCAACGCAAAGGTTCTTGAGAGCAAGAAGGCAGTTGTCGAGGCCCTGACCGGCAAGATCCAGGAAGCTACTTCCGTCGTCTTCGTCGACTACAAGGGTATCACTGTTGCTCAGGACACCGAGCTGCGTAAGCAGTTCCGCGAAGCAGGCGTTGAATACACCGTTGTTAAGAACACCCTGACCAATTTCGCCACTAAGAATGCTGGCTACGATTTCTCTGAGGTTCTGAACGGTACCACCGCTATGGCTTCCACCACCGGCGACCCCATCGCCCCTGCTCGTATCGTTTGCGAGTTCGCCAAGAAGAACAAGCTGAAGACCCTGAACATCAAGGGTGGCGTTGTTGAGGGCTCCGTGCTGTCCGCTGATCAGCTGAACGGCTTCGGTGAGCTGCCCAGCAAGAACGCTCTGGTCGCTTCTGTCCTGGGTACCTTCCTGGCACCTATCTCCAGCCTGGCCTGTGTTCTGGATCAGATCCGCGAACAGAAGGAAGGCGGCTCTGCTGCTGCAGAAGCCTAATCGCATAACCCTACAAACCATCTAACTCAACACATATTTAGGAGGATTATTAAAATGGCTAGTGAAAAGATCACTGCTCTGGTTGAGCAGGTTAAGGAACTGACCGTCCTGGAGCTGTCCGAACTGGTCCACACTCTGGA
>JAFTXW010000017.1 GCA_017461445.1 Oscillospiraceae bacterium
GAGATGGTGCCGGAAATTTCCAGGGTGGAATCCAGAACCGTCTTGATGACGGCATAGTTGGGGCCGGCCTCAGTGACCAGGCCCAGCACTTCGCCGTTGGCGGTGATGGCGCACATGTTTTCGGCAATGCCGGAATTGGTGCCCCGGTTGATGGTGTAGGTGTTGTTGTAGTCGGTGGAAGACCAGCCGATGATGTAGGCATCCACGGTCTTGTAGCTTTCGTTCTTGGTCAGCAGGCCATTCAGCTGCAGCAGACGGTCGTTTTCACGCTGCACGACCTCCGCCTGACGGGCCACGTCCTCCATCTCCGCGATGCGGGCCTTTAATTCGGCGTTTTCGGCGGCGAGAGCCTCGTAGCGGAACATATAGCTGTAATACTGCTCGGCAGTGGTGGTCAGCGCGTTGCCCGCTGCCCGGAAGGGGGCCAGGAAGCCCTGGACCAGCATCCCGGGAATGGTCTGGTTGGTAACGCCCGCCAGCACCGCCAGAATGGCAGTCAGCAGCACCGCCAGAACCAGAATGATGCGCAGCTTGGTACTGAATAAATGTCGCATGTTGAAACCTCCATGTTGGTGATGCAAATGGAATCGCGTAGGGGCGACCCTTGCGGTCGCCCGTCACCCGTAGGGTGACATTGCCCGGGAGGGCAATCCAAAATATTCCGCCTGCGGCGGTGCGATTTGTTCCAAATCGCCGGGCGACCGCAAGGGTCGCCCCTACGCGGGGACGTTCAATCGAACAATTCCGGCGCGATCGTTTTCAGGACTTCCCCCAGCCTGCAGACCGGGAGGCCCATTACATTATAATAGTCGCCCACAAGCCTTTCGCAGAACAGTGCTGCGCCGCCCTGGATGCCGTAGGCCCCCGCCTTGTCCATGGGCTCGCCGCTGGCAACGTACCGGGCGATCTCTTTTTCCCTTAAGGGGCGGAAATGGAGGTCTGTCACCTCCGTAAAGGTCTCGCTTTTTTCGCCCCGGAGGACGGTGCAGCCGGTCATCACCTGATGATCCCGGCCCGACAGCAGCCGCAGCATCCGGGCCGCGTCTCCCTCGTCATGGGGCTTGCCTAAAACCGTTCCTTCGCAGACCACGATGGTGTCCGCCGCAATGACGATGTCCTCTTTTTCGTGGGGAACCGCCAGAGCCTTCAACCGGCTCACCCGCCCCACCTCGTCATAAGGGGCCTTGGCGGCATCCATCGTCTCATCAATATCCGCCGCCCGGATGACAAAGGGAACGCCGAATAGAGAAAGCAGCTCCTTTCTTCTGGGGGAAGCAGATGCTAGTATCAAATTCATAGAAAACCTTCCGAAATTCAATGTAGGGGAGGGTCAAGACCCTCCCGGCGATGCGGAACGCATCGCACCGCCGCAGGCGGGATATATTATTTCCCTTCGGGAAATCCAAAAATCCTGGCGGATTTTTGGCGGGAGGGTCTTGACCCTCCCCTACGAATTTTTATTCGACACCCCGCAGGTACAGTCCTCTGGTACACGCTCCCGGATCGAAGGGATTGGGCTCCAGATAGTCCGCCAGAATGCGGTCCACCTCCCGGGGGTTTTCGGTGGTGAAATACAGCCGGATGGCCCAGAGGCCCAGCTTGGCAAGGTCGTCCTGGCGGTCAAGCCAGGAAAGCTTCTTGCCATTGAGCAGAACGCTGCGGCAGTTGCTGCCGTCCTTGATGATGGGGAACTCCGCGCCGGTCTTGTCGGTCAGCTTGGTGCTGGCGTTCTGGCAGCTGCATTCGCCGGTGCGGTTCTTCATCAGGCAGTGCTCCGTCACCATGAGAGGCAGGCGGCCGTAGGCAATCAGCTCGGTGTTCACGCCCTTGCTCATGTCCCGGATCTGGGGGAGGGTGGCCTCAAAGCTGGCAGTGGCAGAGGCCAGCTCCATGTCCCGCAGCACGTTCATGGCGGCGGAATTGTAGATATTCAGACCAAAATCGCCATGGATGCGCATTCCGGCCTCCCGGGCGGGGATCATCAGGCCCAGATTGCCCACCAGCACGTCCTTGATGCCCATGTCCCGCAGGTCTGCCAGGTCGTGCTGCAGCCGGGGCAGCTCGCCGTCGTGGACGATCCGGGGCAGCACCGCAGCCACACGGCCCCGGCGCATCAGTGCCTTGAACAGCTTCATGTCCTCGGTGAGAATGTGGATGGGAACGTACAGCATGACGGCCTCGGTGTCCAGCAGCTTGGGGGTCAGCTGCTCCTTGCTGGTCACCTGAATGGTCAGGCCGGGGATGCTCCGGGGGCCGGGATAAATGTCCACCTTTGCCGGGCGGCGCAGGGGTTTCTCCTCCCGCCGGGCCCGGAGGGCCGTCAGCTGGCTCAGGACATCCCGGCGCATGGAGTTGATGGCGGCGGCGGAAATGGTCAGGCCCGGGTCAACGTGGGTGCGGACTTCCACGCAGCGGTAGGGAGTGCCGCCGGTCTTGGAAATGCGCTGGGCCAGGGCGGAGCCGGTGAGGGGAGTGGTGCGTGCCAGCTCGGGCATGGGGCCTTCGATGCTGCAGGTGCGCCCATCGGGGTCGGTAACCGTCAGGCTGCTTCCGTCCACGGACACAACGCCCCGGAAGCTCACATCCACCAGCTGGGTCTCGCCGTTTTCATAGGAATTTCTCGCGGCCTGGAGCCACTGGGGATCGTCCTTCACGTTCTCCCGAACGCCGAACATGCTGCGGTTGACCTTGTTTTTATAGTAGCCGTCGGTGAAGCCCTGGCGGTTGAAGGCGGTCATCAGCGCGTCGGTCATGCCCTGGGTCACAACGCCCTCGTCCAGGGCTTTGCGGTAGACGGCGGTGACCGTCGCCACATATTCCGCCCGCTTCATGCGGCCCTCCAGCTTGATGGAAGCCACGCCCATCTCCTCCAGCTCCTTCAGGTACTGCACCAGGCAGTTGTCCTTCAGGCTCAGGGGATATTTGTCCTCCCAGTGGTGGTAGCCGTAGCTCTGGCGGCAGGGCTGGGCGCAGCGGCCCCGGTTTCCGGAGCGGCCGCCGATCATGGCGGACATGTAACACTGGCCGGAATAGCACATGCACAGGGCACCGTGGGCGAAAATCTCAATTTCAATGGGGGAGTTGGCACAGATATAGCGGATCTCCTCCCGGTTCAGCTCCCGGCTGAGGACGACGCGTTTCATGCCCATGGCGGCGCACAGCTGAACGCCTGCCAGGGAGTGAATGGTCATCTGGGTGGAGCCGTGGACGGGGATGTGGGGCGCGATCTGGCGGCACAGCTGCACAACGCCCAGATCCTGGACAATGAAGGCATCCACGCAGCAGTGGGCCGCGTGCCGGATCATCTCGGCCACATCCTCCATCTCCTTGTCGGAAACCAGGGTGTTCAGGGTCAGGTGGACATCCACGCCCCGGATATGGCAGTATTTCACCGCCTCCTTCAGGGTCTGGGGGGTGAAGTTCTTCGCGCTCTGCCGCGCGTTAAAGGGGCCGCAGCCCAAATAAACGGCGTTGGCTCCGTTCTGCACTGCTGCCCGCAGCGCGTCCATAGAACCGGCCGGTGCAAGTAATTCGATCATAGTTCTCTCTCCGTTCCAAGGGTATCCCATGGTATACTTAACCGCATTATAGCATAAACCTTTGAAAAGTTCCACCCTTTCCACCGGAATTCAAGAAAATTTAAAGAGGAATTCATAATGCTGATGCACAGGCGCGTTTTATATTGTAGGGGAGGGTCAAGACCCTCCCCTACAAGGCATAACAAAGTTTATAAAATAAATGCAAATAATTCTCATTTTCTTCTTGACAAATGGGATGCGGCATGATATACTCAACTCGTAAATAAGAATCAATCGCAAATAAAACAGAACAGGAGGTGCCTATGGAGGCTACGCAAAAGCAATTCCGAAAGCGCAACGCCATTCTCACCTGCCTGCAGGGGACGCACAGCCATCCCTCGGCGGAGATGGTTCACCAGATGCTGCAGGAAGAGCACCCGGACATCTCCCTGGCAACGGTCTACCGGAATCTGGCCCGGTTCAAGAATCAGGGACTGATCCAGAGTTTGGGGACCGTGAACGGGATCGAGCGGTTCGATGCCAACACCGCCCCCCATGTCCATTTTGTCTGCGGCAGCTGCGACGCTGTTCTGGACCTGCCCCAGATGGAAGTACCCCAGGTGCTGTGCGAAAACGCCGCACAGTGCTCCGGCTGCAAGGTTGACGCCTGCCAGCTGATGTTCACCGGAACCTGCCGGGCCTGCCTGGCAAAACACGAAACAGCCTGACCCCGGGACAAAGTCCCATAAATCAAAAAAATAATATTATTTGGAGGAAAAAGTTATGAAGAAGTTTGTATGCCCCGTTTGCGGTTACGTCCACGAAGCTGAGGAAATGCCCGCCGATTTCAAGTGCCCCCTGTGCAAGGTGCCCGGCTCCAAGTTCAAGGTGCTGGAAGAGGGCAAGCTGGCCGCTGTCCATGAGTACGGCGTTTACGCAAAGACCGTCAAGAACAACCCCGACATCTCCGAGGATGACAAGAAGTACATCTTCGAGCAGCTGATGGCCAACTTCCAGGGCGAGTGCTCCGAGGTCGGCATGTACCTGTGCATGGCCCGCATCGCCCACCGGGAGGGCTACCCCGAGATCGGCCTGTACTGGGAGAAGGCAGCCTACGAGGAGGCTGAGCACGCCGCCAAGTTCGCCGAGCTGCTGGGTGAGGATCTGGAGCCCAACATGAAGGCCTCCACCAAGGCCAACCTGGCATGGCGCGTTGACTGCGAGTTCGGCGCAACCCAGGGCAAGTTCGACCTGGCCGTCTGCGCCAAGAAGAACGGCCTGGATGCCATCCACGACACTGTGCATGAAATGGCCCGGGACGAGGCCCGACACGGCAAGGCACTGAAGGGCCTGCTGGACAGATATTTTAAGTAAGAAAATAACCCCTGTTTGGGAGGTCTGAGCAACTGCTCAGGCCTCCTTTTTTCTGCGCTTTTGGATGAGGTGTGGCATTATTTGTGGCATCGCCCCACCCGGAAGCCTGTTTTGGATGCCACAGTGTGGCATCGGTAATCGATGTATCGTGATTATACATCATCGGTTGTTCACGATACAAGACCTTTGAACTATATTGAACAACCACCCATCAACTTTTATCGACAGCAGAGCATCCACCTATCATCACCCCATCATCTGCGCTCATCATTCATCATCCGGGCATCATCTGTCCATCATTCCGCAAAATTTCTTTGAAAAAATATTGAAATAATTTTTTGAAGGAAACTCAGTTTCTTTCATCCACTGTTATACTAGCCTCAGAAACAGGGAGGGAACACCTCCCAAACAAAAATAAGAGCTACGACCCGCAACAAAGAAAGGAAAATGAATTATGAACGCACAGATGAATGAGAATGTTAAGGCTGCTACCTCCCCCGCCCCCTATTTCTGGTATGACCACATCCAGGAGAAGATTTGCGGCACCGAGCTGAACTTTAAGAAGTCCGGCGACCCCGGTTCCGCACAGGATAAGGCTCTGATGTGTGCCAAGCGTGAGCATCCCAATTATGGCTATGATCCTATCAAGCCCCAGAAGGAAAAGAACAGCTACAAGGGAATGAATCTTCCTCTGATGCACGACTATCTGGATTGTTTCGGTACTAAGGAAATGATGGACAAATTCCAGCAGATGAAGAATGATGGTACTAGATTCCCTGCGATTAAGAGCTGGTTCCTTGACCTGTTCCCCAAGTTCAATGTGGAAAAGGCAAAGAAGGAAATCCGTGAGTATCGTCTGGGCAAGGTTAAGGCAAAGTACAAGGTTGTCAAGGCTGACCCCAAGAACCGCAAGCCCTCTTCCAACATTGCCGAACTGCCCATGGCCTCTGGTGAGTAAGAAAGGGGGCAAGGGAAATGCCCAACACAGTAGAGAACCAGAGAAGAGTTCTGGTTCACCGGGATATGCCCGAAAAGAAGGAAGGTAACTTCCTGCTTATCAAGAAAGAAAACTTGTATGCAGCTTACCGGGATTTGAACGCAACGGCATTATGCCTGTATCTGTACCTTGCCGGAAACAAAGACGGGTTTGACCTTGCGTTTTCTCCAAAAGCAATCCATAGCGAAATGGGGTTGCCGGAATCTACCTGCCGTGACCAGTTTAAGGTGCTGGTAAACAAAGGGTATCTTGTCCGCAAAAACGAGAACAGCAACATCTATGATTTCTATGAGATACCAAGAGGAAAGAAGAAAGCGGAAACGGCTTGCGTTTTTTGAAAACGGGCGGCGTTCCCTTCTGCGGCTCCCGCTTTGGAGCCACCGCAAGGGTTTATAGAAATATATAATAAGAGAAAGTGGGGATAGATATAAAATATATAAAGGGGCTGATTAACCACATTTGGTTAATTGCATTGCCCCATCCGCCATGTAATAGTGAGCAAAGGATTAGCCGTTATTTCCATAGACCGCATACGCCTCCTTCGTCGGCTATGCTCATGGAAAAACGGCTAATCTTTTGTATTATAAAGACGAAGGAGAGGTTTATATGACCCTAGCTAATTATTACAACCAGATTCCAGCGTACCATCCTGCAATGCACCTCCAAGGCTATACACCACAGGAGGTATATAATTCCTTCCGCAAGACGGTATATGAGAATTACATAGACCGCAAAGAGGAACAGGAGATGCCCATGTTCCAGATCACAAGTGTGGTAAAGCTCAAATGACACCAAGGCAGCGCAGGGATAAGGATAAGCGGAAAAAGAAAAAGTCCACCTTACAGGCGGAAATTTTCAGTATACTACATAAGAGCTTGAAAGCGGCTCTGGATATGGCAATGGATGATATATTCAAGGAATGGAAATAAAAAAGGCGGAAGCCCGGTTCACGGACGGTTCTCCCAGCAGAGAGATCGTTGGAACGGGCTTCCGCATTTTTTCGTTGTGGGCCGTTTGACGGCTTCCTTTTCTTCTGGACGTAGACAGCCCTGTAAACCGTCCCCCGGAATAAAAGGGTCATTCCGTGGGAGAGCGGGCCACACTATACCGCCTTTTGGATGCAGAGCTTTTTTCTTCCCGAAATGGGTGCCGGGGGTGTTCAATTAAACACTTGCTTTCGACTACACTTTTGGACGGGCAAAAACTGCTCCCAAGAGGCCGGAAATCCGGGGAAATCTGTCCACGAAACAGGTCAGCCCCTTTCGCTGACATCGGCCTCCCGCACATACTCAATAATGTCTGCGGGCTGGCAGTCCAGAAGTCGGCACAGGGTTTCAAGGTTCTCCCAAGACACGCCCTGTTGGTTGCGGAACTTCTGCAAGGTGGACTGGCTCAATAGACCCTCTGTTCTTATCTTGTTTGTGTTGTAGCCTTTTTCCTTCAAGGCAGACAGCACATCGATCTTATACTTCAACGGCACGGATACTGCACCCCCTTTTCTACCATCCTTATTCTATCACAGGAATTGCACGAAATCAAGTGCAAAATATAACCAACAAATAGCACGATTATTCGTGCATTTTGCCAATAGACTTGCACGACTTTTCGTGCTATAATAAAGGAGCAATGAAGGACAGCCCAATTTCAACACCGCCTGTTGTAAGTCCTACATCAAACACAAAGGAGCGGAGGCAGCACGGAAAGACGGCACACCAATTAAACCAACACCAAAAGGAGAAATGAAAAATGTCTAAAATGGAACTACTTGCCAAGATCGAACTTCTCAACAAATACGAGGCCATGATGGAAGAAATCAAGGCCGAGGCTGACCGGGTGCGCAACAGCATCAAGGCCGAGATGGAGGCCCGGGAGGTTGAAGAACTAATCGCCGGTCAGTACATCATCCGCTGGACTTCCGTCCTCTCCAACCGCTTCGACAGCACCGCTTTCAAGAAGGTAATGCCGGAGCTGTACAAGGCCTACACGAAGCAGACCGCCAGCCGCCGCTTCACTATCAGCGTGTAAGGAGGGAAAAGGATGTATATGCTGCGGGAACTGTGGAGGGGAGAAATCTCCCCCACAGACCGCCGGGTGCGACAGGGCAGCGAATACCAGCAGCGGGCCGCAGAAGTCCGTAAGCAGATGGCGGATTTGGCTGCACTGCTGTCCCCGGAGGTCAAGGAACGGATGGAGGATATCAACGACCAAAAGCACAGTATGGCAATGCTGGCAGAGGAAGATGTGTTCATCTACGGCTTCCGGCTGGGAGCCAGAATGATGCTGGATGTAATTGGGGACTACGAAGGACAGTTCTGCTCCCCAACAGAGGCGGGGTAACTCCCCGCCGCCAACAGGAGGAAAGACTATGATTTACGGATACGCCCGCTGCTCCACCAACGAAACGAAGCAGGATATTAACCGCCAAGTGCGGGAGCTGAAAGCCGCCGGAGCGGAACACATCTTTCTGGAATACGAGCATGGCGACAGCAGAGTAAAGCCCCAACAGACCCGGATGTTTGCCCAGGCACAAGCCGGGGATACCATCATCACATTGGAAGTCCCCCGTCTGGCCCGCAGCACCCAGCAGCTCTGTGAGATCATAGATCGTGTGCGGGAGGGCTGCTTGTGTCTGGTTATCGTGGGCAGCATTACCCTTGACTGCCGGGAGGGCCGGGCAGACCCCATGACCGAGGCTTTCTTGCAGATTGCGGGCGTATTCAGTCAGTTGGAGCTATCCATGATCCGGGAGCGTGTACGGTCTGGCATGGCGAACGCAAAGGCCAAGGGCAAGCAAATCGGGAGGCCGCAGACAACCAAAGACAGCATCCCGGCAATCTTCCTCCGTCACTATCCGGCCTATAAATCCGGGCATCTCAATATCACAGAACTGTCCAGAGTGTGCGATTTGAGCCGCACGACCATCTACAAATACATTTCTCTTTTGGAATCATAAGGAAACAGGGTGCCAGAATTGGCACCCTGTTTATTACTGGATGGGATATACTGGATTACCGCTGTCGTCATACTGAACGAAGATATATGTATACAATTCTGTGGCATGACTTTGTGTTTCTTCCACCAAATAATGTCCATCCATTATCTTCCTAAATTGATAAGTGCTGCAGTTTGTATAATCGGGCTCCTTCGGAACAAATGTATTGCTAATGTAGAGCTGACCATTTTCGATTTTATAGGCTTTATGCCAGCTGCTTCCATCATGGAATTCATCATTCATATAATTTCCAATAGTATATCTCACGCCATCATCCGCATAATCATAAAGCCACCATTCATCAAATACGGTATTTTCCACCTTAATGCAAGTCCAATTACTGACAATAATTTGGCTCAACTCTTCTGTTGTTACAATCGGGAATTCTTCTTTGTGTTCTTCGATATAGTCAAATCTTTCACCGTGTTTCTCTTTGCCAGCGAACGCAAGCAAAGCCTCTTGCGGTGTTTTTATCCTTAATGCTTCTGCCTGTTCTGCCTGTAATTGGTCTGCCTCCTCACAGGCCTCCATAAAATTGGCACTCTTTACAGTAAAGTTGTATTGGGAACTGCCAATATTGATTATACATCGTATATCATTACCTTCACGGAGCTGGAAAAAGAAGGCATCGCCATCATTGACATTATTGTATCCAAGCGAAATACCGCCATTGGGTGCTACACCAAATAATTTAAATTCCTGAATTGTGTCACCGATTTTAGTTTTTAGTGTCATTTTCTCAATATCGCTATTTGTGTAAGTAGCCCAAGAATTTCCATATTCCATAAGGCCAAAAGTAACAACAAAATGTTGTCCGCCCGGATTGGGAGAAATAGTAATGTAAACATCCAGCTCAGAACTTGTAGTTGCAGTGTTGCTAAAATCGCCCTTAACAGAGGTGTAGAGTGAAACAGCACCACCCATTACTACATCGCCAAATTCATCAACACTGGGCATCGCAGTCCAATACTGCACAACATCACTTGAAAGTGTTTCGCTTTGGGTAACTGCATTTGTGTCACTCTTATCTGCCGTGGAAGTGTTTTCTGAATTTCCGCAAGCACAAAGAGATAAGATAATACATAGAGCCAACATAAGGGATACCACTTTTCTCATTTATGTTCCTTCTTTCGTGTTTTATAAACCATAAGCACACACAATAGCCTATAAGGTTTATGTAATTCTATCAAAATCGCCTATATAATTCAAGTATATTTTCACTACATAGGCGGTGATTTCGATGGATTACTACAAGATTGGGCAGAAGATACGCAAAATCCGCAAGGCCCACGGACTGTCGCAGGAGGAACTTGCTGAAAAAGTCAACATCTCCACCACCCACATGAGCCACATCGAAACAGGCAACACCAAATTGAGCCTACCTGTGTTCGTAGACATTGCCGCCGCTCTGGAAGTCCGGGCCGACGATCTTCTGGACAACCCCACCGCCGCAACTACCAGCAGCTCCCTTGATGAAATCGCCGCCGTGCTGGATCGATGCAGCGCACAGGAAGCCAAGGTCATTGCCGATGTAGTAAAGGCCACCAAATTATCAATGGATAAGCATTTCTAAAAGGGCGGAAAACCGCCCTTTTCTCTTTTCTGTTGGTATGATACAATAGAGAAAACCGCCGCAGGAGGGGATATTGTGGAAGAGTTTGAATATGAGGACGATTGGGACGAAGAAGAGGAAGAGGACGAAGAGGAAGGTTGGGGCTTATCCAAGGAAGAAATTGCAAAACGACTGCAACAGGTAAACCAAGAGCAAGATAAGCGGGAAGCCAAAAAAGAGGAACAGAAGGAAAAGAAGAGAGGCAGAAAAAAGGGCACAAAGAACAAAACGAGGAAAGAAAAGAAGAAGAAAGATCCCAATGCTCCCCCAAAGAGCAAGCGATCCAAGCGGCAAGGGTTAAAGCTGCTGTTGATCCGGGATTATTTATACAATGAAGCATCGGAGGACAAGCCTAAAAGCACCGAGGCCATTATGGATTATTTGAAGGAGAACTATGACATAGAGGCCACCGACAGAACAATCCATACCGATGTAAAGCGGCTAAGAGAGGATGCAAATGTTCCCGTCATATACAATCGCCATAGACGGGGTTACTATATTGACGAAAGGCCCTATTCCCCCGCTGAACTGCGGCTTATCATTGACTGCATCCGTAATGCCGAGTTTTTGACAAAAGAGGATGCAGCCACACTTACAGAGAAGATCATGGGGCTGGCAAGCTCCCCGGATAAAGAATTGCTTGCCCACCAGTTGGAAGAAGAATACAGAAAGAGCCAGACAGAAGCAAGTGTCATTGAAAATGTTGGTCTGCTTATGAAAGCTATTGATGCGGGGCGAAAGGTTAGCTTTAATCGATACCGCTATGTGGCAGAGCGTACGAAGCATACTTCTTTGGAAGCAGAAGTCATTATTGCTAGTCCCATTAAGTTAATACGAAAATCTAACCAGTACATACTTGAATATGCCATAGATTTTAAGAATGGTAGTTGTATCTTCGATAAAATCCAAGTGGCGATGATGGATAATGTAGAAATTTTGAATGTTGCCAATAGTCATACAAAAGCAGAGAAACGGGCACGGCAACAATCTATGGAAGATGTATTGGATGCGATCAACGGAAAAAAGAGAGCAATTACGCTTCTAATCTACAACAGAGCATCAGAAAAAATATTAAGCAATCTTCCAGAAGATGCCATACTTATCAAGGTCAATAATGTGCTTTCAAAAACCACTATATTGGAGCGTGCAAGTCCGCAGTTTTTCTCAATGCTGGATAGCTTCGGTAATTATGCGAAAATACTTGAACCCCAAGATGTTGTTGAGAAGTTTTTGCAATGGCAGAAACAGAAAGTGTATGACTATGCCCGCTTGTACAAAGTGAATTTAGAGGATATTCCAGTGAGCGAAGAGGAACCCGGCGGTTTAAGTATTAAGTGAATCTAATGTTACTAATAGCAAGATGAAGGGGAGAAGTGCAAACTTCTCCCCTTTTGATATTGAGTTGATGCAAGATGATGGCGAGATGATGCCGGATGATATGAGATGATAGTGAGAGGATACCGGGATGCTCACAGACGATTGAGGTTTCTTTGCAGGATTTGGATACCGTACTTCGATACCGCCAAATAATACTGCTGGGTGACCTGTATCTTGCCGTGTCCCATCTGGTTGCAGAGTAGGTGCGTGGGCGTGTTCAGCTCTGCCATCATTGTTCCGTAGGTGTGCCGCAGATAATGGTACTTAAACTGGATGCCCAGCTTTTTGTTTATCTCACGGGATGGATACTTAAAGGAGTTCAGCGTTTGCAGCGTTCCATTAGGCAGACAGTTGACCATATCCGTGGAATAGATATTGGAGCCGTCCAAATCCTGCAAGGTGCGCCGTTTCTGTTCCCGCAAGTCCGCATACAGTTCTGCATCCTTCTCCCGCTTTTGGGCCAGTGCTATGAAGTAGTTTTTCAGCGTATCACACATATAGATGGTGCGCTTTGCGTTCTTTGTTTTCAGCGGCACCAGCTTGATAAGGCTTTCCTGATACTGCATCTGCCTGTCAATCAGGATGGTGCCATTCTCCAAATCTACATTAGACCATTTCAGACCGAAACACTCATTGATGCGCAGGCCGCAGTAACGGCCCAGCATATAAGCTGTTTGTGCGTTGGTGCCGTCAAAGTATTCATCCAGAAGTGCAAGTTCCTCCTGCGTGAAATAGACGATATCCGTATCATCATCCGTTTTCAGCTTCGGCATCTTGATTTTGGTATCCTTGTTCACGCACAGTTTGTTGTAGATATCCACATCAAGGTAATTACGGGAGTAGGCTTGCCCGAAGATCAAATAGAACATCTTTAGGAAGCTCTCTGTATACCGATAGGAATACTTTTTCTTATAGTAGAGGTCTGTTAGATAGTCCTGCACTTCCGCCACAGAAATATCGTCCACGAACCGCTTGCCGAACTTCTTCCGCAGATGGATTTCCCATAGACTGTCCTGCTTGCGGATGGTCTGGTAAGCCTTGCCGGAGCGGCCCTTTTCGCAGTATTCCGTGAACACCTCCGCCACGGTTTTCCTGTCTTTTGGCTTCGGCCTGCTTTCGTCCTGTTCCTGTTGGAGCGCAAGCTGCCGTGCTTTTGTGGCCTCCTTCCTTGTTTTGAAAGGGTTGCCGAGATCGTCCTGCTTTCTACGGATATCTTTCCGCTGACCATTGCGCATAATCGTGAAGCGATAGCCCCAATTGCCATTCTCTAACTGAAATACACTGGAATCATTCTGTTTTGCCATAGTGAAGCCCTCCTAAAGTGTGGCATTTTTGTGGCATCGACTACCACAGAAGGGCTTCCAGCAATGCCACAGTGTGGCATCGATTAGGGGCAAGGATTGCCTGCGCAGAATGGGCGCTGTTGCGCCCTCCCGGCGTGGTATAGTGTCCGGGACGGACACTTCCACGCATGAAGGCTTCCACCAAGGAGAACCTGGCATGGCGCGTCGACTGCGAGTTCGGTGCCACCCAGGGCAAGACCGACCTGGCCATCTGCGCCAAGAAGAACGGCCTGGACGCCATCCACGACACCGTCCACGAAATGGCCCGCGACGAGGCCCGCCACGGCGTTGCTCTGAAGGGCATGCTGGAGCGGTACTTTAAGTAAGCGGCGAGCCTTCGGCTGGTCTGTTGACCAACACCCCTGGGTGGTCAGCCCGGTTCGTTTCAGCGCAATCAACACAGAACAGGTGGGGCTTGACCCCACCTGTTTTTTGTGGTATAATGAAAATATCAAAAAAGGAGGCGGTCATTGTGAAAAAAGGGAAAGTATTGCTGATGATTTTCTGCATTGCCCTTATTTTGGTGGGCTGTGGGCAGAATGGCCCTGAATCGGAAATTTCCTTATCGGAATTCAATCTTGCCGGGGTCACGGAAATCACGCTCAATAACTGCCACAACGGAGAGAAGACCACCCTCACGGATGCGGAGGATATTGCGGCGGTCACGGATTTTCTCCAGTCTGTCACCGGGGCAGACCCGCAAAGCGGCAAGGGCTACTATGAGGGCAGCTACGTGGTGCAGCTGTACCGGGATGGGGAGGAAGTTCTTTCCATCGGCTTTGGAGATTCCGACTGCTTCTATATGGGAGACTTTGGGGACGGGTATCCCGCCCGGTACGTTTTGACAGACATAACCGTTTCCAGTGACGTGATCCCCTTCTTCAGCCGGTATGATGAAAGCGGATTCGTGTGGGAATGATCCCGCCTGATGGTTCGTTACAGCGCAATAAACAACTCCCACCCTTAATTGGGATGGGAGTTACTTTTTGGCTTCCAGTTCTTTTTCGATTTCTTCCATGATCTTACTGGGCTTCCTGTCCAGAGCGTATGCGATTTTATAGAAGGTCTCCAGGGTGGGCTTTCGTTCACCCCGCTCGATGGCACTCAGATGTGTTCTGCCAATCCCGGCAAGATCGCTGATCAGCTCCTGAGATTTGTGTTTTTCCTCCCGGATGCGCTGAATGACGTTTCCGACAACGATAGGGTCAAGCATGAAACAACCTCCTTTGCTGTTAAGGATTTCATTACCTTAATCCCCAACTTTATTCTTTCGTAGTGTTGCTTTTAAGCTAATCAGCGTATCGGATAATATCTTGGATTCAACCGGGTCACAATCGCTGATCAGTTCGGTCAACCAACTGTCACGAAAAGCCTTAGCGGTACGGACTTCTCTGCAAAGCAACTCGTCTGCCGAGCAGTCCAGGGCATTCAGAATAGAGATGAATACCTCAAAGCTGGGAACGGTACTGCCGCTTTCAATATGGCTCATATGACTGGAACCAACGCCGATTTGTTCGGACAGCTTCTCCTGGGTGAGCCCTTTTTCAATCCGCTTTTGTTTAATTCGCTGCCCAATATCTTTATAGTCGATTGCCATGAAACTTACCCCTACATTTTTTTGTACATCTGTATTGTAAATACAGTTTCAAAATGTTAGAATGACATAAAAGTACAGATGTATTCATAATACAGAAAGAAGGGGTTCAAATTGAAAATGTGGCGCAAGATAATTTGGATAGCGGTGGCAGCAGTTGTGGCTTTTTCTGCGTGGTTGCTGCTTCGGGAACAAAAGGAGTGCTGTCTGTGCGGCAGTTTTCGCTATCATGCTCCTTGCCTGATCGATTTAAAAACAGGCAGATTGATAGAATTGGATCTGTATTTTGCGCATGAAACGAAAGTAGCGGAACTGGCAGAAGAGCAGCCGGAACAGGGAAGCTTTTCTATTATCATGCTCGGAAATGTATCGGGCTACAGAGACACATCCAGAAAGTATATAGAAGTGGATGTTCCCATTGCTGAGAAAACCATCGATCCTGCCCTTTGCAAGTCGTGCAGAAAACAAATTAACGGCATTTTTGCAGGCCGGTATGTGCTGGCAGATTTGTATGATAATGAAAAAAGACGATCATTCCCATAAATGCGGACTTAGCGATGGAGCTTCGCTGTTATTCGATTACTGCCTATGAGGGAGAAAAGGGAATTTGGAAAGTTACGGTTCAAGGAAATCGGGAATCCTAAACGCCATGCTTCACACTAAAAATAGGTTGACTTCTACCTATTTACGGATATAATAAAGGCAGAAGGAAGGTGCTGTTATGCAAATCGATACCAATACCATCGTATCCGTTACGGAAGCCAATCAGAATTTCTCCCGGGTGACGCGGATCGCGGAAAAAAACGGGCAGGCGGTGATTTTCAAAAACAACCGTCCCAAATACATGGTTATTGACCTGGAAAACTCTCCCATACTGGATCTGACCGACGATGAAAAAATTGACATCGTTGCTGCCAGAATTTTAAAGCGTTTCAAGCCCGCCTTTGAGGAGCTGGCCAAATGATCAAATTCTCCAAGGATAAAGTTCTGCTGCTGCACCAGCTGATCGCTCAGGAGACCGGCGGCAGCATCGGTGTCCGGGACGAGGGGCTGCTGGAATCCGCTTTGGAAGCGGCTTTCTCCGGTTTCGGCGGCGTGGAGTTCTATCCCACCAAGGAGGAAAAGGGTGCCCGGTTGGGTTATAACCTGATTTCTAACCATGCCTTCGTGGATGGGAATAAGCGCATTGGAATGTATGTGATGCTGACCTTCCTGGAAGTCAATGGAATCCACATGGACTGCACCAATGAGGATGTGGTGACTGTGGGGCTGGGTGTGGCTTCGGGAAACATGGATTATGAAGCCCTGCTGTCCTGGGTGAGGGAGCATCGGCTTTGATCCTGTCGAAATGTAATTTTGCACCAAAAAAGGAAGCAGCCAACGTAGCTGCTTCCTTCTTTTACTCCGTTGCTTCCGTGGGCTCTGTTGCCTTGGAGGGGTCTACACGGACTTCGATGCGGGAGAGGGAGTAGGTCATGTCCGAATTACAGGATTCGGTGATTTTATCCACATAGTTGCCGCTGTAGGCGAACTGGGCCTCGGTGATGCGGACGACGCGCATCCGTCCGTCCACGCTGTCGGTCTTTTTCAGGGTGTAGATGGGGGTGTAGCTGAAATCCGTCACCCGGGTCGCGCCGGAGGCGGCGTCCTTGGTGATCTCGATGTCCAGAATGATGGAATAATTGGTGCCGCCCTTGGTGGCGTTACCGAAGAAATCGCCCAGGGAATAGGCCACCAGTGTGCCCGCAGCCTTGTCAAAGGCCACCTCCTGCACCGTGTGGGGATGGGTGCCGAGGATCACATCCACGCCGTTTTTCTTCATCAGGGACACGATGGATTCCTGACTGCTGCTGACCACATCGCTGTATTCGCTGCCCCAGTGGAGCATGGCGATGGTAATGTCGGGCTTTTCCGCGGCTACATTGTTGAGAATGGCGGTGATGCCGTCACGGTCGATCTCGTCGTAGGTGGTGGCGTAGTCGGTGTAGAGCAGGTTCACGCAGTCCTCGTTGCCGGAGGGCATACCCATGCCGCCGACACCCTTGGTAAAGGCCACAAAGGCCACCCGGATGCCCTGAACATCCACGACGGTGTAGCCGCCGGATTCCCGGAAGTCAGCCGGGGTGGCATAGGCACCCAGGGGCACCAGGCCCGCCTCCCGGATGGCGGTGAGGGTGGAATTCAGGCCAATCAAGCCGTTGTTAATGGAGCAGGAATTGGCCATCTGGAGCATGTCCACGCCCGCATTGCGTAGGGCGGTGAGGATCTCCCTGGGGGCGGAGGTGGTTTCCGTGCCATAGGGCTCGCCGCAGATGTTGCCCTCGAAATTCAGCACCGTCAGGTCGGCATCCGCAAGGGTGGAGGCCACATCCATAAAGGCCTTGGTGTAGTCATAGCCCGTGCCGCTGAGGCCCGCGTCCACCACGCTGTTGGTGATGTTCAGGTCGCCGGCGGCCTTGATGTGGATGGTGGTCAGGGTGTTCTGCTGCTGGGCAGCCGCCTGGGTGGGCTGGATGGGCTGGGAGGACTGGGGCTTCTGGGTGGTCTTTTCCTCCTCCGGGGCAGAACCATTCTGCCGGGCCAGAAGGAAGATCCCCACGCCGCACAGCACCAGCACCACCGCCGCGGCGATGAGCCCCATCAGGAGCCGCCGCTGCTCGGCCTGCTGCTTTTTGCGCATGGCCTCCCGCTTCGCACGGCGCTTATTGATATCTTCTTCATAACGCGCCATGGCGTGTCCTCCTTAAAGTGGTAGTTTCCTATTATACTCCATTTTTCGCCCCAAAACAAGGGGGAGATTGTAAACAATGTGGGAAAGGGTCGCCCCTATACTAAGGTTATGCAAACAGCTTCCGTGTTTCCTCCGCGTCGTGGTGGATTTGGGTTTTCAGGGTGTCCAGGGAATCGAATTTCCGTTCAGGGCGGAGGAAGCGGTGGAATTCCAGGGTGATCTCCCAGTCATAGAGGTCACCGGAGTAGTCTAAGATCCAGGGCTCCACGGTGATGCCCCGGCCCTCCACTGTGGGACGGGTGCCGATGTTGGTGACGGCGGGGTATGCGGCCCCATCCACCAAAGCCCGGCAGGCGTAAACGCCGAATTTGGGTACCGCCAGCCCATCGGGCAGCCGCAGGTTGGCAGTGGGGATACCCAGACGGCGGCCCAGCTGCTTGCCGTGGACGACCCGGCCCGTGAGAATATGGGGATGGCCCAGAAATTTGACCGCGGTGGCCATGTCGCCGGTTTCCAGCTGACGGCGGATGTAGGTGCTGGACACCCGGATGCCGTCCACGGTTTGCTCCGGCACAATGACGCAGGGAAGCCCCCGCTCCCGGCAGAATTCCGCCAGCAATGCCGCATTGCCCTCGCCCCGGTGGCCGAACCGGAAATCCCCGCCGCAGACGAAGCCAGCCCCGCCCAGTTCCAGCAGCCGCTCCAGAAAACGCTCCCAGGGAGTTGACATAACATCCTCTGTCACCGGTAAAACGGTAATATGCGCCATGCCGTAGGCCTTCAGCAGCTGTTTCCGGTCCTGGATGGTGCTGATGAGCATGGGGGGAGTGGACTGGAACAGGGATTGGGGATGCTTTTCAAAGGTGATGGCCCCGGTGCCGCAGCCCAGCGCGTCCGCCAGACGGCAGCACTCCCGCAGCAAAGCCTGATGCCCCAGATGCACCCCATCAAAAAACCCAAGGGCAATGATTTGTTTCGTGTTGGTCATAGTTTTGTCCTGTCAGTGGGAATGCAGAATGAATGCATCTCCTTAATTCTGCATTACACAGTATCATACGTCAAAAAAGCTTTTGACGGTTGACATAATCCCGTTCTCCACCTTTGCCAGCATGAGGAATTCTCCGCTTTGGCTATAGGCCCGGTAGGTGCCGTCGGGGAGGTTCCGGGAAAAGCTGTTGCCGTTGCGGCAGCGTTTTTCCTGATTGGGGGTCAGCCTGACCTCGGGGTAGTTGCGGAACATGGTGTCCACGCCACGCAGATAATTCTCCGGCTCCGTGGTTTCCAGCAGCTCCTGCAGGGGCACCGCTTCGGCAATGGTGTATTCCCCCGCCTGTACCCGCCGCAGGGCTTCCATGCAGCCGCCGCAGCCCAGAGCTTCGCCGATGTCCTTGCAGAGGGTGCGGATGTAGGTGCCCTTGGAGCAGCGGACCCGGAGCCGGGCGGTTTTCCCGGTAAATTCAAGGCAGGTAAGCTCAAAAATCTCAATTTCCCGGGGCTGCCGCTCGATTTCCTTACCCTTTCTCGCCAGGTCGCAGAGCTTCTGGCCGTTGACCTTCAGAGCGGAGTACATAGGAGGGATTTGTTGAATTTTCCCCCGGAATTTGGAGAGAACATTCAGAAATTCCTCCTCGGAAATGTGAACTTCCTGCTCTGTCAGGGTGTTGCCGAACACGTCCTCGGTGTCGGTGGTCAGGCCGAGACGCAGCACCGTTTCATAGGCCTTTTCGGCGTGCTCGAAGAATTCCACGCCCCGGGTGGCCCGGCCCACGAACACGGGGAGAACCCCCGTCGCCATGGGGTCCAACGTGCCCCCGTGGCCGATGCGCCGGGTATTGAACACCCGCCGCAGCCGCGCCGTCACATCCTGACTCGTCCACTCCTGGGGTTTGTCTATAATTACGATTCCGTTCATATCGTTACCTTCTGTTTGTGTACTGATGCGGGAGCCTTTTTGCGTTTCTATATCAATTCAACGCCAGCATTGCTGTTTCCACAGCCTTTGCGGCTTCTTCCAGGGGTAAATGAATGGTCGCTCCGGCAGCACCCTTATGACCGCCGCCGCCGAATTGGGCGGTGATGGCGGTGGCGTCGTAGCCGGGGATGGCACGGACGGAGAGCTTCACGTCCCCCTCCTTGGTCTCCCGGAGGGTCGCTGCCATACAGACCCCGGCCACGGTTCGGGGAAAGGAGGAAATATTGTCCATATCGTCACTTGTGACGCCGATCTGCTCCTCCACGGCCCGGGGGATGGCCACAATCGCCAGCCTTCCGCTGTCAAAAACCCGCAGGTGATCCACGATCCAGCCCTGCATTCTGAGCCTGCCCAGGGTATTGGTCTCAAACAGCACCTGGTTCAGCCCGTACACCCGTGCCCCCGCTGCGGCGCAGGCCGCGGCGGTTTGGAAGGTGTGGGCGGTGGTGTTGGCAAAGCGGAAGCAGCCGGTGTCGGTGGACGTGCCCACATAGACCGCGTCAGCCATTCGACTGTCCATTTCGCAGCCCATCGCGGTGATCAGGTCATAGATAATCTCGGCGCAGGCTCCCGCGGCGGGATCCACCAGCTCATAGTCTGTGAAAGAAACAGCGGAGCCGTGGTGGTCGATCCGCAGGGGGATGCGGCCCAGCAGGTGCTCAAAGGCTTTGGGCAGCATGGAAGGGGAGGCCACGTCCACGGTAACGACGGTGTCATTTTCCTCCGCTTTCTCCTTGGTCAGGCCCTGATGGAGCCAGGAAAAGCGGTCGGTGACCTCGGGATTTTGCAGAATGTGGGCGGTTTTGCCCAATTTGCGCAGGCATAAGCACAGGGCTGCGGCGGAGCCGATGGTATCCCCGTCGGGGCGGCGGTGGGTCAGGATGCAGTAACGGTCATGGGACAGGAGAAACTCCGCTGTCTCATTCCTCGTCAGCGTCGTCATCGTGCTTTACCTCAAGAGAGTTGATAAGCTTCAGCATTTTCGCGCCGTAGGTGATGGAGTCGTCCAGGGACCAGACGATCTCGGGGGAGTAGCGCAGCTGCAGATTGCTGCCCAGCTGACGGCGCAGGAAGCCCGCGGCGGATTTCAGGCCCGCCATGGCGTTCTGGGCCCGCTCCTCCTGCAGGATGCTGACGTAGACCTTGGTATAGCGCAGATCGGGGGTGGTCTCCACACGGGTGATGGAGATCATGGTGTCCTGGACCCGGGGGTCCTTGACGGTGCGCAGAAGAGAAGCCAGCTCCCGCTGGATCTCCTCGTTGATTCGTACGATTCGATTGGATGCCATTTGGTATCCTCCTTAATAGACATTGTAGGGCGGGGGCATGACCCCGCCGACCAGGTATCGATACACTCTCTGCTTGATACAATGGAAACCACAGCATTTCCGCACAGAACCGGCCTGGTCAATGGATGTGGGTACGTTGGCGGGGTCTTGACCCCGCCCTACATATGGTACGGAAATCCCGCCGCGCCGCGTATGCGGCGCGGCGGGAATCGCATTATCTCTTAACTTCCTGCATGGCGAAGCATTCGAAGATGTCGCCTTCCTTGATGTCGTTGTACTTGGCGACGGTCATGCCGCATTCGTAGCCAGCGGTGACCTCCTTGGCGGCGTCCTTGAAACGCTGCAGGGAGCCGATCTCGCCCTCGTGGATGACGATGTTGTCGCGCAGCACGCGAACCAGGGCATCCCGGGTGACCTTGCCGTCTTTGACCATACAGCCTGCGACGGTGCCGATGGCGGAGACCTTGTAGGTCATGCGCACTTCCGCGTGGCCCAGGACGACTTCCTCGTACTTGGGAGCCAGCATACCCTTCATGGCGGCCTCGATTTCGTCGATGGCATCGTAGATCACGCGGTAGAAGCGCATATCCACGTTGGCCCGGTGGCCGGAGGCCTGGGCGGCGGCATCGGGACGGACGTTGAAGCCGACGATGATGGCACCGGAGGTGGAAGCCAGCAGCACGTCGGATTCGTTGATGGCACCGACAGCAGCGTGGATGACCTTGACCCGAACCTCCTCGTTGGAGATCTTCTCCAGAGAAGCCTTCACAGCCTCGGCGGAGCCCTGAACGTCGGCCTTGACGATCAGGTTCAGGGTCTTCATCTCGCCCTCCTGCATTCTGGCGAACAGGTTGTCCAGAGTGACCTTCTGGTTGAGCTTTGCCAGGGCATCCTTCTGGGCCTGGCGGCGCTGTTCCACCAGCTCACGGGCCATACGCTCGTCGGTGACGGCGTTGAACTCGTCACCGGGAGCGGGCACATCGGCCAGGCCGGTGATCTCAACAGGTACGGAGGGGCCAGCGGTCTTGACGGTGCGGCCCTTGTCGTTGGTCATGACACGGACACGGCCCACGGCGGTGCCGGCAATGACGATATCACCCTGCTTCAGGGTGCCGTTCTGCACCAGCAGGGTAGCCACGGGGCCACGGGTCTTGTCCAGACGGGCCTCAATGACGGTGCCCTTGGCACGGCGGTTGGGGTTGGCCTTCAGCTCCTGGACTTCGGCAGTCAGCAGCACCATTTCCAGCAGCTCGTCCAGACCCATGCCGGTCTTGGCGGAGATGGGCACGATGATGGTATCGCCGCCCCATTCCTCGGGCACCAGGTCGTACTTGGTCAGCTGCTCCTTGATCTTGTCGGGATTCGCGGTGGGCTTGTCCATCTTGTTGATAGCCACGATCAGGGGCACCTCGGCGGCCTTGGCGTGGTTGATGGACTCAATGGTCTGGGGCATGATGCCGTCGTCGGCGGCGACCACCAGAATGGCGATGTCGGTGGACTTGGCACCGCGGGCACGCATGGAGGTAAAGGCAGCGTGGCCGGGGGTATCCAGGAAGGTGACCATCTGGCCGTTCACATCGACAGTATATGCACCAATGTGCTGGGTGATA
Source organism: Oscillospiraceae bacterium (assembly GCA_017461445.1). Classification (GTDB taxonomy): domain Bacteria; phylum Bacillota; class Clostridia; order Oscillospirales; family Oscillospiraceae; genus Faecousia. The sequence goes on from JAFTXW010000017.1 coordinate 22,410, forward strand.
CCGCCGGCCTCGCCTGCGGTAACGCTGGTCTTGCGGATGGCATCCAGAGTAGAGGTCTTGCCGTGGTCAACGTGGCCCATGACAACGACGACAGGAGCGCGGGTCTCCAGCTCCTCGGCGGTATCCACATGATCGTCGATGATCCGCTCCTCAATGGTGACGGTGACTTCCTTCTCCACCTTGCAGCCCATTTCGGTGGCTACATATTCAGCGGTGTCAAAGTCGATGGTCTGGTTGATGGCAGCCATGACACCGTTCTTCATCAGGCACTTAATGACCTCGCCTGCGGTCTTCTTCATCCGGGAGGCCAGCTCGCCCACGGTGATCTCCTCGGGGATCTTGACGGTGACGGGAGCCTTCCGGGCAACCTCCATCTGGAGGCGGCGCATCTTTTCCTGCTCCTCGTTGCGGGATTTATTGCCCTTGAAATTGCCCTTCTGCTGCTTGTTCTGCTGCTTGCCCTTGCCGCCGCCAATGCGCTGCTTGCCGCCCTGGAAGTTCTGAACCTTCTCGGAAACCAGATTATCCACGTCGGCGAAGCGGTTGGCGTTCACCTGAACGGCGGAGGTATCCACCACGCGGCGTTCCCGCTTCCGCTCGGGCTCGGGCTGCTTCACGGGCTGGGCGGGCTGCTGCTGTCTCTGGGCAGGCTGGTTCTGCTGGGGACGGTTGCCATTCTGCTGGCCCTGGGGACGGTTACCCTGCTGCTGGGGCCGGTTTCCCTGCTGGGGGCGGCCCGCCTGCTGCTGGGGACGGCTCTGCTGGACAGCGGGAGCCTCGGCCTTGGGAGCGGTCTTGGGGGCCGTGGGCTTCACGGCGAAGATCTGCTCCAGGGAAGCGATGGGATTCTTCTGGGTCATATAGTCGAACACCACGTTCAGCTCCTGATCGTTCAGAACCTGGGTGTAGGACTTGGGCTTCTCATAAAACTTACCAATAATCTCGGAGATCTCCTTAGGGGTCACGCCAAAATCGGCGGCAACCTCCTTCACACGATACTTCACAAAACTCATACTATAAAACGCACCTCCAAAATGCTGCGCTGCGCCGCAGCAAATTGAAAATTGAAAATGTAAAATTGAAAATTTATAAATCATTTCCGAAGGAAATACCACAATTTTCAACTTTCAACTTTCAATTTTCAATTAAAAGCTTTGCAGCTGTCATGTTGGTCAACTAACTACTTATTTCTTCTTACCCTTGCGCAGGTTACGCTGGTGTGCCTTGGCTTCGGCCTGGCGTTTTTTGACTTTTTCGGCCTTGGCGGTGAGCACTTCCAGGACGGCTTTATTTTTCTCCGGCTCGCCCAGGGAATTTACCATTGCCAGAGCCAGCTGCACGTCGGTGATGGCGGCGATGGCCAGGCTGGTTCGTCCGATGACGAAGCCTATTTCGTCCTTGGTGGCTTTCAGCCGCAGACACTGCTGGTCGGTGCCTGCCGCGAAGGACTTGGCACGCCGCCAGGTGTGGTCGCTGGCATCGGAGGCCACCAGGATCAGGTGGGCCTTCAGGTCTCTGGCAGCTGCGCCTACAGGCTCTTCGCCCAGCTCGGCGCGGCCGCCCTTCCGGGCCAGGGCCAGATAATTTAACGCTTTATCCACGGCCTGCCTCCATTTCCTTTGCGAGCCTTTCGTAGATCTCCTCAGGGATGGTCACTTCCAGGCTGCGGTCCAGAGCCTTGGAGCGCAGGGCTTTTTTCAGGCATTCGGGATCGGGGCAGATATACGCGCCCCGGCCGGGGGCCTTGCCGCCGAAGTCCAGGCTCACATTTCCGTCGGTGCCCCGCACCACACGGATCAGCTCCCGCTTGGCCTTCCGCTCCCGGCAGCCCATACACTGCCGCTGGGGGATTTTTTTCTGCATAGAACTGCCTCCTTTTTAAAATTGAAAATTGAAAGTTGAAAATGGAAAATTATTTGGTTCCGTTGGGGGATTTAATTTTCAATTTTCAATTTTACATTTTCAATTAAGCCTCTTCAGAGGCGTCCTCCACGGGCTCGGCCTGGCTGGCGGGCTTGATATCGATCTTATAGCCGGTCAGTCTGGCTGCCAGGCGGGCGTTCTGGCCCTCCTTGCCGATGGCGAGGGACAGCTGGTCATCGGGAACGACGACACGGCAGGCCTTCTGGCCGGGCACCAGGGTGACGGAGATCACGTCGGCGGGGCTCAGAGCGGCCCGGACGTACTCGCAGGGATCCTCGCTCCACACCACGATATCGATCTTCTCGCCGTGGAGCTCCTCCACGACGGCACCCACACGTCCGCCCCGGGGGCCGACACAGGCACCCACGGGATCAATGCCCTCCATGGTGGCACGGACGGCCATCTTGGAGCGGGAACCGGCCTCACGGGCGATGTTCCGGACCTCCACCTGACCCTCGGCAATTTCGGGGGTCTCCAGCTCAAACAGGCGGCGGACCAGGTTGGGATGGGTACGGGAAACGTGAACCAGCGGGCCGCGGTTTGCCTTATGGACTTCCAGCACATAGACCCGGATGTGGTCGCCCTCCCGGTAGCTTTCGCCGGGGATCTGCTCACTGGAGCGCAGAACCGCGTCGGACTGCTCGTTGCCCTGGCCGATGCGGACGAACATATCGCCGCTGGTGGGATCGATGCGCAGGACGGTGCCGGTCAGCAGCTCCTGGGCCTTGTTGGAATAGGATTCGTAGACCACGCCGCGCTCGGCCTCGCGGATGCCCTGGATGACCACCTGCTTGGCAGTCTGGGCGGCGATGCGGCCAAACTTCTGGATGTCCACGGGGATGGCGACGGTGTCACCGGGCTTCAAATCGGGGTTATAGCGGCGGGCGGTATCGACGTGGATCTCCAGAGCTACGTCCTCCAGCTCCTCCACGACAGTCTTGACCACGTGCATGGACAGGCCCTCCTCGCTGAGGCTGACAACTACGTTGTCGGCGGGCACGTCCCGGCGGTCCTCCCGGTCCTTGCGGTATGCGTTGGTCAGAGCCTGCTTCAGACGCTCGACCATGTAATCAACAGGAATGCCCTTGATCTTCTCCAGCTCCCGCAGGGACTCGAAGATCTCGGCACCGATATTTACCTGGGGTGCCTCGGGCTGCTTCTTGGCATTCTTTCTTGCCATTTTAATTTTTCCTCCTATATTTAGTTGTTAGAACTCAACACGGAGCCGCACCAAGGCGACTTCGGATTTTTCAAAGGTAATGGTTTCCTTGCCGGCTTCTACGGTAACCTTTCCGTCCTCGTAGCCACGCAGCACGCAGGGAATTTCCTTCAGGCCGTTCCGGGGGCGGTACAGCTTGACGGTGATGGCACTGCCCATAAACCGCTCAAAATCACCGGGACGCTTCAAAGCGCGTTCCAGACCGGCGGAGCAGACCTCAAAGTGATAGCTTTCCTTGATGGGGTCCTTTTCATCCAGAATGGGGTCCAGGGCACGGGAGATGGCCTCGCAGTCGTTGATGTCCACGCCGCCTTCCTTGTCCAGGTAGATGCGCAGGAAATAGTCGCTGCCCTCCCGGACATACTCCACATCCCACAGCTCACAGCTGTGCTGCTCCACCACAGGCTTTGCAAAGGAAGCCACAAAATCGGTAACTTTCATTTACATGTTCCTTTCGTAAACTAACAAGAAAGAGAGGCGCGCGCGCCTCTCTTTGCCTATACCTACCTATTTACGGTAGTATTATAGCACCATCGAAGCGGTTTTGCAAGAGGGTTTCCAAAATAAATCCCTTGATTTTTCAACATTTTTCTGAGAATTATACCGTAGGGGAGAGTCTTGAGTCTCCCGGTGATTTTGCCTTTTGGGCGGGAGGGTCAAGACGCTCCCCTACAGTGTAGCTGATAGATGCGCAAAAACTCCCCACGCGGTATGGCGTGGGGAGCGGTATGTATTACTTGGACAGGAAAGCGTCGATGGCGGCTGCGCCCTTCTTGCCTGCGCCCATGGCCAGGATGACGGTGGCTGCGCCGGTGACGGCATCGCCGCCGGCAAACACGCCCTCGCGGGTGGTCATCTCGTTCTCGTCCACGATCAGGCAGCCCTTGCGGTTGGTGTCCAGACCGGGGGTGGTGGAGCGGATCAGGGGGTTGGGGCTGGTGCCCAGGGACATGATAACGGTGTCCACATCCAGCACGAACTCGGAGCCTTCCACGGCGATGGGACGGCGGCGGCCGGAAGCGTCAGGCTCGCCCAGCTCCATACGGATGCACTTCATGCCGCAGACACGGCCGTTCTCGTCGCCGATGATCTCCACGGGATTGCACAGGGTCTTGAACTCGATGCCCTCTTCCTTGGCGTGGTGCTGCTCCTCCAGACGGGCGGGCATTTCAGCCTCGCCGCGGCGGTAAACAACATAAACATTGTCAGCACCCAGACGCATGGCGCAGCGGGCTGCGTCCATTGCCACGTTGCCGCCGCCCACGACAGCGACAGCCTTGGACTTGATAACGGGGGTGTCGGCATCGGGGGAGTAGGCCTTCATCAGGTTGGTGCGGGTCAGGTACTCGTTGGCGGACATAACGCCCTTCAGAGCCTCGCCGGGGATGTTCATGAACATGGGCAGGCCTGCGCCGGAGCCCACAAAGATGGCCTTGTAGCCCATCTCGAACAGCTCGTCGATGGTCAGAACGCGGCCGATGACCATGTTGGTCATGACTTCCACGCCCTGAGCCTGGAGCTTCACGATCTCGTTGGCAACGATGGCCTTGGGCAGACGGAACTCGGGGATGCCGTAGACCAGAACGCCGCCGGCGGTGTGCAGAGCCTCAAACATAGAGACCTGATAACCCTTCTTAGCCAGGTCGGAGGCGGCGGTCATACCGGCAGGGCCGGAGCCGACCACGGCGACCTTGATGCCGTTGGATTCGACCTTCTCAGGCATGGCGTTGACATTTTCCCGGTACCAGTCGGCGACAAAACGCTCCAGACGGCCGATGGCCACAGGCTCGCCCTTGATGCCCCGGACGCACTTGCTTTCGCACTGGGTTTCCTGGGGGCAGACACGGCCGGACAGGGCGGGCAGGGCGTTGGTGGAGGTGATGACCTCGTAAGCGGCCTTGAAATCGCCCTCCTGGACCTTTTTGATGAACTCGGGGATGCGGACGTTAACGGGGCAGCCCTCGACGCACTTGGGATTCTTACAGCCCAGGCAGCGGTTTGCTTCCTCGATGGCCATTTCGGCAGTGTAGCCCAGGGTAACTTCCTTGAAGTTCCGGGCGCGGACCTTGGGGTCCTGCTCAGGCATGGGGACCTTCTTCAGAGACATGTTAGCCATTTTTCCGTATCCTCCTTCTTACTTGATCAGAGCTTTGCCCATGGAATCCATGCGGCAGGTGTGGGTCGCGCTGACCTCGGCCTCGCGGTCACGGTAGGTGACGTTGCGGCTCATCAGCTCAGCGAAGTCCACCTTGTGGCCGTCAAACTCGGGGCCATCCACGCAGGCGAACTTGGTCTCGCCGCCGACGGTGACGCGGCAGCCGCCGCACATGCCGGTGCCATCGATCATGATGGGGTTCAGAGAGACGCTGGTATGTACGCCGAAGGGCTCGGTGGTCTTGCAGACAAACTTCATCATGGGCACGGGGCCGATGGCCAGAACTTCATCGTACTGGTTGCCGGCCTCCAGCAGCTGCTGCAGCTTCACGGTAACGAAGCCCTGCTCGCCGTAGGAGCCGTCGTCGGTCATCAGGAACAGGCGGTCAGAAGCGGCCTTGAACTCCTCTTCCAGAATGACGATGTCCTTGTTGCGGAAGCCGACGATGACATCCACCTCTGCGCCTGCGGCCTTGAAAGCGGCAGCGGAAGGCAGAGCGATGGCGCAGCCGACGCCGCCGCCGACCACACAGACCTTCTTCTTGCCCTCGACGGGGGTGGGCTTGCCCAGGGGGCCGACGAAGTCACGGATGTAGTCGCCCTCGTTCAGGGCACCCAGAGCGTTGGTGGAGAAGCCAACCTTCTGGAAAATAATGGTGACGGTACCGGCCTCACGGTCGTAACCGGCGATGGTCAGGGGAACCCGCTCGCCCATCTCGTCGATGCGGAAGATGATGAACTGACCGGCCTTTGCCTTCTTGGCTACGAAGGGTGCTTCGATCTCCATCAGGGTGACGGAGGAATTCAGCTCCTTCTTGCGAACGATTTTATACATGTTCTGATCCGTCCTTTTCAGATTATTTCATGGAGAATGGGCAAAATGCCCAGACATTTTTATTATAAAACCTTTTGTCGGATTTGTCAAATATTACCGATAAGATTGTTACGAAATCACAAAGATTTTTGTGGTTAGGAATTAGGAGTTAGAAGTGAGAAATGCTTTTATAACCCGGATCGGGATGTTTAATTCGGATTACATAATTCCTAACTCCTAATTATGAAACCGGAAGAGCCTATGGGCCCTTCCGGTTTTGGGAGCTTATTTATTCTTCAGCAGGTCGCGGATCTCGGTGAGGAGGACTTCCTCTGCGCTGGGGGCGGGGGGAGCGGGGGGTTCGGCTTCGGCGGCGGCTTCTTCCTTCTTCTTGCCCAGCTCGGACAGCTTGTTCAGGCCCTTCACCAGGAAGAACACCACCAGAGCCAGAATCAGGAAGTTGATCACGGCGGAAATGAAGTTGCCGTAGTTCAGAGTGTTCAGAATCTCATTGCCGGCCTCGTCCAGGACAGGCTCGCTGAACAGCCGGGGCAGAACCAGCTTCATTTCGGAGAAGTCGATGCCGCCCATGAAGATGGCAACGATGGGCATGATGATGTCGTCGGTCAGGGACTTGGTGATGGTGGAGAAGGCGGCGCCAATGATGGTACCAACAGCCAGTGCCATGGCGTTGCCCTTAACGGCAAAGGTCATAAATTCATCCCACCAGGAGGGCTTCTTAACGGGGTTTTTCATATGTAACATCCTTTCGTTTGAATTGAAAGTTGAAAATTGAAAATTACTTTATGATCCATAATTTTCAATTTTCAATTTTACATTTTCAATTATTTCTTTTCAATGATCTCAATGCCGCCCAGGTATTTGCGCAGGACTTCGGGGACGACAATGGAGCCGTCGGCCCGCTGGTTCTGCTCCACCAGTGCGGGGAAGATGCGGGAGGTAGCCAGGCCGGAGCCGTTCAGGGTGTGCAGGAACTCGGGACGGCCGGTGGCCTCCCGGCGGAAGCGGATGTTGCCACGGCGTGCCTGGTAGTCACGGGCGTTGGAGACGGAGGAGACCTCCTTATAGCCGTCCATGGAGGGGATCAGGATCTCAATGTCGTAGGTTCTTGCCATGGATGCGGAGCAATCGCCTGCGGCCAGCTTCACAGTGCGGAAGTGGAAGCCCAGACCTTCAACCAGCTTTTCGGCCTTGGTCACCAGCTCCTCGAAGGCAGCGTCGGAATCCTCGGGCTTGCAGAACTGGAACATCTCTACCTTATTGAACTGGTGGCCGCGAACCATGCCGCGCTCGTCGGCACGGTGGGAACCGGCCTCCCGGCGGAAGCAGGGGGTGTAGGCGAACAGCTTCTTGGGCAGATCGGCCTCGGTCAGAATCTCGTCACGGTAGATGGAGCACAGGGCCGCTTCGGCGGTGGGCAGCATGTAGTGGATACGGTCGTCGGTGGGGTTGGCAATCTTGTAAACCTCGTCAGCGAACTTGGGGAACTGGCCAGCGGTCTCGCCGCACATGTACTCCAGCATGTGGGGGGGCAGGATGAAGTCGTAGCCGTCGGCGGTGTGGGTGTCGATGAAGTAGTTCAGCAGTGCCCATTCCAGCCGGGCACCCATGCCGGTGTACATCCAGTTGCCGGAGCCTGCCAGCTTGACGCCACGCTCGTAGTCGATCAGGCCCAGGTTCTGGCACAGGTCCACATGGTGCTTGGGCTCGAAATCAAATTCGGGCTTTTTGCCCACATAGCGCAGGGGCTGGTTGTTCTCCTTGCCGCCGGGCAGCAGGTCGTCGTCGGGCAGGTTGGGCAGACTCAGCATGGCAACCCGGTATTCAGCGTTCAGGGTCTTCAGCTGCTCGGCTTCCTCGGCGATGGCGGCATCCAGTGCGATGGCTTCGGCCTTGTTGGCCTCGATTTTTGCGTCGATCTCAGCGGTATCCTTGCCCTGCTTCTCTGCACCCTTCTTCATGCCGAAGAGCTTGCCGTTTTCCTTAGCCAGTCGGTTCTTCTGGGCGGTCTGGGTTTCGGTGGAGGTTTTCAGGGCGCGCACCTGCACGTCCAGCTCCAGAATCCGGTCAACGATTGCGTCGCAGTCCACTTCCTTGGCCTTCAGACCGGCCTTGACTGCGTCGGGATTTTCCTTAATTTTTCTGATATCCAGCATGTTTATTACCTCTCCTTAGTATAGGGAATTTCTTATTCTGCATCAATGTAGCCACTGGGTTTCCGGGGCATGATCAGGGCGCAGACGATGTATGCCAGAATGCCCGGGCCCCAGAATGACAGGATGGCCCAGATAACCCGGACCACAGTGGGGTCAATTTTGAAATATTCCGCAACGCCGCCGCATACGCCATCCAGAACCTTGCCTTCATTGATCTTATATAATTTCTTTTCCATTTTTATTTCTCCTATATTATATCACTTTTGCAGCTTCATCAGTGCGTCCAGCAGGGCCTGCAGGTCGTCCTGACCGTAAAATTCCAGCTCAAACTTGCCCTTGCGCTTGCCGTTGACGATTTTCACGCCCCGGCCCAGATGCTTGCTCAGCTGCTTTTCACATTCAGCCACATAGTCGATGGCGAAGGTGGGCTCCTTTTTTGGCTCGGGGTCTTTGCTCATGTTTTTGCAGAGCGTCTCCGCCTGGCGGACGGACAGGGCCAGTGCAATGATCTTTTTCGCTGCTTCCTGCTGTTTCTTTTCGGTTTTCAGGGTCAGCACCGCACGGGCGTGTCCTGCGGTCAGCTCGCCCTTTCGCACCATTTCCAGCACTTCGGGGCACAGGCCCAGCAGACGCAGGGCGTTAGCGACGGCGGGACGGGATTTGCCCACCCGCTTAGCGGCGTCCTCCTGGGTCAGGCCGTATTCGTCAATGAGGGTCTGATAGCCCAAGGCTTCTTCCACGGGGTTCAGATCCTGCCGCTGCAGGTTCTCAATCAGAGCCAGCTCCATGGCTTTTTTGTCGTCGGCTTCGATGATGACGGCGGGAATGTCACTTAAATTTGCGAGCCGTGCGGCTCGCCAACGTCGTTCGCCGGCGATGATCTGGTAGTAACCGCTGGGCAGCTCCCGCACCGTCAGGGGCTGGATCACGCCGTGGACGCTGATGGAATCCGCCAGGGCCTGCAGCTCTTCTTCGTCAAAGTCCTGCCGGGGCTGGTCCGGGTTGGGTTCTACTTTATAGATCGGCAAAAGCTGATACGCGCTTTTCTCCAGGGGTTCTTCGGAAAAATCCCCCAGCAGCGCACCCAAACCTCTGCCGAGGCCTTTTTGTGATGCCAATTAAATCACCTCTCGTTGATTTAATTGAAAATTTAAAATTGAAAATTGAAAATTTTCTCCTTAACTTTCAATTTTCAACTTTCAATTTTCAACTTGAAAGTTTTGCTTTAATCTCCTCCGCCATGGCCTTATAGGCCACCGCGCCGCGGCTGCTTCGGTCGTAGGCAGTTACGGGCAGGCCGTGGCTTGGGGCTTCTGCCAGACGGATGTTCCGGGGGATCACCGTGGCAAAGACCTTTCCGGGGAAATGCCGCCGCACCTCCTGGGCCACCTGGGTGGAGAAGTTGGTACGCCCATCAAACATGGTCAGGGCCACACCGAAGATCTCCAGCCGTGGGTTCAGCTTCCGCTTGACCATCCGCAAGGTTGCCATTAGATCACTGAGGCCTTCCAATGCATAATATTCGCACTGGACAGGCACCAAAATGGCATCCGCGGCGCACAGCCCGTTCAGCGTCAGCAGTTCCAGGGACGGCGGACAGTCGATGAAGATCAGGTCGTACTCGTTCTTTATGTCCTTCAGGGCAATGTCCAACTGCCGCTCCCGGTGGTTCTCACCAATCAGCTCCACCGTTGCGCCTGCTAAGTCGGCAGCGGCGGGCAGAACGTCACCGTGTTTGGTTTGAACGATGGCATCCTTCACAGGCGTACCGTTTATGGTCACATCGTAAACGGAATATTTGATTTTTTTCTTATCCACACCCAGGCCGGAAGTTGCGTTGGCCTGGGGGTCGAAGTCGCAGAGCAGAACTTTCAGACCCAGGTCGTGGAGGGCGGCTGTCAGATTTACGGCGGTGGTGGTCTTGCCCACGCCGCCCTTCTGGTTGACGACAGCAATTATTTTGCCCATAATTTGTCTCCTTATTTGTTTCGTTATGTTTCACGTGAAACAGTCATTCAGAAAAATGTTTCACGTGAAACATTTCAGGAAGCGGTTTCTGTCAAGTTACTTTCGGCGGTGCTGTCGGTGACGGACGAATAATTCTGGCCCGGCTTGGGCTTGGACTCCGCCAGCAGGGTACTGACTGTGGGATACACCATCAGCCCAATCAGAATGCAGCAAAGCAGCAGCAGTGCCGCAAGAATGCGGATAACTCGCCGCAGCCGCTTGATCTGCTCCTCCGGGGTGGCCGCACGCCGCCGGGGCATTGCTTTTTTATAAATCGGGATCTCCCGGGGCTTTGGCAGCTGAATGGCGATCCCAGGCTTTACGGGGTATTTCTCCATCTCGGCAAGACACTCTCCGCAGAACACCTGTCCTGCTTCAATCTCCCGCCCGCACTTCATGCAGTTCATGGCCATACCTCCCATTTTCAAGCATACCATATTGTACAACACTTTTTTCGATTCGTAAAGGGCAAGTTTTAATTTTTTGAAGGAAGTTACATTGTTGTTTTCGTGTTTTATCTGCGGCTATGCCGCATCCCTTCCCCCAAGGGAAGCGGTGGGTGCTGCCGCACCAGAACAACAATTTACAATTTCTTCACAAATAATTCTAAGATTGCTATTGACAGTCATATGACCATGTGATATTATCATATCACAATCAAATGGATGCATCGTAAAGCACCTTAAACGTTCAAGGTGCTTTACGGGGTGCCCAAGCAAAAAGGAGGCAACGTACATGAATTGGACGATCCCCGGAACCACCTTGGAGGGACTGCGGTCTAACGCGGACCGGACGGATGGGCTGTTTCAGTCCATGTTCCTGGCGGGGGGCCTGACCCTTAGTCAGGTTTCCAGCATTACAGGACTGGAACCCTACACCATCCAGAACTGGGTCAAGCGGGGCTTTCTCTCCCCTCCCCGAAACAAGCGGTACGACATGGAGCAGGTATGCCGTATCATCAACATCAATCTGCTGAAGGGAACGCTCCCCCTGGAGCAGATCACCAGCCTGATGGCCTACCTCAACGGCGACCTGACAGACGAAAGCGATGACCTGGTGGATGACACCATGCTGTTCTTCCTCTTCGTCCGTCTGGCGGCAAGAGCCCGGTACATCGGCGGCGAGGAAAACTGGGACGATGCTCTGGTGGAAGCCACGGCGGATTACCATGAGCCCGTTCCCGGCGCAAAGGAAAAGCTGCAGAAGGTGCTGAAGATCATGCTCACCGCCTGGGTGGCAGGCCGCATCAAGGCGGAAGCGGAAAAAATGCTCAACGAGCTGTAAAATGCAGAATGAGAACAAGGAGGTTTTCAAAATGGCGGAAACCTATTGCGGAAAATCCTGTATGGAATGTACGCAGAAAGAAACCCTGCAATGTCCCGGCTGCCGGGTCGGGCCGGGCAGGGAGCTGGGCGGCGATTGTGAGCTGGCCCGGTGCGTCCGGGAAAAGGGCCACGAGACCTGCGATACCTGCATGAACAAGGGCCGCTGCGGTACCTTCCAGGGTAAGGAGAATATGGCCTTCTACCGCCGCAGGAAGCAGGAAGCGAAAGAAGCGGAACAGCGGAAGCTGGCGGCGAGGGTGCCTGTGCTTGGAAAATGGCTGTCGTATCTGTTCTGGCTGGTGGTGCCCAGTGTTGTCAGCAGTCTGCTGACCATAGAAATGGTGGCAGAAGCTTTCCCATGGCTGTCCGTTTTCGGTTCCCTGCTGGGTACCGCCTGTTCCCTGGCCTATGGTTTGATTCTGGTAAGGCTGGGGTCTGAGGAAGAGGGCTACCGTACCGCGGGCATTTGCGTACTGATAGCCGGTGCCGTAAATTATCTGGCATCCTTCCTGTCCGGAAACTGGACGCTGCTTATGACCCTGCCCGCCGCGGTGCTGGCATTGTATGGAGAATACCGGGAATACATGGCCCATTCGTCGGTGCTGGCGGGCGTGGATAACGAATTGTCCGGGAAATGGGAAAAGCTGTGGGTCTGGCACATCGGATCCTTCGCTGCGATCCTCATCGGTGCGGTGCTGGCTTTTATTCCTGTCCTGGCCCTGATCGTGATGCTTGGCGGATTACTCGCTATGTGCGCGGTGAGCTTCCTTAAGCTGAAATACCTGCATCAGACCGCAAAGCTGTTCCGGGAGTATCCAGCCCCTGTGTAACGGAAATAACTCGTAGGAGGCGATGGCCCACATCCGCCCTTACAAAATCCCTTGCATTGCCGGGCCGGTGAGGACACCGGCCCCTAAGCGAACATAACCTCGAAAGGAGAATAAATTATTATGGAAGAAAACGGAACCTACAGCTGGAATCCCAACCAGCAGCAGCCCCCCAAGAAACCCAAAAAGCCTGTGAATTTCAAGCGGGCAGGCGGCACCATCCTGGCGGTCGTCCTGGTGCTGGCCCTGTTGATCTGCGGTGCCACCTGCTTCTACACTGTGGACGATAAGCAGCAGGCGGTGGTGACTACCTTCGGCAAGGTGACGGAGATCACCGACGCGGGTGTCCACTTCAAGCTTCCCTTCGGCATCCAGCAGGTGCAGAAGGTGGACGTAAATGTGTACCAGAAGATCGAGCTGGGCTATTCCAGCGACGGCAAGAATTATAATGTAAACGAATCCGAAAGCACCATGATCACCGGCGATTACAATATCGTCAACGTGGATTTCTTCGTGGAGTACAAAATTTCCGACCCCGTCCAGTACCTCTACTCCTCCAACGATCCCGAGCTGATCCTGCGGAACCTGATCCAAAGCCAGGTGCGCAACGTTGTCGGTTCCTCCACCGTGGACGCGGTGCTGACCGACGGCAAGGAAAACATCCAGATGCAGGTGAAGGAGCTGGTGGCGGAAATCCTCCAGGAATACGACATCGGCCTGACCCTGGTGGATGTAAAGATCCAGGACGCGGAGCCGCCCACCCAGGAGGTCATTGAGGCCTTCAAGGCCGTGGAGACCGCCAAGCAGCAGGCCGAGACCGTCATCAACGATGCCAAGGCCTACCAGAATGCCCAGCTGCCCCAGGCCCAGGCGGAGGCCGACAAGCTGATCCAGAACGCCGAATACCTGCGCCAGAAGCGCATCAACGAAGCCATCGAGCAGGTGGCCATGTTCGAGGCCATGTACGCCGAGTACGCCCAGAACCCCGGCATCACCCGTTCCCGTATGTACTATGAAGCCATTTCCGAGATCCTTCCCGGCGTGAAGCTGTACATCAACACCGGCGGCGAAGGCTCCGATGTCCAGATGCTCCTGCCTCTGGATAAGCTGGCAGAAACCACAGGAGGTGCCAACTAATATGAAAAAGAGTGCTGTTTTTATCCTTATCGTTCTGCTGCTGGCTATCGTTCTGGGCCTGAACTCCCTGTTCACCGTCCGAGAAAATGAGTACGCCTGCACCGTCCGCTTCTCCAAGATCATCGACACCACCGACGAAGCGGGCCTCCACTTCAAGATCCCCTTTGTGGACAGCGTGAAGTATTTCTCCAAGGCCACCCAGTTCTACGACATTCCCCCTTCCGAGGTTCTGACCTCCGACAAGCAGAACATGACCGTGGACTGCTACATCCTGTGGAGCATTTCCGACCCCAAGCTGTTCTATCAGACACTGGGTTCCACCGCCGTTGCCGAGCAGCGTCTGGACGCGCTTACTTATAACGAGCTGAAGACCGTCATGGGTACCCTGGCCCAGTCCGACATCATCAACATGGAGGATGGTGCCAAGCGAAATGACATCTATGAGAACATCTCCTCCGATGTGGATGCCCTGGCCGCAACCTACGGCATCCATGTGGAGGATGTGAAGATCAAGCAGTTTGATCTGCCGGATTCCAACCTGAATGCGGTCTACAGCCGCATGATCTCCGAGCGGAACCAGATCGCCGAGAAGTACACCGCCGACGGCAATTACGAGGCTTCCATCATCCGCAACGATGTGGATAAGCAGGTGGACATCATCGTGTCCAACGCCAAGGCCGAAGCCGCCAAGCTGGAAGCCGAGGGCGAAGCGGAGTATATGCGTCTGCTGGCTGCTGCCTACGACACTGACGACAAAAAGGATTTTTACGAATTTACCCTGGCCCTGGATGCCCTGAAGGCAAGCCTCAACGGCACCGAAAAGACCGTCATCCTGGACGCCAATTCCGAGTTGGCACAGATTCTGATGGGTGCGGAATAATCCCTTTCCCACAAACGCCACCGTAGAGCGGGGTCATGACCCCGCCCTGCGGGATAAAACGGAGGTAACCCATGAACACATCTGAAATTCGCAGAAAGCTTTGGAATTCTCTGGATTTGTACTGCGTCCGCCGGGAGCTGGTACTGGTGTGCGTTGTGGTTCCCCTGGTGCTGCTGCCCAGCGGGTGTGCCGCCGGGGGCTTCCGGGAACCCAGCTTCTGGGCCATGGCAGCCACCGTGGCAGCCCTCACCATCCTGCCCTTTGCGATCTATGGCCTTTGGGTCACCATCCGGATTTACCGCTGTTCCGAAAGCTACATCTTCTGCAAAGCGAAGCTGACCCAGCCCCACGGCAGCTGGCTCCGGGGTGCCATGTATTTTACGGTGGTCCTGGAGCATCCCGAGGGCGGAAACATTATCGTCAATACCCGCCCCATCTTCCAGTCCTATGGCTGGGTCGGTCTCCTGCTGGAGGATTACCTGAACAAAACTGCCACTATCGCCTATAACGAAGAAACCGAAGCCGTTGTGGTCATCGGATAAACCGTTTATCGCCTTACGGCGATGCGATTTTGCCAAAGGGCAAAATCACCGGGAGGGTCATGACCCTCCCCTACAAACCTACATATATTATTTAAGGAGGATCAATTATGGAATGGTTATTCGCTCTCATCCCCGTCGTTGCCATCGTGGCACTGGTCGCCGCCGGTTATGTCAAGGCTCCCCCGGATACGGCCTTCATCATCTCCGGCTTCCGCAAGCCCCGTATTCTGATCGGAAAAGCTGGCATCCGCATTCCCTTCCTGGAGCGGCTGGATAAGCTCTCCCTGAAAATGTTCTCCGTGGACGTAAAGACCACCGATTTTGTCCCCAACGCAGAGTACATCAACGTCAAGGTCGATGCTACCGTGAAGATCCGCATCGGCCAGAGCCAGGAAATGATGACCCTGGCATCCAAGTTCTTCCTAAATGAAAACGAAAACATGATCATCAGCCGTGTCCAGGACACCCTGGAGGGCAACATGCGTGAGATCGTGGGCCAGATGCGGCTGGAGGAAATGGTCACCGACCGGAAGGCCTTCGGTGAGCGGGTCCAGGAAAACGCTATCCCCGATCTGGAAAAGATGGGTCTGGAAATGATCTCCTTCAACGTCCAGTCCTTCTCCGACCAGAACAACGTCATTGAGGATCTGGGTATCGACAACATCTCCCAGATCAAGAAGGGCGCGGCGGTTGCCAAGGCCCAGGCAGACCGGGACATCGCCATCGCCCAGGCCCAGGCCGCCAAGGAAGCCAACGATGCCAAGGTTCAGGCGGACATGGAGATCGCCGAGAAGCAGACCAGCCTTGCCATCCGTCAGGCGGAGCTGAAGCAGCAGTCCGATGTGAAGAAAGCGGAAGCCGATGCCGCCTACTCCATCCAGGAGCAGGAGCAGCGCAAGACCATCGAGGTCACCTCCGCCAACGCCAATATCGCCAAGGCCGAGCGGGAAGCAGAGCTGAAGGCCCGGGAGGTCGAGGTCAAAAAGCAGACCCTGGATGCGGAAATTCGCGCCAAGGCCGACGCGGAGCGTTACCGCCAGGAGCAGGAGGCTCAGGCGGAGCTCTTTAAGCGGCAGAAGGACGCGGAAGCCCGCCGCTATGAGCAGGAGCAGGAAGCTGCTGCCGAAATGAAGAAGGCCGAAGCCAAACGCTTCGCCCAGGAGCAGGAGGCCGAGGGTATCGCCGCCGTGGGCCGCGCCGAAGCGGAAGCCATCCGGGCCAAGGCCCTGGCGGAAGCCGAGGGTATCGACAAGAAGGCGGAAGCCATGAAGAAGTACGGCGAAGCCGCCGTGGTGGAAATGATCATGGCCGCCCTGCCCGAGATCGCCAAGAACGTTGCCGAGCCTCTTTCCAAGGTGGATAAGATCACCATGTACGGCGAGGGCAACTCCGCCAAGCTGGTGGGCGACATCGTCAACTCCACCACCCAGATCACCGAGGGCATCAGTGCCGGTATGGGCATTGATCTCAAGAGCCTGCTGGTGGGCGCGCTGGGAAGCAAGATCCTGTCTGAGGGCAGCGAAGACTAAACACAAGGGGCGGGAGAAACTCCCGCCCCAAAGTCCTCTCCCTAATTTGCGTCAAAGGGGAGGACTTGTTGCAGCAAAAAAGCTTGCCGCGTATACGGCAAGCTTTTTTCTGTCCAATTTACTTCCACAGCCCGTCGGGGTATTTGCCCTCTTCGGTCATGGCCTTCAGGGCGGCGACGACGGTGGGCTTGTCGGCGGCGTAGGTGACACCGTACCACTTGTCGGGGGAGGTCAGCACACGGACGGTGGCCTTCTTTTCCCGCAGCAGGGCATCCACTGCCAGGGGCAGGAAGTATTCGCCCTTGATGGGGTTCTCCACCAGTGCCTTGTCCAGGAACCGGGGGAAGCCTTTCTCCAGCTCCTCCAGGAAGCCGGGCATGTAACCCCACATGTTCATGGAAACGGTGGTCTCGGGAGCCACGTCCACCCAGTTTTCCCCGTCCACGGTGAAATGGATGCCGCCCTCATACTTTTCGATGCGGGTGCGCTCGTCGATCTTGGTCAGATGCCCATTGCCGTCGGTGACGCAGACGCCCCGGGCCACGCTGCCGTGGTCGGTGACGGTCTTGCCCAGCTCAAAGCCCACCATGCAGTAGCCGCTGGGGTCTTCGTTGGTGGTCAGGTAGTCGTAGATCACCCGGAAGGCGGACTTGCCGTAGTAGTCATCGGCATTGATGACGGCAAAGGGGGCATCTCCGATCACGTCCCGGGCGCAGAGCACAGCATGGCAGGTGCCCCAGGGCTTGGTGCGGCCCTCGGGAATGGTGTAGCCTGCGGGCAGCTTGTCCAGCTCCTGATAGGCATAACGAATCTCCATGGGGCTCTTTGCCAGCCGCGCGCCCACGGTCTCCATGAAATCCTTCTTGATTGCTTCTTTGATAATGATGACGACAGTACGGAAGCCTGCCTCATACGCGTCGTAGATAGAGTAGTCCAGGATCGCCTCGCCGCAGCTGCCCACGGGATCGATCTGCTTCAGTCCGCCATAGCGGCTGCCCATGCCGGCGGCCATAACAACGAGAACCGGTTGACGTGCCATTTTAATAGTCTCCTTTAAAATTCCGGGCCGCCCCAACGGGTGACCTTTAATATCTGCATTATACGCTCTGTTCAAAGAAAATGCAAGGGACGGCTGCGCTTTTTGTGTATTTTTCCAATAAGCAACCGCGTAGGGGCGACCCTTGCGGTCGCCCGGCGATTTGGAACAAATCGCACCGCCGAAGGCGGCAAATCCCTTCCCCCGGGGGAAGCCATTTTGTGCGATGCTGTGCATCGCAACGGGCGACCGCAAGGGTCGCCCCTACGCGAAAGGCATCAATATAACGACTTCCCATCCAGATAGATGCTGTCCCCTCTCAGCTTGTCCCAGGTGAATTCCTTTGCCAGCTCCCTGGCGGAAATGGGCACATTTTGATCGATAATGCCGCCCGCATAGGCCAGGGTTCCGATCAGCCGCTCCGCCGTGACCCGTTTGCGCAGCTCCCCCAGGTCTAAGTCCCTGTCCCGCTTGCTTAAACGCCGCCCGTCGGGGGCCAAAAGCATGGGCACATGGCCGTAATCCGGGTGGGGAAAGCCGAATAAATCCTGTAAGTACATCTGCCGGGGGGCAGAACTTAAAAGATCCATGCCCCGAACCACTTCGGTGACACCCGCTTCCCCATCGTCCACGGTGACTGCCAACTGGTAGACATAAACCCCGTCCGCCCGGCGCACCACCATATCGCCGCATTCCATTGCCAAATTTAAGGTATAGTGCCCATGAACCCTGTCCTCCACCTCCCAGACCTTGTCCGGCACAATCACCCGCCAGGCGGGTTTCCGGTCAAAGGCGGCCCGCTGGGCTTCCGTCAGGTTCCGGCAGGTGCCGGGGTAGACATAGGTGCCGTCGGAAAGGTGGGGGGCGTTGACCCCGTGGAGCTGGCTGCGGGTGCAGTAGCAGGGGTACAGCAGACCCATGTCCTGGAGCCTGTCAAAATATTGGTCATAAACCCCGCTTCGCTGGCTCTGGGGCGGGGTCTCCCGGTCGTAGCTGAGGCCCAGCCATTGTAAATCCTGACGCAGGACTTCGGCAAATTCCGTGCTTGTCCGCTGGGTGTCCAGGTCCTCCATCCGCAGCACCATTTCGCCGCCCCGGCTGCGCACCGACAGCCAGGCAATCAGCGCGGCAAACACGTTGCCCAGGTGCATCCGCCCGGAGGGCGTGGGGGCAAACCGCCCCACGGGAGTTACATCAGCCATATGGTCCACCATCCCAAAATGCCCAGGATCGCCAGCATTTCCAGGCAGGCCAGGATCACCAGCCCCCGAACGCCCTTTTCCCTGGGTTCTTTCTTTGCTTTTTTCGCGGGCTTTCGCCCATAGTCCCGGTAAACGGCCCGGTCATCTTCGTCGTCCTCATCGGCGTAGACCATCCGGTCGTCGTCTTCCCAGTATTCCTCGTAATCGGGTTCCGGTTCCTCCTCGGCCAGCTGCCGGGTCACCGCCCGGCCATAGTCGTTGGCGTAGTTGCGGATCTTGCCGCCGTAGCCGTTGGCGTAATTGCGGTAAAGGGGTTCCGTTTCCTCCGGCTCGTCCCTTTCTTCCAGCATTGCCAGAATATCCGCCAGTTCCTCGTCCTCGTATGCTTCGTCAAATTCTTCCTCCGCCAGCAGCTCCCGCTGCAGCCGGTTCAGTTCCCGCCTGGGATCGTCAAACATACGCAGCCCTCCTTTGTTGCCCCTATTCTAACGGAAAGAAAGGGGAAAGTAAAGAGAAATCCGTCTGGGAGAATGTAAGTTAAGGGAAAGTTAATGATTTATTGCAGGGCGGGGTCATGCCGCCCGCCCTACGGTTGCAATACGGAAAAATCCCGCCCCTTTTGGGGCGGGATCGGTGTTTACTTGGCGTATTCCACAGCCTTGGTCTCGCGGATGACATTGACCTTGATCTGGCCGGGGTATTCCAGCTCGGCTTCGATCTTCTTGGCAATGTCCCGGGCCAGCAGGATCATATTGTCCTCGGTGACCACCTCGGGCTTGACCATGATGCGGACCTCGCGGCCTGCCTGGATGGCGTAGGCCTTGTCCACGCCGGGATAGGAGCCGGTCAGCTCCTCCAGCTTCTGCAGGCGGCGGATATAGTTCTCCACGTTCTCGCGGCGGGCACCGGGACGGGCGGCGGAGACAGCGTCTGCAGCCTGCACCAGCACGGCGATAACGGTCTTGGGCTCCACGTCGCCGTGGTGTGCCTCAATGGCGTTGACGATGACGGGATTCTCCTTGTACTTCCGGGCCAGATCGGCACCCAGCTGCACATGGCTGCCCTCCACCTCATGGTCGATGGACTTGCCTAGGTCGTGCAGCAGACCTGCACGCTTTGCCATGGCGACGTCCACGCCCAGCTCCGCAGCCATCAGGCCGGCAATGTGGGCGACTTCGATGGAGTGGTTCAGCACGTTCTGACCGTAAGAAGTACGGTACTTCTGGCGGCCCAAAATCTTCACCAGCTCGGGGTTCAGGTTATGCACGCCGGTCTCGTAACAGGCCCGCTCGCCTTCTTCACGGATGGTGCGGTCCACTTCCTTGCGGGCCTTCTCCACCATGTCCTCAATGCGGGTGGGGTGGATACGGCCGTCCACGATCAGCTTTTCCAGTGCCAGACGGGCGATCTCCCGGCGGACGGGATCAAAGCTGGAAACGGTAATGGCCTCGGGGGTGTCGTCAATGATCAGATCAACGCCGGTGATGGTTTCGAGGGTGCGGATATTCCGGCCCTCGCGGCCAATGATGCGGCCCTTCATCTCGTCGTTGGGCAGGGTGACCACCGAAACAGTGGTCTCGGCGGCGTGATCGGCGGCGCACCGCTGGATGGCGGTGGCGATGATCTCGCGGCCTTTTTCTTCGGCTTCGTCCTTCAGCTGCTGCTCGATCTCCTTGATCTTCATAGCGGCCTCGTGGCGGACTTCGTCCTCAACGGTCTTCAGCAGGTACTGCTTTGCCTGCTCCTGGGTCAGCTCGGAGATCTTTTCCAGGGTCTCCAGCTGTTGCTGCTTGATGGCATCGGCCTGGGCCTGGGTCTCGGTGACCTTCTGGAGCTTCTTGGCAAGCTCCTCTTCCTTGCGCTCGAAGGCCTCAGTCTTCTTGTCCAGGGTGGCTTCCTTCTGTTCCAGCCGACGCTCCTGCTTGCTCAGCTCAGCGCGGCGTTCTTTGACTTCCTTGTCGTGTTCTGTGCGGGATTTATGGATCTCGTCCTTGGCTTCCAGCAGCATTTCCTTCTTGCGGCTCTCACCGCTGCGGATCGTATCGTTGTAGATACGGATAGCATCTTCCTCTGCGGACTTGATTTTCTGCTCTGCATCCTTGTGCGCCTTGGTATAGAACAGGATGCCCAGCATAAAACCGACAGCCAGGCAGATGAGGCCAACGACGATGGGAATGATAAAGTCCATAATCTTGCAGCACACCTCCTTCTTTAAAAATAGGCGTCGATCGAAGGGGTGCGCGCTTCGTCCCAATATGAGGGCACCTCAAAAATTCCCCTTTTGGAATTTGGCTGGATCTTTCGACCCAACTTTGCGTTATGAAAATCCCACAATACACAAAGTATTCTGGAATTTCCATAACTTAATTTGGATCAAAATCTCTCGCCCAAATCCTCAAAAAAGAGTTTTCAGAGGTTGCCATGAAATTTACGCATGACAACCAACCGGGCAATACCCGGCCGATAATTAAGCAAAACCCCATACAGGGCATAAAAACGCATACCCCGGCTCTTTCGCCGGTTATCAATGAAACACGTTGCACCCAGGGTAAATACTGGGGCAGTGTACACCATACCGTATTTATTTTACTCACACCCGGGTGGAAAGTCAAGTACAAATGCACAAATGAACGGGTTGTTTTTCTGAAATTTAGGTGAGGAAAACAAAAAGGAGGGCAAATCGCCCTCCCGTCAAAAAATATGGATTTTCCGAAAGAAAATAAATTTTTAACTGCCTTTCGGCGATGTGCTTTTGCCCATGGGCAAAAGCACTGGGAGGGTCAGCTATGCACTAAGCATCCGTAAGCAGCTTCGCTGCAACGGCTGCTAAGAAGACCCTCCCCTACTGCCAAGCAAGGGACATATACTTACTTTCCGGGCCGTCTGCACAACAGGAAATAGCCGGCGATTCCCACAAGGAACAGGCCAACCATGAGGACGATATCCCAGTCAATTCCGTTGGGGATCGCGGTACTGACAAAAATGGCAGTGGGCCCGTCGGCACCGCCGATGATACCCAGAGAGCCGGATTCCCTAATGGTGAACCCGGTGAGCAGGGACATGATGCCCCAGTACCAGATCAGCCACCCGGCGGAAAGGCACGAAACAGCCAGACACCCGAACCGCCAGGGGCTTTTCCGGTAGGCGTATTCCTTCATCTGCTCATTCAGCTCCGCCGCGGCCTTTTTGGGGTCGCCCAGCTCGGCCATGATCTCCTGGTCGGTCTGTCCTGCCTCCCGCCGCTCCTGAATGGAGCCGGACAGGTCCGCCATGACCCGCTTTCGAATATCCTTCGGCAGATTTAGCCGCCGTTCGATGCTTTTTAAGTATTTTTTCATGCGTTATTCCCTCCCCGGTAAAATCCGTTGACCGTTTCTTCAAATTCCTGCCACACCTGCATCCGGCGGATGTTTTCCAGGATGCCCGCCTCGGTGGCCTCATACATTTTCTTGGGAGCCGTACGGCCCTCGCCCTGGCTCCATCTGGCGGCGATGAGCCCCTCATCCTCCAGCCGGTACAAAATGGGATACAGGGTCCCCTCCTTCAGCACGAACCGCCCGTGGGATTCCTCCCGCAGCCGGGTCAGCAGCTCGTACCCATAGGTAGGCCCCCCGCAGATCAGCTTCAAAACCAGCATCTCCAAAACGCCCTTCTTCAGCTGTTGGGAAAATCTGTCTTCCATGTATTCACTCCTTTAAAATACTTAGCAATGCTAAATAGTATTTAGTAATACTAAGTATATAGCAGGATACAGAAAATGTCAATCCCCTTTTTCATTGACAACCTACAATTTGCATGATAAAATACAAAACAGCTGAATATCCGCGGATATGATGGAATTGGTAGACGTGTAGGATTTAGGTGCTGTCACCTCAGTGAAGGTTTCCTATGAAAGATACATTATTTATTGAAAGTGTAAAGCATCATCAAGATCTTATTGATCATATTTTGAAATACAAAGAATCTGATGGTGTATGCCGTGTCTGTCAGGCTCAACTCATGCTTGACACAGGCCGCCACTGGACTTGGATCGATAAAGCAATAAAAAGAATGAACACAGAAGAGGTCTGTGTTCAAAGGATAGGAACCAACGAGTATATTGTTGCCCACGAATCGTTACGTGAAGCTGGGGTATTTTTTCGAGTTATGCAGATGTTAATGGACACCTATGAAACGCCTGAAATTGTTCAAATGAAAAATGCAGAGTTGATGGCCAAATATGAGTGCACATTAAAAACTGTACAAATGTATCGTTCGTATGCGTTGACCGGTTGGAAAACCGGCGTACAGTGCTGGTAAATGCTCCTGTTTTTCTCTCATTGCGAGCCAGTGCGCACACTGGCGTGGCAATCCGTTCTTTAAAGACAGGTTCGCCTGTTTTTATAAATCTTGGATCAAGCGAAATGCTCCACCTCGGGTACCTCCCCGTGTAAAAAACAGAGGTAAAAAAGAATACGCGGGCATGGTGGAATTGGTAGACTCGGTGGATTTAGGTTCCACTGCGAGAGCGTGCAGGTTCGAGTCCTGTTGCCCGCACCACTGAAAACAGCCGGTTCGCTTACGTAATTGTGAAACGGCTGTTTTTTGTATGTGGTGAGATATTTTAGGGTGTAATACATTGAGATATAGATTAGGAGGCTGTATATATGTCTTATAAATGGGCTGAATCGTTTGATTTGGGAATGTTATCAGAGGAAGAAAAAGAAGAACTGCGTTCTGATTTTACATATAAAAAGACAATGAACGACTTAATGCGTGAGGGACGGGCTGCTGCCAAAGGATCCACATGCTATTATTGTGGAAAAGAATCCAGCAGTTTCTGTAATTCTCATTCCATTCCTGCTTTTTGTTTAAGAAATATTGCTGCCAGCGGTCAAGTCCTTACACCAAATGCAATGATTGATTTTCCTTTAATGGACATAGAAAAAGGTGTGAACAAAGCAGGTACCTTTCAAATAATTTGCAGGGATTGTGATAGTCATATTTTTTCTGATTATGAGAATCCAGCAAATTATACCAATCCCCCGACTTCAACAATGATAGCTCAAATCGCGCTCAAGAATGCATTAAGAGCAATAAGCAAGCGTAAATTTGAAACAGAATTATTCAATGTTGGCTATGCGAAATCGGGAAGAGGAAAGGAAATAGTTGATCTAAAAAACAGCGTCAACGCTCTAGATTTAGCGGAATATGTGGCTTACTTTAACAGAGCCAAGAAAGCTATTGAGAAGAACCATTCGAGCGATTATCAGCTATTTTTCTACGAACAACTTAATTATGTTGTGCCTATAGCATTTCAATGCGAGTTGGCGTTAGTATTTGATTTTGAAGGGAATATTATAAACTATATTTATAACGCTTCCCCGGACTACAAGGTAAAGAGTATACATTTATGTGTGTTTCCTCTTGAAAGCCACACAGCGATAATTATGTTTGCCGATGCCGAGAATAAGAGATATCGTAAATTTATTAAGCAGTTCAATAGATTGACACATGACGATAAGCTGGCTGCGCTTACCTTCATAATGTTTGCTTATTCTGAAGATATATTCTTTGCAAAGCAAATTCAGCAAATTGTTACAAACAATCCTGCATTATGCGAAGCAAGCAGATCTTCTCAAGACGTCTTATCGTCCTATTTAGGGGTTGATCCTTACGAAGTAATCAGAGAAAACTACAATTTGAGTAAACGCCATAGTATTCCGAATCTGCTTTCGGAGGAATATAAGTTGCGATGATTAAAACCTTTCCACTTTCTTAACAAAAACCATGGAAGAAAGAATATAGATAGTGGTAAAGAAGCAGGCTGACTTTCAGATAGCAAAAGATCGGACGACCTTAGCGTCGTCCGATCTTTTGCTGTTGGCTACAAACGGCAATTTACTCGCCGTTTTGAATCTTCTCCATCAGAATATCATCGATCTCCTGCTCCAGCGGTAGTGTCAAGAGTTATGCGCAAAATTGTTTTCAGTGTCTGGTAGAAATCTATTACATGGGGGCGGAATTCCGCCCCTTGGTTACTTTTTAGCGGTCAGGGCGCAAAGGGTCAAGGGCGGCGTTAGCCGCTCGTCTTGCCCTTGACCCTTTGTGACCTGACTGCTACTTACCCGGCAATCATTTCCTGCTCCAGGGCCTCCAGGTGCTTCA
>JAFTXW010000018.1 GCA_017461445.1 Oscillospiraceae bacterium
ACGAGCGGCTAACGCCGCCCTTGACCCTTTGCGCCCTGACCGCTAAAAAGTAACCAAGGGGCGCATTGGCGCCCCCATGTAATAGATTTCTACCAGACACTGAAAACAATTTTGCGCATAACTCTTGACACTACCTAAATCGAAACTGGATCACCATGTACAAGGAGAAAACTATGAAGTACATACATCCTGATGATGACAGAATACAGATGTTTGTCCGAGAGATATCCTTTGGATGCTATACACTGAAGGAAATATGCCGTAACTTATTTTCCTGGTTCGATGAAAATATTTCATACAGCAGACTAAACGCGCCGTTTTTTCCATTGCAAAGATCGGACCTGGATGTTTTAAGCATGAAATGCGGAACTTGCGGAGATTTTTCCAATCTGCTTGTGTCTGTATTTATTTCGCTGGGGTATGATGTAAAATACGCTTATGTCCACCGGGACTGTTATGGTGATCAGCAGGATCATATCTGTGCGGCAGTGAAATTAGAGGAAAGGTATATTTTGCTGGACGCTGCAAACCCTTATAGGAAGTGGCATGGGTATGATTGCCTTCATTTGGAATATGAATTTCTAACGGTTCTGGAATTTGAAAGCAAAATTACTGCGGATCAAGCTTATTGGACAGAACAGGCATGGAAGAGGGGAAAAGCCCCTATGGCTGGACTTTGGTATGCGCCATGGATCCATTCGGAAACAGTAAAGCAATCGGAGGATTGCTTGGATAATGTTTTCTTTTTGCTGTCTGTGAATGATCCCTCTGCTCCTGTTCTGTATGCTTACTATCAACATTATACCCAGAAAACAGGGCGAAATCTGATTCTGGCTTGCACATCCGGACAAGAGATTCGGTTTCATTTTTCTCAGTATTCCGATCTCGATATTTGGGACGATAAGCAGTGGAGCAATGGTTATCTTGCGAAGGATATCCCCATAGAGTATTCTTCGGTAGAACTGGATATACTGAAAAATGTTATAGAAATCACGGGAAGTAAGCTGGAGCCTATTTTGCATAAACTTTATGAGAAATGACCATTTTATAATAGAAAAGCTCCACCCAGAGGTGGAGCTTTCTGTTTACTGAAAAAATTCCATCGGAAAATCGTATACAATATGACCGGAATTTAGGGGCTCGCCTTCTACGGTGAGGACCATGGTATTTGCACCGTAGGCGGTCAGGTAAGTGTTTACGATGCTGCCGATGACCATCCGTTCGCCGGAGGTACCCAGAGAAAGGATCATTTCTTCAAACTCTCGGCTCAGATCCAGACGCAGCTCGGTACCGATGACGGAAAAGGATTTTACCGTGATTTCATGATCCAGGGGAACGGCGTGGATCAGCTCGTGGAGGATCGTGTTCTCGTCAAGGGATGCAAATAAGACTTCTGCTTGCAGGAAGGATTCCAGATTTTCATCGGGATAGAAGACGGTAAGCTTCGTCTGCGGGGCTTCGATGGTTGGGATGGATGTAGGTACGGTAGTCGCCTTGGCAGTGCCGCCGGTGATGCTGTCCGGGGTCTTTTGACTGCATGCGGTGAGCAACAGGGTACACAGGCACAGGATGAAAAGATGTTTCATGGGATATAGTCTCCTTTTGGGGTTGTGTTATCCGGCTAACGGGGGCATTATACCATAAAACGACAGGGATTTACAGGCGGGAATGTATTCCAGAAATGGAAAGGGTGAGCGGACACGTTTGTGCCCGCTCTTGGTTTATTCTTCCGCTTTTACTGCTTCCAGAACTTCCCTTGCATCGGTATTTTCCCAGGGAATGTCCATTTCGACAACGGCTTTGGCATACCAAAGGGCGAGGGATCCGGTTTCGGGGTCATAGCGGTTGACGTTTCCGCCGCCCAACCATCCGGCGTAGTTATCACCGTTGGCGATACCTTCTTCCATCTCTGCGGTATTGCGTAGCCATTCACAGTGAGCGATGCTGTCCAGACCCTCCTCCGGGTTGTAGACACCGCCGACAGCGAGGTAATGGGTGATTCCGTCCTTTTCGTAAATATAGGTGAAGGGCTCCTCCATGGAAATCAGGTGGGTGATGTCGATGCTTTCCGTATTTGCCTTGAAGATCAGCCGACCGTCTTCCTCTTTCAGCCAGGCGGGGTGCTTCATTGTCAGGCTGGTGGTGGAGCCGGGAGCGGAGCTGCCGCTGATGTGCTCATGCTCAATGTAGCCGTCGTTGTAATAAACATAATCCTCCTCCACGACCACCGTGCCGGGAACACGCTGGAAGGTGGCGCGGATCTTCTCAATGGCTTCGGATACGGTCCATTCCATAGCCTGGGCAATGGTGGGGTTCATGGCAACGATCATCACCAGCACCAGGCAGGCGGCAGCTGCGGTTCTCCATACGGGGCGGACGGGGATATGCTTTCGGGTCTTTCTTTTCATAGCCTTTTCGATCTTTTCCACACAGTGGTCATCCATATGCACCGCGTTGAAGGCTTCGGTCAGTTTCTTTTCCATAGGTCAAACCTCCTCAAGTTCGGTTTTCAGCATTTGCCGCGCCCGGGACAGTCTTGTGGTCACGGCACTGCGGGTAATGTGTAGCAGGCTGGCGATCTCCTCGGTGCTGAGCATTTCGTAGTAGTGCAGGTACACCACCACCCGGTATTTTGGCTCCAGGGCCAGGACGGACTGCAAAATCTCGTTGACCTTCGGCGGCTCCACGCAGAGAGTATCCTCCATGGGCACCGTGGTCTTCCACCAGTGGGAGCGGAGCAGGTTGCGGCATTCGTTGGCCGTTACCCGGAGCAGCCAGTGCTTTTCCTTGCCGGGGTCAATGTGCTTCTGCTCCATGAGTTTCAGAAAGACGGTTTGGCACACGTCCTCCGCATCCTCCCGGCTGCGGGTGTAGCTGACCGCCAGGCGGTAAACATCGTCCCGATATTTATAAAACAGCTGGGAAATATCCTGCACCCCATCACCTCCTTCATTTCTTCTGTTTGAGGCCTCACTTATATAACACATGATAGCAGGAAATTGTCTCAGATCATAAAAAATCTTCCTGAAAAAATTTACCCTCCGTACGGAGGTACGCGTTTTGCGGACAGATGTTTCTGATGCAAAAGCAAATTCTTCTTGCTTTTTTTTCCATTATGCTGTATATTAGAACAACACCTTGCAAAATGTGAGGAAAAGAGGAGGAAAACAAGATGACCTTTTCAGAATTCGTTGACTTTCTGAACGGCATCGCCTGGGGGCCCTGGATGCTTATGCTTCTGGTGGGCACCGGCGTATATCTGACCGTTCGGGTGGGCTTTATGCAGTTCACCAAATTCGGCTATGCCATGAAGAACACTATTGGAAAGATATTCCAGAAACAGACCGCCGCCGGCGGCGAGGTGACTCCGTTCCAGGCTCTGACCACAGCCTTGGCGGCCACCGTGGGCACCGGCAATATCGCGGGTGTTACGGGTGCCATTGCCGTGGGCGGACCCGGCGCGGTGTTCTGGATGTGGGTCTCCGCTCTCTTCGGAATGGTGACCAAATATTCCGAGGTGGTGCTGGCGGTCAAATACCGGGAGCGGAACGCCAAGGGCGACTATGTTGGCGGTCCCATGTACTATATCAAGAATGGCATGGGTGAAAAATGGAAGTGGCTGGCAAGCCTGTTCAGCCTGCTGGCTGCTCTGGCGGCCTTTGGCATCGGTAACATGACCCAGGTGAACACCATTGCAGGCTCCTTCAATGCGGCTATTGACGCCTTCGGCGGCAGTACCCAATCCACCGTTGTGCAGTTCCTGGGCCAGACGGTGCCCGTTTCCAGCATCGCCGTGGGCTTGCTGGTGGCTGTAATCGTGGCAATGGTGCTTTTCGGCGGACTGAAGCGTATCGGTAAGGTGACGGAGATGATGGTGCCCCTGATGGCGGCAATCTACATCGTATGCTCTTTCATCGTTATTGGTGCAAATATCGGCAGCCTGGGCAAGATCTTCGGAATGATCTTCAAGGGGGCCTTCAGCGCGGAGGCGGCCCTGGGCGGTGCCTTCGGCATCACCATTATGCAGACCATTCAGAAAGGCGTTGGCCGGGGTGTATTCTCCAATGAGGCTGGTCTGGGCTCGGCTCCTATGGCTCATGCGGCATCCAGCGAAAAGGACCCGGTGAAGCAGGGCCTATACGGCATTTTTGAAGTGTTCATGGACACTATTGTTATCTGCACCATGACGGCTCTGACGCTTCTGTGCGGCGTGGAAAGTGGCGTAGAGATCATCTGGGGCGAAAGTGCAGGCGCGGAACTGATTATTGCCTCCTTCTCTACCGTCTTCGGTGGGAAGTTTGGTTCTGCCATCGTCGCGCTGGCAATCTCCCTGTTTGCCCTGTCCACTATCCTGAGCTGGTCGCTCTATGGCTCCCGCAGCTGTGAGTTCCTGCTGGGCCACAAGGTGACAGTTGTGTACCAGGTGATCTTCGTGCTGGTTGTTGTAGTTGGCGCGACACTGGACCTGAAGCTGGTGTGGGACATTGCGGATACCCTCAACGGCTTCATGGCGATCCCCAACCTGATTGCCCTTCTGGCCCTCAGCGGCGTTGTCATCAAGCTGACCAAGGAACATTTTGCAGGGAAGAAGCTGCGGTAATAAAATACATCAGGGCGGGGAAGTTCCCCGCCCTGCGGTGTTATTTGGGTAATGTTACATCCAGTTGCGCAATTGGTTTGCTGACTTGGTTGCCATTTTGCGGTCGGTTTGATAGAATGGAAGCAGAAAAGGAGGTGCCCAACATGACGATGGGAGAGAAAATTCTGAAAATGCGGAAGGCCCGGAGCTGGAATCAGGAGGAATTGGCAGAGCGGGTAGGGGTAACAAGACAGGCGGTATCCCGGTGGGAAGCCTGTTCCGCCAAGCCCGACGCGGATAAGATCATCGCCCTGTGCGACCTGTTCGGTGTGTCGGCGGACTATCTGCTGCGGGAGGACTATGCCGGGGAAGCTTCCGCCTCCCATCCTGTGGAAGCTGAAAAAGAAAAGCGAGCCCCAGTGCTTACATCACAGCAGATTCTTGGAATCGTTCTGCTGGTGATGGGCTTTGTAATGACCTTTTTTCTGTGTATCATGAGCGTATTGAAACCCCATACGGTTTATACAGGCTATTATGTCTACTCGGGATTCTTAGGGTTTATTGTAGGCAATCAGCTGGAGTGGTTTCTGGCTGCTCTGGTTATTATGATCCTATCCGGCTTTCTGCTGTTTTTACAAAACAAGCCCTTCTTGAAACTGCTTGGCCGCCTGCGGGATTTCTTTTCACGTTACCAATAGCATCCTTGCAAACGGGCCTTTCCTGTGGTATACTGATACAAAAACTGAGGAGGAATTGCTATGCAGGACACGGGAAAGCAGTATCACATCCACTGTAAGGAGGGGGACGTGGGCCGTTATGTGTTCCTTCCCGGGGACCCGGGGCGGTGTGAGGCTATTGCGGCCCATTTCGATAACCCTGTCCACATCGGCATGAATCGGGAGTATAATGTCTACACCGGAACCCTGCTGGGGGAAAAGGTCAGCGTCTGCTCCACCGGCATCGGCGGGCCCTCCGCCTCCATCGCAATGGAGGAGCTTGCTGCCATCGGAGCCGATACCTTCATCCGGGTGGGCACCTGCGGCGGTATTGCCCTGGACGTATGCCCCGGGGATGTAGTGGTGGCCACGGGAGCCATCCGGTATGAGCATACCTCTCTGGAATATGCCCCCATCGAGTTCCCGGCTGTACCTGATTTTGACGTCACCTCCGCACTGAAGGCAGCCAGCGAGGATTTGGGCTACCGCACCCATACGGGTGTTGTCCAGTGCAAGGATTCCTTTTACGGCCAACACAGCCCGGAGAAGTCTCCCGTTTATTATGACCTGCTCCAAAAGTGGGAAAGCTGGAAGCGGCTTGGGGTCAAGGCCAGCGAGATGGAATCTGCGGCCCTGTTTGTGGTGGCAGCTGCCTTGGGCGTCCGCTGCGGAAGCTGCTTCCACGCGGTGTGGAACCAGGAGCGTGAAAAGGCCGGACTGTACATGCCCATGACTGAGGATACTTCCGGAGCTATCCGTGTCGGCATCGAGGCCATGAAGCGGCTCATTGCGGCGGACAAGGCGAAGAAATAAACAATCGGCGCGCTCATACGAGCGCGCCGTCATCGTTATGTTATTGCTCCAGATACTTGACAAAGCCCAATGTCATGTAGTCCAGATAAACGTGCTTGTCGGGGGTTTTACCCATGGTGACCCGGTGACAGTGAACCTCCCAGACGGGATTGCCTTGAAGCTCCGCCTTTTTGATCTCAAAAACATGGTTCCAGCTGCGGCCCTCCATGTATTCCTCATCCCGGGTGAAGCGGATCAGCTCCAGGCGGCGGAAATTGAAGGTGGGGAATGCGTTCTTGATGCAGGCTTCGAAGAGGGTTTGCGCGTCCCGGACGCTGCCCAACTCAAAGGTGCTGCGGATCATGGCTCCGTAATCCTGCATAGTTTTGACCTCCTTATAGCTTGTTGTATGCTTTTTCCAGGAACTTCTGGCTGTTTACGATGACGCGCTTGTGGATACCATTGCCGATCTCGCCCGCTTCATCAAAGGCCCGGACCGCAAAGGTGATGACCTTACCCTCCACGTTGGTGACCTCCGCCTCGGCCCGAACCTCCAGGCCCACGGGAGTGGCGGAAAGATGCTCAATATTCAGCGCGGTGCCAACGGTGGTCTGGGTGTCACCCATAGCCTCCGCGATGGCTTCACAGGCGGCTCCCTCCATCAGGGCCACCATGCAGGGGGTGGCATAGACCAGCAGATCGCCGGAACCCACCTCTTTCGCGGTGTCCTCCCGTTCTACCAGGGTGGAGACCTCTGCCTTCATGCCGACGGTAATTTCCATAGGATATCACTCCTTGTTATGAGTTGAAAGTTGAAAATGGAAAGTTGAAAGTTAAGGTATCCGCTTCGCGGATTTTTTGGAAAAGAAAAATTCCTTATCCCTAACTCCTAACTCCGCTCCCCACACTCCACTCTATCTAACACAATAATAGCGGATTTTTCGCCCAATGTCAACGAAAAGGGTTGCCAAATGGGGTGGGGTTTTATATAATGGGTGCAAATCTATTTATGAGGTGACCCATATGGTTGTCAACGATAAGCTGAACCTTACGATGCTCTGTGATTTTTATGAGCTGACCATGAGCCAGGGCTATTTTGCCACCGGCTACGCTGACCGTATCGCCTATTTTGACTTGTTCTTCCGCAAGTGTCCCGACGGCGGCGGATTTGCCATTGCCGCGGGTCTGGAGCAGATCGTCCAGTATATTCTGGATCTCCACTTCGGCCCGGAGGATATTGAATATCTGCGGGGCCGCCAGCTGTTCAGCGAGGAATTTCTGGAATATCTTTCCGGCTTTAAATTTACCGGCGATATCTGGGCTGTGCCGGAGGGCACTCCCGTGTTCCCAAATGAGCCCATCATCACCGTCCGGGCTCCTGCCATTCAGGCCCAGCTGATCGAAACCTACCTGCTGCTCTGCGTCAACCACCAGAGCCTCATCGCTACCAAGGCCAACCGTGTCGTCCGGGCTGCCGAGGGACGCACTGTTCTGGAATTCGGTTCCCGCCGTGCCCAAGGTGCTGACGCTGCTATTCTGGGTGCCCGTGCCGCCTACATCGGCGGCTGCCATGGCACCGCCTGCACCATCTCCGATCAGCTCTTCGGCGTGAAGGCCGGCGGCACCATGGCCCACGCCTGGGTGCAGATGTTCGACAGCGAATACGAAGCCTTCAAGGCTTATGTGGAAATGTACCCCAACAACGCGACCCTGCTGGTGGATACCTACAATACCTTGAAATCCGGCGTGCCCAATGCTATCCGGGTCTTTAACGAGGTTTTGAAGCCCAGGGGCATTACCAAATGCGGCATCCGCCTGGACTCCGGTGACATGTCCTACCTGACCCAAAAGGCCCGGCAGATGCTGGACGAGGCGGGCTGGACCGAGTGCCAGATTTCCGTATCCAACTCCCTGGACGAGTATATCATCCGGGATGTGCTGCGACAGGGTGCCAAGATCGACCTATTCGGTGTGGGTGAGCGGCTGATCACCGCCCGCAGCGAACCCGTCTTCGGCGGCGTGTACAAGCTGGTGGCTGTGGAGAATGCCGACGGTACCGTGACCCCCAAAATCAAGATTTCCGAAAACGTGGCAAAGATCACCAATCCCCACTATAAAAAACTCTACCGCTTCTTCGGCAACGATACTGGAAAGGCCATTGCGGACTACCTGTGCATCCACGATGAAGTGGTGGACGATACCAAGAATATGGAGATATTCGATCCCGAGGCCACTTGGAAGACTAAGACCGTTTATAATTTCACGGCGAAAGAATTGCAGGTGCCCATCTTCCAAAATGGGCAGCTGGTTTATAAGCTGCCCACTCTGGAGGAGATCCGCAGCTACTGTCTGGCCCAGGTGGATACCCTCTGGGAGGAGATTCGCCGCTTTGACAATCCCCAGACCTACTATGTGGACCTGAGCCAGAAGCTCTGGGACATCAAGTACGGCCTCCTGAAGCGCAATGGCAAGTAAGCGCACCCCGGCGGGAGTGGTGGCCCTTGGCGGCGTGCTGGCGGCACTGGCAGTGGTCGTCATGTCCATGGGCACCCTGATCCCGGTGGCGACCTACGTCTGCCCCATGCTCTGCACCGTTCTCCTGCAGGTGGTGCTGAAGACCTGCGGCAGCCGCATCGCCTGGGCCTGGTATGGCGCGGTGGCAGTCCTTTCCATGCTGTTGGCTCCGGACAAGGAAGCGGCGGCGGTGTTCGTTTTCCTGGGCTATTACCCCATTGTAAAGCCCCGGCTGGACCGGAGGAAAGGGAAGTGGCTCTGGAAGCTTCTCCTGTTCAACGGCGCGACCCTCTTGATGTATTGGATTTTGATGCAGCTGTTCGGCATAGAGCAGATGTTGTCTGAATTTGCGGAAATGGGCACCGCCATGACCGCACTGACCCTGCTTCTGGGGAATATCACCTTCTTCATGCTGGACTGCCTTCTGGGTATGAAGCCCAGGAGAAGAAAGAAATAATTTTTGGGAGGCATCATGGAATCAACATGGTATCTCTATATCCTCCGCTGCCGGGATGGCTCTCTGTACACAGGCATTACTACCGATGTGGAGAAGCGGCTGGAGGCCCACCGCAGCGGCAAGGGGGCAAAATACACCCGTGGGAGAGGGCCCCTGGAGCTGGTCTACCGGGAGGAATGCGGCGGCCATTCCCAGGCTCTGAAACGGGAGCTGCAAATCAAAGCCCTTCCCAGGGAAGAAAAACTGCTGCTGATCGGTGCTATGGAGAATTCTTCCGAAAAAGGGGATTTCGCTTCAAATCCAACTTGACAAATCCCATGGGGAGTGCTATAGTGAAGTTATATAAATTAGCTGACGCTAACTCCAGAAAGAGAAAGGCGGTATGAATTATGAATCTGGCCAAGGCACAGGAAGGCAAGAAATACATCATCAAGGGCATCGAGACGGATGACGAGGATCTGAATGCGTTTCTGTTCTCTCTGGGCTGCTATAGCGGCGAGCCCATCACGGTGGTTTCCCGCCGCAGAGGCAGCTGTGTGGTCTCCGTCAAGGATGGCCGCTACAGCATCGATACCCAGCTGGCAGAGGCGATTCTCGTTTAATGAAATACCCAAAAATCCTCCGTACCGTCAAACGACGATGCGGAGGTTTCTTTTAGCAGAAAGCAGCAGGAAACAAAATACACCGTCCCTCAATCGAAGGACGGTACTTCGTCCCCAATGGGTGCTGTGCGGAGACAGACCTTCAATTCTTTGATGTTCAGCATAGGGCTTCTCTTACCCCGCCCTGCTGCGCAGCAGAGCGGGGATTCTTTTTTCGGATACATTTGAAATAAACAGAGATTTTTGTGGATTTTTAAATGCCTACATGTTATAATTACTATGTATGTCAAGCTCTTTCCTGGCTGATGCGAGGAAGGGGTCCCCTTGGCGAAATACCGGAAACCTGTTGCAAATACGCTTACTTTGTGCTATCTTTTTCTGGACACGGCACTTATGCGGCAGGCCGGTTAACAGATGGAAATACACATGCTATGTGCATTAAAATAAAAATTGGAAGGTGCAAAATAAAAATGACACAAATCGACATTTATTCCGGCTTCCTGGGAGCCGGCAAGACGACCCTCATTAAGAAAATGATTTCCGAAGCCTACAAGGGCCAGAAACTGGTGCTGATCGAGAACGAATTCGGCGAAATTGGCATCGACGGCGGCTTCCTGCAGGACGCGGGCATCAACATTACCGAGATGAACTCCGGCTGCATTTGCTGTTCTCTGGTGGGCGATTTCGGCAAGGCCCTGACCCAGGTCATTGAGCAGTACAACCCCGACCGCATCATCATCGAGCCCTCCGGCGTGGGCAAGCTGTCCGATGTCATCGGCGCAGTGAAGAAGGTTATGAACGACGAGGTGACCCTGGGCTATACCGTAGCCGTGGCGGATGCGGGCAAGGTCAAGGTCTATATGAAGAACTTCGGTGAGTTCTACAACAACCAAATCGAAACTGCTTCCACTATCATCCTGTCCCGTACGGATTCCATTCCCCAGGCCAAGCTGGATGCCGCCGTGGCTCTGCTGCGGGAGCATAACGAAAAGGCAACCATCGTCACCACCCCCTGGGGCCAGCTGACCGGGGAGCAGCTGATCGACGCCATGGAGGGCCAGTCTACCCTGGCTAAGGAGCTTGCCAAGCTGGAGGAGGAGCATCACCACCACCATCACCATGAGCATGACGAGCACTGCACCTGCGGCTGCCATGACCATGAGCATCATGACCACGATCACGAGGAACACGAGCACCATCATGACCACGATGAGCACTCCTGCCATCATCATGACCATGAGGAGCATGAACATCATCATGATCACGAGGAACACGAGCACCATCATGACCACGATGAGCACTCCTGCCATCATCATGACCATGAGGAGCATGAACATCATCATGATCACGAGGAGCACCAGCACCATCACGATCATGACGAGAACTGTACCTGCGGCTGTCACGACCATGACCACGACCATCACCATCATCATGCCGACGAGGTATTTACCTCCTGGGGCGTGGAGACAGCCAAGAAGTTCGAGAAGGCTTCTGTGGAGGCTGCGCTGAAGGAGCTGGATTCCGGCAAGTATGGCATGGTCCTCCGGGCCAAGGGCATCCTGCCTGCTGTTGATGGCACCTGGCTCCACTTTGACTATGTGCCCGAGGAATACAATGTCCGCACCGGTTCCGCCGACATCACCGGCAAGCTCTGCGTCATCGGCTCCCAGCTGGACGAGAAGGGCGTTGCCGCCCTGTTTGGGGTGTAAGCCATGCAGCAGATCCCGGTTTATGCCTTCACCGGATTCCTGGATTCCGGAAAGACCAAATTCATCCAGGAGACTTTGGAAGATCCCCGCTTCAACGCCGGCGAGCGGACGCTGCTGCTGGTGTTTGAGGAGGGCGAGGAGGAGTATGACTTCTCCACTTATCCCCACCAGAACGTGTTTTTGGAGGTTCTGGACCAGCAGACCGTCACCACCAAGCAGCTCAGCGCCCTGCAGAAGAAGTACAAGGCCGAGCGGATCGTAGCGGAACTGAACGGTATGCAGCAGGTGGGCGACCTCTATATGCGCTTCCCCGAAAGCTGGGTGGTGGCTCAGGAGGTCATGTTCGCTGATTCCACCACCTTTATGACCTACAACGCCAATATGCGCAGCCTGGTCATGGACAAGCTGGTGGGCGCCCAGATGGTGGTATTCAACCGTCTGGAAAAGGGGGCGGACGTGATGCCCTTCCACAAGGTGGCTCGGGCCGCCAACCGCCGGGTGGATATCCTCTACGATTACACCGACGGCAGCACCACCTTCGATGACATCGAGGACCCGCTGCCCTTCGATATCAACGCTCCCGTGATTTGCGTGGGTGACGAGGACTACGCCCTGTGGTACCGGGATGTGACCGAGGAGCCCCAGAAGTACGACGGCAAGACCGTCTGCTTCAAGGCCCAGGTTGCCATGCTGCGCCGCCAGAAGGACGGCATCTTCGCTCCCGGCCGGTTTGTTATGACCTGCTGCGTGGACGATATCGAGTTCTGCGGCATTCCCTGCCGCTATGCCGATGCCAAAACCCTGGAATCCCGTGCCTGGGTGGTGGTGACCGCAAAAATCACCGCCGAGAAGCATCCCCTCTACAAGGGCGAAATGGGCCCCGTCCTCACCGCCCTCCGGGTGGAAAAGAACGCCGAGCCTGCCGACCCGGATGTGGCGACGTTCTGACAGAG
The DNA here is from genome assembly GCA_017461445.1 of Oscillospiraceae bacterium. Lineage (GTDB taxonomy): Bacteria > Bacillota > Clostridia > Oscillospirales > Oscillospiraceae > Faecousia. The sequence continues at coordinate 12,323 of JAFTXW010000018.1, forward strand.
AGGCTCTCTGCGCAATGCAATATCAGGACAGACGAGGTCAGCGATCTCGTCTGTCTTTTTTAGCGGCTGCAAAAGCCTTTTTCGGTGAAAAACAGCCTATGTAAAAGACATTTGACAGACAAAAATGGCTCCTTATCCTATAATAGCAGCCAAGGAGGGAAACTACATGGAAATCAGTACACAAATCAAACAGCACAGAACGGCGGCGGGCCTAAGCCAGGAGGAGCTGGCGGAACAGCTGTTCGTAACCCGGCAGACCTTGTCCAACTGGGAGACGGGCAAGACCTATCCGGATATCAACAGCCTGCTGCGGCTCAGTGCCGTGTTCCATGTCTCTCTAGATGAACTTGTGAAAGGAGACATAAAAACAATGGAAGAAGAAATCAAAAAAGTGGACATCGAAGAGCTTCACAGGGAGACCAGAATGCTATACACTATGATGGCTGTAGTTGTTTTGTCAGACGTTCTTGCGGCGGTAATTGGCGGCATCCTTGGGTATGTGATGTTTTTTGCAAGCTTAGCAGTCTTGTTGGTCTATGGCTTACGGGTGGATAATCTGATGAAGAAGCATAATCTCAGTACCTACCGGGAGATCAAGGCATTCCTGGATGGCAAGCGGCTGGATGAATTGGAGACTGCTGTGGAAAAGGGAAAGCAACCCTACCAGATGGCAGTGCTGATCCTTGCGATCGCCTTCGCTGGAGCGGTATCTGCCATTGTGATGCCCATCGTGTTGGGCTTACTCGGCTTTTTCTAAATTAGGGAGATAGACCAATATCCCCTATATGATAGAATTAGAAAAACTGAAATATGTGGAATCAAGAAATGAGCAACGACATGAAAAAAACTGTAAAAAAGAATAAGAAAAAGAGAGCTTTAATAGAATCGATTATTACTATTACTATCCTTTTGGCATTCGTTTTATTTCATTATATTCAATTAAAAATCGAAGAGCCGCTGAGAGCTCCGTTAGGACGGCTTGTAGAAGTGGATGGAAATAACATGAGTGTTTATTCAGAAGGCTCTGGCGATAAAACTCTTGTATTCTTGTCTGGTTCCGAAACGCCCTCGCCTATATTGGACTTTAAGTCATTATTCTCCTTGCTCTCCGATGAATATAGAATTGTAGTCGTGGAAAGATTTGGTTACGGTTTCAGCGATGTAGTGGATAAGCCAAGAGATATCGACACAGTCTTAAGTGAAACCAGAGCTGCTCTGGTTGCGGCGGGCATAAACGGGCCGTATGTGCTGTGTCCCCATTCTATGTCGGGACTTGAAGCACTGTATTGGGCACAGCAATATCCAGAGGAAGTTGAAGCCATCGTTGGACTGGATATGGCTGTACCAGAGGCTTATGAAAACTTCAAAAACAATGCATTTATGAATGCAACGAGTCAATTTAATGCCAAGACTGGCATGATAAGACTTGTTCCTTTGCTGAATGAGTTGGATTGCGTGGAACATGGAACCCTTACAGAGGAAGAAAAAGAGATTGTTCATGCCTTGCTATATAAAAATTTTAGCAATAGAACCACCATAAATGAATTGAAGTACCTCAGCGAGAACGCAAAGATTGTTGGGGCAGGAGAAATTCCGCAAGTCCCAATGCTATTATTTATTTCCAACGATACCTCCACAACAGAATTGACAGATGCTATTCAAAGGTATGCAAATGCTGCGGAGAATGCAAATATTATCAAACTGGATTGTCCCCATTATATCCACGATTACGAGTACAATAGAATCAGTGAAGAAATGAAGAATTTTCTCCAGTAAACAGCAGGTACAACCGAGTAAATAATGAGAACGTTGGAGTTGGGTCATATGCCCGACTCCAAAAATCATTTTATCGTATATATAATGTGAACAAAAATTCGAAAATCAGAAAATAGTTGGTGCATTTTGAAAAGGAGTATGCTATAATAACACAAAACAGGGAGCGGAAAGGAAAATTCCTAACGCCTCATTCCTAATTCCTGACTACCGACACGAAAGGGCGAGCCTATGTACCAGCCACTAGCAGACCTTCTTCGGCCCACCTCCCTGGACGAGGTTTATGGACAAGAGCATATTCTGGGGAAGGGCGCGGTTTTGCGGCGGCTGATCGACTCCGGGAAGATCCCCAACATGGTCTTCTACGGCCCCAGCGGCACGGGAAAGACTACTGTTGCCAATATCATCGCCAAACAGACCAACCGGACGCTGTATAAGCTGAACGCCACCACCGCATCTACCGCCGATATCAAGGAGATCGTGGCCCAACTGGATACCTTTATGGCCCCCAACGGCGTACTGCTGTACCTGGATGAGATCCAGTCCTTCAACAAAAAGCAACAGCAGTCTCTTCTGGAGCACATCGAAAACGGCAAGATCACCCTGATCGCCTCCACCACCGAGAACCCTTATTTCTATGTGTTCAACGCCATCCTCAGCCGTTCCACGGTGTTTGAGTTCAAGCAGATTTCCGCTTCCGCCGCTTTGCAGGCGGTCAAACGGGCAGTAGGATACATGGAGCAGCGGACGGCCCTGACTGCCGAACCCCAGGATGGTGCCCTGGAATACATCGCGGGAGCCTGCGGCGGCGACCTGCGCAAGGCCATGAACGCGGTGGAAGTCCTGTTCTCCGCAGGCCAGCCGGAAGGGGAGAAGCTGCCCCTGTCCCTGGCAGATGCCAAAGCTGTCACCCAGAAGAGTGCTCTCCGGGCGGACCGGGATGGGGATAACCACTATGATCTGCTGTCCGCCCTGCAAAAGTCCATCCGGGGCTCCGACCCGGATGCGGCCTGCCATTATCTGGCCCGGCTCTTGGAAGCGGGGCAGATGCAGTCCGCTTGCCGACGGCTGATGGTCATCGCGGCGGAGGATGTGGGACTGGCTTACCCACAGATCATCCCCATCGTCAATGCCTGCGTGGATATGGCCCTGAAGCTGGGCATGCCGGAAGCCAGGATCCCCCTGGGCGACGCAGCGGTGCTGATGGCTACCTCGCCCAAGTCCAATTCCGGTCACATCGCCCTGGACGCTGCCCTGGCAGATGTGCGCAAGGGTAAGGGCGGGGATTTCCCCCGGCATTTGCAGAATGTCCATGCCGATTCCTACACCATGGAGCGGGAGCAGGGATATCTCTATCCCCACGACTACCCCAACCACTGGGTACAGCAGCAATACCTGCCCGACGAGCTGGCGGGCACAAAATACTACGAATACGGCCCCAATAAGCTGGAACAGGCTGCCAAACAGTATTGGGACGCAGTGAAGAAGTGAGAAATTAGGAGTTAGGAATGAGGAATTGTTTTCGATAATTCCTAATTCCTCACTCCTGATTTCTAACTGGAAAGAGGGAGATTTTTATGGATATCCGACTTAACGACATCCTTGTTATGAAGAAGCCCCATCCCTGCGGGGAGAAGCGGTGGCTGGTGCTCCGCACGGGGGCGGATTTTCGCCTGCGGTGCCTGGGCTGCGGTCATGAGCTGATGACGCCCCGGTTCAAGGCGGAAAAAAACGTCCGCGCTGTGGAACGGAAAGAAGAAACGTAATATTCCCGCCTCTGCCGCTGAAAAGGCGGGGGCTTTGCCTGAACTTGCGTCGGTTGCATCCCATGGATGCGACCGACTTTTTTTCTGGGGCCGGGTATACTTGGGGCGTGACGGGGACAAGGAGGTGCCTGGGTGGAGGTATATTTGGATCTTGTTGTCATTTTGAACTTTTTGGTGGATCTTTTGCTGCTTTTGGGGACAAACCGGCTGGCAGGCTTTCCCACGGACTGGAAACGGACCCTTGCCGCTGCCGCTCTGGGAAGTATTTACAGCGGGGCCTGCGTCCTTCCGGGATTCCGATTCCTGGGGAACCTGCTCTGGCGGGCGGTGAGCTTCCTCGGAATGGCGGTGCTGGCCTTTGGGTGGAACCGCAGCGCGGTGAAGCGGGGAGGCGTTTTCCTGTTGCTTGCCCTGGCACTGGGCGGCATTGCCGAAGGCTTTGACCGGGCGAATATCCCGGCGTTGCTGCTGGCAGCGGGCGGAATGTGGCTGCTGTGCCGGGTTGCCTTTGGGGACGGCATCGGACAGGAATATGTGCCCATAACGCTGACCTACGAAGGCAATCGGGTGGAGCTTACAGCCCTGCGGGATTCCGGGAACACCCTCCGGGACCCCATCACCGGGGAGCAGGTGCTGGTGATTGGCAGCGACGCGGCCCGGCGTCTGACAGGCCTGACAGAGGCGCAGCTGCGCTCACCATTGGAAACGCTGACGCTGCGGCCTCTTCTTGGACTGCGGCTGATTCCATACTGTGCTGTGGGGCAGGGGGGCGGATTCCTACTGGGGATGCGCTTTTCGGATGTGAAGATCGGCCCAAAGACCCAAAGTGCCGTTGTGGCCTTTGCGGCGGAGGGCCTTGGCAGGGGAGAAATGGTTCAGGCACTGACAGGAGGAGCATTATGAAGCTGTGGAAGGTATTGAAGCGCATTGGACTGGTTCGGGAGAAAGGCATCTATTACATCGGCGGCAGCGATATCCTGCCCGCTCCCTTGAAGGGAGCGGAGGAACAGGCCGCTCTGGAGGCCCTGGAGCGGGGAGAGGAAGCGGCTAAGCAGCAGCTGGTGGAGCATAATCTCCGCCTGGTGGTCTACATTGCCCGGCGTTTTGAAAATACGGGTATCAATCTGGAGGATTTGATCTCCATTGGCACCATCGGACTGATTAAGGCCATCGGAACCTACCGTTTGGACAAAAAAATCAAATTGGCGACCTATGCATCCCGCTGTATTGAAAATGAAATTCTGATGTACATCCGAAAGACTGCCAACCAAAAGACGGAGGTGTCCCTGGATGAACCCATCAACATGGACTGCGACGGCAACGAGCTGCTGCTGTCCGATATTTTGGGCACCGAGGAAGACACCGTCCTGCGTCCCTTGGAGGACAATGTTGACCTGTGCATTCTGCGCCAGGCCCTGCGGGAACTGCCGGACCGGGAGCGGGAGATCATCCTCATGCGCTTTGGCTTGGAGGGCCGGAAGGAGCTGACCCAAAAAGAGGTTGCCCAAAAACTGGGCATTTCCCAGTCCTATATCTCCCGGCTGGAAAAGCGGATCATGCTTCGGCTGAAAAAAGAGTTTATTCGACAGACCTGCGCGTGATAATTTGCTTGACTTTCCGGAAATCGATATGCTATAATCGATACATTATTTTATCGATATAAAAGTGTACCGATATGGAAGAGGTAATTATGGAAGGAAAGAAAATCTCAAAATCTGTTCTGAAGCGTCTGCCTGGCTATTTGAACTATCTGAAGACTATGCCGGAGTCTGCCCCGGCCCACATTTCCGCAACGGCACTCGCCAACGCTCTGGGCATGGGAGAGGTGCAGGTGCGCAAGGATCTGGCGATGGTTTCCGACGGCGGCCGTCCCAAGGTGGGCTACCTACGGGAGCGGCTCATCGATGACATCGAGCAGTTCCTGGGCTATGATAACACCACCGACGCAGTGCTCATCGGTGCGGGCAAGTTGGGCCAGGCTCTGATGGCCTATAACGGCTTCAGCGAATACGGCCTGAACATTCTGGCGGCCTTTGACGCTCGTCCCAAGGCGGAGAAGACGGATGATGGAAAGCCCATTTACCATGTTTCCAAGCTGTCCCAGTTCTGCCGTACCCACAAGGTTCTGATGGGCATTATCACCGTGCCCGCCGAGGGTGCCCAGGAGGTTGCCGACCAGCTGATTGCCGGGGGTATCAAGGCCATCTGGAATTTCGCGCCCATCCATTTGGATGTTCCTGCGGGAATTTTGGTTCAGAACGAGAATATGGCTACCTCCCTGGCCGTGCTTTCCGTCCATTTGCAGGCCCAGATCAAGGAAGAAAAGGAAATAAAAAAGTAAAATGCGACCGCTCCTTCGGGAGCGGAATTTTTTGCTTGACAACCATAGATGTTCTAGGTATAATGACCATAGATAATCTAGGTAACCGCCGGTTACCTGAGCAAAAGGAGGAAGCCTGATGAAGGTCGAAAAAAGTCTGCTCTCCGGCAGCACACCTATGCTGATCCTATCCCTGCTCCGGGATGGGGATATGTATGGCTATGAGATGGTATCCGAGCTGGCCCGCCGCTCGGATAACACCTTCCAGCTGAAGGAGGGCACCTTGTACCCGCTGCTGCACACCATGGAGCAGAAAGAGTGGATCACCTGCTACATCCGCTTGACAGAAAAGGGCAGGGAGCGGAAATACTACCATCTGACCGAGGAAGGACTGGCCTGCCTCGAAACCAAGCAGGAGGAGTGGCGTTTCTTTACCCGGCAGGTGGAATCCGTACTGGGCTTCCCGAAGGAGCCCGCGGGGGCGGCGGTATGATCCGGGTCAAATTTGAGCCATGGATCCGAAAGGCGGTATCCCGGATCGTGCTGCCTCAGGACAGAATTGCAGCAGGCCGGGAGCTGATGGATCACATGGAGGATCATTACCAGGAGCTTCTGGGCAGCGATATTTCCCCTAAGACAGCGGAAGAACTGACCGTCAAGGCCATGGGTGACGCGGAGCCTGTGGCGGAGGAGCTGGGACTGATCCATCGCCCCTTTTGGGGTATGGCGCAGCTGTACACGGGGAAGGTGCTGCGGGTAGTTGCCTGCCTGACGCTCGTCTGTATGGGCGGCTTTCTGCTGGCCCGGTACTTCTTTATGGGTGGCTATGATTTCCCCACCTATTATCGCTATGATCCCTATAAGAGCACCTATGCCTTCGACAATGCGGGCCAAATGGAGCGGCTTCTCTATACAGATCCCCGGATTTCGGCGGATTCTGACGGCTATACCTTCACCGTTACCCAGACAGCCCTATGGCAGGAAACAGGTATCGACGGAACCGTGACAGAACGTTTTTACTTTCGGGTGGAGGTGCGCAATCCGCTGCCCTGGGCAGGGCACGATGATATTCTCCGCTGGTTCTGGGCGGAGGACAGTCTGGGGAACCGCTATTACGCTTCCTATGAAAAGGGCGGCGCGGATGTGGCGGCCATTCAGGGAACCAGCTATCACACCGGGCCTCTGACCCGGCTCCACGATATGTATCTGACGGACTATGTTTCTGCCGATGCCCAGTGGCTGGAGCTGCACTATGACCGGGCAGGCCGGGATGTGGTGCTGCGCATCGATTTAACGGGAGGGGGAGCGGCATGAAAAAGTTTTGGAAACGGCTTCCGGTGAAGGTGCAGGCCTGTGCCAACGGGGTTGGCATTTTGGCTTGTCTGGTGCTGATCTACATATTCCTCGGCAGCCCCGTCTTGACGGCAGAGATGGCTTTCCACCGGGCGGAAAAGGCCAATCTGGTGGGGCCGGGGGAAGTTCTGGCGACCTTGAAGCCCCAGGGACAGGAATACAGCCATTTGGTGCTGGCGGAGGCGGAGGAAGGCGTGATGCTCTATGCCTGGGATCGCTGGGATGCAGAAGCGCGGGAATTTGTCTATCTGGCAAAGGATGGCCCCCTGACCGTTGCCGCCGCGCCGGGAAAGAAGCTTCTCTGGCTCCAAACCCATGCATGCCTTCCGGTATATCTGTTTGACGATTATGCCGATGCCGTCCGGGCGGAACTGGATCTGACCCTCACCGGGGAATATGAGGGTGATTTTTATCATAATACCTACCAGTTGGAGTCCAATCGGGAAGGGGAGGGCTACTTTGCCTTTGAAATTCAAACGGACAGCAGTGACGGCTGGGAGGGCCAACGCCTGACCAAGCTGCGCAATGTGACGGGCAATTCCATGGCGGACACGGCCCAGACGGTGATCCACGCTGCCGTGCGGCTTTATGATGCCAATGGTGACCTGCTGGTGGATACAAATCTGGAAATCCGCTCCGCCGCGTCCAAAGCCCAATATAAATGAAAAAAACATCCGCTCAGCCGAGCGGATGTTTTTTGTCAGCGGGTATGGATGATGCCGATGAGCAGCAGGGCGATACCGACGATCAGACAGGGAATTTGAAGCCAGTCAGGAAGCTTGATAAAAAAGCGGTTGATAACGATCAGGGCAGCATTGAGCAGCAGACCTGCGATGATATAATAGTTCATTGGATACCTCACAGCTTTTTGCTGTAGTAGACCTTGAAGCCTATGCCGATGCAGGAATGGATGACTACGCAGGCCAGGATGGTGACGCTGACGGTCATGCTGAAATAACCCGCGATGATGCCGGCAGCCAGACCGAGTATTAAAAATGCTTTCATGGAAGAAGCTTGGGCGGAGGTGGTGATATGGATGTTCCGCTCGTCGGTTTCCGCAATGTAGAGCTTTTTCAGTGCCTTTTCGTCCTTCACGGCCCGGATACCCTGGATCAGGCTGACGATCATCAGTACCAGGAAAGCAAAGGACACACCGGAAATAAAGCCATGCCATTTGGATGCCCAATGGCTGTCTCCGGTGATGGGGATCAAAAAATCGCCTGCCTCACAGACGATTCCCGCAACGCAGATAACGAACCAGATGATGATGCCGATGATAGTGTTTTTGTTCTGTGCCATCAGTTTTTTCTTGAATTGTTCCATTTTAGTCCTCCAAATCCGAGAAGTCAAAGACCTCTTCGATGGTCAGCCCGAAAAAACGGGCGATTTTGTATGCAAGGGGCAGGGAAGCGGTGTACTTGCCTACTTCAATAGAGGTGATGGTCTGCCGTGTGGTACCCACGGCCTCAGCCAGCTCCTCCTGGGAAAGCTTGCGCGCCTTGCGCAACTCACGGATTTTTGTTTTCATGGGATGCTCCTTTTCATCTCCTCCGTGCGTCCACGGAAGAGAAATGCTAAGTTAACTTTGCATAATTAGTATAGTACGCTTTGCATAATTTGTCAAGTAAACTTTGCAAAAAATCCCGCTGCCAATTTGGCAGCGGGATAAATTCCGTTTACTTGCCGGGTTTGAAGGAATCCTTCAAACTGACGGAGCGGTTGAACACCAGGTGTCCGGGAGCGCAGTCCTTGCTGTCGGGGCAGAAGTAGCCCAGGCGCATGAACTGGTAGGAGGCGGGAGCTTTGGCATCAGCCAGGGAGGCCTCCACCTTGCAGCCGGTGAGAACCTCCAGGGAGTTGGGATTCAGGCAGCTCAGGTAATCCTTTCCGGCGGCATCGGGATCGGGGTCATCAAACAGGTTGCTGTATTGGCGAACCTCGGCGTCCACGGCGGTCTCCGCGTCCACCCAGTGGATGGTCGCGCCCTTGACCTTCCGGCCGTCGGCGGGGTCACCGCCCCGGGATTCGGGATCGTAGGTAGCCAGAACCTCGGTGACATTGCCGTTCTCATCGGTAACACAGCCGGTACACTTGATCAGATAAGCACCCTTCAGGCGGCACTCGGGGCCATCGGGATACAGCCGCTTGTACTTGGGGATGGGCTGTGCCAGGAAGTCGTCAGCCTCGATCCACAGGTTCCGGGAGAAGGTGACCTCACGGGTGCCTGCCTCGGGATCGTTGGGATTGTTTTCCACGACCATGGTCTCGGACTGGCCCTCGGGATAGTTGGTGATGGTCAGCTTCACAGGCTTCAGAACCGCCATGACACGCTGGGCGGTCTCGTTCAGATCCTCCCGCAGGCAGAACTCCAGGAAAGCGTAGGGGATGGTGTTGGGGGACTTGGCAACGCCCACACGCTCACAGAAGTTGCGGATGGACTTGGGGGTGTAGCCACGGCGGCGCAGGCCGCAGAGGGTAGGCATCCGGGGATCGTCCCAGCCGGACACATAGCCGTTCTCCACCAGATTTCTCAGCTTCCGCTTGGAGAGAACCGTGTGATCGATGCCCAGACGGGCAAACTCGATCTGCCGGGGCTGGTGGGGCACGGACACATTTTCCACCACCCAGTTGTACAGGGGACGGTGGTTCTCAAACTCCAGGGAGCACAGGGAGTGGGTGATGCCCTCCAGAGCGTCCTGGATGGGGTGGGCGAAGTCGTACATGGGGTAGATGCACCACTTGTCCCCCTGGCGGTGATGGTGCATGTGGCGGATACGGTAGATGACGGGGTCGCGCATATTGAAGTTGCCGGAGGCCAGGTCGATCTTGGCCCGCAGGGTGTACTTGTTGTCCTCAAATTCACCGGCGCGCATCCGGGCGAACAGATCCAGGCTCTCCTCAATGGGACGATCCCGGTAGGGGGAGATGGCGGGGGTGTTCAGGTCGCCCCGGTACTCCTTGAACTGCTCGGGGGTCAGCTCGCAGACATAGGCCAGGCCATTCTTAATGAGCTCCACGGCATACTCGTAGTCCTTCTCGAAGTAGTCGGAGCCGTAGAAGAAGCGGTCGCCCCAGTCGAAGCCCAGCCAGTGGATATCCTCCTTGATGGCCTCCACGAACTCCACATCTTCCTTGGTGGGGTTGGTGTCGTCCATACGGAGGTTGCACATGCCGTTATACTTTTCCGCGGTGCCGAAGTCGATGATCAGAGCCTTGCAGTGGCCGATATGCAGGTAGCCGTTGGGCTCGGGAGGAAACCGGGTGTGGACGGTCTTGCCGGCGTAGCGGCCGCCCTCGGCGATGTCCTCATCGATAAACGCGTGGATGAAATTTTTGCTTTCAGTGATCTCAGCCATATTTCAAACATCCTCTCTTGTTGATGGGAATTTCCAATAATATGCCATTATACCCTATCTATGCGGTTTTTGCAACTGAAAATCCCGCCGGAATCTGCTTTTTCCCGGGCCGCCCCTGTGTGGAAAATGTACAGAGAATGGAAATTTATGAATTTAAAGAAAACAATTTAAGAAATCTTAAAATTATGGTTGTCATTTTGCCCGTCATACGTTAAAATAGGAAAGGATATGAAAACTGAAAGAATAGAGAAGGAGTGATCCAAGTTGTCTGAAATAAAATATAAGCGCATTCTGCTGAAGGTCAGCGGTGAGGCTCTTGCCGGTGACGCTCACAGAGGCCTGGATTTTACCATCGTCAACGCGCTGTGCGATTCCATCAAGACCTGTGTGGATATGGGTGTCCAGATGGGCATTGTCATCGGCGCGGGCAATTTCTGGCGGGGTGTGAAGGACGGTGCTGACAAGATGCAGCGTTCCCATGCCGATGCCATGGGTATGCTGGGCACCGTGATGAACGCCATCGCTGTGGCCGATGCCTTGGAAAAGCACGGTGTGGACGCGCGGGTACTGAGTGCCGTGGAGATGAACAAATTTACGGAGTATTTCACCCGGGATACTGCTGAGCGGTATCTGAATGAGGGCAAGGTGGTCCTGTTCGCGGCAGGCACCGGCAACCCCTATTTCTCCACCGATACCGGCGCGGTGCTCCGGGGCGTGGAGATTGAGGCGGACGCCATCCTGATGGCAAAGAATGTGGATGCCATCTATTCCGCCGACCCCAACAAGGATCCCAATGCCGTCCGCTACAGCCGGCTGACCTACAGCGAGGCCCTGGCTAAGAACCTGAAGGCTACCGATATCACCGCCATGGCCCTGGCTATGGACAATGACATGACCATGGTCTGCTTCGGCCTGGACGAAGAAAACAGCATTATCCGCGTGGTACGCGGTGAAGAGATCGGCACCACTGTGAAAAACAACTTTTAAGGAGGATAATTATCATGCCCGTGGATTTTAAGGATTATGGAAGAAGAATGGACAAGGCTCTGGACCATCTGAACGAGGAGTTCGGCGCAGTCCGTGCTGGCCGCGCCAACGCAAAGGTTCTGGATCGCATCACTGTCGAATATTATGGCAGTGAGACCCCCCTGAACGGCGTTGCCACCATCTCCACCCCCGACGCAAGAACCTTGGTGATCCAGCCTTGGGATACCAAGCTGCTGAAGGAGATCCAGAAGGCCATCCAGGTCTCCGATCTTGGCATCAACCCCCAGAATGACGGACGTGTCATCCGTCTGGTGTTCCCTCAGCTGACGGAGGAGCGTCGTAAGGATCTGGCCAAGCAGGTCAGAAAGTACGCCGAGGAAGCCAAGGTTGCCATGCGTAACATCCGCCGTGATGGCATGGATTACGTGAAGAAGCTGAAGAAGAACAACGAGATCACCGAGGACGACCAGAAGAAGGCCGAAAAGGATCTGCAGGACCTGCTGGATAAGAACATCAAGAAGGTCGACACAGCCCTGGCCGCCAAGGAAAAGGAACTGATGTCCATCTGAGAGCTTATTTTCCAAGGGGAGCACTTGCTCCCCTTGGAAATAATGAATAGTGAATAATGAAAAGTGAATAGTTACGGAATGTCCTTCGGATATCTTAAAAAATCATGGCAAAGCCATACAATTATTATTCATTTTTCACTATTGATTATTCATTATTAAAACAAGAAAAGGGGTGCGTTTATGGCACTTACCAATACCAATAAGCCCGCGCCGCCGGAGCATATCGCCATCATTATGGACGGCAACGGACGCTGGGCCAAGCAGCGGGGCCTGCCCCGAACGGCGGGACATTCCGCAGGCGCGGAGACCCTTCGGCGCATTGCCAAACACTGCAACACCCTGGGCGTCAAATACCTGACGGTCTACGCCTTCTCAACGGAGAACTGGAAGCGTTCCCAGGAGGAGGTCAGCGGTATTATGAAGCTGCTCCGCCGCTATCTGGAGGAGTCCCTCCGGGATATGGAGAAAAACCAGGTTCGCATCCGCTTTTTCGGCGACCTGACCCGCCTGAGCCCGGAACTGCAGCAGTTGTGCCGGGAGACAGAGGCTCGTTCTCAGGATTACAAGGTGCAGATGAATTTCTGCATCAACTACGGCGGACGGGATGAAATGGTTCATGCGGCCCGTGCCTTTGCGGCGGATGTGGCGGCAGGGATGCGGAAACCGGAGGAGCTGACAGAGGATCTGCTGGCGACCTATCTCTATTCTGCTGACGTGCCGGATCCGGAGCTGATCATTCGGCCCTCCGGTGAGCAGCGCACCAGCAATTTCCTGCTGTGGCAGTCTGCTTATTCGGAGTACGTATTTATGAATGTTCTGTGGCCCGACTTTTCTCCTGAAGATCTGGACAGGGCCATTGAAGAATATCACCGGCGGAACCGCCGGTTTGGAGGGACATAAAAAGAAATGAAGACACGAATCCTTACAGCAGCGGTGCTGGTACCCCTTCTGTTCATCGTCGCGCTGGTACTGCCGAAAATGGTGGCCGCCGTCATTTTCTCCGTTCTGATGGCTATTGCCGCCTATGAGCTGCTGTACAGAACCGGGCTGGTGCGCCATACCCGTCTGGTGCTTTATTCCTGCGCCATGGCCTTTGCCGTGTCCATGTGGAGCTATGCCGACGCGATTCATGCCTATCTGGTGCTTCTGATTTTGGCATTTACCTTCCTTCTGTTTGCGGAAATGATGCTGGATCATGTGAAGGTGCGGATGGAAAAGCTGGGCCTTTGCTTCTATGCCGGCCTTGTTGTGCCCTTCCTGCTCAGCTCTCTGGTGCGGATCCTGACTATGTACATCGGCCGCTATGTAATCATGATCCCCTTTGTGGTGGCATTCTTGAACGATTCCGGTGCCTACTTTGTTGGCCTCAAGTTCGGCAAGCATAAGCTGGCACCTGTGGTCAGCCCCAATAAGACCATTGAGGGTGCATTGGGCGGCGTTGCCACCGCTATGGTGGGTATGCTGATCTATGCCCTGATCATCGATCTGATCGCACCCCAGCTGACGGTTCGTTACGGCATCGCGCTGCTGTATGGTCTGGCCGGTGCGGCTGTCGGCATTTTCGGAGACCTGTGCTTCTCCGTCGTTAAGCGGCAGACCGGAATCAAGGATTACGGCAACCTGTTCCCCGGTCACGGCGGTGTTCTGGACCGCTGCGATTCTCTTATGGCTGTGGCTCCTCTCATGGAAGCGTTCCTGCTTCTCATGCCTATGGTGGTGTAAATTATGGTAAAATGTGTCAGTGTGCTCGGCTCCACCGGCTCCATTGGCCGGCAGAGCCTGGATATCATCAGCCGTCTCCCGGAAATTCGGGTGGCGGCTTTGACTGCGGGTACCAGCGTGGAACGCATGGCCCAGCAGTGCCGGGAATTTAAGCCCAAATTGGCTGTTATGGCTACCCAGGAGGCGGCAGAAAAGCTGTCTGAACAGATTAAAGATCTTCCCATCCGGGTAAGCTGGGGAGAAGCGGGACTCATTGAGGCCGCGACCATTGCGGATGCCGACTGCATCATTACCGCTGTGGTGGGTATGGTTGGCCTGAAGCCGACGCTTGCGGCGATCCGTGCCAAAAAGCGCATTGGTCTTGCCAATAAGGAGACCCTGGTCTGTGCCGGTGAGATCGTCATGGCGGAAGCGGAGAAATACGGTGTGGAGATCATCCCTGTGGACTCCGAGCATTCCGCCATCTTCCAGTGCCTTATGGGCAGCGAAGAGAAACGTGAGGTGAAGCGGCTGATCCTAACTTGCTCTGGCGGCCCCTTCTTCGGCATGACCCGGGAGCAGCTGCAAACGGTCACAAAAGCCGATGCCCTGCGTCATCCTAATTGGAAGATGGGTGCAAAGATCACCGTGGACTGCGCCACCCTGATGAACAAGGGACTTGAAGTGATTGAGGCAATGCGGCTCTACCGGATGCCCCTGGAACAGGTGGATGTGGTGATCCACCGTCAGAGCATCGTTCATTCCATGGTGGAATTTGTGGACGGTGCCGTTATGGCCCAGCTGGGCACGCCCGATATGCGCCTGCCCATCCAGCTGGCACTGACCTATCCCCAGCGGGTAAACTGCCCGGTGGATACCCTGGATCTGCTGACCTGTGGTGCGCTGACCTTCTCCAAGCCGGATACCGATAACTTCCCCTGTCTGGCTCTGGCCCGGGCCTGTGCCAAGGCCGGCGGTACTGCCTGTCCTGCCATGAACGGTGCCAACGAGGAAGCGGTGGCTATGTTTCTGAATGACCAGATCGGCTTCTATGATATCTACCGGCTGGTGAATCAGGCGGTGGAAGAAGATCCCTTCCTTCAGAACCCCACTTTGGAGCAGGTTCTGGAATCTGACCGCCTGGCGCGGCTGGCGGTACGCAACAATTTCTAAGCGAGGCATTCTATGAGCGTTCTTTTTGCAATTCTCCTGTTCAGCATCCTGATTTTCGTCCATGAGTTGGGCCATTTTGTGGCTGCCAAGCTTTCCGGCGTACAGGTTAACGAATTTTCCATGTTTATGGGCCCAGCCATCTGGAAAAAGCAGGTGGGGGAGACCCTCTATGCCATCCGCTGCATCCCCATTGGCGGCTACTGTGCCATGGAGGGTGAGGACGGCGGCAGCGACAATCCCCGTTCCTTTGAAAAAGCAGCCTGGTGGAAGCGGCTCATCATCCTGGCCGCAGGCTCCGCCATGAATTTTCTGGTGGGCGTACTGATCATGATCGCCGTGTATCTGCCTGCCCAGCAGGCCATCGTGCCTGTCATCGACAGCTTTGAGGCATTCAGTACCGTCACCGGTGAAAACGGCCTCAAAGTAGGCGATAAAATTCTGGAGGTGGACGGCGAGATAATCTACGTCCAGTCCGATTTCTCCCTGATTCTGTCCCTGAATCCCGGGGATATCCACGATCTGGTGGTGGAGCGTAACGGCCAAAAGGTAGTCCTGGACGATTTCCTCATGGAAAAGCATGAGGTGACCTATGAGGACGGTACGACCCGGATGCTCTACGGTATGAATTTCACCATTGCCGATATGTCCACCGCTGACCGCATTGCCTACGGCTGGGCCCAGTCTCTGGATACCATCCGCATGGTACGTCTGAGCCTGCAAATGCTGTTCACCGGAAAGGCTGGCCTTTCCGACCTGACCGGACCTGTGGGCATTGTGGAGCAGATGGCGACGGTTGCGGACAGCTCCGCTACCTGGGTGGACGCACTGCTGAATATGTTGTATTTCGGCGGCTTCATTGCCATCAACCTGGCGGTGATGAACCTGCTGCCTATTCCCGCCCTGGATGGCGGCCGCATCCTGGGTCTTGCGCTCACCTCCGCCATTGAGGGCATCACGAAGAAGAAGCTGGACCCGAAATACGAGGGCTATGTCCATGCAGGCGGTATGATCCTGCTGCTGGGCCTGATGGCCATTGTGTGGCTGAAGGATATCATTGGTCTTTTCCGATAAAGAGAGGAATGTTTTATGACAAGACAGATAATCGTTGGCGGGATCCCCATCGGCGGCGGTGCCCCGGTGGTGATCCAGTCCATGCTCAATACCAAGACTACGGATGTGGAAGGCTCTCTCAAGCAGATCCGCCAGCTGGCTTCCGCCGGCTGTCAGATCGCCCGGCTTGCCGTGCCCAATATGGAAGCCGCCCGTGGCTTTGCGGAAATCTGCAAGGAAAGCCCTCTCCCTCTGGTAGCGGACATTCATTTTGACTACAAGCTGGCGATTGCCGCTGCAGAAGGCGGCGCGTCCAAGATCCGCATCAACCCCGGCAACATCGGCGGAGAGGACCGGGTGAAGGCCGTGGTGGATGTGTGCAAGGAAAAGCATATCCCCATCCGCATCGGCGTCAATGGCGGCAGCCTGGACAAAAAGCTGCTGGAAAAGTACGGCCATCCTACTGCGGAAGCTCTGGTGGAGAGTGCTTTCGAGCATCTGGAGCTGCTGGAAAAGCAGGGCTTTTATGATACCTGTGTGTCCATGAAGTCCTCCACGGTGCCTACCATGGTGAAAGCTGCCCGGCTGTTCCGCAGCAAGTGTGACTATCCCATCCACATCGGTGTCACCGAGACCGGCCCCGTGAAGCAGGGCCTGATGAAGTCCGCCATGGGTATCGGAGCATTGCTCTTAGATGGCATCGGTGATACTATCCGTGTCAGCCTGACCGACGACCCCGTGGAGGAGGTTTATGCTGCCAAGGATATCCTGAAGGCCGCTGGCCTGCGGAAAGAGGGCGTGAATATCATTTCCTGCCCCACCTGCGGACGTACCCGCATCGATCTGATTGGCCTGGTGAACAAGGTGGATGACGCATTGAAGGACTGTCAGAAGCCCATTACCGTAGCCGTCATGGGCTGCGTGGTCAACGGCCCCGGCGAAGCCCGGGAGGCCGACATCGGCATCGCCGGCGGCGACGGCTGGGGCATGATCTTCGAAAAGGGCCAGCAGGTAGAAAAGCTCCCCTACGACGAGCTGCTGCCTGCACTGCTCAGAAGAATCGACAATCTGTAAGAGATACATTTAAATGGAAAATACAGTCTATTTTCTGAATATGTTCCCGGACTATGAGCCGCCTGAGGAGCTGTACGCAGCCCTTTCTCAGGCGGCTATCGTTGCTGCGGACATCGATCCGGAGAGCCGGGGTGTTAGCGTTGCTGTCAACAGCCAGAAGTATATTCCGCAGCGGCTTTTGGATCAGGCGGGAGGGGATATCTGCACGCTTTACGGCCTGAAATATCTGAACCTGACGGCTACCCATCCGGAAACAGAATTGCAGAAGGTGGAGACAGGGGAACTTTTAAACCTCTTCGTCAGCCGCAATTCCATGACCCGGGGCAGCCTTGCCGGAGCCAAATGGGACTGGCAGGGAACTGATCTGCATATCAAGCTGCTGGCAAACGGAAAATTGGAGCTGGAAGAGCTTGTTCCCCAGGTGCAGACGGTTTTGCGGGAACGGTTCGCCACCCCTGTCACCATCACCATTGAAGCGGGTCAGACCCTTGAGGGCAAGGCTCTGTTCGATGCTATGGAGTCTATGCGGGGCTCCATGCTGGAAAAGCTGCCCACCGTGGCAGCCCAGCAGGCAAAACAGGCCGAAGCCAAGCCTGCCGCCCCCAGCGAGACCTTCTACGGCAAGCCCTTCAAAGGCAATGCCGTGCCCATGAAGGACCTGAACATGGACATGGGCACCATCATCGTAGAGGGCCGTGTCTTTGCGGTGGACCACAAGGAGCTGAAAAAGCGTAACGCCTATGTGGTTAAGTTCGATATGACCGACAATACCAATTCCATTCGCATCAGCCGCTTCATGGAAGCAGGAGAGGCCAAGCCCATCATCGACAACGTCAGCGTCGGTTCCGTGCTTCGCGTCCAGGGCAAGCTGATCGAAGACCGTTTCGAAAACGAAATGGTTCTCAAGCCCTACGCCATGTGCCCCGGCACCATGCCCAAGCGGAAGGACACCGCCGAGGGTATGAAGCGGGTGGAGCTGCATCTGCATACCTCCATGTCCAACATGGACGCACTTACCAGCACCAAGGCCGCCATCAAGCAGGCCGCCGCCTGGGGCCACAAGGCAATCGCCATCACCGACCACGGCTGCGTCCAGTCCTTCACCGATGCCCTCCATGTGGTCGAGGACTGGAAGGGCGCACCCAAGGTGGCTGGCACCGATGAGACCATCAAGATCCTCTACGGCTGCGAGGGCTACTACGTCAACGATGTGGATGACCGCATTGTCGTCCACGGCACTAAGGACATGACCTTCGACCAGGAATTTGTGGCCTTCGACCTGGAAACTACGGGCCTTTCCTCCCGCACCGACCGCATCATCGAAATTGGTGCGGTTGTACTGAAAAACGGCGAGGAGATCGATCGCTTCCAGACCTTTGTTGACCCGGAGCGGCCCTTAGACCGGAAGATCGTGGAGCTGACGGGCATCACGGACGAAATGCTGAAGGGTGCGCCCAAAATCGAGGAGGTTCTGCCTAAGTTCCTGAGTTTCATCGGCGACCGTGTATTGGTGGCCCACAATTCTGACTTTGATACCGGCTTCATCCGGGCGGAATGTGCCCGGCTTGGCTATGAGTATAACTACACCGCGGCGGATACCCTGATCCTGTCCCAGAACCTTCTGTCCCATCTGAACAAATTCAAGCTGAATATTGTCTCCAACGCCCTGAGCCTGCCGGACTTCAACCACCACCGGGCAGGGGACGATGCCATGACCTGCGGCCTTGTGATGCACCGCCTGTGCCAGAAGCTGGAGGAGGAACACGATATCCATAATCTGCAGGCCATCAACCCTGCCATGATGGGCCTTCGCGCAGGCGGCCACATCAAGGACCGTCAGGCCCGGCACATCATCCTCTTCGCCAAAAACCAGGTGGGCCTGCGGAACCTCTACCATCTGATCTCTAATTCCAATTTGAAGCACTTCAAGCGTGTGCCCAGAATCCCCAAATCCGAGCTGATGGAGATGCGGGAGGGCCTGATCATCGGCTCCGCCTGCGAGGCGGGCGAGCTGTTCCAGGCCATTCTGGATCGGAAGAGCGACGACGAACTGAAGCGCATCGCTTCGTTCTATGATTTCCTGGAAATCCAGCCCCTGGCCAACAACATGTTTATGCTGGCAAAGGGAATCGCCAAGGATGAGGAAGAACTGCGGGAGTATAACCGCACCGTTGTTCGTTTGGGCAAAGAACTCGGCAAGCCTGTAGTCGCCACCGGCGACGTTCATTTCCTGAACCCCGAGGATGAGGTATTCCGC
The DNA here is from genome assembly GCA_017461445.1 of Oscillospiraceae bacterium. Classification (GTDB taxonomy): domain Bacteria; phylum Bacillota; class Clostridia; order Oscillospirales; family Oscillospiraceae; genus Faecousia. Next base: position 31,702 of record JAFTXW010000018.1, read on the forward strand.
CATATACTGCTCGCTACCAAGGGCTTCGACGACGCGGACAAGCCCTGCCCCCTGTATTTCCGCACAACCGACGATATGCTGCGGGAATTCAGCTATCTGGGCGAGGAAAAGGCCTACGAGGTCGTTGTCACCAATCCGAATATGATTGCCGACATGTGCGAGACCCTGCGCCCCGTGCCCCACAACCTGTTCGCACCCAAGATCGAAAACTCCGTGGAGGATCTGAAAAGCCTGGTTTACGGTAAGCTCCATCGGCTTTATGGCGAGAATCCTCCCGAATCCTTTGTCAAGCGTGTAGAAACCGAGCTGAACGATATCATCACCTGTCACTATGACGTGATTTACATGTCCGCCCAGCGATTGGTGCAGAATTCTCTGGAAAACGGCTATCTGGTTGGCTCCCGTGGCTCCGTCGGCTCCTCCATCGTGGCCTATATGTCCGGCATCACGGAGGTCAATTCCTTCCCGCCCCACTACCGCTGCCCCAATCCAGAGTGTAAACACACTGTTCTGGATGTACCCAAGGGCTACAACTGCGGAGCGGATCTGCCTGATGCGGTCTGCCCTAAGTGTGGGTCTCCGCTGGAAAAGGACGGCTTCAATATCCCCTTCGAAACCTTCCTGGGCTTCGGCGGCGATAAGGTTCCCGATATCGACCTGAACTTCTCCGGCGAATACCAGGCAAAGGCACACCAATATTGTATCTCCATGTTCGGGTCCTCTCATGTGTTCCGTGCGGGCACCATTGGCACCGTGGCAGAAAAGACTGCCTTCGGCTACGTGAAAAAGTACCTGTCCGAGCGTGGAAAAACGGCCACTAAGGCGGAAGAAGCACGTCTCGCCTCGGGCTGCGTCGGTGTCCGCCGTACCACGGGCCAGCACCCCGGCGGTCTGGTGGTCATCCCCCAGGAGAATGAGATCTGGGACTTCTGCCCGGTGCAGCATCCTGCTGACGACCCCAATTCCGATCAGATCACCACCCATTTTGAATACCACTCCATGGAGGAAAACCTCCTGAAGCTGGATATGCTGGGCCACGATGACCCCACCATGATCCGCATGATGGAGGATATGACCGGCGTGGATGCCAAGACCATCCCCCTGGACGACAAGAACACCATGTCCATTTTCACATCCAGCAAGGTGCTGGGATATGAGGATGACAAGATCCTTGGCCCCACAGGCGCGGTAGCGGTGCCGGAATTCAATACCCGCTTCACCCGTGGCGTTCTGCTGGATACCATGCCCACCAAGTTCGATTTCCTGGTGCGTATCTCCGGCTATACCCACGGCACCGACGTGTGGTTGGGCAACGCTAGGGATCTGATCACTTCCAAGACAGCTACGGTGGATGGCACCATCGGCTGTCGTGACGACATTATGATCTACCTAATCTCCTGCGGCATGCCGGAGAAGCGGGCCTTCAAGATCATGGAATCCGTCCGTAAGGGCAGGGGACTGCCCCCCGGAGCGGAGGAGGAAATGGTGGCCGCGGGCGTACCCGACTGGTACATCGGTTCCTGCAAGAAGATCAAGTATCTGTTCCCCAAGGCCCACGCGGTGGCCTACGTTATGATGGCCTTCCGTATCGCATGGTTCAAGGTCTATCATCCCCTGGCTTTTTATTCTGCCTATTTCTACCGCCGCAGCCAGAAGGGCGGATTTGACGCAGTGCTGATGACCGGCGGCATGGAAAGCGTTGTTGCCAATATCGATGCCATCGACAATAACGAGGATGCCACCGCCAAAGACGAGGATTTGCTGACCACCCTGGAAGTGGTCTACGAATTCTACCTCCGAGGCTTTGAATTCACGCCCATCAGCATCTATGACAGCCATGCTACAAAGTTCCTTATTAAGGACGGCAAGCTGCTGCCTCCCTTTGTGGCAATCTCGGGGCTCGGTGAAAGTGCGGCCTGGGACTTGATGGAAGGCCGGGAGGGAAAGACCTTCCTGTCCATTGAGGAAGTAGCCGCCGCCTGCCCCAAGGTCTCCAAGACCCATATCCAGATGCTGAAGGAAGCAGGTGCCTTCGGCGACCTGCCGGATACCAGCCAGGTCAGCTTCTTCTGATACTCTTTTTATAAAATTTTCAATTTTTCATATAGATCTTTATATAAAAACTTCACTCCTGCGGAATATAGTTTTTGGTGTTAGTAAAAGATTCTGGTCTTGACCGTCAAAGTGCCAAAACGCCCTCTTTGGGGAGGGGATAAATGCACTTAACTGCATTTATACAAGCAATGAGCTGACGAATCTGTGTTTGATGGCTCTATTATATTGGGCAAATTGTTACACATTTCGAACGGAGTCCAAATTTTTTAACTAACACCTAGTTTTTAATTGAATATCAGTATGATTCCATAAACAAAGCCATCAGCGTTATGCTGATGGCTTTACTATGTAAGGAGAAACGCATTAATAGATCTCCTGCTCGATATTGCGGAACAGGTTTGAATCAAAAAATGTGGGCAGATCGATCTCCAGCCCGTCACAGATCTTCTGCACGGTGGCAACTGTGACCGAATTGTTTCTCCCGGAGATCATGTTATGCAGAGTTGACTGGGTGATACCACACAGGGAACACAGGCCGTTCAGAGTTAGGTCATTTTTATTGCATAATTCGATGATCCGCAGCTGAAGTGCTTCTTTTATACGCATTGGACTTACCTCCTAATTTTGTTGACGCGTATATATGTATGCAGTTCACTCAAAAGTGACAACAAACTAAAAAATGAGTCAACTTTCGATGCGATGAAAATTCCCGAACTGACGGATCAAAATAGGTCTCCGCAAACGAAGTTTGCGGAGACCCTGCCTTACCAAATATGGAATTATTCGTCCATGTCTACATAGTCCATGGAGATCCAGCCCTTGCTGATGCAGCCCCAGGTCTTGCCGTCAACCTTGACCTGGTGGAGGATCTCAACGGTTGCGCCCTTGTTCAGGCTGCCCACACTTTCATAGTTGGTGCCGGGACCGCTGCGGATGTTCAGACCGTCGCCGGTGATGGTGCCGGTGCCGCTGTTCTCACCCTTGGTGCCGTCCACATAGACATAACCCATGGAGATCCAGCCCTTATCGGTGCAGCCCCAGGTGGTGTCACCGATCTTGATGGTCTGCAGAACATTGACCCGATCTCCGAAGTCGTAGGAGGCTACCCGGTCGTAATCGGTGCCGGGGCCGCTGCGGACATTCAGCTGGGTACCGGTGACGATACCCTTGCAGGCATTGGTGCCGGTGGTGCCGTCCTGATAGACATAGGTCATGGAGACCCAGCCCTTATCGGTGCGGCCCCATCCGTTCTTGACTTCCAGAATGGTGATTCGTGCGCCGTAGGTGTAGCTGCCCACCTTTTCACCGTTGGTGCTGGCCTCCTTGCGGATGTTCAGCTCGCTGGCGGTTACAACGGCCTTAATGCTGGTGCCGGTATTGGAATTATCCTTGCCGGAGGTGTCTTCGGGTTTGGTTTCGTCGGGAGTGGTTTCATCGGGGGTGGTGCTGTCGGGCTCAGTGGGCTCAGCACCGCTGGTGGTGCTTAGTTTGTCCATAGCTACCCAGCCTTCCCGGATCATGGCCCATTCTACGCCCTCTGCGAATTCAGTGGCAAGGATCTCGACCCGGTCGCCGTCGCTCAGATAACCGATGACGGTTGCATCAGAACCGACAGAGCGGAGGACATTCACCTGGCCCACAGCGTAAGCAATAATGGGTTCATCATCAGGCGTGGAAGGCTCGGTATCCGTGGGATTAGTGCTGCCGGAGGGATCTGTCTCGACCAGGTTCAGGCTGGGGTTCGGGCCGGAGCCGTCCGTGGGATCAGGCTTCCCACCAAAACAGCCGCTCAGCATGCCGGCTGTCAGAACCAGTGCCAGGGTCAGAGAAAGAATGCGGATGTACTTTTTTGTGAAGGGGCAATTCATAATGTTACCTCCCTTTCATAAATTTTCTCAAGAGTATTATAACGAAAAAACAGGGCCCTTGTCAATAGGATAAGAATTTCTTAATAAACCAGTGGGTACCATAGCTGGTATTTCTTGTATAGAATTTACAAACCGTTCATTTTATGCGTGTCCAGTGGGACGGAAAAGTTTGTTTGAAACCAACGGAATACTTGACAAAAGAATGGATACAATGGTAAAATACATGAGAATTAAATATCGCGTTGAACGGAAAGAGTACCCTGAACGCAACCGCAGAGAGCCTGGGCCGTCGGCTGGAAGCCCGGGTGGGGAGGGCAGGGGAAAGTGCGTCCGGGAGCGAAAGCAGCCAAAAGTGATAAATGAGAGTGGAACCGCGGCTTTAACCGCCTCTTGTACCGGTGTGGTATAAGAGGTTTTTTTTACCCCATAAAAGCAACCCAACAAAGTGGAAAATAACACATGGAGGAAACCAATATGTATCTTTATAATTCCCTGTCCCATAAGAAGGAACTGTTTGTTCCCAATAACCCCGAGATCGTCAAAATGTACACCTGCGGCCCCACGGTATACCACTATGCCCACATTGGCAACCTGCGCACCTACATTATGGAGGACGTGCTGGAAAAGGCCCTGCGCTACTCCGGTTATAATGTCAAGCGGGTCATGAACATCACCGACGTGGGCCATCTGGCTTCCGATGCCGATACCGGCGAGGATAAGATGGTCAAGGGTGCCAAGCGGGAAAATAAGTCCGTCATGGAGATTGCTCAGTATTACACCGACGCGTTCTTTGCCGACTGCGAAAAGCTGAACATCAAGAAGCCTGATGTCATTGAGCCTGCCACCAACTGCATTGATGAGTATATCCACATGGTGGAGACCCTGCTGGCAAACGGAAAGGCATATTTTGTCGGCGGCAACGTATATTTCGACACCTCTACGCTGGATAAGTATTACGTATTCAACGACCATGACGAGGAGGACCTGGCTACTGGTGTCCGGGAAGGCGTGGAGGAGGACACCAACAAGAAGAACAAGAACGACTTCGTCCTCTGGTTCACCAAGTCCAAGTTCGAGGATCAGGCCCTGAAATGGGACTCTCCCTGGGGTGTTGGCTATCCCGGCTGGCACATCGAGTGCTCCTGCATCTCCATGAAGCACCTGGGCGAGGATCTGGATATCCACGCCGGCGGCATCGACAACGCTTTCCCCCACCACACCAACGAGATCGCCCAGTCCGAAAGCTACCTGGGCCATAAGTGGTGTAACTACTGGTTCCATGTCCACCACCTGAACACCGATACCGGTAAGATGTCCAAGTCCAAGGGTGAGTTCCTGACGGTGTCCCTGCTGGAAAAGAAGGGCTACGATCCCATGGCCTACCGCCTTTTCTGCCTCCAGAGCCATTACCGCCGGAACCTGGTTTTCTCCTGGGAGAACCTGGATAATGCTGCCGTTGCCTACGAGAAGCTGATCGCCAAGATCGCTACCCTCAAGAACGACGGCGAGATCGAGACCGAAGCCTTCAACAAGCTGAAAGCCCGCTTCGAGGGTGCGCTGAACGGAGACCTGAACACCTCCGTGGCAGTTACCGCCGTTTACGATGTGCTGAAGGCCAAGTGCAACGATGCTACCAAGCTGGCCCTGCTGGCAGACTTTGATCAGGTATTGTCCCTGAACCTGCTGTCCGCCGCCGAGAACCTGCGCAAGAAGCAGGCCGAGGAGGAAGCCGCCAACGCCGATCCCGAGATCGACGCGCTGGTAGCCGCCCGTACCGCCGCCAAGAAGGCCAAGAATTTCGCGGAAGCAGACCGTATCCGTGACGAGCTGAAGGCCATGGGCGTGGAGATCATCGATACCCCCCAGGGCACCAAATGGAGAAAAGTATGAAGCTGCTGATTTTAGACGGCAACAGCGTTATTAACCGGGCCTATTTCGGCGTAAAGCCCCTGACCACGCGGGAGGGGCTTTATACCCATGCCATTTACGGCTTCCTGAACATCCTGGAACGGATGGAGAAGGAGGAGCAGCCGGAAGCAGTCTGCGTGGCCTTCGACCTCCACGGCCCCACCTTCCGGCATTTAAAATACGACGGCTACAAGGCTACCCGCCACGGTATGCCGGAGGAGCTGGCCATGCAGATGCCCGTTATGAAGGACGTTCTGCGGGCTATGAATATCCCCATCTACGAGTGCCAGGGCTGGGAGGCGGACGATGTCATCGGCACTGTGGGCCGCATCTGCTCCAACAATGATTGGGAATGCGTCATTGTCACCGGCGACCGGGACAGTCTGCAGCTGATCGACGAAAACGTCCATGTAAAGCTGGTCATCTCCAAGCCTGGCCAGACCACGGCCACCCTGTATACCCGGGAGTTGTTCCAGGAGGAGTATGGCTTCGAGCCGAAAAAGCTGATTGATCTGAAAGCCCTTATGGGCGATTCCTCCGACAATATCCCCGGTGTGGCAGGCGTGGGTCCCAAGACGGCCAAAGACCTGCTGGCGAAATTTGGCAGCCTGGACGGAGTATACGAAAATATTGACGATGCATCCATTCGTCCCAAGCTGCGGGAAAAGCTGGTGAACGACAAGGAAAAGGCCTACCTTTCCTATGACCTCGCCACCATCCGCCCAGAAGCCCCTATCGATTTTGAACCCCGGGATGCCATCGTCCAGCCCTATAACCGCCCCGAGCTATACAAGCTGTTCCAGAAGCTGGAATTTGTCCGTCTTATCGACAAATACGGTCTTCGCGGCGCGGAGTTGGAAGAGGTCAGCGGAGTGAAGGCAAAGAAGACCGAAGCTCTGCCCCGACTGGATACCATGCCGGAGTATGTAACGTCCTGCGCGGTATATCTGGCAGAGGACGGAAGTCTTGGACTTGCCTGGGAGAAGGGTGTGTGTGTCCTGACACCCATGGAAGCCCAGATGGGTGGTATTTCCTTGGAAGGAAAGTCCCTGATCCTTCACGATAGCAAGACCACCATGCACCGCCTGGATGAAATGGGCCTGTCTTACGGTAAATGCAGCTTTGACACAGCTCTTGCCGCCTATGACCTGAATCCCTCCCAGTCCGACTATCCCGTATCCAAGCTGGCTACCAATTTCCTGGGTGTTTCCGTGGACGACGGGGATGCTGCCGCCTGCGCCGAAGCCCTGTGGAAGCTCTGTGTTCCCCTTTCCGAAGAGTTGGAAAAGAACGGCATGGCAAAGCTCTATGCTGACATCGAATTGCCCTTGTGTGAAGTGCTCTACCGTATGGAAAAGCGTGGCATCGCCATCGACCGGAACCAGCTGGAGCAGTTCGGCGAAATGCTGTCCCAGCGGATCGCCGCCTGCGAGGAACTGATTTTCTCCTATTCCGACGGCAAATTCAATATCAATTCCACCAAGCAGCTGGGCGAGCTTCTTTTTGACAAGCTGGGCCTACCCCCGGTAAAAAAGACCAAGACCGGCTATTCCACTAACGCTGACGTGCTGGAAAAGCTGAAAACCAAGCATCCCATCATCCCCGCCATCATGGACTACCGGATGCTGACCAAGCTGAAATCCACCTACGCCGACGGCCTGTTGAAGGTCATCTGCGAGGATGGCCGCATCCGCACCACCTTCCAGAATTTGGTGACCGCTACGGGCCGCCTGTCCTCCACGGAGCCCAATCTGCAAAATATTCCCGTCCGCACCGACCTGGGCGCGGAGATTCGGAAAATGTTCGTGCCCAAGCCCGGCTGTGTTCTGGTGGACGCGGACTACAGCCAGATCGAGCTGCGGGTTCTGGCCCACATTGCGGGGGACGAGACAATGCAGCAGGCGTTCTGCGGCGGTGTGGATATCCACACGGCTACCGCCGCCCAGGTGTTCGGCGTGGAGGTAGAGAATGTCACGCCCCTCCAGCGACGCCACGCGAAAGCGGTCAACTTCGGCATCGTCTACGGCATTTCCGAGTTCTCCCTGGCGGAGGATATCGGCGTCGGCCGCTACGAAGCACGGGAATATATTGATAATTACCTGACCAATTACCGGGGCGTTCGGGAGTATATGAAGCAGGTTGTCGTCAACGCCCGTGATATCGGCTATACCGAAACCCTCTACGGCCGCCGCCGCTATATCCCGGAGCTGACAAGCACCAATTTTAATATCCGCAGCGGCGCGGAGCGGATTGCCCTGAATACTCCCATCCAGGGCACCGCCGCCGATATCATCAAGCTTGCCATGATCCGGGTGGAGAATGCTCTAAACCAGGAATTCCCGGAAGCGGAGCTGCTGCTGCAGGTCCACGATGAGCTGATCGTGGAGTGCCCCGAGGCCATTGCGCCCCAGGTGGCGGAGCTGATCAGCCGGGAGATGCAGAGTGTCTGCACCCTCAGCGTTCCCCTGACGGCGGATGCAAAATTCGGAAAGAGCTGGTACGACGCAAAATGACCATTTTAGAAATGAACGCCTCCCATGTGGCCCAGGTAGCCCAGCTGGAAAAGCTGTGCTTTTCCGACCCCTGGAGCGAAAAAAGCGTTGCCGGGGAGCTGGAAAACAAGCTGGCCTACTGGCTGGTGGCGGCAGAGGGTGATCGTGTGGCAGGCTATGTGGGCTCCCAGACGGTGCTGGGGGAGACGGACATGATGAACATTGCCGTCCACCCTGATTACCGCCGTCAGGGCCTTGCGGAGCGGCTGGTGGTGGAGCTTGTCGCCGGGCTGAAAGCCCAGGGAAGCCGCTGCCTGACCCTGGAGGTCCGGGCCTCCAATACCCCTGCCCAAAAGCTTTATGAAAAGCTGGGCTTTTGCCAAATCGGCAGACGGCCCAAATACTACCGAAACCCCAGAGAAGATGCTCTCATTCTGAGAAAGGAGTGGGAAATTTGAATATTTTAGCAGTGGAATCCTCCTGCGACGAGACCGCCGTTGCCATCGTCCGGGACGGACGGGAAGTGCTCACCGATTGCATTGCCTCCCAGGTTGACCTGCACCGGATCTACGGCGGTGTTGTGCCGGAAATCGCATCCCGAAAGCACATCGAAGCCATCTACGGCCTTGCGGATCAGGCATTGGAACAGGCAAACCTGACCCGGCAGGACATCGATGCGGTAGCCGTGACCTATGCCCCTGGTCTGATCGGTGCGGTGCTGGTGGGAGTGAACTTTGCCAAGGCCGCCGCCATGGTAATGGGGAAGCCCCTGATCCCCGTCCACCATATCCGGGGTCACATTGCGGCAAACTATATCGCCTATCCCGATCTGAAGCCCCCCTTCCTGTGTCTGGTGGTGTCCGGCGGACACACCATGATCGTGGAGGTAAAGGACTATACCGATATGAACATTCTGGGCACCACCCTGGATGACGCAGCGGGCGAGTGCTTTGATAAGGTGGCCCGTGTCCTGGGAATGCCCTATCCCGGCGGCGCGGCTCTGGACAAGGCGGCAAAATTAGGCGACGAGACGAAATATACCCTGCCCCGCAGCAAGCCCGGCGAGAATCCCTACAATATGAGCTTCTCCGGCCTGAAGACCGCCGCTCTGAACCTGATCCACCACGCCGAGCAGGTTGGGGAGGAGCTGGATATTCCCAGCCTCTGCGCGGCCTTCTCCGCTGCTGTGTCCGATACCCTGGTGCCCCGGGTGGTCATGGCCTTGGAACAGACCGGTTATCGCAAGATTGCCGTAGCCGGCGGTGTAGCAGCAAATTCCCGCATCCGGGCGGATATCCATTCCGCCGCCGAAAAGCTGGGAGCAGAGGTCTACATGCCGCCCCTGAGCCTTTGCGGCGACAACGGTGCCATGATCGGCGCACAGGCCTACTACGAGTACCTGGCAGGCAATACAGCGGATATGAGCCTGAATGCCTACGCCACCAAATCCATCCTGGGCGAAGCCCTTTGAATTGACATACTCCCCGAAAAGACATTTGTTTTCGGGGAGTATTCTTTTCTGCATACGTCAAATGAATGAATATCGACAGGAATATACAGAAATACTTAAGAACTCCGTCCAAAAAGTTACGGAAAGATTACGAAATTAACGAAACAGTCACAAATAGACCGAAACTTGTTAAGGCCGGGCTGTGGAAAAAGCTGTGGAAACTGTGAATAAACCAATGCATATTCCGGTTTCTTAATTTTCAGAAAACGGTATTGACAAATTCCGGCAGCGGTGTTATGATTCCCCTATAAAATAAAAAAGAAAGGAGGAAGTGAATATGTTGATGAACATTTATGTTTTCGGTTTCGGAAATGGAAATATCAGCGGAAGACTTGCTCCTTGGGGGATCGTGCGGTAGGGGATCTATCGTACTATACGTTTATGCGGCGCAAGCATTCTGCTTGGGCCGTTTTTTTGCGCCCAACCAGCGGTTTGACGCATTCAACGGCTGGTTTGTTGTAAAGGGAAACGAATGCTGCTATCATAAAGGCAGCCGCGATAGACTTTGAGGTAACAAAATGAAAAAAATGATTCCCTATCTACTCCCTTACTGGAAGGGACTTCTACTGGCAACGCTTTGCATTGCGGTCTCCACCGTCTGTGATCTGCTGCTGCCGACTATTATGAGCGATATTCTGAACAATGGCATCTATCAGAGGGACCTGGATTACATCGTAAAATGCTGCGCGCTGATGCTGGCGGTGTGTCTGCTGGGCCTGGGCACTCTTTTGCTCGGCACCTGGTTTTCTACCCGGGTGGTATCCGGCTACTGCGCCGACCTGCGGGGCGTGATCTTCCGCAAGGTCAACGCCATGAGCTTTGAGGAATTCGGTAAGCTGGGCACAGCGGCTCTTGTGACCCGGGCTACCCACGATGTGGAAACGGTGTCCTGGATCGCCTCAGAACTGTCAGGAACGGTCATTACCATTCCCGTTCTGTTTTTCGGTGGTGTGATCCTTGCTATGCAGAAGGATATGGCACTGAGCCTTATCATGCTGGCCTTTATCCCAGTGATCCTGGCAGTGGTACTGGTCATCGGTCGGAACATTGTTCCCCTCTGGGAAAAGTCCGACGAGTATATTGACAAACAGAATGACATCATGCGCGAGCGGCTCCGGGGTATCCGGGTGATCCGGGCCTTCAACTCGGAGGATAAGGAACATGAACGGATCGCGGAAGCGACCCGGATCATGGCACTTTACATCATCAAAGGCAATGTTGCCATGGGACTGATTACGCCCCTTGCAACCTTCCTGCTGAATCTTGCCGCCGTTCTGATCGTCTATTTTGGCGGCTGGCGGATGGAGTTAGGCACTGGCCTTACCGGCGGTGACGTGTTCGCCATCGTCCAGTATGTGTCCCTGGTTGCCAGCGGTGTTATTATGGGCGCGTTCTCCATTCTCATGTTCCCCCATGCCCAGGTAGCGGCGGGGCGCATCGGCCAGGTGCTGGAAGCCAAAGGCATGGCCGATCCGGTAGCCCGGCAGGAGCTGCGGCTGAAGGGAGACATTGTGTTTGACAACGCCAGCTTCCGCTACGACGGTGCGGCGGAAAGCGCACTGAAAAATATTTCCCTCCACATCCCCGCAGGCCAGAAGACTGCTATCATCGGCGGCACCGGGTCGGGAAAATCCACTCTGGTCAGTATGCTTTTGGGCTTCCGTATGCCCACGGAAGGGGAAGTACAGCTGGACGGTATTCCTACGACGAAACTCAGCCGCCATACCATGCGGGAGAACATGAGCTGCGCCCTGCAGAATGCCACCATCTATTCCGGCACCATCCGGGAGAATGTCCGCATGGGCAGGCTCAATGCCACGGACGGGGAAATTCGGGATGCCCTGACCACCGCCCAGGCACGGGAATTTGTAGACAGCTTCCAGGACGGCCTGGATCACGAGATCAAGCAATCAGGCAAGAATCTCTCCGGCGGACAGAAGCAGCGGCTCAGCATTGCCCGTGCCCTCTTAAAGGATGCGCCCATCTACATTTTTGACGACAGCTTTTCCGCCCTGGACTTTCTGACGGAAGCGAATCTTCGCTCCGCACTTGCGAAGAAGATTGCGGGAAAAACCCAGATCATCATTACTCAGCGGGTCACCTCCGCCATGCACTGCGACCGCATCCATGTTCTGGACCGGGGCGCACTGGTAGATAGCGGCACCCATGAGGAGCTGCTGGGCCGCTGCGGTGTTTATCAGGAAATTTACGCATCCCAGACAGGAGGTGGGCACCATGAAGAAACCTAATCTCAAAGAAAATCCGCTGATCCGCCTTGCCCTGATGGCGAAGCCCATTGCTCCCTGGCTGCTTGTGGGTGCGGCCCTGGACATTCTGGCGGTCATCAGCTCCGTCATTGCGCCCGAGCTGTTGGGCGAGCTGGTGCAGGTGTTGTATGATTTCTGGGAAGGTGGCTCCATTGGCTCCGTCCGGGACACGATGGTTACGGGCCTTCTGCTGCTGACGCTGGCCTACGCTGCCAACGGCTTATTCAGTTACCTCAATATGTGGCTGATGAACAACGTGGTCACCCGGTTCTTCACCAGCGGTATCCGAATTCAGATTTCCGAGAAGATCATCCGCCTGCCTGTCCGCTATGTGGATCAAACGCCTGTGGGCGATATTCTGAACCGCATGACCGGGGACGTATCCACCCTGGGCGGTTATGTCCATGACATTTTTAATATCCTGGTAAAGGGTGTGTTCCAGATCGTGATGATTGCCGTGGCCATGTTCCTGGAGGACTGGCGGCTGGCATGCTTTGTGGTACTTCTAACGCCCCTTTCCATCTGGCTGTCCTCGAAGATTGCTTCCGTCAGCGAAAAATACTATGATGATATGTTCACCAAATCGGGCAAGCTGACAGAGCAGGTGGAGGAGGCCTTCACCAACTATGCCACCACCAAAGCATATAACCTTGAGGAATACACCATCGAAAAGCATGATTCTATCAACAGTCAGCTGGCGAAGGCAACCGTAACAGCCAATTTCACTGGCTCCACCGTCCAGCCTATCATCCGGCTCAGCAATTCGGTGGCCTATATTCTCATCAATCTGATCGGCGGCTATCTGGCAGTAAAGCAGGGTGTCAGCGTGGGTGTGGCGGTGACCATCGTGCTCTTTGCCCGGCAGTTTGCCTCCCCTCTGGAGCAGCTGGCCTATAGCTTCGCCCAGATGAACCGGGTAAAATCTGCCGCGAACCGGGTCTTTGCCATCCTGGATATGGAGGAGGAGCCGGTGTCCGAGGGAACGCTTACAGAGGACGTCCGGGGCCGGGTGGAATTTGAAAACGTGGATTTCAGCTATGATCCCAAGGAGCTGCTGATCGAGGATCTGAATCTAACTGTAAAGCCAGGGCAGAACGTTGCCATCGTGGGCCCTACAGGCGCGGGAAAAACCACCATCGTAAACCTGCTGATGCGCTTTTATGATATTGACAGCGGTACCATCCGCCTGGATGGCCGGGATATTTCGGAGCTTTCCCGGGAGGAGGTTCGAAGCCGCTTCGGTATGGTTTTGCAGGATACCTGGCTGTTCAAGGGCACCATTGCCGAAAACGTAGCCTACGGCAAGCCCGATGCCACCCGCGAGGAGATCGAGGAGGCCTGCCGTAGGGCCTACTGCGATCATTTTATCCGGACCATGCCCGAGGGCTACGACACAATTATCAGCGAGGACACCACCAATCTTTCCGGCGGACAGAAGCAGCTGCTGACCATCGCCCGGGCTCTGCTGGCGGATAAGCCGCTACTGATTCTGGACGAGGCTACCTCCAACGTGGATACCCGGACAGAGATACTCATTCAGAAGGCTATGGATCAGTTGATGGAAGGGAAGACCAGCTTTGTCATTGCCCACCGGCTCAGCACCATCGTGGATTCCGACTTGATTCTGGTGCTGAACCACGGCAAAATCGTGGAGCAGGGCACCCATAGGGAGCTGCTGGCGAAGAAGGGGTTCTATCATAAACTCTATACCAGCCAGTATGCGGTATAAGGAGAATATATGGAAATTAAAGAAAATGTACTGACTGCGGAGCAGTTCCTGCATCTGTTCACCGCCGTCGGCTGGGAACCGCCCTCTTATGAACAGGCAGAAAAGGCACTATATAACAGCTATGCCACCTTTTTAGTTTTTGACGGCGAAAAAATATGCGGCATGGCGAGACTTTTGGGCGACGGTGCCATGTCCTTTTATGTAAAGGACTTTGCGGTTCTTCCGGAAATGCAGGGAAAAGGGATTGGAAGAATGCTGATGGAATATATAGAGGAGTTCATCCGAAGAAATTTAGAAGAGGGGTGGGCAGTCAGCCTGGAACTGATCAGCGCAAAAGGGAAGGAAGCCTTCTATGAAAAGCTTGGCTTTGAAGCCCGCCCATGCGTCTGGGATGGCCCTGGGATGTTCAAAATGCTCCGGTAAAAGGAAAAGCAAGGTATGTTTTGCGCATACCTTGCTTTTTATCAATTGACCACATTTTGGGGCGTACCGTTGAGAAATGCCCGGATATTGTCCACCACGCAGTCCAGCAGCCTTTGTCTGCTTTCAATGGGTGCCCAGGCCATGTGGGGCGTGATGATGCAGTTGGGAGCGGTGAGCAGGGGATTGGTGTCCAGCATGGGCTCTTGCGAGACCACATCCACAGCGGCACAGCGGATTTTCCTGCTTGCAAGCGCGTCGGCGACAGCCTGCTCGTCCAGCAGCCCGCCCCGGGCGGTGTTCAGAAGGATCACGCCGTCCTTCATTTTTTCAATACTTTCTGTATTTATCATCTTCGCGTTCTCAGGGAACAGGGGACAATGGAGGGAAATCACATTGGAGCGGGCATAGAGAGTATCCAAATCCACATATTCTCCGATTTCCCAGCCTTCCGGGTACTTCGTGCGGCTGTGAGCAATGACATTCATACCGAAGGCCTTTGCCAGTCTCCCCACAGTCTGTCCAATGCGGCCGAAGCCGATGATGCCTAGAGTCTTGCCCGCCAGTTCCATCTGGGGCGTATCCCAGAAACAGAAGGTATCGCAGCGGCACCAATCGCCCCGATGTACCAGTGCGTCATGGTGCCCGATCCGGTGGCAGATTTCCAGCAGCATCGCCATGGTGAACTGCGCCACGGCGGCAGTGCCGTAGGTGGGCACATTACATACCGGGATACCGCGTTTCCTCGCGGCATCGCAGTCAACAACATTGTAGCCTGTGGCCTGAACGCAGATCAGCTTAATATTGGGGCAGGCGGCGAGGACGGCTTCGGTGATGGGCACCTTGTTCAGCAGGACGATCTCACTGTCACCAATGCGCGCAATGGTTTCCGCGTCCGTATCGGTGCGCTGGTAGATGGTCACCTCGCCAAATTCCCGGATACAGTCGTAAGACATGTCTCCGGGGTTCAGGGCATAGCCGTCCAGAATGACGATTTTCATGGGATTGCCTCCTTATACTTGCAATGTGGGCGGAATTTTGGTAGGATAAGAAAAAACTTTGGAGTGTGCGTATGGAAATTCTTTATCAGGACAGGGACATTATCGTCTGCATCAAGCCCCCGCGGGTGCTGTCCACCGACGAGCCGGGAGGCTTGCCTGATTTGGTGCGGGAAGCCCTGGGGGATCCAAAGGCCAATGTCCGCACCGTCCACCGGCTGGACCGGGTGGTCAGCGGTTTGATGGTACTGGCCCGTTCCGCCAAAGCGGCATCGGAGCTGTCCCGGCAGATCCGGGAAGGGGAATTTGAAAAGGAATATCTGGCAGTTCTCCACGGTACCCCTGATGCGTCCGAAGGAACTCTTCGGGATCTGCTGGGCCGGGACAAGGCCCGGAAAATGACCTATGTGGCGGAAGCGGAAGGGAAAGACATACAGGAAGCGGTGCTGGATTACCATGTTCTATCCCATAATGCCAATTTGAGCCGGGTACAGATTCGTCTTCACACAGGCCGTACCCATCAGATCCGTGTCCAGTTTGCCAGCCGGGGCCTGCCACTGGTGGGGGAGCGGAAGTACAGCATATTGGAAGATCTCTGTGAGATCGCCCTCTGGTCCTATAAGCTGGGATTCTTTCATCCGTATACCAAAACGTGGATGGAATTTACCCACGAACCACCGGAAGCTTACCCCTGGACGGCAGTCTGAAGCAGCTGCTCCAGGGCACGGGAAAATGCCTGGTTTTGGGCTTCCGTCCGTTTCTTCGGCCCCTTTGTGCGGCCACCGGCGGCCCGGTGCTTCCGGGCATCGTGACGCATCAGCAAAAGAGCACCGATGTTGCCCTGGGTGTATTCCCAGCCGTCCTGGTGGAGCACCCGGGCGTTCCGGGCAAGGCACATGGAGGCCAGACCGTAATCCTGGGTGATGACGATATCTCCTGGTTCTGCCCGGTTTGCCAGCGCGTAATCCACGCTGTCGGCAGCTTTGTCAAAGACGAGGGTTTCTGCTCCGTCCAGGCGGAATTCGTGGGCGGTATCGAAAAGCAGCAGACAGGAAATGCGATGTTTTTTACACAGTCCCACAGCAATGTCTACCACGGGACAGCCGTCGGCGTCTATTAAAACTTTCAAAGGGATCACCTCTTACTATAAAATATAGCATATTTGTTCCTACTTGAAAAGAGCGAAGGAGGAAGGAAATTGAAGCTTGTAAAACTGGAACCGAAATACCGACACCATCTGACGGAAATGATGGAGGAGTGGTACGCCTCCGGGGAAAGCATCGTTCCCTATGCCATCCGGCGGCTGGACTACCGGGATTTTGAGAATTATCTTGCCAATCTGGAAGTGAAGGATGATTCGGAAGGCCTTGTGCCTGATTCCACTTTTTTCTGCCTGGACGAGGCGCGGGATGAATTCGTGGGCGCGGTGAATATCCGCCATTATCTGAACGACTATCTTCTGCTCTGCGGCGGTCACATCGGCGATGGTGTTCGTCCTTCCCGCCGCCGGGAGGGAGTTGCCACCCAAATGATCGGTATGGCACTGGAAGAATGCCGCAGGCTGGGCATTGACCGGGTACTGATGGTTTGCGACAAAAGCAACATTGGCTCTGCCAGAAGTATCCAGAAGAACGGCGGTGTGCTGGAAAACGAGATCGAAGTGGATGGCGAGCTGCAGCAGCGTTACTGGATCGAATTGAAATGAGGGTTTTATGACACATTACGACTTTTTTCAGAACCGGGAATGCGAATATTTCCCCTGTCACCGGGGTGCAGATCCTGAGAGCTTCAGTTGTCTGTTCTGCTATTGTCCGCTGTATGCTTTGGGAGATCGATGCGGCGGCAGCTTCCGTTATACGGAAAACGGCATCAAGGACTGTTCAAACTGTCTGCGGCCTCACCGCCGGGAGAATTACAGAGCCATCTGCGAGCAGATGACGGCAATTCTGGAGCTGGCGAAAAAGAACCGTAAGGAAAAGCCTTGATTTTTCCTGGGAGTGCTGATATAATAACCAAGCTGCAAATAAGGAGATGTACCCAAGCGGCTGAAGGGTGCGGATTCGAAATCCGCTAGGCGTCGCAAGACGTGCGGGGGTTCAAATCCCTCCATCTCCGCCAAATAAGAACCATCATTAGTATACGAAAGTATGCCGATGATGGTTCTTTTTTCG
>JAFTXW010000037.1 GCA_017461445.1 Oscillospiraceae bacterium
AAGCGTCCCCCCGAGCCTTACAAGGGCAAGGGCATCAAGTATACCACTGAGGTCATCCGCCGTAAGGTTGGTAAGACCGGTGGCAAGAAGTAATGGAGGTGTGCTGAAATGGTTAGCAAGATCAATAAGAATGCAATGCGCCTGAAGCGGCACATCCGCGTTCGCGGCAAGATCTCCGGTACTCCCGAGTGCCCCCGTCTGAACGTGTTCCGCTCCAACGCAAACATCTACGCCCAGATCATCGACGATGTGAACGGCGTTACCCTGGTTTCCGCAAACACCCTGGAGAAGGGCTTTGAAGGTGCTACCGGCAATGCAGAGGCTGCAAAGAAGGTTGGCATCACCCTGGCCGAGCGTGCAAAGGCAAAGGGCATTGAGGAAGTCGTGTTCGACCGCGGCGGCTATGTTTACCACGGCCGTGTCGCTGCCCTGGCTGAAGGCGCCCGCGAAGGCGGCCTGAAGTTCTAAGAGTGAGGAGGAAATAAAATGGCTTACAATAAGACTAACAATGAAGCTCCCGAGCTCATTGAGAAGGTCGTTTACCTGAACCGCGTCTCCAAGACCGTTAAGGGCGGCCGCGTCATGAAGTTCTCCGCTCTGGTTGTTGTTGGTGACGGCAAGGGTACTGTCGGCTACGGCCTGGGCAAGGCTGCCGAAGTTTCCGAGGCCATTCTGAAGGGCATTGCTGATGCCAAGAAGAACATGGTCAAGGTCTCCCTGGCTGGCGACACCATCCCCCACGATGTCATCGGCATCTTCGGCGCCGGCACTGTTCTGATGAAGCCCGCTCCCGAAGGCACCGGCGTTATCGCCGGCGGCGCAGTCCGTGCCGTCATGGAGGCTGTTGGTATCAAGAACATCTGCGCAAAGTGCCTGCGCTCCAACAATCCCCAGAACGTTGTCAAGGCCACCATGGCTGGCCTGACTTCCCTGCGTTCCCCCGAGCAGGTCGCTGCTATTCGTGGTAAGAGCGTAGAAGAAATCGTTGGTTAAGGAGGGCAATTAACATGGCAAACCTGAAAATCAAGCTTGTTAAGAGCCTGAACGGTCGTCTGGAAAAGCACATCGCTACTGCTGAGTCCCTGGGTCTGCGCAAGATCGGCCAGGTCTCCATCCAGCCCGACAACACCCAGACCCGCGGCAAGATCGCCAAGATCGGCTACCTGCTGCAGGTCACCGAAGTTGAGTAAGGAGGAGAAGAACAATGAAGCTTCATGAACTCTCTCCCGTAGCTGGCTCCACTCATGTGGGCAAGCGTAAGGGTCGTGGCGTCGGCACCGGCAACGGTAAGACCGGCGGCCGTGGCCACAAGGGCCAGAAGGCCCGTTCCGGCGGCAAGGTCCGCGTCGGCTTCGAAGGCGGCCAGATGCCTCTGGTCCGTCGTGTCCCCAAGCGTGGCTTCAACAACGTGTTCGCAAAGCCCCTGACTGCTGTCAACGTGGCTGTGCTGAACAAGTTTGAGGATGGCGCAGTTGTGGACGCAGCCGCTCTGATCGAGGCTGGTGTTATCTCCGCCTGCCCCTACGGTCTGAAGGTGCTGTCCAACGGCACTCTGACCAAGAAGGTTACTGTTAAGGCTGCGGCTTTCTCTGAGTCTGCTAAGGAAAAGATCGAGCAGGCAGGCGGAAAGGCCGAGGTGGTCTAAGTGATTGAGACACTTCGCAATGCTTGGAAGATCCCCGAGCTGCGTAAGAAGATCATCTTCACGCTGTTCATCCTGCTGATCTATCGTGTGGGCAACGTCATTCCTGTTCCCTACATTGATACCGTCACTCTGGGCAGCTACTTTGACAGCGTCCTGTCCAACACCATTTTCGGTCTGTACAATGCGATGTCCGGCTCCGCCTTCTCTCAGGCGACCGTCTTCGCACTGGGCATTCAGCCCTACATTAACTCTTCCATCATCATCCAACTGCTGACCGTTGCCATCCCCGCCCTGGAGCGGCTGGCAAAGGACGGCGGTGAGGAAGGCAAGAAGAAGATCAACATGATCACCCGGTACGCCACCGTGGGTCTGGGCCTGCTGATGGGCTGGGCTTACTACATGATGCTCGTGAACTACGAGAATCAGTACAACATCTCCATCATCACTCAGCACGGCTTCCTGCCTGGTCTGGTCATCGTTCTGGCCTTCACTGCCGGCTCCGCCATGGTCATGTGGCTGGGCGAGCAGATCAGCGAGTTCGGCATTGGCAACGGTATCTCCATGATCCTGTTTGCCAACATCATCTCCAGCATCCCCTCCATGGTGGGCACCCTGTTCACCATGACCTGGTGGCAGATCATCATCGTGCTGGTGGGTATGGCCGCTCTGCTGCTGTTCATCATCTTCATCAACGACGCTGAGCGTCGGATCCCCATCCAGTACGCAAAGCGTGTCGTGGGCCGTAAGGTCTACGGCGGCCAGAACACCAACCTGCCCATCAAGGTGGCCATGTCCGGTGTTATGCCCGTCATCTTCGCACAGTCCATCTGCTCTATGCCTGCTACCATCTGTGCCTTCATGGGCATCACCCCTCAGTCCGGCAACTGGTGGTATAACAATATGTTTAGCTCCAGCAGCTGGTTCTATGCAGTCATCTACTTCCTGATGATCTTCTTCTTCAGCTGGTTCTACTCCACCATCCAGTATGATACCGTGGAGATCGCCAATAACCTGAAGAGCAACGGCGGCTTCATCCCCGGCTTCCGTCCCGGCAAGCCTACCGCTGAGTTCATTCAGAAGGTCATCAACAAGATCATCGTCTTCGGTGCTGTTTACCTCGGCATCGTTGCCCTGCTGCCCATTGTTGCCGGCAACCTGATGGAAAGCGTGAAGAACCTGGCCATCGGCGGCACCTCCGTCATCATCGTCGTGGGCGTTGCCCTGGAGACTGTGAAGGCTCTGGAGGCTCAGATGCTGATGCGGCACTACAAGGGCTTCCTGGACTAATACAGGAGGTATGGCAGGATGAATCTCATTCTACTGGGCGCACCCGGCGCCGGCAAGGGGACACAAGCAGAGCTGCTCGTTGAGAAGCTCTCCATCCCCGCCATTTCCACCGGGAACATGCTCCGTGAGGCGATCGCCAACGGCACGGAGCTGGGTAAGAAAGCGAAACAGTACATGGACGGCGGCCTGCTGGTTCCAGACGAGCTGATTCTCGGCATCGTCGCGGACCGGGTGGCCCAGCCCGACTGCCAGAACGGCTTTATCCTGGACGGGGTGCCCCGCACCCTGGCCCAGGCGGAAGCCCTGGAGGAGAAGGGCGTTAAGATCGACCATGTTGTTTCCATTGAAGTTGACGACAGCGAGATCGAGGGCCGTATGACCGGCCGGCGGGTATGCGCCAAGTGCGGTGCCAGCTATCATGTTGTTGCCAATCCTTCCAAAACGGAGGGAATCTGCGACCTGTGCGGCGGCGAGCTGGTCATTCGTAAGGATGACGCGCCCGAGACCGTCCGCAAGCGTCTGCAGGTTTACCACGCTTCCACGGAAGTTCTGAAGGACTTCTATGCGAAGCTGGGCCGCCTGCGGACCGTCAATGGTTCCCAGTCCATTGAAGGTGCCAATGAGGATATCCTCAAGGCGATAGGGGCTCAGGTATGATCACAATCAAAAATGAGCGTGAACTGGAGTCGATGCGTCAGGCCTGTAAAATTACCGCGGCAGCCCGTGCTCTGGCAGGGGAAATGGTAAGACCCGGCGTAACGACGAAAGCAATAGACCAGGCCGTTTACGATTACATCGTCAGTCAGGGCGCGAAACCGTCGTTCCTGAACTATAACGGCTTCCCTGCAAGTGCATGCATTTCGGTGAACAGCACTGTGATCCACGGAATTCCGGGTGGCTACACCTTGAAGGAAGGGGACATCGTGTCCATCGACGTGGGTGCTTTCTATAAGGGATTTCATGGTGATTGTGCGGCAACCTTTGCCTGTGGTGCCATCAGCACCGAAGCTCAGAAGCTCATCGACGTAACGCAGCAGTCCTTCTTTGAGGGAATGCGCTTTGCGAAGAAGGGCAGCCGAGTCCAAGATATCTCCCACGCCATCCAGACGTATGTGGAGTCTAACGGTTTTTCAGTTGTGCGTTCTTTCGTAGGTCACGGCGTAGGACGGCAGCTGCATGAGGAGCCGGAGGTTCCGAATTTCGGAAAACCCGGCCGGGGGCCCAGACTGGTGCCCGGTATGACCATCGCGGTGGAGCCCATGGTGAATGTGGGTACCCATGAGGTACGCATTCTCAAGGACGGCTGGACCGTGCTGACTGCCGACGGCAAGCTCTCGGCTCATTATGAAAATACTGTACTCATCACCGACGGCGAGCCGGAAATACTCACCGTCACCGAAGGACTTTGAACTATGGACCCAGCGAAACCCGATATCAATATTTCGGATGTGGTAGTTTCCACAGCAGGCCGGGATCAGGGAGAATGGTTCTACGTGATCGCGGAAGACCAAATCTTTCTGACACTGGCAAACGGAAAGGACCGACCACTGGATAGGCCCAAGCGTAAAAAGCGTAAGCACGTACAAAAGGTCCTTCGTCCTGAGACCAGAGTCGCCCAGAAGCTTCGCTCCGGCGACAAAGTGCTCAACGGCGAATTACGAAGAGATCTGGCGTTCCTCGCCAGAGATGCAAGCGACAACCTAGGAGGTTAATAACTTGGCTAAGGACGACGTAATCGAGATTGAGGGCATCGTAACCGATGCACTGCCGAATGCTATGTTCAAGGTTGACATCGGCAACGGACACACCATTCTGGCACACATTTCCGGCAAGCTCAGAATGAATTTCATTAAGATCTTGCCCGGTGACAAAGTAACCGTTCAAATGTCTCCTTATGATCTGACCCAGGGTCGGATCACCTGGAGAAGTAAGTAAAATAAGAGAAACCCGTTCTCATATGGAGGTTAAACAGTATGAAGGTAAGACCGTCCGTTAAACCCATGTGCGAAAAGTGTAAGATCATCAAGCGCAAGGG
>JAFTXW010000019.1 GCA_017461445.1 Oscillospiraceae bacterium
TCCGTAACGAGGTCTTTGCAAACTTGAATAAAGTCATGGACCGACTCTGCGATACGATCTGTACACTGACTAACCACACCATTTCCAGCATCACGGGCAGAGAGTGGATTCTTAAATGTTTTAATTAGAAATCAGTATGATTTATCTATTTGACTGACCCCCAATATAAACTGGAGGAAGACGGATATTTCATTGAAAAGGATGGCATCTTCAGTATCGACGTTTTTATGCATGATTTGGAACGGTTTTACCAAGCCATGCGCATGCATTTTGCTTTAGTCTTTTGCGCGCCAAGTCCAGCGATGGGTTTTATTACTGGTGGTGCTAAGATTCTGAGCATGGAGATTTGATATGAGAATCATATGAGACGGGATTTTACTATTTTCTTTCCGAAAATAGTAAAATCGGCAATGCCCTTTTTATTAGAAATGAAAGATTTCTAATAAAAAGTAGTATAAATAAGAAGACACCGCCTATCGGCGTTGTCGGCCCAGGGCCCAAGTGCGGAATGCCATCGACAGCACACTGCGGTAAGGGCGGCCTGCTTGATAGAAGACATTCCTTATCTGTTTATAACAACCTATGTTGTTCCGATTTTTTCTGATTGCAACCCCGGGGGGGGCTTCCATCGATATCTTTTTATCGGTATAATATACAAGAAGCTGCCCCGGCTGGCTGCAACCAAACCGGGGCATTGCCAACCCAAATTGCGTAATAAAGGAAAAATAGAAATGAAGAAGATTTTTGCTTTGCTTCTGGCAGTCATCATGGTTCTGAGCCTTGCAGCCTGTGGCTCCGGCAGTTCCGGCGACGGTTCTACACTTGTCTACGGCTCCGGCGACTACGACTCCATCAACCCCATCATGAACGAGCACTGCGAGATCAAGCACCTGCTGTTCGACAGTCTGGTCAAGCGTGACGGCGACGGAAACCTGGTTCCCAGCCTCGCAACCGAGTGGAGCTATGATGAAGCTGCTTTTGTCTATACATTTAAACTGGCAGAGGGTGTCAAGTGGCACGACGGTGAAGCCTTTACCGCTGAGGACGTCAAGTTCACCATTGAAGCCATTATGGATCCCGACAACGGCTCCGAGAACTACCCCAACTATGAGGAAGTTTCCGCCATCAATGTCATCTCCGACACCGAGATTCAATTCGTCCTGTCTGAGCCCAACTACGCATTCCTGGACTACATGACCATGTCCATCCTGCCCGAGCATAAGCTGGCAGGCGAGGACATGTGGGAATCCGATTACTTCAAGAATCCCATCGGCACCGGCCCCTACAAGCTGGAAAGCTGGGATGTGGGGCAGGCTATCACCCTGGTGAAGAATGAAGATTACTTCGCAGGCGCAGCCAAGATCGACACCATCATCTTCAAGATCGTCACCGACGATTCCGCCAAGGCCCTGCAGCTGAAAAACGGCGAGTTGGATCTGGCACAGGTCACGCCCAAGGACGCCGCAGCCTTTGACGGTGAAGAGGGCCTGACCGTTCTGGATATGGCTACCGCTGATTATCGCGGCATCCTGTATAACTTCTGGAATCCTTTCTGGCAGGAGAATGCCGACCTGATCCCCGCCATCAACTTTTGCATCGACCGCCAGGCCATCGTGGATGCCGTCCTGCTGGGGCAGGGCTTCCCCGCTTACAGCCCCATCCAGCTGAACAAGTATAACTACGAGGGTGTGGAGCACTACGACTATGCCCCTGCCAAGGCAGTGGAGGTTCTGGGATCCATCGGCTGCGAGAAGGACGCGCAAGGGTACTGGTGCCGTAACGGTGAGCGGATCAGCTTCACCATCAACGCTACTCCCGGCGATCAGGTTCGTATCGACATGGCTCAGATCGCAGCCCAGCAGCTTCAGCAGATCGGTCTGGATGTAAAGGCCAATGTTCCCGCTGAAGGTATTGACTGGGGCGGACAGGAGTGCTGCATCATTGGCTGGGGCTCTCCCTTTGATGCTGACGACCACACCTACAAGGTCTTCGGCACCGGCAAGGGTGCCAACTACTCCGGCTACTCCAATGCCGATGTTGACAAATATCTGACGCTGGCCCGCCAGACCGCGATTGACTCCGAGCGTGCCGAATACTACAAGCAGTTCCAGATCGCTATGGCAGAGGCCCCCGCTTATACCTTCTTCTGCTACATTGATGCCATGTATGTTGCCGACAGCCGCCTGAAGGGCATCGACACAAACACCGTGCTGGGTCACCACGGTGTGGGTATCTTTTGGAATATTACAGAGTGGAGCATTGAGAATTGATATAATAAGGGGCTGACATCAGCCCCTTATTTGCCATATAGACAGGAAGAACCAATATGGATGAATTACTGAAAATTGAACATCTTTCCGTGGGAATTACATCAACTGCGGGTAAGGTGCAGGCCGTCCGGGATGTGAGCTTTAAACTGCACCCCGGCGAAGTGCTGGCAATCGTAGGCGAATCCGGCTGCGGAAAGAGCATCCTCTGCAAGTCCATTATGAAGCTGCTTCCCAAATCCGCAAAGATCGAGGGCGGTAAAATATACGCAAATGGTGTGGACATTACGGACTATTCCGATAAGGATATGCAGAAGCTCCGCGGCAAGCTGTTCTCTTTTGTTTTTCAGGACCCTATGACGGCACTGAATCCCACCATTCCCATCGGCAAGCAGATCGCGGAAGCCATTCTGATTCATGAACCCAAGCTGCCCAAAGAGGAAGTTTACAACCGGGTCATCGCGCTGATGGAGCTGGTAGGCATCCGGCAGCCCCATGAGCGGTACAAGCTGTATCCCTACAATTTCTCCGGCGGTATGCGGCAGCGAAGCGTCATGGCGATCGCACTGGCTGCCAACCCCAAGATCCTGCTGGCGGACGAGCCTACCACGGCGCTGGACGTGACCATTCAGGCCCAGATCCTGGACTTGCTGAAAGAGATCCAGGTAAAGCTGGGAACGGCTACGATCCTTGTTTCTCATGACTTGGGCGTGGTGGCCCGTGCCGCTGACCGGGTTGCCATCATGTACGCAGGCAAGATCGTGGAGATCGGCACTGCCGAGGAAATCTACTACGATCCCCGGCATCCTTACACCTGGGGTCTAATGCAATCCCTGCCTGCGCTGAACAAGGGCAAGGCAGAGCTGAAAACCATCCCCGGTATGCCCCCGACACTGATCGATCCGCCTGTGGGCGATGCCTTCGCCTGCCGGAACGAATACGCACTGGAAATCGATTATCATGAGCAGCCGCCCATGTTCCAAATTTCCGATACTCATTTCGCCGCGACCTGGCTCTTAGACCCCAGAGCACCCAAAATTACGCCGCCCATTGGAGGGAAAGCAAATGTCTGATATTTTACTGGATGTTCAGCATCTTTCCCATGTGTTCAAGCTGAGCAAGCATTTACGCCTTAACGCGGTGGATGATGTGTCCTTTCAGATGAAAAAGGGCGAAATATTCGGCTTGGTGGGTGAATCCGGCTCCGGCAAGTCTACCGTTGCCCGGTGTATTATGAATATCTACCAGCCCACAGCAGGCAAGATCCTTTACAACGACATCAATGTCTGCGACCGCAGGGAGTTTCAAAAGCACCACAAAATGCTGGAAGAACGCCGGCAGATTATCTTCCAGGACTCCACCTCCAGCCTGAACCAGCGCATGAAGGTGGCAGATATCATCGCAGAGCCCATGCACATCCACCGCATCAAGCCCCCCAGAGGAAGGCTTCGGGCAGAAGCGGAATTTCAGCTAAGCTATGTGGGCTTGGATGCCAGCTACTTGGATAAGTACCCCGCCGAGCTTTCCGGCGGTCAGCGGCAGCGGGTGGCCATTGCCCGGGCCCTCTCCATGGAGCCGGAGCTGCTGGTGGCCGACGAGCCGATTGCCTCCCTGGATGTGTCCATTCAGGCACAGATCATCAACCTCTTTAAGCATTGCAACAAAGAGCATGGCTTCTCCATTCTGTTCATCGCCCATGACCTCTCCATGGTGGAATACCTGTGCGACCGGGTGGGCGTGATGTACCACGGAAAGCTGGTGGAGGTGGCTCCCACGGCAGAATTATTTTCAAACCCTCAGCATCCCTATACCCAGGCACTGCTGTCCGCCATTCCGATCCCCGATCCCATTGTGGAGCGGAACCGGAAACGGATGGACTTCGACGAAATGACCTTTGAACGGGAAGGTGCACTGACCGAAGTGGCACCGGATCACTTTGTGCTGCGAAAGGAGGACAGGCAATGAAACGCAATCCTTTCGTGTATTACGGCAAAAAGGCACTGATCTTCCTTGTCAGCGTGTTTGTCCTCTCTGTTGCCGTGTTTTACATCTCCCGTTTGGCTCCCGGCGATCCGCTGATGAGCTATTATGGAGAGCGTGTGGAGAAAATGTCCGTGGAGGAAAAGGAAGCCGCCCGTGAAAAGCTGGGTCTGGACGATCCCATCCATATCCAGTATGTCCGCTGGTTGGAAAATGCCGCCAAGGGCGATTTCGGTATCTCCTATAAATACAAGCAGGATGTAACGGAGGTCATCGGAAGCCGCATCGGCAACACCCTGATTTTGAGCGGTATTGGCTTCCTCCTGACCTTTTTGGGCGCACTGGGGCTTGGTATCCTGTGCGCTTGGTACGAGGATAAATGGCCGGATCGGATACTCTGCAAGGGCGGTACATTCCTTAGCTGCATCCCGGAATTCTGGCTGTCCCTGGTGCTGATCCTTGTTTTTGCGGTGATGCTGCACTGGCTTCCCAGCTCCGGTGCCTACGATGTGGGCCATAAGAATGATATCTTAAACCGTATCGAGCATCTGATCCTGCCCATGGTCATCGTGGTTTTGCAGCATCTTTGGTACTACGCCTATATGATCCGCAACAAGCTGCTGGAAGAAACCAGAGCCGACTATGTGCTGCTGGGAAAGTCCAAGGGCCTCAGCAAGAAACAGATCCTGTTCGGCCACTGTCTGCGCAACATCCTGCCCTCTTATATCAGCATCATGGCGATCTCCGTCCCCCATGTGCTGGGCGGCACCTATATCGTGGAGACGGTGTTCAGCTATCCCGGTATCGGTACCCTGTCGTATGAAAGTGCACGGTATCACGACTACAATATGCTGATGGTGCTTTGCATGATGACGGGCATCCTGGTGATCTTCTGCAATCTCATCGGGCAGATCATCAACGAGCGTATTGACCCCAGAATCAGGGCCAATGAGACAAACGAAGCATCGGAGGTGACTTCAGGTTGACAGAGAAAGAACTGTTTACCCAGGTCGGCATCCGGCCAGAACCAAGTGCCCCTGCAAAGAAACCAAACCGGCTCGCCGATTTTCCGTGGATATCTGTGATCCTCCTTGGCATCATCGTGCTCTGCTGCCTGTTTGCGGAGGTGCTGATGACCAAAGACCCTGGCTATCTTGACCTGAAAAACTACAATGTGGCACCCAACAGCGAATTTCTGTTCGGCACAGATACCCTGGGCCGTGACATTTTCTCCGGCATCTGGTACGGCGGCAGGATCTCCATTACCATCGGTTTTTTGGCAACGCTGATCTCTACCGCCATTGCTGTGGTCTATGGCTCTGTCAGCGGCATCGCCCCGGCATGGCTGGATACGCTGATGATGCGCTTCACAGAGATTTTCCTCAGTGTTCCGGGACTTCTTCTGGTGCTGTTCCTTCAGGCAATCTTAGGCGAAGCGAATGTGATCACGCTCTCCATCGTTATCGGTGTGACAAGCTGGGCCAGTATCGCCAAGGTGATCCGCACCGAGGTGCGGCAGATCCGAAACAGCGAGTATGTGGTGGCGTCCAAGTGTATGGGCGGCAGATTCTTCCACATTCTGGGCAGGCATCTGGCCCCCAACTTTATCGCTTCCATCATGTTCATGGTGGTCATGAATGTCCGGGGAGCCATCGGCTCTGAGTCTACTCTGAGCTTTATGGGCATGGGTCTGCCTCTTGAAATTATCTCCTGGGGCAGTATGCTCAGTTTGGCAGAAAAGGCACTGATGACCGAAAGCTGGTGGATCATCCTGATCCCCGGCACGTTCCTGGTGACCCTGCTGATGTGCCTGACCAATATCGGCAACTACCTGCGCAAGAAAGCCAACCGAAAGGAAAGTAATCTGTGATGGAAGAACTGGAACGAATCCTCCGGGAACACGCAAAGCATTATCCCAAAATGCAGCCCACCGATGCTGTAAAGCTGATCTACCAGAACGAGTTCGGCGGAGGCCATCTGATCCGTGACGAGGAAGCCAGCCTGAATTATCTCCGCCGGGAATACGCGATGGTGGAGAAAAATGCTTCCAAGCCTCTGTATGAGGAAATCGGCAACGGTATTGTCCGTGTGAATCTGGCGGCTGTGAAAGAGGAAGATCTGGAGAAACTTGGTCAGGACTTCATCCGTTCTGCTGCCGAACACAAGGGCAATTTGAACAGCTTTCTTAGTAAACTGGATGTACTGAAAAAGCTGACAGCCCAAGGTGTCTTTAATTTTGGGAGCAATGAGTTGGATGTTTACCTTACGGAATATGAGAAAACGGGCTACCCATTAGTGTCCCACAGTCTGGAATACCGTGCTTTCTACAAACCATCTTACCGCATTATAGTGTATATTGCATAATAATTATAGTTTGAAACAAATAAAAGCCGAAATGGAAATCCCGAAGGGTAACCATTTCGGCGTTTTGCATTCGTAGAAAGACTACCACCCGCTATGCGGGTGAGCCGGAAAAAGTTTTACTTATGCCCAGAAAATAAACCTCCCGATGACAGAGTGAAAACAGGTTTGCCGACCGTTTACAGACAAGATCAAGGGGAGGTTATTTAGAGCGTATCTGAAAACATAGTATATTTGTATCATTTCAACAGAATCCAAATAGAAGCCAGATGAAGGAACGCCATGAAGGACACAGCCAGCTTGTCGTAGCGCGTAGCAACCCTGCGAAAAACTTTGAGTTTATTGAAAAAGCACTCGATCAAGTGTCTTTCTTTGTAGGTATGAAAATCGCAAAACCACGGCTCAATAACATTGCTCTTCGGAGGAATCGTATACGATGCGCCCTGCTCGGTGATATAGGCACGGATTGAGTTGGTTCCGTGTGCTTTGTCACCCCAAATATTGCTGCCGCTAATCTCAACTTCTGAGAGCAGATCAATGGCTGCACTTGCATCAAAGATGTTTCCGCCAGTAAGCATGAAATGGACAGGATTACCCAAAGCATCCACAATGGCGTGGACTTTAGTAGTCTTTCCGCCGTGACTTACGCCGATAAACTGGTTTTTTTCCCGAATTTATAGCCCCTTTTTTGCCCCCGCACTCTGCGGATGCGCTTTGATGGATGTGCTGTCAATACACAGGTTCTCGCAGTTCGCATCTGCGTTCAATTCTTGAAAAATGCGCAAAAGAGTGCCGTCGTCGCGCCACTTGCAGAATCGACTGTATACGTTCTGATGCGGATCGAACTGTGCCGGGATATCTGCCCAGGCTGCTCCACTTCTGGCTAGCCAGAACATTGCGTTCAGTATCATCCGGTCATCCTTGGGCGGCCTGCCGGTCTTGGCTCGGGGGATCATATCCTTGATTTTCTCCCACTGGGCATCGCTCAATTCGTAGCGTCTGGCTGCCATAGGATCGCCTCCGTACTTTTTCTTTTAGTCTACCACATTTGGTGCTTTTGTGCAATTTTTATATGATTTTTGCGTTTTCAGATAGACCCCAAATGGACTTGATGCTTATAGCACAATCTCCGAGAGATAGAGATCCATTCAAAAGAAAAGTTATCCAATGAAGCTTGACACAGGCTGAAAATCCGAATATAGTATTTAGTATTCAAAAGGGGAGAGGAGGGGAGTTCCGTGCTGCGTATTGCCATTGTAGACAATGATCTGGATGCCTGCGATCAGATGCAGATATTTATACGCCGCTATGCCCGCAGCGAAGGCCTGGACATCACAACGGATGAATTTGACAGGGCGGACAAATTCCTTTCCCAGTATAAGCCTGTGTACGATGTGATCTTCATGGGTATCGAAATGCCGGGCCTGGACGGTATGGAGGCAGCAAAGCGGCTGCGGAAAAAGGATACCGATGTGGTGCTGGTATTTGTAACGGGAATGGCCCGGTATGCTATCCGTGGGTATGAGGTGGATGCGCTGGACTTTGTGTTAAAGCCGCTGAATTACTATGCCTTCTCCATCAAGCTGGAACGCGCCCTCCAACGGGTTCGCCAGCGTGCGGGAGAAAACGTCATTTTAAAGACCTCCGAAGGCGTCCGGCGCATCGATCTGCGCCAGATCTATTATCTGGAGACAAAAAGCCGGATGCTTTACTATCACACCTCCACCGGCGTGTATTCCGTAAGAGGAACGCTGCAAAGCGCGGAGGAGATGCTGGCAGAGTATTCTTTTGCAAAGTGCAACCAGTGCTATCTGGTTAATCTGCAGCATGTAACAGATGTGCGGGATGACTGCGTTGTGGTGGCAGGAACGACATTGGAGATCAGCAGAAGAAACAAAAAATCCTTTTTGTCGGCCGTGGTGGCGTACATAGGAGGCGTAAGATAATGAAAGAGAATCTGCTATCCATATTGCTCAGTGCCATTGTGCTTTTCGGTGCGGGACTGGTATATATCCTCCCGCTGCGCAAACGGGAAAAGTGGGTGCGCTGGCTGCCGGTGATGTTTCTCCTGAACTTACATTGCATGTGGCTGAATTATGAGCTGGGGGAAGCCTGGTGGGTTTTGGGGCAGCTGCTGCACTATCTCTGTGCGATATTCATGGTAAACCGCTGTACCAAGCTTGCCTGGCCTGGCGCATGCTACTGCGCGGTGTGGATCTGTGTCACAGGAGAAATGGTCCATGAATTGTGGATCGTCTTTTCCCAGTATATCCCGGAACTTCATACTCAGCTTTGGGCGCAAGACCTGTCACTGCTCATTTTCTCGACAGTTTGCTATCTGCTGCTCTTCTGGACTGTGGCCCGCTGGATGCCCCGGGGCGATATCTATCAGATCGGCCCACGTCAGCTGTTCAGTGCTTTTTTGCTCGGCAGCATGTGCGTTACGATGGCAAATTATTTTCTGGTGCCCCATGAACGTGACGATACGCTGTCCGTGATCTTTGTCCTGTGCCAGATCTACTGCGTTTCCCTTTTGTATTTGCAGACGGAGCTCTTTAAAAAGAGTGAGATGCAGAAAGAGTTGGATGCGCTGAATTTTCTGTACAGCTGCGAGCAGGAGCAGTACGAT
This sequence comes from Oscillospiraceae bacterium, assembly GCA_017461445.1. Classification (GTDB taxonomy): domain Bacteria; phylum Bacillota; class Clostridia; order Oscillospirales; family Oscillospiraceae; genus Faecousia. The sequence goes on from JAFTXW010000019.1 coordinate 9,238, forward strand.
ATGGCCTGCCAGAATATCCGCATGGTAAACCGCAAGTGCGAAGAGCTGGAGCAGACCATTGGACAGATGCAGCAGTACCTTCCCGATGCGGTCCGCCAGGAGCTGAAGCGGCCCATGGATGACGCAATGCGGGCCTGCGACACGATGGTGGAAAGCGGAAATGGTGTGCTGGATATTGTTCTGACCGAAAAAAAGCTGCTAGCAGAAACAAGCGGCATTCAGATCAACTGTGTGGCAGACGGAAAATTGCTGGATTTTATGGAAGTTGTGGATATCTACGCGGTGTTCTCCAACGCGTTGGATAATGCCATCGAGGCGGTCCGCAGGCTTACAGACGCGGATCAGCGTCTGATCGATCTATTGGTCTACGAATCTCAGAATTTCCTTGTGATCAACATCTCCAATCCGCTGATGGAGTCGGTTCGGTTCGAGGAAAACCTGCCTGTTACCACCAAAGCCAGGAACAGCTTCCATGGATACGGACTGCGTGTTCTTGCCCGCGCAGTGGAAAAATACCAGGGTATGTTTACCGTGGAGGCGAAGGGCGGCTTCTTCACCTTGAAGGTGCTGATCCCTCTGCCACAGAAGGAATAAAATGATATTACACCGGGATTTGTGAACTTTTTACAAATCCCGGTGTATTCTTTTTGACATCGGATGACCGAATGTTCAAAAAAAATTACCAGATTTCCCATTTTGTTGAAAGGGCGATAGAAAAAGAATATAATTCTAAACGAAAATGGTGTTTCCATAGGCGAAATTTACACAGGCGGAGAATGTGTAGGGATTTCTCTGTTCCTGTCCATGGATTTTTGCTGCGGATTGCCATGGAATTTTAAAGGAGGAAAAAGAAAACATGCGTAACAAGAAACCCGCACTGTGGCGAGGCCTGACCAGCGTATTCTGTATCATTCTTGCCCTGTCCCTGATCCTGGGTAGTGTTCTGGAAGCCAATGCCGGCACCATCGACACCTATCTGGGCACTCTGAGTTCCAGAACCGTTTCTGAGAACCCCGAGGATCTGTACACCAAGTATAAGCCTATCGACGATGTCCTGAACGAGGATGGTACCGGTAATTCCACCGCCCTTATCCAGGCTGCCATCGACCTGGGCCGCCGTGAGGCTGCCGAAGGCGCGGTTCTGCTGAAGAACAATGGTGCGCTGCCTCTGTCCGAGGGCGACAACATCACCATGCTGGGCATCCGTTCCCACATGAACCTGCTGGGCTCCAGCTTCGGCGTTAAGGCACAGGGTGTTTACATCTCTCTGGAGCAGGCTCTGTCTCAGAACGTTACTGACTTTGCGCACACTATCGCTCAGAGTGCTGGCTCCGCTTACAGTGCCGGTGGTCCTACCATCAGCGGCTGGAGTGGTCAGGAGTTCGAGTTTGACGGTGCCGGTCTGAACCTGAACCAGACTATGATCGACATCTACGAGAACCTGAACACCAACGTTTACAAGCACATTGAAAACGAGGGTGCTGCTGAGGTCTATAATCCCGGTGAACCTTCTCTGAATGAGATTGCCGGTGTCAACCCCAACTATAAGGACAGCTTCGCTGAGTACGGTGACGCAGCCATCGTCGTCATCGGCCGCGCCAGCTGTGAGTCTGTTGACTACATGCCCGGCGGTGTTGCCGAGGGTCTGGGCTTCGAGCACGGCGAGCCCCTGTCTCTGACTCAGAATGAGCTGGATGCCATCGAGCTGGCTAAGGAAGCTTCCGACAAGGTCATTGTCCTGATTGCTTCTTCCTCTTCCGTTGAGATCGGCACCCTGAAGAACGACCCCGAGGTCGATGCCATCATGTGGATCGGTGCTGTCGGCTGCTACGGCAACCTGGGTATCGCTGATCTGCTTGTCGGTAAAGTCAGCCCCTCCGGCGGCCTGTTCGATATCTTTACCGCTTACAACATGTCTGCACCCGCAATGCAGAACTTCGGCCGTCTGTACTATGCTAACTCCAGCGAAGTCACCCGTTCCGGCGGTGTTATGGGCTTCACTCCCGGTGCTTACGCCATTGAGGCTGAGGGCATCTACGTTGGCTACCGCTACTATGAGACCCGTTACTACGACGCCGTTGCTGGTGTCCACAATGCTTCCTCCGCCAAGGGTGCTTACGCTACCTCTGACGCTTGGAGCTATGCCGACGAAGTTACCTACGGCTTCGGTTACGGCCTGAGCTACACCACCTTCGACTTCGACATGGGCGAGCCCGTTTGGGAGCGCGAGATTGCCGAGGACGGCACCCCCAATGTTTATGTTACCTTCCCCGTGACCGTTACCAACACCGGTAAGGTCGCTGGTAAGACCCCTGTGCAGATCTATGGCCAGGCTCCTTACTATGAGGGCGGCGTAGAGAAGTCCGCTATCCAGCTGCTGAACTTCGAGAAGTCCAGTGTTATCGAGCCCGGTCAGTCCGAGGTCGTTAATGTTAAGGTTGACATGCAGTACATCGCGTCTTACGACATGGAGTACAAGAATGCTGACGGCACCCAGGGCACCTACATCCTGGATCCCGGTGACTATTACTTCGCAGTCGGCAACGGCGCACACGACGCTCTGAACAACATCATGGTTGCTCAGGGCATGGATGAGACTCTGATGGTCGGCACCGGTGACGAGACCGCTGTCCACATGGAGAACATCACCGAGAACTTCATCTCCAAGACCGCATTCTCCATCTCCAAGACCGGCTACCAGATCTCCAACCAGATTCCTTACTCCGACTGGAACTACTACCAGCCCGGTGAGGTCACCTACCTGTCCCGTGCTGATTGGGAGGCAACCTGGCCCAAGCAGTACCACAACATGACCATCACCAGCACCGAGCTGTTCGACCACCTGAACGGCAAGTACTATACCCTGCAGACCGGCGACGACACCTCCTCTGTCACCTGGGGTGTTGACCATGGCATCCACATCACTGATATGTATGGCGTCGCTTACGACGATCCTAAGTGGGATGAGTTCCTGGAGCAGCTGACTTTGGAAGAGGCAATGTACATCTTCTCCTTCGGCGGTCCCTCCATCCCCGGTGCAGAGTCCATCGGTGCTGTTGAGACCTACATGACCGAGAACGCCGGTAATGGTGTTGCCGTTGCTCTGAACGCATCCAAGGATCCCGACGCTCCCTGGGCCATTACCGCTGCTGATCCCAACGGCAACTGGCATCCCGAAGTCTTTGGCAGCGCACCTCTGGGTGCTTCCACCTTTAACCCCGAGCTCATGTATGAACTGGGTGCCTTTACCGGCCTGGAGTCCCTGTTTACCGGCATCAACATTCTGTGGGGCCCCGGCCTGAATACCCACCGTCACGCTTATAACGGCCGTAACGGCGAGTACTACTCCGAGGATCCCATCCTGTCCGGCGTTGCCGCTATGGAATTCGCCATCGGTGCTTCCGAGTATGGCCTGATCGCCGCTCCCAAGCACTTCGCATTCAACGACCAGGAAACCGACCGCGGCGGCGTGTCCCCCTGGATGACCGAGCAGAGAGCCCGTGAAGTTGAGCTGCGTGCTTATCAGTATGCATTCGAGGCTACCAAGTATGATACCGAAGCGTACAACGCCGGTATGCGCGGCCTGATGACCTCCTTCTCCAAGATCGGCGGCGTGGAGTGCACCTGCTCCTACGGCCTGATGACCGAGATCCTGGCTAACGAGTGGGGCTTCATTGGCTACGCCGTTACCGATATCTACGACGATACCGACCTGTGGGCTTCCGTCCTGAACTCCGGTACCACCTGCTTCGATACCCGTGGCCAGTCCGGCTTCTACTCCACCACTACACTGTCCAGCTGCTTCCTGTTCACCAACCAGATCAATGAGGGCACCGGGCTGAACTCCAACTTCATTAATGGCGATGTGAACCTGCAGGCTAAGCTGAAGGAAGCTGTCCACAAGAACATCTTCGCATGGTCCGAGTCCCACCTGATGAACCGCTATGCCGGTGAGACCCATATCGAACAGCTGATGCCCTGGTGGCGTACTACCTACTATGCTGCAATCGGCATCTCCGCTATCCTGATGGTTCTGAGTGCTGTCATGTACGTCATGGGCTCCAAGAAGGAGAAGGTCGCTCCCGCCGGTAAGGCTGTTACCATTGTGAACATCCTCGCTGCTGTCCTGGGCATTGTTGGTGTTGTCGCTACCTACGTCTGCAGCACCATCAGCACGGATAATGCAATGGTCTCCCTGACCTCCTGCCTGGTGGCTGGTATTGTTGGTGTTGTTCTGGCTGTTGTTGGCGGCATCATGGCTTCCAAGAACGACCTGGTCCGTACCATTTGCAGCCTGGGCTCTATTGCCACCTACATGTTCGTTTTGAGCAACCTGATCAGCGAGCGTGTCATGCTGGTTGCTGGTCTGTTCTCCTACAATGCTGGTAACACCGTTGGCTGGCAGGTCTTCTATGTGACCATCGTCGCCGGTGTCGCTATGCTGCTGGCATCCATCGTTGTCATTATTGGCAGCTTCATGAAGGGTGCTAAGAAAGCTGACGTTGCTGCTTGATTTTCCTCCGTCTTTCCCTGACCCATCATATGGGTCAGGGAGGGATTTGCAGCACTGGATTCAGTAAAATCTCCCTGCTTTTTTTCTTCCTCTGAATGATTCTCCTTTCATTTTGTTGTTTTTGCCATGGGAGGCAGGTAGATTTTTATATAAAACAAATGGCGGGGCACCGCGGGGCTTCTGCGGTGCCCTAAAAAGTTAGGAGGTTGCTATGAGAAAAGAGCAACTGCTCAATAACAACTGGCTGTTCCGCTACCATGACGGTACGGAAATACCTGTAAATATTCCTCATACCTGGAATAACATTGACGGTCAGGATGGCGGCAATGACTACTGGCGGGGCACCTGCGTCTATGAAAAGATCTTCTCCGCACCCGAATTCGGTGCGGACGAACGTGTTTATCTGGACTTTTCGGGCGCAAACGCCTCTGCAAAGGTCATTCTCAACGGTTCTACCGCCATGACCCATGACGGCGGCTACTCCACCTTCCGCTGCGATGTGACGGAGCTGCTGAAGCCTGAAAATAAACTGGTGGTGGAGGTTGACAACTCCGTCAACGACCGTGTGTACCCCCAGAAGGCTGACTTTACTTTCTACGGCGGTATCTACCGTGACGTGAAGCTGATCGTGGTAAATCAGCATCACTTTGATTTGGATTATTTCGGCGGTCCCGGCATCGCCGTTCATGCAGAAGTAAAGGACAAGGATGCCCACGTTTGGGTCCGTACTTGGCACAATGCCAAGAACGGCACTGTTTCCATCACCCTGAAGGATGCCGAGGGCAATGTGGTTGCTTCCGGTAAGGGCACCGATACCGATATCGAGATCAAAAATGTCCATCTATGGGATGGCCTCGATGATCCCTATCTCTACACCTGCGAAGCAGTTCTGACCGTAAACGGCGAAGCTGTGGATATGGTGTCCACCCACTTCGGTGCCCGGTATTACCATGTGGATCCCCAGAAGGGATTCTTCCTCAACGGCCGCAGCTATCCTCTCCGTGGTGTCTGCCGCCATCAGGACTGGAAGGGCCTGGGCAATGCTATTGGCAAGGAGCAGCACGATATCGATATGGCCATGATCCGGGAGATCGGTGCCAATACCATCCGCCTTGCCCATTACCAGCACGACCAGTATTTCTATGATCTGTGCGACAAGTACGGCATGGTGGTCTGGGCGGAGATCCCCTACATCTCCGAGCACCTGCCCAACGGCCGTGAAAACACCATCAGCCAGATGAAGGAACTGATTATCCAGAACTATAATCATCCTTCTATCTGTGTCTGGGGTATCTCTAACGAGATCACCATCTCCACCAAGGACAATAAAGACATGCTGGACAACCATAAGGTCCTCAATGACCTGATCCATGAAATGGATCCCAGCCGTCCTACCACCCTGGCCTGCTACGCCATGTGCGGCCCCTTTAATCCTGTGGCCCACAAGGTGTCCGATATCGTCAGCTGGAACCTGTACCTGGGCTGGTATGTGCCCGGCATGTTCCTGAATGACCTGTGGGTGGATTTCTTCCATAAGGTTTACCCCGACCGCTGCCTTGGTTACTCCGAGTACGGCTGCGAGTGCATGCCCAATCTTCACACCTCCCATCCTAAGCGTGGTGACCAGAGTGAAGAGTATCAGTGCCTGTACAATGAGTACATGCTGAACTTCTTCGAGAAGCGTCCCTTCATGTGGGCCACCCATCTGTGGAACATGTTCGATTTCGCGGCAGATGCCCGGAATCAGGGCGGCGAGCCCGGCATGAACCACAAGGGCTTGGTGACCTTTGACCGGAAGACCCGTAAGGATTCCTTCTACGTCTACAAGGCTTGGTGGACCAAGGATCCCTTCGTCTACATCTGCGGCCGCCGCTATGTGGACCGTCCCGAGAAGGAGACTTCCGTCAAGGTCTATTCCAACCTGCCTGAGGTCACCCTCTATGCCAACGGCCAGAAGGTCGCTACCCAGAAGGGCGATAAGGTCTTTACCTTCAAGGTACCCCTGAGTGGGGAAGTGAAGCTGGAGGCTGTTTCCGGCAACTGCCGGGATGAGATCGCCATCCGCTATGTGGACACGCCCAATCCTGCCTATAAGCTGGGCAAGGACGGAGGCAACGGCGGCAACTGGACCTGATTTCTGCCGTCATTGCAGAAATTGTATGAGTTTCTCCGGTGCGTTTGCCGGTTCGTAATGACATTCTTTTAGGAGAGATTACTATGAGTGAAAACACTGGCCTGAATCGTGCCAAAATGTACCAGCTGGCACTGTTCCCCCTGAACAATGGCGCGACCAACGTTTACTTTGTCCTGATCCTTAGCTATGTTGCCAGCTTTGGCTCCAACGTGCTGGGTATCGTTGCCGTTTTTGCCGCTATGATGGTCACCGGTATGCGTGTCTTCGATGCCATTACCGACCCCATCATTGGCGCGCTGATGGACAAGACCAATACCAAGTTTGGTAAGTTCCGTCCCTTTATGGTCATCGGTAACGCCATCATGGCCGTTTCCGTGATCCTGCTGTACATGGTCACCCCTGCCATCCCTGAGACAATGATGTGGGCCCGTTACGCGGCCTACATCGTGCTGTACGCTGTGTGGGTCATCGGCTATACCTTCCAGACCTCCGTTACCCGCGCTGCGCAGCCCGTTCTGACCAATGACCCCAAGCAGCGTCCCCTGTTTACCATCTTCAACACCATCGGCTCCCTGGCCGGCATGGGTGTTATGCAGGCCATCGGCCCCATCCTGGCTGGCGATGCCTTTATCGGTGACTATAACGCTCAGTGGTATGCGGTCATGACCCCCATCGGAATCTGCGTGTCTGTGGTTCTGACTATCCTGGCCATTATCGGTATCGCGGAGAAGGACAATGAGAAGTATTTCGGCATTGGCGGCGGAACCCAGGAAGCTGTCAAGGTTTCCGAGTACATCCAGATCATCAAGGCCAACAAGCCCCTGCAGCGACTGATGGTTGCCGGCGGCGGTTGCAAGCTGGCTATGTCCATCGGTACAAATATGACCGTTCTGATCATGCTGTATCAGCTGATGATGGGCAACTATGACGGCCTGTACCTTCCCATGATGATCCTGGGCTATGTCTTCGCTGTTCCTTTCTTCGTTCTGACGGTTCAGACCTCTCAGAAGAAGGGTCAGAAGGCCAGCCTTATGACCTATGTTGGCGTGGCACTGGCCTGCTACGTTGTTGTCCTGATCCTGTTGCTGCTGTGGAATCCCAATAACCCCAATTTTATGCTCTGCATCATGAAGGACGGCAAGTTCGCCATCAACCTGTATACCATCGTGTTTATCCTGTTCTTCGGTACCGGATACGGTGCTTACTATGCTACGGCTGACATGCCCATCCCCATGGTTGCTGATTGTGCCGACTATGAGACCTACCGCTCCGGCAAGTTTATCCCCGGCATCATGGGTACCCTGTTCTCTCTGGTTGACAAGCTGGTTTCCTCCCTGTCTGCCACCGTTGTTACCGTTGCTCTGCTGTTCATTGGTGTTGACTACCTGCCTTTGAAGACTTCTCCCTATGTGGAAGGCATGAATTGGGTCGTCATCTTCCTGTTCTGCGGCATTCCCATGATCGCATGGGCTCTGTCTCTGGTCTCCATGAAGGGCTATGAACTGGACGGCAAGCGTGTCAAGATCATCAATGCTGTCAACGCTGCCCGTAAGGCTGCCATTGCAAATGGTATGTCCATGGAAGAAGCCATGGCTACCATCAATGACGAAAATGTCGAAGTAAAGTGATCTTCCTCCGTTTGTCTGTCCCGACAGACAGGCAGACATTCTCCTTTCCTCTGCTCCCCACCCTGTGCGCATGGGGTGGGGAGTAACTCCAGTTAAAACGAGGTGCGAATTATGCAGAAAAATGTACTTGCCACCGATCTGACCGGAAAGGTGGCTGTTGTTACCGGCGCGGGCGGTGTCCTGTGCAGCTACCTGGCCAAGGTTCTTGCCCGGGCTGGCGCAAAGGTGGCTCTGGTGAACCGCAGTGATGCTGCCATCAATCAATATGCAGCGGAGATCATCGCCGAAGGCGGCATCGCAAAGGCCTACAAAGGCAATGTGCTTATCCGAGAGGACATGGAGCGGATCGCAGACGAGGTCCTTCGTGACTTGGGTCCCTGCGATATTCTTCTGAACGGCGCGGGCGGTAATAACGCCAAGGCCCAGACCGATAAGGAATACTATGAGACAGGTGACCTGGAACGGGAGGATATCAAGACTTTCTTTGACCTGGACGACGACGGCGTGAATATGGTCTTTGACCTAAACTATAACGGTACGTTGATTCCCACTCAGGCCTTTGCCAAGCACATGATCCGGTCTGGCGGCGGTAATATCATCAACATTTCCTCTATGAATGCCTTCCTGCCCCTGACCAAGATCCCTGCCTACTCCGGTGCAAAGGCAGCGGTTTCTAACTTTACCCAGTGGCTTGCGGTGCATTTCAGCAAGTGCAATATCCGGGTAAACGCTATTGCGCCCGGATTCTTTGCCAGTAAGCAGAATCAGGCACTGCTGTTCAACGAGGACGGCACTCCCACTGCAAGAACGCAGAAGATTCTGGCAGGCACCCCCATGGGACGCTTCGGCAAGACCGAGGATCTGGCTGGCGGCCTGCTGTTCCTGCTAGATGACAATGCCGCAGGCTTTATCACCGGCATTGTCCTTCCCATTGACGGCGGCTTCTCTGCTTATTCCGGCGTATGATACAACGCAAAAACCACACCTTCGGGTGTGGTTTTTTGCACCCAATTGCCACCGGGAGCATATATTGCTGTTGTGACATATTTTCGTTGGTGAATGGGAGGCTATATGAACGGAAATCGATATGTGGTGAAATCTCTGGAACTGCATCTGTTTTTCGGGAGAATCATGAAGGAGCATGCCTTTTTCCTGCGGGCGGGTTTCACACCTGCGGACCCGTCCTGTTCCGAAAAGGCGGAGCTCTATTTGAAGGAGTTCGAAAAACTCCTGAACGAGGCGGTGAGCCTGAGCAACGGTGTCGTGGACAAAGCGGTTCTGGAATCCGGGGAAGTGGTGACGGAGTTTACGGCTCTCGCGGAACGGCAGACGGAATGCTTTACCACGATCCCCATTGATCAGTCTATCACTGCCTGCACATTGCGTCTGAAGCCCAGAGATGGAAAATCCACTTGCGGTGCCAAGCTGCAAAGCAAAGTGCGGTGCTTGAACCGTACAGCCCTGAAGCTGCTGGATGGGTTGATCAGCTTAAAGGAATCGATCCTGAGAGGCGTGCTGCAGTGCGAGATGTTTACCATGAATTATCCGCTGCTCATTGAACACATCCTCCGGGAAGCGAAGCTGTATCGCCAGTACGTGGAGATTCTGGAACGGGAAGGGGATCTTCCGGATCGGCTGGTGAAGGAAAATGAATGCTTCTGGAATCAAATCATGATGGAGCACGCCCAGTTTATCCGGGGGCTGCTGGATCCCTGCGAAACGGAGCTGTTCTGTGCGGCTGACGGATTTGCAAAGGAATACTGCCAGCTTCTGGAAACCAGCCGGAAGGCCTGTGACAAAACCATGCGGGATAAGACCCTGGCCCAAACGATAAAATTCCGGGATTTCAAGGCGGCAGGTACGGAGGGAATTCAGCAGTGCAGGATCCGCAGCGTGATTCTGCCCCTTTTAGCGGATCATGTGCTTCGGGAGGCGAACCACTATATCCGGCTGCTTCAGCCATAACAGGGGGCATTTTCTTACATTATTTGGCGTATTTTCAAAAAGGTAGATTTATGCTATAATTGCACCGCATATATGCCAATAAATAAAAAATGAGGTGCAGAAAATTAGAAAAATCATCCTTTTTATTTTTGCAGCAATACTTACGGCAGGGCTTCTCGGGAATCCGGTGGAAGCCGGTGCGGCGACCCTAAGCTCCAAGGCGGGTGCGGTGACTACATCCGGCGGGAGACTGAATGTCAGAAGCAGCGCATCCTCCGGGGCATCCGTAGTGACCTCCCTCAAAAAGGGAAGCTATGTGACGCTGATCTCCCAATCCGGTTCCTGGTGGAAGGTGGAGTACGCCAAGGGAAAATACGGCTACTGCCATGACGATTACATTACCGTAGTGGCAGGAACGCCTGCAACAGTTGCCACCCAGTCCGGCAGCCTGAACGTTCGTACCGGGGCGGGGACCTCATACAGTAAGGCTGCGACCCTGGCAAAAGGGGAGACGGTGATACTGCTGTCTTCCTCTGGAGGGTGGAGCCGTATCCTGTATCATGGCACCAAAACTGGATACGTGAGTACACAGTACCTGTCCTCTGCTTACCCGGCCATCTCCCTAAGCGTTCCCAGCTTTAAGCAGATGGACAGCCGCTGGGCGGATACGGTCATTGGGCAGTCGGGAAAGACCATGGCCCAGATCGGCTGTGCTACCACGGCCATTGCCATGATAGAGTCCTACCGCACGGGAACTACTATTTATCCCAACGCTATGGCACAGGAGCTCCGCTATACGGCTTCCGGAAGCGTTTACTGGCCCAGCCATTACACGGCGGTCACCAACGGTTCCGGGTACTTAAGCGCGATCTATGCCCGTCTGAAGCAGGGAAAACCGGTGCTGTTCGGTGCCCAGAATGTCTATGGCAGTCAGCATTGGGTGGTGATTCGGGGTTACTCCGGCGGCAGCAGCCTGACCGCCTCAGGATTTCTGATCCACGACCCCGGTTCCAGCTCTCGAACTACATTGCAGCAGTTTTTGAATAGCTATCCGAACTTTTATAAGTATTTCTATTATTAATGGAAAACGGCATGCTTCGGCGTGCCGTTTTTTCACTTGCCATTCGGTATGGAGCATGGTAAAATATCCACATAGTTTCAAATAAGGAGCAAGAAAATGAAAATTCTGATGAAGCGGATCTCTGCACTGCTGTTGCTGCTGTGCATGGTGTTTTCCCTCTGCGTTCCCGCAGCGGCTGCGGAAGAGCCGAAAATGGTCACGATTCTGTTCACCCATGACCTCCATTCCCATTTTCTCCCCTCTGCCAAGGAGGGCGGCGGGGAATACGGCGGCTATGCCCGGCTGATGACGGTGATCAAGAAGCAGAAGGAGCTGTATCCCGATGCCATATTGGTGGATGCGGGTGACTTTTCCATGGGTTCTCTGTTCCAGACGGCATTTGCTACCTCTGCGCTGGAGCTGCGGATCATGGGTGCTATGGGATATGATGTCACCACCTTCGGCAACCATGAATTTGACTATCTGCCCCAGGGCTTGGCAAGTATGCTGAATGTGGCAGCCGAAAGCGGTGAACCGGTTCCCGCCATCGTGGATGCCAACTATCTGCCGCCCAAAGAAGGGGAGGCTGGCTACGGCGAGGATGCGGAAGCAGTCTGGGCCGCACTGGAAAACTATGGTGTGAAGGATTACATTATCCTGGAACGGGGCGGTGTACCCTTTGTCCTGTTCGGGCTGACGGGCTTTGATTCTGACGACTGCGCCCCCAATTCCGGCATGATTTTGGAAGACCCTGCCGTGGCAGCACAGCGGGTGGTGGACGAGGCCACTGCCGAATGCGTGGAAACCTACGGTGTGGAGCCAGTAGTCATTGCCCTGTCCCACAGCGGCACTGAAAACGGCGAGGGCGAGGACTACGAGCTGGCCCAGAATGTGGAGGGTATTCACCTGATCATCTCCGGCCATACCCACACCGTTCTGATGCCCTCCATTGATGTGGGCGGCATCGGCGGTACTTCCATTGTCTCCGCAGGGGAATACGGCAAATACCTGGGTGTTGTCCGTCTGCAATACACCACCAAGGGCACTGCAGTTCTGATGGAGTACAGCCTGATCGAAATTGATGAGACCGTTGACGAGGACCCGGAGATCGCCGCCCTGGTGGAAGCCTACAAGGCGGATGTGGAGGAGAAATACCTCACAAACTATGGCATGACCTTCGACCAGATTCTGACCTCCAATCCCTATGAATTCGACAATGTGGATGCGGTGTACGACTACCAGCACGAATCTACCCTGGGCAATGTTTTCTCCGATGCCTACAAGTGGGCGGTGGAGCAGGCTACAGGGGAGACGGTGGACATGGCGGTTACCGCCTCCGGCGTTATTCGTGAGAGCATTCCCATGGGAAATGTGACCGTTTCCGACATTTTCAACGCCGCATCTCTGGGCGTAGGCACCGAGGGTGAGCTGATCGCCATCTATGTCACCGGTGCGGACCTGAAAAACGCCATGGAAGTGGATGCCTCCGTGTATCCGCTGATGCACTCTGCCCAGCTGTTCATGTCCGGCGTGGAGTATTCCTTCAACACCAGCCGCATGATCTTCAATAAAGTGGACTACGCCATGCTGCGGCGTGATGACGGTACCCTGGAACCCATAGAGGACGACAAGCTGTACCGCATTGTGGCCGGTATGTATATGGGCCAGATGCTGGGCAGCGTGGAGGAGACCTCTATGGGCCTGCTGACAGTCACGCCCCGGGACGCGGAGGGCAACCCCATTGCTGTTTCAGACCTGGTCAACTATGTGGTTCGGGACGAAAACGGAACGGCAGTAAAGGAGTGGTACGCCATCGCCTCCTACCTGAATGAAATGGGGGACGAGATGGATCCAAAGTATGCAGAAACAGACGGCCGGAAGGTGGTCTACTCCAGCCTGAATCCTGTGAAGCTGCTGCGAAACGCCAACAAATTCACCTACATTCTGCTGGCGGTGCTGCTGGTTCTGGTGCTGCTCATAGTTCTGATCGTCCGGGCAGTAGTTCGCCGGATCAGAAGAAAGCGCAAGTAAAGGAAAGCAGGATATCCCTGGCATTAGGGATATCCTGCTTATTATTTGGGCACCTCTAATACTATTTTCAATTTGAAATCTTTCATTTCAAATTGAAAGACATCGCCTGTCGGCGTTGTCGATTCTGTAATTTTCGAAATAGAAAATCACAGAATCCCGTCTCATATTGATCTTCATATAAAATACTTCAATGCCTCGCATTACAGTTTTTAATTGAATATCAGTATAAAAACGCCCCTTTGTGTCTTGAGCGAATCTTTTTTTCAACTTTGCGTTATGAAAATCCCGCAAGACACAAAGTATTCCGGAATTTTCATCACTTAATTTGTTGCAAAATCTTCTGCTCATTCCTGCAAAAAAGGAGTTTTTAGAGGTTGCCATTTATCTTCTTCCGCCGAAGGGATAGCCGCCCTGGATGCTCTGCTGGGACTGCTGTGTCTCTTCGTTGGCGAGGGCGGACTGGATTTGCTCGCCGACAGTAACGGTAAGCTCCAAAGTCTCACCCTTGCGGTAGATGCTCAGCTCCAGGGTATCACCCACAGAGGAAGCCCCTACCATGTCCACCAGCTCGTCGCTGGTCAGGGCAGTGCCGTTGACGGCAGTGATCACATCGCCCACCTGCAAGCCTGCCTCAGCGGCAGGAGCACCGTCCATGACGGACTGGACTGCAATACCGGCGGGTACACCGTACATCTGGGTCTCGGCGGAAACGTCCAGAACGCCGATGCCGATATAGGGCTTGGAAATGTAGCCCTTCTCAATGATGCTCTCCACGATGGAACGGATGGAGTTGATGGGAATGGCGAAGCCGATGTTATCGATGGATGCCACGCTGCTGGAGGTGCTGGAATACTTTGCGTTGGTAACGCCGATGACCTCGCCGTACAGATTGAACAGCGCACCGCCGGAGTTGCCGGAATTGATGGCACAGTCCGTCTGGATCAGGTTCATGGTGACGCTGCTGCTGAGAGTCACCTCCCGGTCCATGGCACTGACAAGGCCTGCGGTCAGGGAGAAGGTCAGCTCACCCAAAGGATTGCCGATGGCCACCACGCTGTCGCCCACGTTCAGGTTATCGGAATCGCCCAAAATCACGGGGGTCAGATTTTCGGCCTCCACCTTCAGCACCGCAATATCGTTGCTCTCATCATAGCCGATGAGGGCGGCATCGTAGGATGTACCATCATAAAGGGAAACGGTGATACTGTTGGCACCCTCAATCACATGGTAATTGGTGAGAATGTAGCCGTCAGAGGAGATGATGAAACCGGAGCCGGAGGCGGCAGAGGTGGTCTGGAAGCCCCAGTAGTTTGTAGTGATGGAGGTAGTGATGCCCACGGTGGAGTTGACATTGGCGGCATAGACCTCTGCCGCGGTCATCTGCTTCCCGGTGTCGATATTTACGATCTCGATGACAGAATTTTGCCGCTGCCCCTCCAGCATGACGGAAAGCTGTTCCCTGGCGGCTTCCTCACTGTCTTTGCTTTTACCTACGGCTATGACAGCACCCGCGCCGACGGCACCACCGATCAGGGAAAAGGCCAGTGCGGTGGCCACAAAGGCGGTACCGTGGTTTTTCTTTTTATGGGGTCGTTCCATAGGCAGCATAGAGGGAGAGGTGTTTAGATTGGGATCATAATATTTCCCGCCGACAGGCTCCCGGGGCTGCTCGGTATTCGTTTCATATTCATTCATAAGAAATCCTCCTGTGTTTTTATTGAGAACACAGTAGCATCCCGAACTGAAAACTCACTGAAAAGAAGTTGGATTTTCTGTAAAAGAAATGTGAACAGAAAAAGTCCCCCGGAATCCGGGGGACGGGAAAGGCCTTATCGGTTTATGGAGCCTGCCATGCGGCGGTAGGTATGGCGGATACCACGGACGGCAATGGAGTAAGCCTGGATATTTTCGGGCAGGGCCATGCCGCCGTAGCCGGAGTCGCCCAGGTGATGGATGTCCGTACCGGTCATCTTGCACATCAGGGCGATCTGACGGATGGTCGCAACATCCGCGCCCTCCTGGCTGGTGCCGATGGCGGTGATGGTCAGACAGCCCAGGCTGTGGGCAAAGGATACCAGCTCCCGGACATATTCCATGGTGATACCGGGAACGGTGCCGGGGGCGGGGAGGAGGATGATATCCGCGCCCGCCTCTGCGAAGGCCTGAATATCCTCCTTGGTGATGATCTTTTCCGCACCCTCTGTCAGAATGCCGGAGGCATGCATTTTGCCTGCCGCAAGAATCAGCTGATCACCCAGTTCCCGCTTATAGAGTTTCAAGGTCTCCACAATAGCGATGTTGGTCACGCCGATGCCAGGATTTCCGGTAAGGAGGATGAAATTCACGCCCATGTCGGCGGCTTTCCTTGCGTTCTCCAGAGTTGCTTTCCGTCCGTTGGTCATGGCCCACATGTTTTCCTCCGGGTCCAGAGAGGACAGCACCTGCTCCACAGGCTCCAGATTGATACCGATGGGCCGTCCGGTCAGCTCCTTCAGCTTGCGGATGGTGTCTTCTGGGGCGCATTTGGGCAGTCCTGCGATATGGGGCTTTTGAACATCGAACATATTCAGCAGCAGGATGTCTGCACCCATTGCTGCGGCAAACTCTGCGTTGGTGATGTCGCCCAGCATGGGGATAATGGAACCGATGGTTTCGCAGGCAATGGTACGGCCTTCTGCCCCGGCGATGGCGGCAAGAAGAACTTCCCGGGTCATATCCCGGAAGTCGGAGCCCTGGCAGTCTAAGATTCGTTTCATAAAAATCTCCTTTTTCTTTTGATTATATCATAAAGAAGAAGCTGGAGCAACAGGAAGAAAGGCTGGGAAAGGGTGGTATTTTGAAATTAACCCTTGACAAATTATTTCAAAAAGCATATGATTTATGTAGTAAAATATTAACATCCGACGTGTTACTGTTAGATCAGGCATGAGTTCTCTTTTTTTAACAAGGAGGGTTCATGCCTTTTTTGTTTTATGGAAGAGACGGGCAGGGAAGGGACGGCAGATTGCCGGACCGGTTTGTCGGAAGAGGGTTATGGGTAGGAACATGAAAGCGGTAAAGATTTATAATAACAATGCCGTCGCAGTGGTACATCCGGACGGCAGAGAGGCCATCCTGGTAGGGGCAGGCATCGGCTTCCATAAGCGGCCGGGGGATCCCCTGGATGAAACAAAAATTGAAAAGGTCTACTATATCCAGGACGCGCTGCAGACGCGGTTCCTGCAGATCCTGAAGGAGGCCCGGCCCGAAGCGGTGCAGGTCGCCGAGGAGATTTTGACCTACGCCCGGCAGCAGGGACTGGAGCGGAAGGACCAGCTGATCCTGTCTCTGACGGATCATATCAGCTTTGCTTTGGAGCGGGCGGAGCAGGGAATCGAGCTGCCTTTCCTGATGCTCTCGGAAACCAAGATGCTGTATCCAAAGGAATACGATGTGGGCCGATGGGCCTTGAAGAAGATCCGGGAGGTCTGCCGCGTTGCGCTGCCGGAATATGAGGCGGGCTATATTGCCCTGCAGCTGGCTGGCTCCTCCATGAACCCGGATGCCGTCTACAACGCCCTGAAACTGACAAACGGGGCGTTGGAGATCATCAAGAAAACCTATGGCGTGGAGCTGAATCCCGACGACATCGACACCATGCGGCTGACGACGCACCTGAAATTTCTGGCCCAGCGGATCTTCAGCCACGGTCAGTGGAATGACGATGACATGGGCGGACTGTATCAGCTGCTTCTGCTGCGGCACAGCAAGAACCGGGAATGCATTGCGCGGCTGGATGCGTTTATCCGGAAAAATTTTGCTTATGAGCTGAATCACCAGGAAAAAGTATATCTGATGGTCCACTTAAGCAAGATCTTCAACGATGGCAACTCCTGATTTACAACCAGGGGATACCATATATTTTACGAAGGAGAAAGAAGATCATGAAAAACAACAAGATCATGAACACCCTTGAGGTGTTCGCAAAGGCTATGGTGCAGCCTCTGATGTACCTGTCCGTTGCGGGTATGATCCTGGCTATTGGTTCTCTGCTGACCAATAGCTCCGTCACCGCATTCCTGCCCTTCCTGCAGTGGAAGCCCATTCAGGTTGTTGGTAAGCTGATGTACGAAACCATGATGATCCTGATCAACAATCTGGGGCTGCTGTTCGTTATCGGCATCCCCGCTGCTCTGGCGAAGCGGGACAAGCATCAGGCAGGCCTCATCGGCTTCATGTCCTACCTGATCTACCTGAAGACTTCCAACATTATGCTGACCGAGATGGGCCAGCTGGCTGAGCCCTCCGCAATGCTGGGCCTGTTCGGCACCGGTCAGGCGGAGATTCTGGGCATCCAGGTCGTCGATATGAGCGTTTTCGGCGGCATCCTGCTGGGCTGCCTGGTGGGCTGGGTCTTTAACCGTACCTGCGAGAAGAAGTTCGGCGGCGCGTTCCAGATCTACTCCGGCGTCCGTTTCTCCTTTGCCTGCATGGTCGCTGTTTCCATTATTTTCGGTGCTGTTACCAATATTGTGTGGCCCGTTGTCCAGCAGGGCATTTCTGCTCTGGCAAACCTGATCAAGAGCAGCGGCACCTTCGGCCTGTTCATCTACGGCTTCCTGGAGCGTCTGCTGATCCCCACCGGCCTGCATCACCTGGTCTACACTCCCTTCCAGTTTACTGACCTGGGCGGCGTGCTGCAGGTTGGTGACATGGTAGTTGCCGGTGCTTACCCCATCGTTATGACCGAGCTGCAGATGGGCGTGCCCTTCTCTGAGTCCATCTACTACATGGCCATCGGCTTCACCAAAATGTTCGGCTACATCGGTATCGGCGCAGCCTTCATCCATACCGCCCATCCCCACAACAAGAAGCGCACCGCTGCCACCATCGTTCCCCTGGTGGTCACTGCTTGCCTGGCTTCCATCACCGAGCCTCTGGACTTCATGTTCATCTTCGTGGCTCCCGTTCTGTACGTCCTGCATGCCTGCATCGCCGGCCTGTTCATCGCTCTGCTGAAGATCTGCGGCGTCACCGCTTTCTGCGGCGGCAATATGCTGGCCTCCATCCTGATGAACCTGTCTGCCGGTGTTGAGCGCACTCAGTGGCCCATCATGCTGGCTCTGGGCATTGTGCAGATCCTGGTCTACTTCTTCCTGTTCAGCTTCCTGATCAAGAAGTTCAACTACAAGACTCCTGGCCGTGAGGATGACCTGACCGAGACCGCCAATGACAAGACTCCCGCCAAGACCTTCAACGGCAGCGAGGATGCTAAGTACGTGGTCGAGGGCCTGGGCGGCAAGGCCAACATCAACACCGTTGAGAACTGCTTCACCCGTCTGCGCGTCAACGTCAAGGATGCTTCCCTGGTGAAGGACGAAATCATCAACAAGGCACCCAACTCCGGCGTTATCCACAAGGGCAACGACATCCAGGTTATCTTCGGCCTGCAGGTTGCTGATGTCCGCAAGTCCGTGGAGGACTACCTGGAGACCCTGTAAACCGCATACTTCTGTGCGTTTTCCATTTTGAATACGGAGGTATTTCCCTATGATTATTACAATTGTTGGCGGCGGCAGCACCTTCACCCCCGGCATCGTCAAGTCCATTGCCCTGCGCAAGGACGAGCTTGGCGTGGAGGAGATCCGTCTGTTCGACCTGGACAAGGAACGCCAGGACAAGGTGGCCGTTGTGGTCAAGTGGATCCTGGACGAGGATCTGAAGTGCGGCATCAAGCTGACCGTCAGCTATGATCCCGCTGAGGCCTACAAGGACGCGGACTTTGTCTTTGCTCAGATGCGTGTGGGCAAGTACGCTATGCGCGAGCAGGACGAGAAGATCCCCCTGAAGCACGGCTGCGTGGGTCAGGAGACCTGCGGCTGCGGCGGTCTGGCCTACGGCATGCGCACCATCTTCCCCATGATCCAGGTCATTGACGACGCGGAAAAGTACGCCAAGCCCAACTACTGGATCCTGAACTACTCCAACCCCGCCTCCATCGTTTCCGAGGCATGCCGTGTCCTGCGGCCCAATGCCCGGATCATCAACATCTGCGATATGCCCATTGCCATCATCGATGTGGTTGCAGCGGCTATGGAGATCAAGGACAAGGAGAACATCGTCTACGATTACTACGGCCTGAACCACTTCGGCTGGTTCACCGGCATCGAGTACAAGGGCGAGGACATTATGCCCAAGCTGCGCGACTACATCATGGAGCATGAGATCCTGCTGCCCGAGGCCTACCTGAAGGACAAGGCCGCTCTCGCCGGTAAGAAAACCAACCGCCATGCCAAGGGCAGCTGGTACTATGTCTGGAAGGGTGTCTACGAGATCATGCAGAATTTCCCCGACACCCTGCCCAACACCTACCTGAACTACTATCTGCAGCAGAAGGAGTTCGTGGAGCATTCCGATCCCAACCATACCCGTGCCAATGAGGTCATGGAGAGCCGGGAGAAGAACCTGTTCGACGGTATTGACAAGTATCTGGAAACCGGCGTTGTGGACGACACCGTGTTCTATGCCGGCAGCCATGGCGACTGGATCGCCGACCTGGCTGTTGCCCTGAAGAACGACACCAAGGCCCGTTTCCTGGTCATCACCGAGAACCGGGGCTGCATCCCCAACCTGCCCTATGATGCCATGGTTGAGGTTCCCGCCTACATCGGCAAGAACGGTCCCGAGGTCCTGACCCAGAAGCCCATCCCGCTGTTCCAGCAGGCACTGATCATGCAGCAGCTGAACTGCGAGAAGCTGCTGGTGGAGGCCTGCATCGAGGGCTCCTACCAGAAGGCTCTGGAGGCCTTTACCCTGAACAAGACCGTGCCCAGCATGAATGTGGCAAAGGCTGTTCTGGACGACCTGATCGAGGCCAACAAGGAATACTGGCCCGAGCTGAAGTAATCCAATATCCCTCCGCCCCCACCGTGAAAGCGGTGGGGGCTTTTTCCTGCGGGAAACCATAGACATTTGACGGGATTTATGATATGCTGGCCATAAAAAAGAGAAAGGGACCAAGTCCATGAAGAAAAAGAAAAAATCCAAATACGACGGGGGATATTCCCTTGGGCAGAAGCTGCGTATGGGGCTGGTTCTGTGTGTGCTGCTTACTGCGGCGGCGTTGGTATCCTTTCAATTCCTGACTGCTGAGCGGGTACGGGAAACGGAGGAATTCACCACCGGCATTGATGTGGCAAAGTATCAGGGCACCATCGACTGGGCGAAGGCTGCGGATTATGGCGTGGATTTTGCTATGGTCCGGGTGGGCTACCGGGGAATGGGGGACGGGGTCATCACCGCCGATTCAAACGCCAGGTACAATATGCAGGAGGCCCAGAAATATGGGATCAAGCTGGGCGTATATTTCTTTTCCACAGCCGTTTCCGAAGAGGAGGCCCGGGAGGAAGCGGACTGGGTGGCAGACTATATTTCCCAGTACGCCATTACTTATCCTGTTGCCTACGACTGCGAGGGCTATGCTGACCCGGACAGCCGCCAGTATGGAATGAATCTGGTTGACCGTACCGATGCGGCTCTGGCCTTTCTGCAAGCTATCGAGAAGCGGGGCTATGAGGGTATGTTCTATGCTTCCAAAAACGAGCTGGAAAACAGCTGGGAGACTGCCCGAATCCAGCGGGACTACAAGATCTGGGTTGCCCAGTATTCCGGCGGCGTGGATCCCGCTCTGGACAGAAGCAGCTACGAGGGGGAGCACCAGATGTGGCAGTATACTGCCGAGGGGAGCATTCCGGGTATTTCTCAAAATGTGGATCTGAACATCGCCTATTTTGGGTATGATGGGATTCGTCAGCCGAAGAATAAGGAGGTTCCGGAGGAGGCTTTCCCGGATGTGGAGGCACTGATGGACTTCACTGAGATTTCCGAGCAGGTCACCGCCAAAGAGGAAACCAATCTGCGCAGCCATCCCAGCCAAGGGGAGGAAAGTGTTGTATTGTATACCCTGAAAAACGGGGAGGTTGCCACCCGCACCGCTGTCAGCGACAGCGGCTGGTCCCGGGTGGAGTTCAACGGCGGTATTTACTATGCTGTGTCTAATTTCCTGACCACGGATCTGAGCTATACGCCCACGCCTACAGAGCCCCAGATTCAGGATGATACGGAGTTTGATACCGAGTTTACAGAGGTCAATGACAGGGTCACCGCCAAGGAGCTGGTGAACCTGCGAAATATCCCAAGCGTCACCCGGGAGGACTCGGTGGTGGTGGCTCAGCTGACACATGGAGAGGTGGTCACCCGGACGGGGATCAATGAGGATGTGGGGTGGTCCAGGGTGATTTTTGAGGGAAAAACCCTTTATTGTGTTACGCAGTATCTGGAAATTGTGGAATAAGCGGTTGAAACGCTCTCCTTTGGTACCGGGGAGCGTTTTTTCCAACCACTGGTTGGAAGCATTTCATGCAGTTTTGTGCTTGTTTTGTGGCTGCGAAAAATGGAAAATTCTCTGCGAAGGTGTGACCGGGTGGCAGATGGATACGTCTATATAGGTGAAAGGAGGCGTGTACCTTGAAAGACGATGGGATCATTGACTTATACTGGGCCCGCTCTGAGGAAGCCATTTCGGAGACGGATCGGAAATACGGAAAATACTGCCGCCGCATTGCGGACAATATTCTGAACGACATGCAGGACAGTGAGGAGTGTGTCAGCGATACATATCTGAAAGCATGGAATGCCATGCCGCCCCAGCGTCCCACCCGGTTATCGGTATTTCTGGGTACCATTACCCGGAATCTGGCTTTGGACAAATACCGCCTTGGAAGGGCCGAAAAACGGGGCGGGGGAGAGCTGGTGCTGGCGTTGGAGGAACTGTGGGAATGCGCGGCAGGTGCCGGGGGCGAGGAGCAGTTGGTGGAGGGAATGGTGGTGACCCAGGTGCTGAATTGCTTCCTGGCATCCCTGTCCCGGGAAAACCGCATTATTTTCCTGCGCCGTTACTGGTATGTATGCTCCGTAAAAGAAATTGCGGACGGTATGCGTTTGTCAGAGAGTAAGGTAAAAATGTCTCTGCTCCGCTCCCGGAACAAGCTGCGGGAAATGCTGGAAAAGGAGGGGATCAGCGTATGACGGCGGAAGGCATCCTGTACCAGCTGAGCTTCATTGCCCCCTGCTACATAGAAGAAGCTGCCCCGGGCCAAGGAACGGGAAAGCTGCCAAAGCGGCGGCTTCTGGCACTGATTCTTGCGGCGGCCCTGGCTCTGCTTTTGATCAGCTGCGGTGTTGTGGCCCTTTCTGAGGAGACTATCCGGGAATGGTTCCTCAAATATGAGATAGCGCAATATCCTCTTCGAGTGGACGCTGAGGAAATCGAGTTTATCGACGTGACGGGAGACTATGCACTGGTGTTCTACAGCGGTATGGGGCCAAACCTACGGCTTTACCGCTATGAAACTGAGAGCGAAATTGTCAATGTGACCGCTTTTGCCGAAGGTGTGTACGCCATCAGCGGAGGAATCAGCATCAATCATGTGGAAGCGGATGGACAGCATATCTATTTTGGCACGGTAAACAGTTCCCACTGGAACCCGGCAAATGACACCGTTCTGAAATATGCACCGCAATGTCTGTGTGTTACCGATGGGGACGGAAATACTGTGGAGTTGGATGTAACGGGAGGTGGATATCTTTGCGTTCTGGATGCTCCTTTGGCAGATTTTCAGCTGTTGGGACAAGACGGGGCAGTTTGCCTGGATCACTTCACCTATTTCAGCCAGGGATATACCATTGAGGAGCGGCAATGGGAGGAGAGCAGCCAATGACAGCGGAGAAGCTTATATGCCAGCTGAGCTGCGTGGAGGAACGGTACATTGACGAGGCCGCGCCTGACTGGGGGATGGCAAGGGTATCCGGGCGGCGTATGCTTGCCATTGTTCTGGCGGCGGCTTTGGCTCTGCTGCTGGTCAGCTGCGGTGTGGTTGCGGCTATTTACGGCGACAATATCCAGAACTGGTTTTCCTATTACTGGGAGGCGGTGACGGGGCATGAGATGGGGGAAGGGCAGACGGCTGTCATAGACCATCTGACCCAGGAGATCGGCATCAGCCAGACGGTGGATGGCATTACCGTTACCGTGGATTCTGCCACGGTGGGTGACGATAATTTCTTCCTGCTGCTGCGGGTAGAAGGGGCGGAATTTTCCAGGCGGCACAGCTATGGCTTTGACGAGGTCCATATGGCGGTGGAGCCCGACCCGATGGCAGGGGGCGGTCTGGCCGGCTATGGCTTCCAGTTCCACGGCATTGATGGGGACGGGGCAGCTTTGTTCCTGATGGATTGGGCTTACACTGCGGAAACCGGGTATCGGGCGGATATCCAGCCTCTGGAAGTGACGCTGAATCTGACGGATTTTGGTCAGAACATGAACACGAAACCAAGAAAGGTGATCGGAGAGGGAGAATGGCATTTTGCTTTTACCATTGACCGCTCCCAACCGCCCCAGGTGCTGGAAATTCCCGACACTGAGGTTATTATGACGAACTTGAAGACGCTGGAGGATGTCCCTGTTATGATGACGGATATCCAGCTGACCAATACGGGACTGCGGCTGTGCTATGACTACACGGGAGGAATGTTTGCCCTTTCGGCGGAAATCGACGTGATATTGAAAAGCGGGATCTCTGTCCACATCAGCGGTGGAGGAGGTTCTCCGTTGGCAGATGGTAATACCCTCAGCTGCTCCTACCAGTGGATGGTTCCCATTGATCTGGAGGAAGTGGCAGGACTGCAAATCGGTTATACTTATATACCAGTTGATACTGATTCCCAATTAAAACCTTTAATTCGCAAGAATTGAAGGTTTTGATATGAGAATCATATGAGACGGGATTTTACGATTTTCTTTCCGAAAATAGTAAAATCGGCAATGCCGTCAGGCAGTGCCCTTTTTATTAGAAATGAAAGATTTCTAATAAAAGTAGTATGAATAGAAGAAAACGGTATCCGTTCATAAAAGGGTGAACCTGTAAACGAAAGGTAGACACACAAAAACAGTGTGTCTACCGTTTCTTTTTTGGAAAAGGATTGCTTTTCCTGACAAGATGTGCGATAATATCCAGAACAAACGAACGGAAATGGTGAATCTATGGACAAGACTGCCTTATTGCAGCAAATATTCGGTTATTCCAGCTTCCGGCCCGGGCAGGAGGAGCTGATCGACGGGGTGCTCGGGGGGCGGGATGTATTTGGTATCATGCCCACCGGCGGCGGAAAGAGCATGTGCTATCAGATCCCCGGTCTGATACTGCCGGGGATCACCCTGGTGATCTCGCCTCTGATCTCCCTGATGCGGGATCAGGTAATGGCGTTGAAAACCGCGGGAGTTCCCGCTGCCTTTATCAACAGCACCCTGAACGCTGCCCAGATGCAGGCGGTGTACCGGAATCTGCTGGCGGGACAATACAAGATCGTCTATGTCGCCCCCGAACGGCTGGACTACGGTGGCTTTGGGTCCATTGCGGAGAAGCTGCCCATTTCCTTCATCGCCGTGGACGAGGCCCACTGTATTTCCCAGTGGGGTCAGGATTTCCGGCCCAGTTACCTCAGAATCGTGAATTTTATTGAGAATCTTCCACGGCGTCCGGTGGTGGGAGCCTTTACTGCCACCGCCACAAAGCAGGTGCGGGAGGATGTGGAGCGGATACTAAAGCTGCAGGATCCGGTGCGAACCGTCACGGGCTTTGACCGGCCAAATCTCTATTTTGAGGTCATCCGCCCGGAGCGAAAGGAAAAGGAGCTTCTGCGGCTGCTGGCCTCCCGCAGAAACAAAAGCGGCATCATTTACTGCGCCACCCGGAAAAAGGTGGAGTCTGTCTGTGAGACCCTCCGGGATCACGGCTATGCGGCCACCCGCTATCACGCAGGCCTGGAGGAGAAGGAGCGTACCGAAAATCAGGAGGATTTCCTTTACGACCGAAAGACCGTCATGGTGGCCACCAACGCCTTCGGTATGGGCATCGACAAATCCAACGTCAGCTACGTCATCCACTACAACATGCCCAAGAGCATCGAGGCTTACTATCAGGAGGCGGGCCGGGCGGGACGGGATGGTGCGGAGGCGGAATGCTTTCTGCTGTACAGTTCCTCCGATGTAACCACTGCAAAATTCTTCATCAACAGCGATTCGGAAAACGAGGAAATGGATCCCAAGCAGCGGGAGATGGTTCGGCAGCAGGATCTGGCCCGGCTGGACGCTATGGTGGGGTACTGTAAAACGGACACCTGTCTCCGGGGCTACATTCTGGAATACTTCGGCCAGAAGCACCCCGAGGTTTGCGGGAACTGCGGAACCTGCATGGGGGATTTTGAGACGGTGGATATTACGAAGGAGGCTCAGATGATCCTGTCCTGTGTCCGCCGCATTTACGATAAGCTGGGCTATTATGTGGGCGTTGCTACCGTTGCCAGGGTCTTGCAGGGGAGCAAAGAAAAGAAACTGCTGGCCCTTGGTCTGCATGAACTCAGCACCTACGGCCTCCTGAACACCATGGGCCGCACCGAGATCCGTGCTATGGCGGAGCGGCTGGAAGGGGAGGGGTATCTAGTGACCGAGGAGGAGCATAAGACCCTCCGTCTGACGCCAGAAGCGGCCCAGGTACTCTTCCAGGGAAAGAAGGTTACCATGCTGGTACGCAAGGAAGAAATCCAGGCCGTTAACGCTCCCGCTGCGGGCAAGCTCGCCGGTACCGATGGGGAGCTTTACGATGCCCTCCGGGAGCTGCGTGCCGAGCTGGCGCAGGAATCCCACATTCCCGCCTATATGGTCTTCTCCAACGCTACGCTGACAGATATGGCCCGAAAGAAGCCTGCTACCATGTCCGAATTTAAGCGGGTATCCGGTGTGGGCGAGATCAAGGCTGCCTGGTATGGGCAGCAATTCCTGGAGCGGATCAAAGCCTTCCGGGAGGAAAACGAGCTTGCGTAATTTGGTAAATTGTGCTATGGTAATGTAAATTTCCAATTGGAGGTAATTCCATGTCGATAGAGAAAGTGAAAGCCTATTTCGCGGGCTTCGGAATGGCGTGTCGGGTTCTGGAATTCCCGGTTTCCTGCGCGACAGTGGAGCTTGCTGCTGAGGCACTGCACTGCGAGCCCTGCCGCATTGCCAAAACATTGTCCTTTGCCGTCCATGACGCACCCATCCTGGTGGTGGCAGCGGGGGACGCCAAGGTGGATAACGCCAAATTCAAGGCGCGGTTCGGCGTCAAGGCGAAAATGCTCAGCCGGGAGGACGCGGAGCCCCTGATCGGCCATGCTGTGGGCGGTGTATGCCCCTTCGCCATCAATGGGGGCGTTACCGTCTACCTGGACGAATCTCTGCGCCGCTTTGAGACGGTTTTCCCCGCCTGCGGCAGCAGCAACAGTGCGATTGAACTGACGATCGAAGAGCTTGAGAAATATTCAAATTTCACCGCCTGGGTGGATGTATGCAAAGCCTGGCAGTAAGGAGTAACATATGGATATTATTCATAATGAAGCAGTGACGGCATCGGGCCTGCGGGTTTCTATGCCCGTTCCGGGAATTGTCCGGGTCACCGATGGAAATCATAAAGGCAGCTACATGGTCAGTGCCAAGCTCCGCAAATCCGCCCCCAAGCGGGAAGGGGAGCGTCTGACCTGGGGGAACATTTCTGTGGAGCCGGAAAATGGAATGGCCCTGTACTATGAAGGAAAACTGCTTTGCGCTGACTATCCCGGTGTCCGGCAGCCGAAGATCCCCATCTCCCAGGAGGAGCTGGAGCAATTGATGGCGGAAGGGCATGTGCCTGCCGGGCATCTGGACGCGGCCAGTGTCTGGAAGGTGGAGGTCTGCAAGCAGCTGCCTGAGGACGCAGTGATTTACGGCCTGGGCGACAAGACCGGTTTTCTCAATAAGCGGCACTATGCCTACATTAACTGGAACACCGACGATGCCAAGCCCCACTGCGACAATTTCCAGAGCCTGTACAAGTCCATCAATTTCTTCATGGTCTAT
The DNA here is from genome assembly GCA_017461445.1 of Oscillospiraceae bacterium. Classification (GTDB taxonomy): domain Bacteria; phylum Bacillota; class Clostridia; order Oscillospirales; family Oscillospiraceae; genus Faecousia. The sequence goes on from JAFTXW010000019.1 coordinate 36,517, forward strand.
TCCAAAAACGGCTGCATGGGCATTCTCGCTGATAACAGCTACCGTTCCCGCTTCGATTTTGGCAAGGAGAATGAGGACTATTATTTCTGGTCCCACGCCGACGGCGCGTTGGATTACTACATGATCCCCGGAAAGACCCCGAAGGACGTTTTAAAGCGTTATCTAGTCCTGACCGGCAAGAGCATGCTGCAGCAGAAATGGGTTTATGGCTTCCATCAGAGCCGCTGGAGCTACTATTCTCCTCGGGAGCTGCTGGAAATGGTGGATACCATGCGCAAAAACCGCCTGCCCATGGATGCGGTGCATATGGACATCGATTATATGGAGGGCTTCCGGGTCTTTACCTTCAATGAAAAACGTTTTTCTGATCCCAAGGGATTAACGGAGGCTCTTGCTCAGCGGAATGTAAAGCCTATCACCATCATTGATCCAGGCGTGAAGCTGGACCCCGGCTATTTCATGTACGACGAAGGTGTTGCCCAGGGCCATTTTGCGAAGAATCCCGACGGCTCCATTTACGAGGGCGCAGTCTGGCCCGGCCCTTCCGTATTCCCGGATTTCTCCCAGGAAAAGACCCGGCTGTGGTGGGGAGAAAAGCTGAAGATTCTGACCGATGCGGGCATCCGGGGAATCTGGAACGATATGAACGAGCCTGCCGACTTCACGGGACAGCTGCCTGACGACGTGCAGTTTGCCGCAGGCACCCATAAGGAGCTTCACAATGTTTACGGTCACCTGATGGCGAAGGCCACCTATGAGGGCCTTATGAATGCGGACAGCCGCCGTCCCTTTGTCCTGACCCGGGCCTGCTGTGCCGGCTCCCAGAAATATTGTTCCGGCTGGACGGGGGATAATCACTCCATGTGGCAGCATTTGCAGCTGAGCCTGACCCAGATGATGAACCTGGGCCTGTCCGGTATGTACATGGTTGGCTCCGACGTGGGCGGCTTCGGTTCCGACTGTACGCCCGAACTGCTGGCCCGCTGGTTCCAGCTGGGTGCCATCAGTCCCTTCTTCCGGGACCACTATGCCAAGGGCACCCGGAACCAGGAGGCCTATGCCTTCGATGAAAAAACCATGGATGCCTGCCGGAAGGCACTGGAGCTGCGGTACCATCTGCTGCCCTATATCTACGACCTGGCCCATGAGGAAATGCCCATCCTGCGGCCGCTGGTGCTGGAATATCCTGACGATCCCATGTGCCGGGAGCTGACGGATCAGTGTATGCTGGGCGACCAGCTTCTTGCGGCACCTGTTATGACCCCCGGCGTTACCGCCAGGGCGGTGTATCTGCCCAAGGGTGTGTGGTATGATTATTATACCGGGAAGCGTTATAGCGGCGGGAAATACATCCTTGCCGATGCGCCCGCTGACCGCATGCCCCTCTTCGCCAAGGCCGGTGCCATTATCCCCACCGCCAAGGGTATGCCCCAGTATGTGGAGGAGATCACGGAGATCGTTCTGGAAGTATTCCCCGGCAACGGCCGTCATGTGCACTACATGGACGACGGCGAGACAATGGATTATCAAAAGGGCGTAGTCCGAACAGTCAATATCACCGTCCGGGGCAAAAATGTTGCCCAGAAGGTAACCGCCGACGGTTACCCCGGCCCTGACAGCCTGGAAGTGAAGTGGATGGTTTGATCAATTTCCCAATAAAAAATGGAGGGATTCTTATGGCAAACGAAAAGCAGATGTATTACGACAAGCGTGGGCAGATTATGGTGAAGAATCTCCAAAGCCGTCATTTTGAGGCCTATTACTGCGCTGACAGGGCTGCGGCTCTTGACAAGGCTCTGGAGCTGATCCCCAAGGGGGCTACCGTGGGCTGGGGCGGCGCGCTTTCGGCTCAGCAGATCGGGCTGATGGATGCCCTTAACGCCGGGGAGTACAACACCATCGACCGGGATAAATGCAAAACCCCTGAGGAGAAGCTGCAGGCGGCAAAGGACAGTATGTTTGCCGATGTGTTCCTGACGGGAGCCAACGGCATGAGTCTGGACGGCCAGATGGTGAACATAGACGGCACCGGCAACCGGGTGGCCGCCATCGTCTACGGCCCCGGCTCCGTGATCGTGGTAGCGGGTATGAACAAGGTGGAGGACACCCTGGATGCCGCCATCCGCCGTGCCCGCACGGTGGCCGCTCCCATGAATAAGCAGCGGTTCCCTAACCGGACTCCGTGCGAGGTGACAGGCACCTGCGCCGACTGCAAGAGCGAGGGCTGCATCTGCAACCAGATCCTTATCACACGCCATTGCCGTCCAGTGGGCCGTATCAAGTTCATTATTGTGGGAGAGGATCTGGGCTTCTAAATGATCGAAACCATTCGTAAATTGATAGAAAAACACTGGGATATTCTGTCCTATCTGTTCTTCGGTGTGCTGACGACAGTGGTCAATTATATCGTTTATCTGCCCTGCTATAACCTGCTGGGCCTGTCCGCTTCCGTCAGCAACGCAATCGCATGGGTGTTCGCTGTGGCATTTGCCTATTTGACCAATAAGCCTTTTGTATTCAAAAGCCGTGACTGGTCTGCAAAGACGGTCATCCCGGAGCTTGCCAAATTTGTCGGCTGCCGCATTGGTTCCGGTGCCGCGGAAACGGTGATTCTGCTGCTGACCGTGGATGTGCTTGGCTGGAACGGAAATCTCTGGAAGCTGGTAACCAGTGTGCTTGTAGTCGTGCTGAATTATATTGGAAGCAAGCTGCTGGTATTTACAAAACGAACCTGATTTCTTACCCCCGTTGCTTTGCAATGGGGGTATTTTCCAATTTTCTGGACAAGAATTTACAATTTGTTTCGACATACAGCAGTTCCTGTGCTATAATATGTGTAATATTATGCGTTTGGAGTGATAGGTATGGCTTTTGTTGAATTTCATAACGTAGGAAAGACCTACCATATGGGCGAGGTGGAGATCAACGCACTCCACGATACCTCTTTCGAAGTGGAGAAGGGGGAGTTGGTGGTCATCGTGGGTCCCTCCGGTGCGGGTAAGACTACGCTGCTGAATATCCTGGGCGGTATGGATACTCTGTCCACGGGTCAGGTGTTCCTGGATGGGCAGGAGATTTCTGCGCTGAGCCGCAAGCAGCTGACGGACTACCGCCGCCATGATGTGGGATTTGTGTTCCAGTTCTATAACCTGATCGGAAACCTGACCGCACTGGAAAACGTGGAGCTGGCAAACCAGATCTGTAAGGACCCGCTTGACGCGGCGCAGGTACTGCAGGATGTAGGCTTGGGTGCCAGAAGTAAGAATTTCCCCAGTCAGCTGTCCGGCGGCGAGCAGCAGCGCGTAGCCATTGCCCGGGCCCTTGCCAAAAATCCGAAACTGCTGCTGTGCGACGAGCCCACCGGCGCGCTGGACTATCAGACCGGCAAGGCTATTTTGCAGCTGCTGCAGAATACAGGCCGAAAAACCGGTATGACCGTCATTATCATCACCCATAACGGCGCGCTGACTGCCATGGCCGACCGGGTCATTCAGGTCAGGAGCGGTACGGTCGTATCCGTGAAGCGGAACGAACATCCTGTGGATATTGCGGAGATCGAGTGGTAATATGAAGCGAAACGCCATGCGCACCAATCTGCGCCAATCTATCCTGCGCTCCCTGGGGCGGTATATCGCCATCGTGGCGATCATCGCGCTGGGCGCAGCTATTTTTGTCGGCCTGCGAATGACAAAGGCCGACATGGTGGCCACCGGACAGGTGTATACCGATGAACAGAATATGTTTGATCTGCGTCTGGTCAGCACCTATGGCTGGGGGCAGGAGCAATTGGATCAGGTGGAAGCTCTGGCCGAAGAAATGGGTCTTGTGGACGTGGAGGGTCAGTTCTACACGGATCTGATCGCCCGGATGGGAGATGAGACGGAGGATTCCGTCTACCGTTTTTACACTTTGCCCCAGTCCATCAATCTGCCGGTGCTGGTCTCCGGACGTATGCCGGAAAGTCCTGACGAATGTCTGGCGGACGGCGACGAAAACAACGACAGCATCATCGGCAAACAGGTCACAATTTCGGAAGGGAACGAGGAGGATGCTCTGGATTCCGTCCGGGAGCGGACTTTGACGGTGGTAGGCCGGGTCAGCTCACCCCTATACATCGACATGAACCGGGGCAATACCTCCATCGGCAGCGGTGTGATCCAGAATTATGTGTACGTGCTGCCGGAAGCTTTCGATGTGGATTATTACACCGAAATACATGTGACGATACCGGGGGATTACACGGTATATTCCGACGAGTACAACGATGCTATGGATGCCATGGCGGAAAAGCTGGAGCCCTACCTGGAGCCCCTGGCAGAGGAACGCTTTCAGCAGGTGCTGGCAGATGCGAAGGAAGCCTATGCTGATGGTATTCAGGAGCTGGAGGACGGTTTACGGGAATTCAAAGACGGCAAGCATGAGGCAAATGAGGAGTTGAAGGACGCTTATTTCGCGCTTAAGGACGGCGAGCAGGAGCTGACCGATAACGAGGAAATGCTGGCTGACGGTGAACAGCAGCTTGCGGATGCAAAGAAACAGCTGGAAGACAGTGAGGTCACCCTGGCAAATTCTCGGGCGACCCTGAAAAAAAACAAAGCTGACGCGGAAGCCCAGTTGGATGCGGCCTATGCGGAGCTGACGGCCAATTCCGCAGCGGTCAGCGAGAATTTGACCCTCGTAAATGCAGGTATGACCCAGCTGGCAGCCGGTATGGCAGAGCTGAACAGCGGCATTTCTCAGCTGGAATCGGGCCTTGCCCAGCTGGACGCAGGCATTAATCAAGTGGAGATCATGCTGCTTCTGGTGGAGTCCAGTATCCACTCGACAGAAGAGATGCTGGCCTTGGCTGAAAACATTGGCTCCTCAATGGATAGCTGGGCGCAGCAGCTGCGGGAAAGGCTGCAGGAGCTGAACACCCAGCGCAGCGAGTACAGTGCCCAGGCGGAGGAGCTTTACGGTATGCGTTCCGAATACGGCGGGCAGCTGGACGAACTGTACGCAACCCGTGCCGACCTGGAAGCCCAGAAGGTAGATTTGGAAGCCAACCGGCAGACATTGAAGGATGCGCAGGCGGCAATTACCGCGGGCTTTGCGGAAATCGCTGCAAACCGCAGCTCCATGAAGGAGCAGATTGCCGCTGCAGAGGCCCAGCTGGCCGCAGGCGAGGCAAAGATCACTGCCGGTTGGCGTGAGATCGAGGCGAAGGAACAGGAGATCGCCGATGGTTGGATGGCTCTGGAAGAGGGCCGGGAAAAGCTGGCTGAGAGCTGGATAGAGTACGAGGACGGCAAACGGGAAGTGGCGCAGGAGCTGGCCGATGCGGAAGCGGAGCTTCGGGATGCGGAGCAGAAGCTGGCGGATGCGAAAGAGACCATCGACGGTATGACCGAAAGCAGCCTGCACATTCTGGACCGGAATACCAATGTGGGCTATGCTTCTCTGGACAGCAGTTCCGATATCGTTGCAGGCGTGTCCAAGGTGTTCCCCGTGTTCTTCCTGCTGGTGGCTGCGCTGGTGTGCATCACCACCATGACCCGCATGGTGGACGAGGAGCGCACCCAGATCGGTACCCTGAAGGCCTTGGGCTACAGCAACGGTGCCATCATCAGCAAGTACATGATCTATGCGGGCAGCAGCGCGCTGGTTGGCTGCGGACTGGGTGTTCTGGCGGGCAGTGTTGTCTTCCCGCTGATCCTTTGGGAAGCCTATAAGATCATGCTGTACATCCCCAATCCGCTGGAGCTGACTTTGGATCTGGGACTGTGCCTGGGTGTGGTTGCTGCTTATACGGTGGTCATTCTGCTGGTCACCCTTTATTGCTGTTACCGTACCCTTGGCGAGGTTCCTGCGGAGCTGATCCGGCCCAAGGCCCCTGCCGCAGGAAAGCAGCTGATCTTTGAGAAGCTTCCCTTCTGGAACAGGGTAAGCTTCCTGAATAAGGTCACCATCCGCAATATTTTCCGTTACCACCAGCGGCTGGCGATGATGTTGGTTGGCATTGGCGGTTGTACCGCGCTGCTGCTGACGGGCTTTGGCCTGCGGGATTCCATCGTAAATGTGGTGGATTTTCAGTTTGAGGATATTACCTCCTACGACATGGAGGTCTACTTCTCCGGCGGTATGACCCAGGAGAATATGGACACCTTCCGCGAGGAAACGGCGTCAAGCGTGCAGGATCTGATGTTCTACCACCAGACCAGCGTGGAGATCGACTTCGAGGATCAGGTGCGGGATATCTACATGATCGCGGCTTCAGAGGATATTCAGCGGTTTATCGATTTCCATCATGGGGATACGCCTTTGGAAATGCCGGGGGAGAATGAATTGCTCATTTCCATCGGTGTGGCTGAGGCTTTGGGTATTCAGGAGGGGGATATTGTGATCCTCCGTGACCCGGACATGCGTACCTTGGAAGTGACCGTCTCCGGGGTGTATTACAATCATGTTTATAACTATGTGATCCTTTCTCCGGAGACCATTGAGGCACAGTGGGGTGAAACGCCTGAACTGCAGATGGCCTTCGTGAAGGCTGCGGAGGGGAAGCGTGTCCACAGTGTCAGTGCGCAGATCACCGCCATGGACAATGTGATGAACGTATCCGTCAGTGAGGATCTGGCGGGGATGGTGCGGAATATGATGGATGCGCTGGACCTGGTGGTTATCGTTGTGGTCTTCTGTGCGGGCCTGCTGGCAGCTACGGTGCTCTATAACCTGACCAACATAAACATCAACGAGCGTATCCGGGAGATCGCGACCATCAAGGTTTTGGGCTTCAATGCCACAGAAACGGCCATGTACATCTTTAAGGAAAATCTGACCCTGACGGTGGTCGGCGCAGGATTCGGCCTGATTTTGGGCAAGCTGCTGCTGGACTTTGTTATGAGTGAGATCAAGATCAATATGGTCTGGTTCCTGCCGAGAGCACTGCCTATGTCCTATGTGCTGTCCATTGTAATGACCATTCTGATGGCGATTATTGTTGACTATATTTTCTACTTCAAGCTGGAAAAGATCAACATGGCAGAAGCACTGAAATCGGTGGAATAAGCGTAAAAATACCGCTGGGAATTGCTCTCAGCGGTATTTTCATACTCATTTTGTATAATAGCTTCGGGTGATGCCGGCGTTAGCGAAGCCTGTTTTTTCGTAATAGTGCTGGGCGGCGGTATTGGACAGGGCGGTGTCTGTGTCGAAGCGTCGGATGCCCAGTTGGTACAGTTCCGCAAAAAGCTGGCGCATAATGGCAGTGCCAAGGCCCTGGTGCTGCCGTTTTTCATCCACATAGATCCAGCGAAGATAGGCGATATCCCCTTGCGGAAGAAAATGCACCTGGCCCCAGCCCACTTCCACACCTTCTGTCAGGGCGGCGAATTCCCGGCATCCGCCGGGGGACAGGTCGCTCCAGCGCAGGGAGATGGTATCGTCCGCCGTGTCCTTCGGGCTGAGGATTCTGGCGTAATAGATATTTTCGTGCTCCACGGTGAAGCCGTTGTTCAGAAGAAGGGCTTCCACATGGGGGCTGCTTTCGTGAAGCTTGCCGTGACGGGCGCAGGCAGTCATACCGAAGTAATGGAAGAACGCATAAATCCGCTGCTCCGTACCAAAATGGTCAAGGGCGGCGTGCAGCAGTTGCTCCCCAACCTCCGGTTTGTCCCTGTCAAAGCAGAGGATACGGATAACGTTATGGTGTACATCGCTGGAGATTTCACCGGACGTATCAAAGCCGAAGGCGGTTTCTCCGTATTCGATCAGGCCTGTGAATTCTCCGTCCTTTTGGCAGGTGGTTCGGGAGCATTTTACAATTAAAGTGGAAAAGAGCGGATGACCATCACCATCTACATCCTCATACATGGACTGATACCATTGATCCCCGGTCATGGGGAAATGATAGGGCGCGGTGCATTGACTGCGCCAATAATCAAACAGTGTCTTTCCCATAATGTTCCTTCAAATAAAGGATCGCCTGCCGGTACCCGTCCAGTCCCTGACCCTTGATGGTCTTGACACAGGCCATACCGGCGTAGGAAATCTGGCGGAAGGGCTCCCGGCTGTCCACATCGGAGATGTGAACCTCCACAGCGGGGATGGAGACCGCCTTCAGAGCGTCAAGAATGGCGACGGAGGTGTGGGTATAGGCGGCGGGGTTTATGACAATGCCGTCCACTTTGCCGTAGGCCCACTGAATTTTGTCAACCAAATCGCCCTCGTGGTTGGACTGGTACTGTTCCACTTCCAACCCTTCTGCCAGGGCAGTTTCTTCCAGCAGACGCAGCAGGTCGGCAAAGGTGTTCTTTCCATAAATGCCCGGCTCCCGGATGCCCAGCATGTTCAGGTTGGGGCCATTGATGACGAGAATTTTCATGGTGTTTCCTCCAATTTTTCAAGAATCCGGGCAACGGTTTCCTCTGCCGCGCCGTTGTTGTCGATGGCGTGGTCGGTAAAGGCTTCATACATGGGCTTCCGTATGGCGTACATATCCGTCAGCTTATTGGCCTGGGACAGGGGGCGGCCATCGGTGGGAAGCACGTCCAGGGCACGTTTTAGCCAGAAGATGGTTCCATTCTGATGGAGCAGGGGATAGTTCCGTTCCTTTGTTACACAGCCGCCGCCGGTGGCGATGATAAGGGCCGACTGCTTGCCCAGCTCCGAAAGGGCTTTTGTTTCCCACTCCCGGAATACCTCCTCGCCGTCCTCAGCAAAAATCTCAGGAATGGATTTTCCCGCAAGACGGACAATTTCTGCATCCGCGTCCACAAATTTCCGTCCCAGCTTTTCCGCCAGCATTCCGCCGATGGTGCTCTTTCCGCAGCCGGGCATGCCCACAAGGACGATATTTTGCATCTGCACAGATAACTTCCGGTGGATATCTCCAATCCGGGAATCGTCAATGGGCTTTCCGGTGAAATACTCCGCAGCCTCCTTTGCTTGGGCCACCAGCATCCACAGTCCGTTTTCTGTGGAAAGCCCCAGCTTTTCCGCGTCCAGCAGCAGCTGGGTCCGGGCGGGGTTGTAGACCACATCCAGCACACCCTCCAGCCTTGGGAACCGGGACAAATCTACAGGGTTGACACCCACGTTGGGATACATGCCCACCGGGGTGGTGTTCACGATCACAGCTGCGTCGGCGTGAAGGTGGAGGTTATCATAATTGTTTTCCCCGGAGCGAGAAATGACAATGACCCTGGCACCCAGCTCCCGCAGCACGGCCACCGCCGTATTGGAAGCACCGCCGCTGCCCAGCACCAGTGCCTTTTTGCCGGAAACCGCCAGACCGCTCCGCTTTACCATGGAGGCAAAGCCGAAATAGTCTGTATTGTGTCCGAAAAAGGTGCCGTCCGCTCTGCGGACGATGGTATTCACCGCACCAATCTTCCGGGCAGTGGGGGACAGTTCATCAAGAAAAGGAATGACCTCTTTTTTGTAGGGAACCGTTACATTGATGCCGGTAAAATCTCCGTTTTTCAGGAAAACCTCGATTTCCTCCGGCTCCTTTTCAAAGAGCACATAGGAGTAATCTCCCAGATAACCGTGAATCTGCGGGGAATAGCTGTGCCCCAGCTTCCGGCCCAATAATCCGCACCTCATCAAACCACCTCGGTATAGCTGCCCAGATACTTGAATTCCTCGCACAGCTCGTCCAGCTCGCACATCAGCTGTACGAATTCTTCGGAGTAAATGGAGGTCTCCAGATCGAAATAGAACATGAACTCAAACTCCCGGTCGGGGAGGGGACGGGATTCCAGCTTGGTCACATTGATGCCCAGGGTGTAAAGCCGTGCCAGGACTTTGTACAGCGCGCCGGGCTTATGGTTCAGGATCATCATGATGCTGGTCTTGTCGGAACCGGGGTAAATTTCCAGATTTTTGCTGATGCAGATGAACCGGGTGTGGTTGTTGCCCTTGTCCTGAACGGAGTGAGCGATGCAGTCCAAGCCGTACAGCTCGGCGCAGCTGCGGCTGGAAAGGGCGGCAACATCATTTCTGCCGGATTTTGCCACCATTTCGGCGGCGACGGCGGTGTTGCTGACGGGAATCACATTAACGCCCGGCAGGCTGTGGAGGAAGTCGCCGCACTGGTTGATGGCCTGTTCGTGGGAGTAGACGGTTTTGATATCACTGAGCTTGGTGCCCTTGTTTACCAGTACATTGTGGTCTACTTTTAAGCGGAAGGTGCGGACAATGGAGAAATTGTGACGGATCATCAGGTCGTAGACCTTGTTGACGGAGCCAGCGGTGGAGTTTTCAATGGGCAGAATGCCGTAGGGGCACAGACCCTGCTCGATGGCGTTGAATACACCCTCGAAGTTCTTGAAATACATGATAAAGGGGCTTTTGAATATCTTTTCGCAGGCGATTTGGGAATAGGCACCCTCCACGCCCTGGCAGGCCACCATGGGAGCCTGGGGAAACAGCTTGGGGGTATTTTCGATGGCTTGGGTGATTTGCCCGAACAGGGGGCTGACCTCGCCGTTTCGCTTGCTCTGGTAGCTGCGGCTCAGCTCGAAAAGCATGGAGTACAGCACCCGGGCATAGTTTGCCATCTCGGGGCCTGCCTTTTCGGCAACGCTCTGCAAAATGGCCCGCTCCCGGGCGGGAACCAGAATGGGCATATTGTTTGCCTTTTTATAGTCAGCCACCTTGGCAGACAGATTCATGCGTTGGCAAAACAGCTGCACCAATTGGTCGTCGATTTTATCAATATCCTTGCGGATCTCGGTTAAGTCCACGGTTACTTCCTCCTGTTTGTTTGGGTGTTGCCCAGGATCAGATCATAGATGGCAATGGCTGCCGCCGCCTCCACAACGGGAACGGCCCGGGGGACGATGCAGGGGTCGTGACGGCCCTTGACAGTAAGCTCCTGCACTTCCATCCGGCTAAGGGAAACGCTCTGCTGGGGTTTCGAGATGGAGGGGGTGGGCTTGATGGCTACATCGAAGATGATGGGCATACCGTTGGTGATGCCGCCAAGGATGCCGCCACAGCCATTGGATTCAGCGGTGATTTTTCCGTTAGCAATCGTGTAGCTGTCATTATTCTCGCTTCCGCGCAAATGGGCGGCGGTGAAGCCCAAACCAAATTCTACACCCTTGACTGCCGGGATACCGTAGACGATTTGCGCGATGCGGCTCTCTACGCCGCCGAACATAGGCTCACCAATTCCGGCGGGGAGCCCAGTAACGGCGCATTCGATGATACCGCCAACGCTGTCTCCCTTGTAGCGTGCATGGGCGATTTCAGACATCATGGCTTCGGCACTGTCCTGGTGGAGGACTGGAAAATGGGGGAGGATGGCATTGATGTCCGGTTCCAGAGGATCGAAGGTATCATCTACCGCCTGACCGATGCAGGTAATGTGGGCTGTGATTCGAATCCCCATCTCCTCCAGCCACTGCTTGCACAGGCCGCCTGCGATGCACAGGGGAGCCGTCAGCCGCCCGGAGAAGTGGCCGCCGCCTGCGGCATCCTGGAAACCGCCGTACTTAACTTGGGCGGTGTAGTCCGCGTGACCGGGTCGGGGGCAGTCCTTCAGGTTAGCGTAATCCCCGGAGCGGGTGTTTTTGTTGTAGATCACGGCGGCGATGGGTGCGCCGCAGGTGCAGCCGTCCAGAATGCCGCCCAGGAATTCGGGACGGTCCTCCTCCCGGCGGGGGGTGGACCAGTCATTCTGACCCGGTGCACGGCGGTTCAGGAATTCCTGTAGTTTATCCAAATCCACCGGAAGCCCCGCAGGGATGCCGTCCAGGGTCATACCGATGGCGGGGCCGTGGGATTGGCCGAAAATGGATAATTTTAGATTTTCACCGTAGGTACTGCTCATATTTGCCTCCTAACCGGGCGTATTCGGCCCAGAAATGGGGATAGGATTTCTTGACGCATTCCGCGCCAAGGATGGTGACGTGTTCCTTGCAGACTGTTGCCGCGATGGCGGCGGACATGGCGATGCGGTGGTCGTTGACGCTGTCCACGGTACCGCCGGTCAGGCCCGTGCCGTAAACAGTTAGGGTATCTTCGGTGGCTTCAGCCCTGCCGCCAAGGTTTTCCAGCATGGCAACGACGGAGGCCACCCGGTCGGATTCCTTTAACCGAAGCCGCCGGATGTCCGTAAAGACCGCACCTTGTTTGCAGGCTGCAACCACCGATAGGATGGGAACCAGGTCGGGGATATCCGCTGCGGAAATGGTGATATTTTCGTCCAGTGCGGGGAGAAGTTCTGCTGCCGCCCGGTCGCCCTGGGGAGAATCCGGGGAGAGGTTATGGGTGGTAACCTCATTTCCCAGGGACTGTGCCGCTAAGAAGAAGGCACCGTTGCTCCAATCGCCCTCTACAGTTACGGTGCCGGGGGAATGAAAGGGCTTTCCACCCTGAACGGAAAACGCTTCCGTATCCATTCCGAAAACTGCCATGGCCCGCTGGGTCATGGTGATATAGGGCCGGGATTCCACTTTGCCGACCAACCGGATGTGGCTCTCGCCGGGGATCAGGGCCGTTGCCAGCAGCAAACCCGTAATGAATTGGCTGGATACGCTGCCGTCAATGACGTATTCGCCCGCTTTCAGCTTTCCCTGGCAGCGGATGGTTTCAGAGGTGGGGCGGGTCAGGGTGCAGCCCATCCGTTCCATTTCCTCCCATAGGGGGGACAGGGGACGCTGGGGCAGCCGCCCGGCCATCAGGAAAGTGGCATCCACGCCCAATGCGCCTGCCACAGGCAGCAGAAAGCGCAGGGTGGAGCCGCTTTCGCAGCAGTTGAGCAGGGCTTTTTCGGGAAGGGCTTGAACCGGTGTGACGGAATAGCCCCAGTCTGTCCGGGTGATCTTTGCACCCAGCGCGTTCAGACAATCCGCCGTGGCTTCAATGTCCCGGTTGGTGTCCGGGCAAAGAAGGGTGGTGGGCCTGTCTGCAAAGGCGGCGCAGATCAGAAGCCTGTGGGCCTGGGATTTGGAGGGGATGGCGGTAACGGAGCCGCTCAGTTTTTGGGGGGTAATGGTTATATCCATATCAAAGACCTGCCTCAATGAAGGATCTCAGGTTTTCTACGGGGGTGGGTACGATTTCGCAGTGGCCGATGGCTTTGGGTATGATAAGATTCACCGTGCCGCCGCTGCGCTTTTTGTCGGAAAGGGTGTAGCTATAGAGATCATCAGCGGAATATTCCGTATTGGTGGGCAGACCGAATTTTTCAAGGATACCGATGATTTTTCCGGTATCCCCGCAGCCGGAGGCCCGGCTGACGATGGCCATGCCGATGGCGACGGCTTTGCCGTGGGAGATGCCGAAGTGGCTTTTGGCCTCCACGCCGTGGCCGATGGTGTGGCCCAGATTCAGCTTCATCCGGGCACCAGTGTCAAATTCATCCTCCATCACCACATCCCGCTTTAATTCCACACAGCGGGTGATGACGGCTTCCCGGTCAAAGTTCAGGCCCTTTTCTTCCAGATGGGCAAAGAGGGCAGGATCGTACAGTGTGCCGTACTTGATGACCTCGGCGCAGCCGTCCCGGAAGATATCCTCGGAGAGGGAGTTCAGGGTGTCGGTATCGCAGAGAACCAGACTGGGCTGGCAAAAGGCTCCTGCCAGATTTTTGCCTGCGGGCAGATCGATGGCGGTTTTGCCGCCCACGGAGGAATCCACAGCTGCCAGCAGGGTAGTGGGTACCTGAATGAAGCGGATACCACGCAGGTAAGACGCGGCGGCGAAGCCCGCCAGATCGCCTACAACGCCGCCTCCCAGAGCCACGAGCATATCGGAGCGGGTCAGCTTGTTTTCTGCCAGGAAATTCAAAAGGGAAAGGAAGGTATTGCCGTTTTTGCTTTCCTCTCCGGCGGGAAAAACGTAGGAAATGACGTCAAAACCGGCAGTTTTCAGGCTTTCCGCGGCAACATTACCGTAAAGGGGAAATACGGTGCTTTCGCTGACAATGCAGACCTTCTGGGCTTTGCCCAGCTTTTTGGCTTCTGCGCCAAGGGTGGAAAGCAGGCCGCTTCCAATCAAAATATCGTATTTTTTTGAGGCGTTGACTGTGACGGTGTTCATCCGTCCACCTCCTCTTTTCGTTTCTTGCCTTCGTCCAGCAGGGACACCAGGCGGTCCATATTGTTGTCGGAAATGGCATCCCGGTATTCTTTCAAACTATTGATATAGTAATCCAGCTCAAAGAGCACGTTTTCTTTGTTTTCCATAAACAGCTCTGCCCACATCTGCGCATTCAGCCAGGCAACACGGGTCAGATCCTTGTAGCTGCCCGCGGAGAAGCCCTTGTGGTTCAGGGCGGTGGGGGATTTGATAAAGGCGTTGCTTAAAATGTGGGGCATCTGAGAGGTGAAAGCGATCATCTTGTCATGCTCCTCTGCCGTTGTTACGGAGAAGAAGCCAAAATTGCAGGGCTTCAATGCCTTCTTCACCCGGTCCAACAGCTGGATATCATCAAAGACCGGGGGAACCAGCACCATGGGCGCACCCTCAAAAAGGTTGGCCCGGCTGTACTTGAAGCCGGAAAACTGAGAGCCAGCCATGGGATGTCCGCCTACAAAGGTAAAACCGTATTTTTCTGCCAGAGGGAAGCACCGTTCACAAATCTCACGCTTAATGCCGCAGCAGTCGATGACCAGAGCGGACCTGGACACCAGAGGGGCGTTCTTTTCCAGCCAAGAGGCACTGCCATCAGGGTAAATGGCAAGCAGGATCAGGTCGCATTCGGGAATGGTGGTCTCATCCAGCTTTCCATGGACGGCACCGGCCAGCATGGCAAAGGAGAGCATACTTTCGTTTCGCTGAATGGCGTAAACGGTGTGGCCCTCCAGGGCGTAGGCTCTTGCAAGAGAACCGCCGATCAGGCCGAGACCTAAAATACCGACTTTCATGCAATGACCTCCCGGATCTGCTGTACTTTCCGGTTCAGCTCCTCAAACTGGGGCGGCGTCAGAGACTGGGCACCGTCGCACAGGGCGCAGGCGGGATTGTTGTGGACCTCCACCATAATGCCGTCCGCTCCGGCGGCGGTGGCCGCAAAGGCCATGGGAGCCACCAGATCGGCCTTGCCTGTAGCATGGCTGGGATCGATTACTACAGGCAGGTGGGTCAGGTTGTGCAGCACAGGAACGGCGGAAAGATCCAGGGTGTTCCGGGTGTAGGTTTCAAAGGTGCGGATGCCCCGCTCGCAGAGGATAACGTTTTCGTTGCCCTCGCTCATGATATATTCCGCGCTCATCAGCAGCTCCTGCAATGTGTTGGCAAGGCCGCGCTTCAAAAGAACGGGTTTCTTGGTCTTGCCCAATTCCTTCAGCAGGTCAAAATTCTGCATATTCCGTGCGCCAACCTGGATAATATCCACATCGGCAAACAGGTCGAGGGTGGAGATATTCATAATTTCGGTAACGATGGGCAGTCCGGTGGCTTCCTTGGCCTTTAGAAGAAGCTGAATACCCTCGTTCTTCATGCCCTGGAAGGCGTAGGGGGAGGTGCGGGGCTTAAAGGCACCGCCCCGGAGAATATCCGCGCCTGCTTCCTTCACGGCCTGAGCCACTTCGATGATCTGCTCCTCGGATTCGACACTGCAGGGGCCTGCAATCATGGCGAAATAGCCGCCGCCGATCCGGGCGTGGCCAACCTCCACGATGGTGTCCTTGGGATGGAACTTCCGGTTTGCCTGCTTGAAGGGCTCGGAAACACGCTTGACGGTCTCCACCATTTCTAGGCTTTTCAGCAGTTCCATATCCACCCGGCTGGTGTCGCCGATAAGGCCCAGAACGGTGACCTCGGCACCTTCCGAAATGTGGACGTCCAGATTCATATTCTTCAGCCAGTTCACCAGATGCTGGGTCTGCTGGGGGGTGGTTCCCTGTTTTAAAATGGCGATCATAGTAACATCTCCTGACAAAAATAACGCCGCACGGGCAATTCGTGCGGCGTCTTAAAATACCTTTTAAGCTCCTGAAAATCTCTGCAGCACAAATCGCTATTACTTTTCCTCGGTAAAAAAGTAATAGTAGCTAAAGTAAAACAGTGCAGCAGCGTTGACCATGGGTAGTCTCCTTGTACAGTAGCTGCGGACATTATACCACGGGTGGTGGAATATTGCAAGAGGGGAAATACGGAAATCAGACAATTTTTGCAAGAGCGGTAAGAATGCTATTCAGGTCATCCGAAACGTTTTCAGGCTCTGTAAACATATGGGAAAACAAAGCATGGACATTTTCTTCAAAGTTTTCCGGAAGAATGGGGCAATTTTCCCGGCACAGCTGCAAAAGCCGCTTTTCACCGGGGTGGGTTTGCTCATTCAGGGCAAACAGGAGGTCAAAATAGGATTCCATAAAGGCCGAGACCCGGTGGTTGATGCTGACAAGGTCACCCCGCTTTACCGCTTTGTTGATCTGCAGCTCATAAGCAGGCATTGCGGCCCGGAGAAGCTTCCAGTTTCGGCTTATAATATCCTCCCGCAGCTTTGCGGGATAGGGGACATCGAAGCGGTGCTTGGTATCCGCGAGACGGCCGTTTTCATCGTAAACGATCTTGCAGGTACGCAGGTTATGCCACATGCAGGTTGTGTAACCATTGCGGCCATGGCAGCTTTCCACCACGTCGGCCACATCTGCGGTAAAGTCATCCAGATTCCGGTAGAGAATGTCAATATCAATGCCGTTTTTGAGGGTGCAGTTGTCTTCATATTCCCAGAAATGATTGCCGATCTCCATGTAGGAGCAGTATTTGCGCAGAATTTCCCGGCGGATTTCGGCATCAATCGGGCCGGTGCAGTACAGGTAGACATCGTAATCCGATTTTTCATCATAGTGGGTGCCGGCCCGGGAGCCGCCCAGGGCAATGGCCTCAATTTCAGGAAGGGCTGCCAGTTCGGAAAACAGTTGGTTGACCATAGGAATCCCTCGTTTCGAAAAGTTTCGAAATCATTTTACATCCTATCCGGGGCATTTGCAAGAAAAACTTTCTGATAATCTCTACAACAAAACAACAGCGGCATCCGAACATTTTCGGATGCCGTTAAAATATTACCGATAGGCGAATTCCCAAACAAAAGAGGACAGGCAGGGCTGCAAAAAGAACATGACACCGAAGGTCAGAACGCAGAGAAGAGACAGGTCGTTGGTATCCTTCTGCGGCAGGATCGCGGGAACCTGTGTCATAAGGACCCGAGAGGCAGCAAAGCCCAGAATGGTGCCCAAGGTATTAGTGATCAGGTCATTCACGTCTGTAGCCCGGAAGGTAAACAGCTGCAATACTTCAATCGACAGGGATGTAAAGAAGCCAAAGAGAGTGGTTTTGAAGATACTACCGTATTTCTCCCACAATACCGGGAGGAAAAAGCCCAAAGGGAGGAACAGAAGCAGATTCAGCAGGGAATTTTCCCAGTCGGAGAACATATAAAGGAAGGGAACAAAGTTTAAATTGGCATCAAAGCGGATATAGGTGACACTGGGCAGACCGACCAGCGTGTACATAGCTGCAAGATACAGGGTAAACACAAAATACGCGGCGGTTTTCATCCAATTTTGAAAACGGTATTGCTGCAGCAGCCAGAAGGCAGCCAGCAGGAAAGGGAGTGCGGGGAGAATTTCGATGCAGGCATTCAAAATTCTGCTCATAATGATCTCCTAAACTCAAATAATCCGCGGAGTAAACAGAATGGCCAGCACACAGCAGCAGGCGGTCAGGGCAAATTCCGAATCGGTGTGGATATCCACAGGCTGGCGGATGTACTCCCGGTGGTAGCTGTAGATGGCCTCCATAATGGTTCGGGCAACTTTTACATCCACCTGGGGATCCTCCTCCAGGTATTGCAGGAAGTGATCCTGCAGCGCGACTTCATACTCCCGGTGATCGCCCAGTTTGGTGGTAAAGGTGTCGTTGTGGGCGTAGGTGAAGGCATCGGCGGTGTAGTGGATCAGTTTGCCCAGGGTATAAAAATCCAGAAGGTTCAGCTTATCCTTATTCTCCAGCCGGGAGGAAATGGTACGCATATACCGCCGTGCGTTTTTGTAATTGTGCCCCCGGAGCCACTGGCACCGTAGAGAACCTTTCAGATATGTAGCGGGATTCCGATCCGGCTCAATGCAGCCCACGCGAAATGCCCGGATATACCGCTGAGGTATATCTTCCAGATAATGCTCTGCAAGATAAATTCCCAAATTACGATGACTTGCTCCCCGCATGCGCATACTCCTCATTTTAATTAATTATGCACATTGTAGCATATTTATGTCCGGAATTTGTGAACAAACGCAAAAATCAGCCATTATCCTAAGGAATGGCTGATTTCATGTGCGTATTTTGAACATATCAACAATACAGCCCCGCCAAAGCGGGGCTGCATGCAAAATTACTTTACGGTAAAGGTGATATAGATCACGGCGGCGTTATTGAAATAGAGGCTCAGAGAATATTTGCCCGGCTCGGTGGGAGCAGTGGGGATATCCAGTTCGCCATAGTGGTAATCGCCGTCGTACCACAGGTCCTTCCAATTGATGGTATCGGTGGATACCAGGTCAGGCACGACACTGCCGTTCCCGTTCCGGAAGACATACAATACAGACATCTCCCGCTCGTGGAGATAGAAGCCAATGCTGGACTGAAGCACCAGGGAGAGCTTATCGCCGGAGGAGAAGGTGTCAGAGAAGCTTTCCTTACCGACACTCTCGAAGCTCCACTCTCCGTCCGGAGTTTTCAGCAGGTGGCCGGTGATGCTGTCGGCGGACAGGGCCAGGTCGTTGTCGCTGAAAATCTCAGGGGTGGGGGAAGTATAGGACTGTTCACCGCCGAATACGGAGGTATTGTCCGCAGCCTGGAGGGTGAAGGTGTAGGTGGCACTGGGTACCCGGGGGGAGATCACAGCGGTGGGCTCCTCGCACTTCATCACACTCTGCTTATCGCTTCCAGCAAAGCCGTACATCAGCAGCCAGCCACCCTCGGGGGCCTCGCCGTCAAATTCCCAGCTTACGGTCAGCTGATCGGGACTGCTTTCATCCACTTTCAGCGCGGTAATGGTGATGGGATTTGCGGTAATGCTTGCGCGGGTAGGCTGGGTCATGCCAAAGGCAGTAACCTCGATGGTATAGGACTGCTGCTTGTCAATTCCGGTGAAGGTGGCAGCATTTGAAGTGACCTCTTGGGTTTGCTCGTTGCCGTTGTTGTCGTAGCAGCGAACGATCCAGCTTTCCACTACCACATCCTCAGGAGAATCCCAGCGAATGGTCATGTTGCCTTCATTGATCGCGGTGACATGGACATTATCGGCCATAACGATCCGGGCTGCGGTGTATTCCAGTGTGGTTGCACCGATCAGCTGGGTATCCTCCTCACAGCTGAGCTGGAAGGTGTAGGTTTTGCCCACGGTCAGTCCCTTGATGGTCACATTGTGCCCGGAGAAGGTTTCGGTCTTGGGTTCTTCCTCCTCGGTGCTGTAGGTCAGCGTCCATTCCTTGGGCTCGCTGCCGTCTACCGTCAGACTCAGGATCGCAGAACCGTCCTCAGGGCCGATGGAGCCGGTAAAGCTGACCACATTGGTCTGGGAATCGGTGTTGAACATGTCTGTGGTCTTGCCAATGAGCTTGTGGAAGCCACTGATTTCCAGAGTGATCTTGTACTGGGAGTTGGGCAGAAGGTTTGTAAAGACTGCCTGGCCGTTTTCCAGGGCCTTTCGCTCAGAATTGCCGTATGTATCGGTGCAGATAACGTTCAGCAGCGTCTGATCGACGGCAGTATCCACGGTGACGGTCAGTGTATTCTGAGAGCCGTCCACCGTCAGACCGTCAATGGTCTGCAGATAATAATTCTGGTAATAGTGGATGCCGCCGAAGCCCAGCAGAGCCAGGAGCAGAAGGGTCACCACAGGGGCGAGCCAGCCGTGGCCAAACCGTCTGCGTTTGCGGTGATGCTTCCGCTTGACAGGCTTTGCCGGAATTTCTTCCTCCGGTTCCTCTTCGGGAGCATCCCCGTCTTCTTCCAGGGCATCCATGTCAAGGGTGAAGAGACTTTCATCCTCTTCGTCCGGTTCAGTGACAGGAATCTGAAGCTCCGGTACGGAAAATACCTCTGCGGGGGGCTCCTCAATGGGAAGCTCCTCCGAGGTGGGCTCGGGACTTTCCACGACGATGGGTTCCGGCTCGGGAAGCGGGACTTCCTCAGGAACCACAACGGTTTCGGGAACCTCCCGGCGGATCAGCTCTTCCGCTTCCGACAGGATGGAGGTGGTCTCCTCGGTCACCTGGGTTTCTTCCATTCCCTCAGCGTCCTGCTCGGAGGGAGCGGTGTCATCGCTGACCATCTTTTCCATAAAGGCCAGCTCCTCCGGCTGCTTTTCCGCAGGCTTGGGAGCGTCTTCCAGAGCAACACCATCGGTATTGACGGGAAGCTTGGGGGTGACGGGGGTATTGTTGACGCTGTTGCGCTGCATATAGGCTACCAGTGCCTGACCCATTTCCATGGGATCCTTCCAGCGGTCCTTGGGATCGGGCGAAATGGCCTTCATAATGATCTCCGACAGCTCGTAATCCGCATTGACGGGGTTGGGGAAGGAATCCGTGGGCTCTTTAGTTGGCTCCGGCAGGGTGCCATCATTGTAGATCTGGTACAGGATCATACCCACAGCATAGGTATCCGCGGTTTCATTAAGCGTCCTCATCGCGTCCTTTGTTTCGGGGGCGGAGTAGGCACTCATATATTTCCCGGGCAGGGAGGTATAGGCCAGAGAATCCAGTTCCACGAAACCCAGATCACCGATGCGGTATTCCTTGTCCCGGGAAATATAGATATTTCCGGGCTTTAAGTCCACATACAGGTAACCTGCCTTGCGGCAGATGGCAAGGGCGTGGCACAGATCCAGCCCCAGGTTGATGGATTCCAGATGGGTCATGACATTGCGGCGCATGTACTTTTCAAGGGAACGCTTATAGGAACTGATCAGGTAGACCTGATATCCCAGTTTTCCTTCCTCCATGGGATCGATCTGCCAGCTATCGTAGGGCAGGAAGCCTTCCAGTCTGGCAAGCTTGCCCAGAATTTCCGCTTCCTTCACAACGCCGTCAGTTACTTCCTTAAAGTAATCCATAGCGTCGGCGGGGTCTTTATATGCGCCGGTCAGCAGCAGAGCATCCAGCTGCACCTGAGATGCAGGGATGGATATGATTTTTACGATGTACTTATTTTCTGATTTTTCCTTTATAGCCGGGCAGCAGCGGACACCATCGTGGCTGCTCATGGGATTGCCCATGACGAACCCGTCCAGCAAAGGAGAGATAAGTTTCGGTTCAGACAAGTGAATCGCCTCCTTAATCCACAATATCATATACTAAAATTATTAAAAAATCAACAGTTTATACTTGTTTTTCCTTGGACGTGGTGCTATAATGTGTCAAAATAATAGATAACTATACAAATTTGGACAGGAGGTATACAATGAGCAAGGTTATTTGTGAGATTTGCGGCACTACTTACCCCGATACTGCTGAGAATTGCCCCATCTGCGGCTATTCCCGGGAACTGGGCTTTGGTGAGACCGTGGATGAGGACATTCTGGAGGCAGCTTCCGTCGGCCAGGAGAAGGGCGGGCATTTTGCTGCCGATACAACCAAAAAGAAAAAAAGGGAGATTTTTGACTTTGACGAAGTAAACGCCGAGGACGAGGTGGAAGTCGAAGAGGCAGAAGATTCCTACGATGAGGAAGATGAATACGACGAGGAGCCCAGATCCAACACGCTGCTTGTGGTGATTCTGGTGATCATCATTACGCTGCTGCTGGCGGCTGCGGGATTTATTTTCTTCCGCTATTTCCTGCCGAATATGAACCAGACGGAGCCTACCATTGCGGAAACCGCAGGAACCTGGCCCACTGAGACCGCGGAAGTCCCTACCACTGAGCTGCGCATCCCCTGCGAGAGCCTGGTGCTGACCGGCGGTCTGGATACCCTGACCATGGAGGGCGGCAACTGGCTGCTCCATGTGGTGGTTGCTCCCACGGATACCACCGACAAGCTGATTTTTGTTTCTGAGGACGAGTCTGTTGTCACGGTGGATGAGAACGGCAAGCTGACTGCTGTGGGTGAGGGCGATACCTATGTTAACATCATCTGCGGCGAGAAGCAGATCCAGTGTCACATCGTGGTGGATTATTCTCTGGCTACGGAGCCTACCACGGAGCCCGAAACCATTCCTCCCGTAACCAACGCGGAGGAAACGGAGCCCGAGGAGACGAAGGCTGAAGAAGAAACCAAGGCAACGGAGCCTGATAAGGAAACCGAGCCGGAGGAAGAGACCGAAGCCACCAAGGCCACTTCTGCCCAGCTGAAGGATGTGACCCTAAAGCTGAAAAAGACGGACATCACTCTGGGTGTGGGCTACAGCTACACCATTCCTCTGGACTGCGATCTGGATTACGACGAGATCGAGTGGTATGTAGAGGAAGAATTCATTGCCAAGGTGGAAAACGGTAAGGTCACCGCCCTGATGGCCGGTGTCACCGATGTAGTTGCCAAGTATGGCGATCAGATCGTGGAGTGCCGCATCCGCTGCAGCTGATTTTGAAAGAACAGGCGGCAGTTCCCTCATGGAGCTGCCGCCGTTTTTGTTATTCGCCCTCAACGAACGTCTTCCTGCGAAACAGGAAAGTGATGCACCACAGGCCGGCAAGACCGACCAGAGAATACACCAGCCGGCTGAACAGGGAGCCGGACCCGCCAAAGAGCCATGCCACCAGGTCAAACTGACAAATGCCAATAAGCCCCCAGTTGATGCAGCCGATGATGGATAAAATCAGCGCAAGGGTATCCATGAAGTAACCTCCGTTTCTGCGTTTGGATGTCTCTAGGATGTGCAGGATTCCGGAAATTATAATTTATGTTGCAAAAATAGACGCTTTCCGCTATAATAAAGCAATCAAGAATGAGATAAGGAGGTCAATTTATGACCACACTTTATGAAGGTGCGTTTGCCAAGCTGAATCTGACTCTGGATGTGCTGGGGAAGCGGGAGGATGGCTACCACGATCTGCAGAGCGTGATGCAGACTGTTTCCATCCGGGACGATGTGGAGATCGACATCGGTACCGGCAAGCCCTGGAAGCTGCTGTGCTCTGCCGATGGGATTCCCACCGATGAAACCAATCTTGCCTGGAAGGCGGCCAAGGTCTACTGTGAGACGCTGAAAAAGGATCCCGATGGCATTGAGATCCGCATTACCAAGCGGATTCCCTCCGGCGCGGGGATGGGCGGCGGCAGTGCTGATGCTGCTGCTGTGCTTCGTGCCCTGAACCGGCACTACAACAATCCGCTTTCCATTATGGCTCTGGCTGAGCTGGGTGCCCAGGTGGGCAGTGATGTGCCTTTCTGCGTCCTCTGCGGTACTGCCATGGCAGAGGGTCGGGGGGAGCGGCTGAGAAAGCTGCCGGATATGCCCGACTGTATTTTCGTTGTGGTGAAGCCTGAATTCTCTGTTTCCACCCCTGAGCTGTACAGAAAGATCGATGAAGTATCCATTGCCAAGCGGCCTGACAACCAGGCTATGGAAAGCGCGATCCTGGCGGGAGATTTGGAGAAAGTGGCGCACAATCTTTGTAATGTGTTCGATCCCGTGGTTACCCAGGATCATTTGGAGCTGAACTACGTCAAATCCCTGTTCCACCAGTACGGTGCCGTTGGCTACCAGATGACCGGCTCTGGTTCCGCCGTCTTTGCCATCGTATCCGAATTCGAGGTGGCAGCGGTCATCTGCAATATGCTGAAGGAAAACTATCCGCAGGTTTATATTTGTAAGCCTGTATAAAAATGCCAAATTCCGTCCATACTGGAAATATTTCAGTATGGACGGTGTTTTTTATGAGAAAACTTATGAGAAGAGTCGGCTTTTGCTTTCTTCTTGCGGCACTGGTGTGGTGCGGTACATTGCTCGCGGACCGGGAGCTGCTGAATGAAGAACTGATCCGGCTTCATGTGGTTGCCAATTCGGACAGCGAAGAAGACCAGGCCATCAAGCTGCGGGTCCGGGACGCAGTGACGGAAAGTCTGAGGGAAGCTATGGAGGATGTGGCTGATGTGGAGGAAGCGAAAGCCTACCTGCAGGAGAATCTTCCCAAAATCCAAAAGGTGGCAAACGATACACTCCGATCCCTGGGATGTACCGAGGAAGCGGTGGTGACACTGTGCCGGCAGGCCTTTGATACCCGGTATTACGATACCTTTACCCTGCCTGCCGGGGTCTATGACGCCCTGCGCATCACCATCGGGGCAGGGGAAGGACAGAACTGGTGGTGTGTGGTTTTTCCCACCTTCTGCATTCCCGCAACCACGGAGGGATTTGAAGATGTGGCTGCCGGGGCAGGTTTCCCGGATGCCCTGAATGAGGCACTGACTGGGGAGCAGGAAGTCCGTTTCTTCTTTCTGGATGCCCTGGGGAAGCTGGAAAATTTGTTCTTTATGGAATAAATATACCCTGTTCTTTGGACGGAATTTATGGTATCATGTAAAAAACAGAGAAAGGGGTGACGTTATGCTGCATCTTTTGCTTGGCCGGGACTGGACTGCCAACCGGGACGAGATTTTAAGACGCATCGCTGATGATGTTCACCAAAGAAAACCGGGCCGGATTCTGATGGTCCCGGAGCTGATCAGCCATGAAACAGAGCGTATGCTCTGTATGGCGGCAGGGGACACCGCCAGCCGCTATGCGGAAGTGCTGTCCTTTACCCGTCTTGCCCGGCGTGTCTGCGACACCACGGGCAGTGCGGCCCAGGAGTGTCTGGACAACGGCGGACGGGTTGTGGCTATGGCTGCCGCGGCCCGGCAGCTGAGCAGCCGCCTGAAGGCCTACGCATCCGTGGAGACCAAGCCTGAGTTTCTTACGGGGCTGATCGATGGCGTGGACGAATTCAAACGCTGCTGCATTACCTCCGAAGACCTGAACCGGGCGGCGGAGGAGACAGACGGCAGTTTGGCCCAGAAGCTGGAGGAGCTGTCACTGCTGATGGAGGGCTACGATGCCCTGTGCAGCCGGGGCAAGCGGGATCCCAGAGACCAGATGACCTGGCTGTTGGAGCATTTGGAGGAGGGTACTTTTGGCGAGGAGCATGTGTTCTACATAGACGGCTTCCCGGATTTTACCCGGCAGAATCTTGCCATCATCGAGCATCTGATCCGGGTGTCTCCCCGCGTTACCGTCAGCGTCAACTGTGACAAAGTGGATTCCCCGCTGCTGGCCTTTGAGAAGGCAGGCTCCACTGCCGCGGAGCTGCTGAAATGCGCCCGCCGGGCTGGGGTAGAGGTTCAAATCGAGACCGTTCCCCAGCGGGAGCTGCCCTTGACGGTGGTGCGGGAAAAGCTGTTCCAGGGCCCTATTTCCAGGGGTGCGGCACAGGGATATCTCCGTGCCTTCCGGGCGGAAACGCCTTGGCAGGAGTGCATGGGCGCGGCCCGGGAAATCATGGCTCTGGTTCGCTCCGGGTGTCGTTACCGGGATATCACTCTGGTCTGCACCGATATGACGGTGTACCAGCCTCTGGTAAATCTGATTTTTCACCGTTTCCACATCCCTGTGTACCAGTCCGGTACTGAGGATATTCTGCAAAAAAGTGTCATCAATACCGTTCTGACGGCCCTGGATGCGGCTCTTAGCAGCTTCGACCAGCGGAGTACCTTACGGTATCTGCGCTCCGCTCTGTCGCCCCTCAGTCCCGATACCTGTGATCTGGTGGAAAACTACGCCATCCTCTGGGGCATCCGGGGGATGAAATGGACATCTCCCTGGGAGAAGCACCCGGCCGGCCTGGGAGAGGTTTGGACGGATGGTGCCCATAAGCGTCTGAACCGTCTGGAAAGCGCGAGAGACAGGGCCATCGGCCCTCTGGCAAGACTGCGCCAGGGCTTTCAGAAGGCCACAGACCTGCGTCAGCAGGTGCTGGCCCTGTACCGCTTCCTGGAGGAAATTCAGCTGGAAAAGCGGCTCAGTACCATGGCAAAGGAGCTGGATGATTCCGGCGATAACCGCAGTGCCCAGATATTGAACCAGCTGTGGGAGATTTTGCTGTCCGCTTTGGAGCAGATGTATGATGTGCTGGGCGAGACCCACTGGGAGTCGGAGCATTTTGCCCGGCTGTTTCGTCTGCTGCTGAGCCAGTATGATGTTGGTACTATCCCTCCGGTGCTGGATGCGGTGCAGATGGGCCCCGTTACCGCCATGCGCTGCCACCAGCAGAAGCATCTGATCGTTCTGGGCGGTCAGGAAGGAAACCTTCCCGGCTATACCGGTTCCAGCGGTGTGCTGACGGACCAGGAGCGTGTTACCCTGCGGGAGCTGGGCGTGCCCCTCACCGGCGGTGCCATGGAAGGCATTCAGGCGGAATTTGCGGAGATTTACGGCGTATTCTGCGATGCCATGGAAAGCATCCGTATCTATTGCTCTGGGGAGCAACCCTCCTTTGTATTCCGCCGCCTTGCGGAGCTGGCCGGGGGTGAGGAACAGGTGATGGACACCTTTGGCTTCGCCCCGGCGGACAGCCAGGAGGCAGGAGCCTGGCTGGCGGGCTGGAACGCATCGGACATTGCCCAGCGTTTGGATATTGCAGAGGATTACCGGGATACCTGCCGCAGGCGGGATCATTCCCTGGGAAAAGTAAAGCTGGAGCATATCAAAGCCCTTTACGGCGAGACGCTGAACCTGTCTGCATCCCAGATCGACCGACAGGCGGAATGCCGCCTGTCCTATTTCCTGAAATACGGTCTCCGGGCCCAGGAGCGGAAGGAAGCCACCGTCGATCCGGCGGAATTCGGCACCTATGTCCATGCGGTGCTGGAAAATACCGCCCGGTGCATCCGGGATATGGGCGGGTTCCATCAGGTATCCCTGGAGGAGACTTTGGAGATCGCCCACCGGTTCAGTGATGAATACGCAAGGGAGCGGTTCAGCGAGATCGAATCGGAGCGAATGACCTATCTTTTCCACCGCAATGCCCAGGAGCTGGACATGGTGGTGCGGGAGCTTTGGCAGGAACTGAAGGACGCTCTGTTTGAACCAAAGGAGTTCGAGGTGAACTTCGGCGGAGAAGGCGGACTGCCGCCCATTGCCGTGCCCAATGAGGGCATGAATGCAATTCTTCGGGGCTTCGTGGACCGGGTGGATACCTGGTTCAGCGGCGGAAGCAGCTACTACCGGGTGGTGGACTATAAGACCGGCCGGAAGGATTTTGATTACTGCGATGTATTCAACGGCGTTGGTTTACAGATGCTTTTGTATATGTTTGCCTTGAAGCACAGTGGCGAGGATTTGCTGGGTGACCACCCCGTTGCGGCAGGTGTGCAGTATTTCCCCGCCCGTGCGCCGTATCTGCCCTCTGAGGGCCGGCTGGACGAGGTTGAAGCTGAAAAAGCCCGCCTGAGCCAGTGGAAGCGAAAGGGCCTGCTGCTTCAGGATGAGCAGGTCTTACAGGCCATGGAGCCGGGAGAAAATCCCAGCCGGATGTGTTACAGCGTGAAAAAAGACGGAACCCTGTCCGGTGATTTGGCGGACCGGGATCAGCTTCGGCTCCTGGAGGGCTATGTATTTCGCACGCTGGCAAAAATGGTGGAGGATATTGCCTCCGGTAATGTGGAACCGAATCCTTATACCCGTGGTTCCAGCCACAATGCCTGTGCCTTCTGCCCCTACAAGGCGGTGTGCCACAACGCGACCGTGGAGGGGCGGCGCAATTACAAGACCATGACGGCCCAGCGGTTCTGGGACGAGGTAGGGAAGGAGATGAGCAAGCATGGCGGATAAACTGACACCCCAGCAGGCTCAGGCGGTCAGCGACCGGGGTGGTAAGCTGTTGGTCAGTGCGGCGGCCGGTTCCGGTAAGACAAAGGTTCTGGTGGATCGTTTGCTCAGCTACCTGACCGATCCCAACGACCCGGCTGATCTGGACGAATTTCTGATCATTACCTACACCAAAGCTGCCGCGTCGGAGCTGCGGGGCAAGATCGCTGCCAAGCTGACGGAGCGGATCGCGGAGGAACCAGAGAACCGTCACCTGCAAAAGCAGATGCAGCGGCTATTTCTGACGAAAATCTCTACCGTCCATGGCTTTTGCTCGGACATCCTCCGGGAATATGCCTACCGGCTGGACATTGCGGCGGATTTTCGGGTGGCTGATGAAAATGAGTGCCGGGAAATTCGGGAAAACGTATTGACGGAGCTGCTGGATCGGGCTTATGCCGATTCGGAGGGAAGTGCGGACTTCCGCGCTTTTGTGGATACCCAGGGGCTTGGTAGGACGGATGTGCTGGTGCCGGAGATCGTGCAAAAGGTCTACGACAGTGCCCGATGCCATCTGGATCCGGAGGGCTGGCTGGACAGCTGCCTGAAGGCGGTGGAGCTGGAGAAGATGGAGGACGCTTCCGAAACGGTCTGGGGCCGTTTCCTGATGGAGGATCTTTTTGACTATCTGGATCGTCAGATCCATGTAATGCGGCAGTGTATTCGGGATGCCGACGGCTGTGAAGGTATGGAAAAGGTTTCCGTAAACCTTAGAGATACGCTGCACCAACTGGAAGCCCTTCGTGCCGCCAAAACCTGGGATGAAGTCGCACGAAACCGAAATATTGATTACGGAAGATTAACATTTCCCAGGAAAAATCCGGATCCTGAACTGACAGACCGCATCAAGGCCGCCCGAAATGCCTGCAAAAAGGGGCTGGAAAAGAAACTCCACAGCTTTGCGGATGCTTCCGCGCAGGTTTTATCCGACCTGGGACAGTCGGCAGCGGGTGGCCGGGGACTGGTGGCTCTGGTACGGCAGTTTGACAAAGAGTACCGACAGGCAAAGCACGGCCGCCGGGTGCTGGATTTCAGTGATCTGGAGCACAAGACCCTGGATCTGCTGTTGGGAAAGTCCCGCAGCGGCCCTACAGCGGCTGCGGCAGAAATCGGACGGCGGTTCCGGGAAATCATGGTGGACGAATATCAGGATTCCAATGGCGTGCAGGACGCCATCTTTGATGCTCTGACCCGGGAGAAGCAGAACTGCTTTATGGTGGGCGATGTCAAGCAGTCCATCTACCAGTTCCGCCTGGCAGACCCCAGCATTTTTCTGAAAAAGTACAAGGAATATGTCCCCGCGGAGGGTGCGGCAGCTGGGGAAGGCAGGAAGGTTCTGCTGAGCCACAATTTTCGTTCCGGCGGTGAGGTCATTGACGCGGTGAACGATGTTTTCCGTGCCTGCATGAGCCCGAAGGTGGGAGGGCTCCACTACGGTGAGGCGGAAGCCCTTCGGGAGGGAATTCCCCATGAAAATCTGCCGGGAGTGGGCACCGAGCTGTATGCTCTGGAGATTCGTGAGGATACTTACGCCGAAGAAGCGGCTTTTGTGGCTGAGAAAATTCAAACGATGCTGCGGGAGGGGACACCTGTCCGCAAAGGCGGGGAGCTGCGGCCTGTGGAGCCGGAGGATGTCGTGATCCTGCTCCGTTCTCCCGGCAGTGTAGGCGGTCACTTCCAGCGGGCACTGGAAGCCCGGGGGATCCGGTGCACCTCTGGCGGTGGGATGGATCTGCTGCAAACGGAGGAGATTGGCACATTGCGTTCCCTTTTGCAGACTATCGTCAATCCCCGACAGGATATTCCGCTGATCAGTGCCCTGGCAAGCCCCATTTTCGGATTTACTGCCGATGACCTTGCAGCCTTCCGAAGCAAACAGCGTCGCGGAAGCGTATACGACGCACTCTTGCAAAGCGGGATGACCAAGGCAAAGGATTTTATAGAGCTGTTGGACAAGCTCCGCCGGGAGGCCCGGATGAACACCCTGAGCCAGCTGCTGGAAAGTGTTTTTACCCTGACCCGGCTGGACAGCATTTATGCCGCCATGCCCGGCGGCGAAGCGAAACGGGCGAACCTGCAGACCTTCTACCAGCTGGCGGCGGATTTTGAAATGGGCAGCCTGCGGGATCTTGGGCAGTTTCTGGATCATCTGGATGCGCTGGAGGAAAAGGGCTTGATCTCTGCCGGAGCTTCCAGCGGTGGCTGCGTCACCATTATGAGCATCCACAAGTCCAAGGGCCTGGAATTCCCGGTTGTGTTCCTCTGCGGTCTGGCCAGGGTGTTCAACCGGGAGAGCATGCAGGCACAGATCCTATGCGACAAGGAGCTGGGACTGGGCCTGTCCGTTGCGGATTCCAAAAACCGTGTCCGCTATCCCTCCATTTCTAAACGGGCCATTGCCGCGAAAATGGCCGCAGAGAGCCTTTCGGAAGAAATGCGGGTGCTGTATGTTGCCATGACCCGCGCCCGGGATCGGCTTATTATGACCTATTCTGTAAAAAATCTCGAAGCAGACCTGCAGGACATTGCCCGGCGGATGGATTTTGACAGAGGCGACCTGCTGTGCCGGGATGCGGTATGTCCCGGCGACTGGGTTTTGCTTGCGGCTATGCAGCGCACGGAGGCAGGGGAACTCCATGCGCTGGGGGGCAGGCCCCGGGAGACCCGGATGGCAGAGTATCCCTGGAAAATCTGTGTTACGGAAGCACCAGAAGTGGGGGATGGGAGTTCCGCGCTGACAGAAGCTGCAAGAGCCATGCCGGAAGGCGCGGAAGAAGAGCTTCGCACAGCTCTTTCCTTCTCCTATGCCCACATCCCGGCAACCCAGGCCCCCTCCAAGCAGACGGCTACCGGCCGTAAGGGACGAATCAAGGACGAGGAAGCGGCGGAGGATACCCGGGAGCCGAAAAATCCCTTCCGGGCCTGGCGCAGGCCGTCCTTTGTGCCCCAGGCGGCAGAGGGTGTGACCTACGGCAATGCCATCCACGCCGCTATGCAGTACATCCGATACGAAAACTGCGGCAGTGTGGAGGGGGTCTCGCAGGAGGTGCAGCGGCTGACTGACCACAACTTCCTGAAAGAGGATCAGGCGAAGCTGGTAAACTGCGAAAAGATAGCAGCCTTCTTTGCCACGGATATCGGAAGAAAGCTGCGGGAGGGCGTTCCCCACCTGCGGGAATTTAAATTTTCCATTCTGGACAGCGGCAGCCATTACGGGGAAGGGCTGGAAGGAGAACAGGTGCTGCTGCAGGGTGTTGTGGACTGCGCGCTTCTGGAGCCTGACGGCATCACGGTGGTAGATTTCAAAACGGATCATGTAACGGAAGATACCTTGAATGAGATCGTTGAACGCTACCGCCCTCAGGTGGAAACCTACGGCGAAGCATTGAGCCGTATCTATATGTCTCCCATTAAGGCGAAATATCTGTATCTCTTCCAGCTGAACCAGTTCATAGCCATATAAAAACGGGGCATCTCCTTTTGGGAGGTGCCCCGGCTGCCGTTTAGCGGCAGTTCTTCTGGTTTTCGTTCTTATTCTGGTTGCTGTTCTGGTTGTTGTTCTGGTTGTTGTTCTGATTGCTGTTCTGGTTCTTGTTCTGATTCTGATTCTGGTTCTGGTTATTCATTGCTAGATCCTCCGAAGTATTGTATTTACGGCCTGGCCGCTACCCTAGCATACCCAGTTTTTCAGGATTTATCCTTGGCCTTGAAGATCAGGCTGGCCAGCAGGCCGGACACAATAGCGGCGGTAATGCCTCCGGCGGCAGCTTTCAGTCCGCCTGTGAAGATGCCCAGAAAGCCCTTCTCCTGAACGGCTTCTTTAACACCTTTGGCAAGGGTATTACCGAAGCCTGTCAGGGGGACGGTGGCTCCGGCACCCGCAAAATCCACAAGGTGCTGATAAAATCCCACAGCCCCTAAAAGAACGCCGATGACCACATAGCTGACCAAAATCCGGGCGGGGGTCAGTTTTGTTTTGTCGATCAAAATCTGTCCAATCAGGCACAGCAGTCCGCCCACCAGAAATGCTTTTAAATAATCCATGTTATCGACCTCCTGTGATACAGACTGCGTGGCAAACGCCGGGAATGGGCAGCCCCTGCTGGGTGGATGTGGGGGAAAGCAATGCCCCGGTTCCGCAGAACAGGATCTTTTTCAGCTTCCCGGTGCTCAGCTTTCCCAGCAGCTCGCCGCAGAGGGTGATGGCACTGCAGCCGCAGCCGGAGCCGCCTGCGTGGACATCCTGCACCGTGTTGTCGAATACCAGCGTACCGCAGTCCGTCAGCTTGCCACCAAGGGAAACGCCCTCACGCCGGGCCAGCTCCAGCAGCATTTCCTTGCCCAACTGGCCCAGGTCGCCGGTGACGATCAGGTCGAAATCCTCGGGAGCGGTATGCAGATCGTCAAAGTGGGCACGGATCGTTTCAAAGGCCGCCGGGGCCATAGCCGCGCCCATGTTGTTGGCATCCTTAATGCCCAGGTCTGTGACAGTACCCACGGTGCAGGCGGTGACCTTTGGGCCTTTGCCTTCGGAGCAGACCAGCGTGGCACCGGAGCCGGTGACCGTCCATTGGGCGGTGGGGGTCCGCTGTCCGCCGTAACCCAGAGGAAAGCGGTACTGCCGCTCGGAGGAGGCAAAATGGGAGGAGGTCATGGCTACCACCTTATCCGCAAAGCCACCGCCTACGGTCATGGAGGCCAACAGCAGGCTTTCCGCCATGGTGGAACAGGCACCGTAAAGCCCCAGATGGGGGACACCCATATTCCGCAGCGTGAAAGAGGAGCCGATGCACTGGTTCAGCAGGTCGCCGGAGAAAACGATGTCGAAATCCCTGGTTTTCATCCCGGCTTTTTCCGCCAGCTTGGCAAGGGCCAGCTTCTGCATCTGCTTTTCACCCTGCTCCCAGGTTTTTTGGCCGAAATAGGTATCCTGGGAGGTCAGGTCGAAGGTATGGGCCAGAGGGCCTTCCGATTCCTTTTTGCCTGCCACGCTGGCCCAATGAGTGATGACCGGGGGCTGCTCCAGCACGAAGCTCTGCCGCCCCCGTTTGTATTTTGCCATAATAATGCACCTTCCTTACGGTTTTTCCTAGTATGCGCAGAGGTTGCAATGCTGATTCAGATGGTTTATAATAGGGAAAACGCAGGAGGAAAACATGATGGAATATACAGTAAGAAAAGCGGAAGCGGATGATTTGGGCCGCATTGAGGAAATTTACGCCTATGCAAGAGCCTTTATGGCGGAAAACGGCAATCCCACCCAGTGGGGCAAATCCCACCCGCCCCGGGAACAGGTGGTGCGGGATATCAGGGAGGGGAACCTCTATGTGATCACGGAGAACGGCATCATTCACGGTGTTTTTTACTTTTTTATCGGGGATGATCCCACCTATGCGGAAATTGACGGAGCCTGGCATTGGGACAGTCCCTACGGCACCATCCACCGCATCGCCGGGGACGGCAGCGGCGGTATTCTGAGTACAGCGGTGGCCTTTGCCAAACAGCACATCGGTCATCTCCGCATTGATACCCACGAGGATAACAAGGTCATGCAGCGGGCGGTGGCGAAGCAGGGATTCCAGCGGTGCGGAATCATATATCTTGCGGATGGGTCGGCGAGGATCGCGTTTGATTTGGTGATAAAGTCAGGAGGAGAAGTGAAATGATTCGGGAAGCGGAATGCGGAGATTTAGGGCAGATATTGGAGCTTTATCTGTTCCTGCACGAAACAGAATGTCCAGAGGAAACAGACCATTTGCGGCAGACATGGAATCAAATCCTTGCAGACCCCAATCATCATCTGATCGTCTGTGATGTGGATGGGAAGCTTGTATCCTCCTGCGTATGCGTGATTATTCCTAATTTAACCCGCAATGTGCGACCTTATGCCTTTGTGGAAAATGTAGTTACCCATGAAGCCTACCGGGGAAAGGGTTACGCCACAGATTGTCTTGCGTACGCAAAGCAGATCGCGGAAAAAAGAAATTGCTATAAAATGATGCTCCTTACCGGGTCTAAGAAAGAAAGCACCCTGCGCTTCTACGAAAACGCAGGGTACAACAGCTCAGATAAAACGGCATTTATTCAATGGCTGAATCTGTAAAAACAGCAGGCATCCGAATTTGGATGCCTGCTGAAATTTTCTCTTTAGCCCATACGGCGCGCGCCGTAGTAGTGGTTGGCCCAGTAGCCGCTGGTCAGGTCGGAGTAGGAGACCACGCTGCGGGAATTGGGGGAGTGGATGAACTGGCCGTTGCCTGCGTAGATGCCCACATGGGAGATGCCGCTGGCGTATGTACCGGCGAAGAACACGATGTCGCCCACCTGCAAATCGGACTTGGCAACATAGGTGCCCTGGCGGTACTGGTCGGCGGGGGTGCGGTAGGGGGAGTAGCCCAGCTCCTTCAAAACATAATAGACGAAGCCGGAGCAGTCAAAGCCGGCAGGGGAAGCGCCGCCGTAAACATAGGGGGTGCCCAGATACTGCTGTGCCTTTGCCAAAATCTGCTGGCCGGTAACGGTGACGGGCTCAGGAGTGGTTTCGGTGGAGGGAGTCTGAGGATTGGATTCCTCGGGCTTGCTCTCCTCGGTTTCCGTTTCGTCAGTCTTGTCGGAGCCCTTCAGTGCGGAGGCACTGGGGGCGGTGCCGGTGGACTTACCCAGGCGGAAGAACAGGGGACTGTTTTCGGATTCCTTGTTTTCGTAGGGAATCTCAGTCAGGGACAGGTAATCGCTGCGGATGTAGCAGATGCTGTCCTCGTAAATGACCTTGTACCAGCCTTCGTTCAGGCCCAGAATGTAGCACTTGTCGCCTTTGGCAGCAACATCGACCCGGCCATAGGAAGTGGAGGGGCCCTTACGCAGATTCACTCGGCTGGCATTGACTTCGCCGTAGCCTAGCTCCGCGTTCTCGCGGGTCAGGACGCTGACGTAGTCCTCGTGCATATAGCCTTCCTGCAGATTGTAGTTGACTTTGTACCAATCGCCCTCCTTGCTGATGACCACAACGCAGTCATTCCGGGGAGCGGTGTCCAGAATCTCAGAGGTGGTATTCGGCTCGCTGCGCAGGCGCAGGGCACTTGCGGTCACGAAACCGATACCATACATGGTATTGCCTGCCGCGGAGGCACTGATAGAAAGGGGGCCGATCATCAGCACGACAGCCAGCAGCAGGGGAAGGGTTCTTCTTATAAACTTCATACTTTGCCTCCGTCTTACGAATCAGAAATTACTTGCCTGCCAGAGCACGCTCGAGCCAGACACAGCCCAAGTCCAGTGCGGTGTAGAAACCGTCTTTTTCGCTCTTTTTTACGATCCGGTCCCGGCTTCTGGCGGCGGGATCGGTGAGCTGCAGCTGAACAGACACGCGGGTAGCAATATCCATATCGCCCTGCTTCTTGGTCTCCAGGATCTGGAGCATGACGATGTGACTGTCAGCCATGGAACCGTAATAAACCAGGTTGTCCTTCCGCATCAGCGGACGGCCCTTATACATCAAAACTGCATTTTCTTCAGCCATGGTAGAAACCTCCTGAGTAAAATGTAATCGAATTGTAACATATTGTAACGCAGATGTCAAGCAATGGAAGGAAAAATGTTGGATTATCGGCGGAAAATGTTACATTTCGTTCATAAAATGGTAAAAACGGTAAGACGGAGGGAGGTATGAAGTTGAGAAGGTACAAAACAAGAGGCTTTTGCCGTGGCAAAAGCCTCTTGGCTGGGGATCATTCCTTGTCGAACAGGTATTCCTTGACCAGCACCTGCATCAGCTCGTCCCGGTCGATCTTGCAGATCATGCTCCGGGCATTGTTGTAATTGGTGATGTAGGTGGGGTCCTCTGTCAGCAGGTAGCCGACGATCTGGTTGATGGGATTGTAGCCTTTTTCGGTCAGGGCTTCATACACATTCCGGAGAATCCGGCGCATATTCTCTTTGTCGTCGCTGGCTACGGTGAATTTCAGGGTGTCCTTATCCGTCATGGTTTTCAGCCTCCTTGGTAAAAGTTTATGGTCATTATAACCGAAATTTTTGAGACTGTAAAGCCCTAAAAACAGATTATTTTGTTAAATTTTTCTTTAGTTGGGGATTTACCGGAGAACGGCGTCCAGCTTTTCTTTCAGGGCAGCCAGGACCTTGGTCATAACAGCCTCGGAATCGGTATCGGTGAGGGTGCGGTCATCGGCCCGCAGCTCCAGGGAGAAGGCCATGCTCTTCTTGCCCTCGGGTACGCCCACGCCACGGTAAATGTCGAACAGCTTCACGCCCCGCAGCAGCTTGCCTGCAGCGGCGGTGATGACACTCTCCACATCCGCAACGGTGATTTCCTCACCGCAGACCAGAGACAGGTCACGGGTAACGGTGGGATACTTGGGCAGGGGGGTGTAGGTGGCATCGGGCAGCTGCAGTGCCATCAGCTTGGTGAAGCTGATCTCTGCACAGTAGACCTCCACATCGATGCCGTAGTTCTTGGCGACAGAGGGGTGGACCTGGCCCATAACACCCACTTCTACACCGCCCACGGATACGCTGGCGCAGCGGCCGGGGTGGTAGCTGGGATTGTTCTTCACAGCGGCGTAAGAAGCCTTCTGCAGCCGCAGACCAGCGAAGATGGCTTCCAGCTCGCCCTTCAGGGTAAAGAAGGTTTCGTTGGCACCGTAGGTACCCAGAACCAGCATCTTGGGCTCCTTGGGCAGCTTCTGGCCCTCAACAGGCAGGTAAATCTTTGCCAGCTCATAGAGCTTTACGGATTTGTTCTGGTAAGCGTTGTTCCGGGAGAGAATTTCCAGCATGGAGGGAAGGGCGATGGTACGCATGATGGAGGTATCCTCGCCCAAGGGGTTCTGGATGCGCAGAGCGTTTCGCAGAGTGCTGTCAGCGGGGATGCGGATCTGGTCGAACACAGTGGGGGAGACAAAGGAATAGGTGATGATCTCGCTGTAGCCCAAACCACGGCACAGCTGGCCTGCCTTGGCTTCCAGCTTCATCTCGGGGGAGTAGCCGCCCTGGGTGGAGGTCTTGAAGGCAGTGGTGGGGATCTCGTTATAGCCGTAGGAGCGGCCCACTTCCTCAGCGATATCCGCCATCAGGTTCAGGTCGGGGCGGAAGGAGGGAACCAGAATGGTGTCGCCCTCTACAGGGATTTCCAGCAGGTTCAGATACTTGACCATATCCTCCTTGGAAATAGCGGTGCCCAGCAGCTTGTTGATCTTATCGCATTCCAGAGGCAGGGTCTTTTCCTCAGGAACGTAGTTGATGATGTCGATGGTGCCGTTCAGCACGTCGCCGCATTCCAGCAGCTCCACCAGCTCGCAGGCCCGCTGGACGGCGGGAATGGTCATTATGGGATCCAGGTTCTTCTCGAACTTTCCGGAAGCCTCGGTACGCATACCCAGAGCCAGGGCGGTCTGGCGGATGGAGGTGCCGTTGAAGTTGGCGGACTCGAAGACCACCATGGTGGTGTCGTCCATGATCTCGGAGTTTTCGCCGCCCATGATGCCTGCCAGGCCGATGGGCTTGGTGTCATCGGCAATGACCAGCATACCGGCCTTCAGATTCCGGACGGTGCCGTCCAGAGTGGTCAGAGTCTCGCCCTCTTCAGCTTCCCGAACCACGATCTTGCCGGAAGCAACATAGCGGTAGTCAAAGGCGTGCATGGGCTGGCCGTACTCCAGCATGACGTAGTTGGTGATATCCACGATGTTGTTGATGGGACGGACACCGTTGGCGCGCAGCCGCTGGCGCAGCCACTTGGGGGAGGGACCGATCTTGACGTTGGCAACCATCCGGGAGGAGTAGCGGTTGCACAGCTCAGTAGCAGGTACTTCCACATCCAGATAATCGTAAATATCACCGGCATCGGAGCCATTGACTACAGGCTCGTGGTGCTTCATCTGCATGCCGAAGGCGGCAGCGGATTCCCGGGCCAGACCGATGATGGAATAGCAGTCGGGACGGTTGTTGGTGATCTCGAAGTCGACGATGGTATCGTCGTTGCCGATGACCAGGTTGATGTCGTCGCCGGGCTTGCAGTCCTCATCGTTCAGAATCCAGATACCGTCGGCGTAAGCACCGGGCAGATCGTTCTGGGTCAGGCCCAGCTCAGCGAAGGAGCAGAGCATACCGTTGGACTTTTCACCCCGCAGCTTGCCCTTGGTGATGTGCACACCGCCGGGCAGCCAGGAATTGTGCAGGGCAGCGGGCACCAGGTCGCCCTCGTGGACGTTCTGGGCACCGGTGACGATCTGGACAGGCTCCTCCTGACCAACATCCACCTGGCAGACCCACATATGGTCGGAATTGGTATGGCGCACAATGGAGACCACCTTGCCAACTACGACGTTCTTGATTTCAGCGTCCATACGCTCATAGGTTTCTACCTTCTGACCGAAAACGGTCAGGGTCTCTACATATTCTTTATCGGAAACGTGGCTCAGGTCCACGAATTCCTCATTCAGCCATTTTCTGTTCAGCTTCATTCTCTTGTCCTCCTTAGAACTGGTTCAGGAACCGGACGTCGTTGTCGAAGATCAGGCGCAGGTCGTTGATCTTCATGCGGCCCATGGCGGTACGCTCCAGGCCGATGCCGAAGGCGAAGCCGGAATACTTGTCGGGGTCAATACCGCAGTTGCGCAGAACCTCGGGGTGCACCATACCGGCACCCAGCAGCTCGATCCAGCCCTCGCCGTGGCAGGTGGAGCAGACGTTGCCGTCGATCTCACCGGTGCCGTGGCACTTGTGGCACTGCATATCCATCTCACAGCTGGGCTCGGTGAAGGGGAAGTGGTGGGGACGGAAGCGAACCTGGGCATCGTGGCCATAGATCTTATTCATAATGTTGATCAGCGCGCCCTTCAGGTCGCCCATGGTGATGTTCTCGGCAACTACCAGGCCCTCGATCTGATGGAACATGGGGGAGTGGGTAGCATCGGCCTCGTCCTTACGGAACACACGGCCGGGAGCCAGCATGCACAGGGGAGGGGTATGGGTCTCCATGAAGCGGATCTGCATGGAGCTGGTCTGGGTGCGCAGCAGCACTTCGTCATTGTCGTCGAAGTAGAAGGTGTCGGAACGGTCGCGGGAGGGGTGGCCTTCCTCGATGTTCAGGCGGGTGAAGTTGTAGCTGGCGAACTCTACCTCGGGGCCGTCCACAACGGTGTAGCCCATGCCTACGAAGATGTCCTTGATCTCCTGCAGCACCTGATTCATGGGGTGCTGATGGCCCACGGCCACGGTCTCGCCCGGAATAGTCACGTCGATGGCTTCGGCAGCCAGCTTGGCTTCCAGCACAGCGGCGTGAATAGCGGCCTTACGCTCCTCCAGCTTGGCTTCGATATCAGCCCGGACAGCGTT
Organism: Oscillospiraceae bacterium; assembly: GCA_017461445.1. GTDB lineage: Bacteria > Bacillota > Clostridia > Oscillospirales > Oscillospiraceae > Faecousia. Next base: position 75,652 of record JAFTXW010000019.1, read on the forward strand.
GGCCATCTGGCCCATGATGGGTCGCTCCTCGGGGGACAGCTTGCCCATCTGCTTCAGGACGGCGGTCAGCTCGCCCTTTTTGCCAAGCAGCTTGACCCGGAGCTCTTCCAGGCTGGCAGGGGTTGCGGCAGCATCCAGTGCTGCCAGAGCATTCAGTTTGATCTGCTCCAATTGTTCTTTCATTTACGATTCCTCCTAAAAAGGTAACTTACTTTTTGGAGTTGAAAGTTGATAGTTGAAAGTTGAAAGTTAAGGTATTGCATTCAACAATGATTTCCATAATTTCCAATTTTCAATTTTCAATTTTCAACTAAAAAAATACGCCTCTCATCCCATCATTCGGGACGAAAGGCATTCCTTCCGCGGTACCACCCGCAATTCACCGCTTTCACGGTGCGCTTTTTCGGTGCTGACACACCATAGACCCTTAACGGAGTCACCCGTCCGTCCCTACTTTCCTTTCAGGCGGCAGCTCCTGGGAGAAAGCCCGGTATCGTACCCAAGCGGCTCACACCATCCCGCTCTCGCTGTATGTGGTAAACCCAATACAAGGCAGCCCAATCATTGCTTTTGCAAATATCCCCGTTATAGTAACATATTCATTTTCATTATGCAAGCACAAAATTCTTATTCTTGACGAAAATTCCGATGCGTGGTATGGTTATTTCAGAATAAAAAGGAGGTTTAGCTACCATGAAATATGAATCCGTCAATCAGGCCGTGGAAGCTCTGCGCAAGCTGCAACAGACTCAGGCCGCTTATAACCATGCCATGGGTGTCCTCTATCTGGATGCCACCACCGCCGCACCCAGCGATACCTGGGAGGGCCGGGGCAAGACCATGGAGATTTTGTCTCAGGTCACCTATGACCTGACGGTCAACCCGGAAAATGGGGAGCTGCTTTCTTATCTGGAAGCCCATGCAGAGGAGCTGGATGCCCAGACAAAGCGGGAGGTGGAGGTTCTGCGAAAGGGATATGACCAGATGTTCAAGATCCCCGCGGAGGAATATGTGGCCTATTCTGTTCTGCTGAACGATGCCCAGGCGGTTTGGGCAAAGGCGAAGAATGAGGATGATTTCGCGTCCTTCACGCCCTATCTGGAAAAGATCGTGGCCTACAACAAGAAGTTCGCGGGCTACTTTAATCCTGATATGGCTCCCTATGACGCACTGCTGAATGAATACGAGGAAGGCATGAATACCGCCACGCTGGACGCTTTCTTTGCCCAGCTGCGGGAGGCTATCGTGCCCCTGATCGCCAAGATCCAGAACGTACAGCAGATCGACGACAGCTTCCTGTTCCACCACTATCCCGCGGAGGTTCAGCGGAAGTTCTCTGATTACCTGATGGAGGTTATGGGCATCGACCGGAGCCACTGCGGCATCGCGGAGACGGAGCATCCCTATACCACCAATTTCAACAACAAGGATGTGCGCATCACCACCCACTATCACGAGGATAATCTGGTTTCCTCCATGTTCTCCGTGATCCACGAGGGTGGCCATGCCCTGTATGAGCTGGGCGCGGACGACAAGTACAATTACACTGCTCTCAGCGGCGGCGTATCCATGGGCATCCATGAAAGCCAGAGCCGGTTCTATGAGAACATCATCGGCCGCAGCGAAGCCTTTGTCCATGCCATTTTCCCCAAGGTCAAGGAGTTGTTCTCTGAGCAGCTTGCAGATGTGGACGAAACCATGTTCTACCGGGCCATCAACAAGGCGGAGCCTTCTCTCATCCGCACCGAGGCTGACGAGCTGACTTATGCCCTGCATATTATGGTGCGCTATGAGATCGAAAAGCAGCTGATCGGCGGCACTCTGGAAGTGAAGGATGTTCCTGCCGAGTGGAAGCGGCTGTACAAGGAATACCTGGGCGTGGAGGTTCCCAACGACCGGGAAGGCTGCCTGCAGGACAGCCATTGGAGCGGCGGCAGCATCGGTTATTTCCCCTCCTACGCCCTGGGCAGTGCCTACGGTGCGCAAATGCTGCGGAAGATGGAGGAGGACCTGGGGGATGTGTACGCAGATGTGGCCAAGGGCGATCTCAGCAAGGTTACCGCATGGCTGGTGGAGCACATCCACCGCCACGCCAGCTTCAAAAAGCCCGGTCAGCTGTTCGAGGAGGTCTGCGGAAAATTTGACGCGAAGTTCTATACCGATTATTTGACCGAGAAGTTCAGCAAGCTGTATAATCTGTGATTATGAAAGAATTGAGTCACGAAACCGTATTATCCCTCCTTCCTGACCGTGACCCCTACGCCCACAAGGGCGACTTCGGCAAAATTCTCCTTCTCTGCGGCAGCCGGGGTTATACCGGGGCGGCGGCTTTGGCGGCTATGGGGGCATTGCGCAGCGGGGCGGGGCTGGTGTATTTGGGGGTTCCTGAGAGCATCTATGCCATCGAAGCGGTGAAGCTGACGGAGCCGGTGGTATTTCCGCTGCCTGATGAGGGGGGAATGCTTGCCGTTTCGGCGGTGGGCGAGATTCTGGAAAAGCTTCCCAAAATGGATGCGGTTCTGATAGGCTGCGGACTGGGCCAGTCGGAAGGAACCCTTGCTGTTGTGCAGGCGGTACTGGAAAACGCGAAATGCCCGGTTGTCCTGGATGCCGACGGCATAAATGTGCTGCGGGAGCATAAGGATATACTGCGTGGAAGGGCTTATCCTACCATCCTGACACCCCATGACGGGGAGTTTATCCGGTTTGGCGGTACCATCAGTGAGAACCGCATGGCTTCCGCTGCCCATTTTGCCCGGGAGTGGAACTGTATCCTGCTCTTAAAAGGCCATGAGAGCTGTATTACCGATGGCGAGAACCATTACATAAACCATACAGGCAATCCCGGGATGGCTGTCGGCGGCAGCGGCGATGTGCTGGCGGGCATTCTTGTGAGCCTCTTGGGACAGGGGATCGCTCCCCTGGAAGCGGCAGCCTGCGGGGCCTGGCTCCATGGGGCGGCGGGAGACATCTGCGCCAGGGAGATCGGGGAATATGGGATGCTGCCTACGGACATGCTGAATGTTCTTCCGCGACTACTGAAATAAGGCGGGATCAAATTGAAAAAGGCGGGTTTGCTGCTCGGCATTCTGGTATTGCTGACGGGCTGCTCCCCGAAAAACCGGGAGCTGGAACGGGGGATGGAGCTGCGGTCGAAGCTCCTGAAGGCAGAAGGGTGCAGTTTTACAGCAGACATTACGGCGGACTATGGAGACAAGCTGTACAGCTTCTCTATGGAATGTACCGGGGATGCACAGGGAAATCTGACCTTTACGGTAACAGCCCCGGAAACCATTGCCGGGATCACGGGAAATGTTTCCGACACCGGCGGGAACCTGACCTTTGACGACACCGCTCTGTATTTTGAGCTTCTGGCGGACGGTCAGCTTTCCCCGGTCAGCGGGCCGTGGATTTTGCTGAAGACCCTGCGCAGCGGATATATCACTTCTGCCAGTACGGAAGAAGACCTGCTGCGGCTGGCCGTTGACGACAGCTATGAGGATGATGCCCTGCACCTGGATATCTGGGTGGACGGGGAGGACAGGCCCATCCGGGCGGAGATCCTCTATGACGGGCGGCGGATACTGACGCTGGATGTCAAAGATTTTCAGATCCTGTAGCTTTCCGGCGAAGAAGTGCATAGGATATTTTGGATGTGCTATCGTATAAAATCCATATGGACGTGGGAAAATACTGTTACCGCGTTACATATGGTTCCATCCGGTAGCGCAGGAAAAATGCACGGAGCGTGAAAGCACATGACGGAAGCATCAGTCAAACGGGGCGACATATTCTACGCAGACCTGTCGCCGGTGGTTGGCAGCGAGCAGGGAGGCACCCGCCCTGTTCTGATCGTTCAGAATGATACGGGAAACCGCCATTCGCCCACGGTCATCGCCGCGGCCATCACAAGCCAGACAGGAAAAGCCAGGCTTCCGACCCATATCAACATCGCCGGGGGCAGCGTGGGCCTGAGCAAGGATTCGGTGATCCTTCTGGAACAAATTCGTACCATCGACAAACGCCGCCTGCGGGAGCATATGGGACGGCTGGACGAGAAACAAATGGCACTGGTAAATGACGCCATCGCGGTAAGCTTTGGCCTGCATGACAACAGGGCAACGTAATGATTCACCCCCTTGGCGCATAGACTGCACCAAGGGGGCATGTTTTTATGGAAGGGAATTATGAGGTGTATTTCGGCGGGCAGCCTGCCGGGAAGGTACAGGTCCTGCGCCAGGGACTTTATTACCGTTTTATCTGCCGCTGTCAGCTGACGGGGGATGTGATCTGCCGCCTGTGGGTATATTGCGGGGACAAGCATGAAAACCTTGGTGTGGTCGTTCCCACAGGAGACGGCTTCGGACTGGATACAAAAATTCCGGCAAAGCGGCTGGGGGAAGGGGAGCTTCGGTTCACCCTGGGTCCAAAGCACGAACAGGCAGGAACCTTTGTCCCCATTTACCCGGAGGAACCCTTTGCCTACATAGAGCGGCTGAAGGATGCCTTTCTGGTGCGGAAAAACGGACAGGTGGGCGTGATGATAGCGGACATGAAAAAGTGACTGAATTTCAAATTGATTTGCTTGTACGATTTCCTTTATAATAAAGGCACAGCACGCGTGTTACTTTATTATGAAAGGATTTATAACTATGGAAGATACAAGCGCAACCGGCAATTACTATTGCATCGGACATATTGTACAGTTTACAGGGCTTTCGGACCGAACCATCCGCAGCTACATTTCCAACGGCATCTTGCAGGGGGAGAAGATCAACGGGCTGTGGCATTTTGCCCCGGAGCAGGTGGATGCTTTTATGCGGCATCCTTCGGTGCGGCCCAGCATTGCGGCAAAGAATAATGGCATTGTGTATGATTTTCTTCTGAACCGGTCACAGGAGGAGCACCGCTGCTGTATGATCCTGGATCTTCCCGGTGCGGATAAAAAGAATCTTACGGAATTTTTCTGCTACGCCATCGGCAGAGAAAATCTGCATAATTTCCAGTTCTCCTTCGATGGGCTGGACAAGGAGCCCCGGCTTATCATTCGCGGGGATACGAAAGAGGTCCTGCATTTGGTGAACGGGTATTACGAGCATATCGGTGAGTAAAGGAAACGCCCAATGGCTGCTGCCATTGGGCGTTGTTTGTCAGATATCCAATTCCAGGCCAACAGGGCAGTGGTCGGAGCCGAAAATCTCCGTATAGATGGGAGCGGCGGTGATTTTGTCCGCAATGCGGTCAGATACGATAAAATAGTCAATACGCCATCCCGCATTGTTCTTCCGGGCGTTGAAGCGGTAGCTCCACCAGCTGTAAATTCCCGTGGTATCAGGATTCAAATGCCGGAAGGTATCGGTAAACCCCGCGTCAAGGAGCTTTCCAAAGCTTTCCCGCTCCTCGTCGGAGAAGCCTGCGTTCCCACGGTTGGAGGCGGGGTTCTTCAGGTCGATCTCCTGATGGGCAACATTCAGGTCGCCGCAGGCTATGACGGGCTTTTTCTGATCCAGTGCGGACAGATAATTGCGGAAAGCCTCGTCCCATTTTAAGCGGTGGTCGATCCGGGCAAGGCCCTGCTGGGCATTGGGGGTATAGCAGGTAACAAGATAAAAGTCCGGGTATTCCAGGGTAATGAGCCGCCCCTCCGTATCCAGCTCCTCAATGCCAACACCATAGGTGACGGAGAGGGGCTGTTCCTTTGCAAAGATGGCAGTGCCGGAATAGCCCTTCTTCTGGGCGTAATTCCAGAACTGGTGATAACCGGGCAGATCCAGGTCGATCTGGCCCTGCTGCAGCTTTGTCTCCTGAAGGCAGAAGAAATCAGCATTGGCATCATTGAAATAGTCGGCAAAGCCCTTGGTCACGCAGGCCCGCAGGCCGTTTACATTCCAGGAAATGAATTTCATTGGGGAACCTCCATTGTGGTCTCTATGGTTGCCGGATTTACGGTGTCACTGTCGTACAGGGTGAGATCCTCCTGACTGAGTGTGACGGAACGCTCACCGCTGACGATGGTTACCTGAGTTACACCGGTCAGCTCTATGCAGGTCAGGGTCATGCAGGCGCAGGCCAGGGAGAAGGCGGAATCGGAAAACCCGCTGTCGATTTCGGAAAGCTCGATTTGGACCTTGCTTCGTGTTTTTTCTGCGGAGATCAGGCGGACTTCCGCAGGAAAGGGGGAAGCCAACGCCTCATCCTGGGGGCCAACCAGGTACAGGGAGATCAGGTAGGGGAGATCGTCGGTATGGCTGGTAATATCCCGGATCTCGGATACGATCACGCCGTCCGATTCGCCAGTGCCGTAGGCGAATTTTACTCTGCGGTAAAAGAATTCAGCCTGGTTTTCGGAATCAACACCGCAGGCGCAAAGGGAAAGAAGCAGTAAGGCTGCCAAAAGCAGGCAGAATATTCGTCTCATTCTCTGTCCACCTCCGTATCAAATGCGGGGAAGGTCACGGTAAAGGCGGTACCGGAGCCGGGAACGCTCTCTGCCCGGATCTCACCCCGGTTCCGCTCCACGATACCTCTCACGATAGACAGACCCAGACCGCTGCCGCCGGAGGCTCGGGAACGGGCTTTATCCACACGGTAAAACCGTTCAAATATGTGATCGATGGCATCGGAAGGGATACCAACGCCTGTATCCCGGACAGTAAGAGAGGCATTCTCTTCATCCCGGCTCAGGGATACCGTCAAACTGCCGCCCGGGGTGTTGTATTTGATACCGTTTTCCATCAGGTTGAAGACGATCTGATACAGATCATCCTCCAGGATCAGCACCGGACAGTCTTCGGCCAGTTCCAGGACGAGCCGGATATCCGCTGTTTGTGCCACAGGAGAGAGCATACGGCTGACCCGTCTGACAGTAGGGGCCATATAAATGATCTCACTCTCGCTCTCCTGCACGGTATCCAGTTTGGTCAGTGTGAGAAGCTTTGCGGTCATTCGGTTCAGCCGTTCCGCTTCATTGCCAATGTCCTCCACAAATTCCCGCACGGTTTCCGCATCCATATCATTCTGCAAAATGGAATCCGTCAGCAGTTTGATGGAAGCGAGGGGTGTTTTCAGCTCATGGGAGGCATCGGAAACAAACCGGCGACGCTTTTTTTCTGAGGTGTGAAGCCGCTCTGTCAGAGCGTTGAATTCATTTCCCAGAATCGTCAGTTCGTCATTGCCGCCCAAGACCAGCTTGTGGCTGTAGTCGCCGTCCTGGATGGTGCGCATGGAGGTCATGATCTTGCGCATCCGGCGGGAGAAACTGCCGCTGAAAACGAAAGAGAACAGGATCAGAATGGTTTCCAGAGTGAAGGTAATCTGTAAGACGGTAATTTCAAGGGAACGGAGCAGCGCGCCGTGGGTGGTGTCGTATTCTGTCATATATACGCATCCGATGATGGTGCCGTAATAGACGATGGGTGTAGCAGCCCGGGAGTGGGTGGTACCCTCCTGATAGACCCAGGAAAAGGCATCGTTTCCGCCTTCACCGCTCATGGCATCCAGAATTTCCGGCAGAAGGGCATAGGTGCCTTCGGCAGTACCGCTGCTGTCATAAATGGCCAGGCCGCTCTGGTCAGTCACGATCAGCCGGGTAGCTTTCAGGCTGTCCATCTGATCGATCAGTTCTGCTACGGTGTCAGTGTTGATGACTTCCAGACCGGCGATCTCATCCGCTGCAAAGTCACACTTTTCAATCAAGGACGCTTCCTTGCTTCGGTTAAACAGCTGCTGACTGACCCTGGAGCAGTAGATATTCAAAAAGAGCAGCACAATAAACGTGATGACAACATAGGTCATCGCGTAAGTAAATTGTGTGCTGACATACCTGCGGAAAGCAGGCTTTTCACTTCTTGAAATAATAGCCAACGCCCCACTTTGTTAAAATATGCTTCGGTTCTGCGGGATTTTCTTCCAGCTTCTCCCGCAGGCGGCGGATATGTACATCCACAGTGCGGATATCGCTGCGGTATTCGTAGGCCCAGATCGTATCAAGAAGAGCCTCCCGGGAATAGACCCGGTTGGGATTGCGCATCAGAAATTCGATCACATCAAATTCCTTTGCGGTCAGCTCCACCATAACGCCGGACTTATATGCGTTCCGTCCGTCCAGATCCAGAGTGATGGAGCCGGTGGTCAGGTGATGGCTGGGAGTGCGGCGTTCCGCGGTACCGGCCCGGCGCAGAAGGGCGCGAATTCGGGCTTTCAGCTCCAGAATGTTGAAAGGCTTGGTCAGATAGTCATCCGCGCCATGGTCGAAGCCCATCAGCTTGTCCATGTCCTCGGTCTTGGCGGTGAGCAGGATGATGGGAACATCGGAAAATTCCCGGATCTTGCTGCATGCCGTCATGCCGTCCATATTGGGCATCATCACATCCAGCACAACCAGGTCAGGATTCTGGGTCTGCACCAGCTGCAGTGCCTCCAGTCCGTCAGACGCGGTAATGACCTTGTAGCCCTCATTCTGTAAATTAAAACGAATACCTTTGACCAGCAGTGCCTCGTCGTCTACGACCAATATTTTCATGGGGTCAACCTCCTACAGTTACATAGTCCAAAATTGTTTCCAGCCGCTTGCTGCCGATACCTTCCACATTCAACAGCTCTTCGACGCTCTTGAAGCCTCCCTTTGCCTCCCGGTAATCCAGGATCCGTTGGGCGATAACATCACCGATACCCGGCAGGGTCATCAGTTCCGCATGGGTCGCAGTGTTCAGATCCAGGACAGCGGCTGCTGTGGCGGCAGATTCCTGCGGCAGCGTTGCCGGGGGAGTGCTTGCTGTCGGTTCCACCCGGGGCACCGAAATCTGGACGGAACCGTGATTGAAGTTACGACCAAGAAAAAAGCCCAGCGTGAAGGCAACGAACACAAAGGTGATGGCAGCGAGAATATGGATGCGCGGTTTTTTCATGGGAACGATCCTCCCGCATTGACTAGAAGGGGAAAAGCTGTTATAATATATCCCATATTATACACGACTTTTTCCTGCCGGACAAGTCCGGCGACCGAATATTGAGGGAGAATTATGAAAAATTTTCGCATTTTATCGCTGATTTTGTGCACGATGCTTTTGCTGCAATGTGTTTCCATGCCTGTTTGGGCTGCGGCAGTGCCGGATACTACGCCCGTTTCAACCACCGAAGCCACAGTTGGAAGTACGGAAACAGAGACATCCCCGGCAACAGATATCCCTTTCGGACAAGTGAGTGTACTGAACGGCTGCCGTACCATCGAGGGAATGTCGCCTCTGGCGGGCAGCGAGCGGAAGCTGGGAACGGCGATGGCTGCTTTTGTTTATGAAGTGAATACCGATACGGTGATCTATTCCTACAATCCCGATACCAAAATGTCTCCCGGTACCCTTGCGAAGCTGGTGTTGGCACTCGTTGTAATCGAGAATTGCCAGCTGGATGAAATGGTTACCTGTCAGCCTGGTATCCAGTCCAAGGTTCCCGCCAGTGCCCAGTCCTTTGGCCTGAAGAGCGAGGAGCAGCTGTCTTTGGAGGCTATGCTCCACTGCCTGATCCTGCAGGGTGCCAATGATGCCGCCGTTGCCCTGGCTGAGCACATCGCCGGCAGCCGCGACGGCTGTGTGGAGCTTATGAACCAGCGGGTTCGCAAGATCGGCTGTGTCAGCACAGAATTCGGCAATATTTCCGGTCTCGATACGGCCACTTCCTATACCACTGCCCGGGATATGGCGAAGATCATGCGGGAGATCATGAAAAATGAAGCTCTTATGGAGATCCTGGGTGCCATTGACTATACGGTTCCGGCTACCAACGTTGTCGCGGAAGAACGGGGCTTCCGTACCCAGAACTATCTGATCGACGACCATAACGTTGCAAAATACTTCGATACCCGCGTGAAGGGCGGCCTTGCCAGCTACTCTGAGGCCTCCGGTGCTAACCTCGTTTGTGTTGCTGAAAACCGGGCTGCGGAAAATGGCGGCATGAAGCTGATCTGCGTGGTGCTTGGCTGTTTGCGTGAATTCAATGATAAACCCGGCATGAGCTGGCAGGTCATCAACTACGGCAACTTCGATGAAATGGTCGATTTGATTGCCTATGTATATGAATCCTTTAAGGTCAACCGTATCGTTTATGAAGGACAGGCCATGAACCAGTTCCCGGTGGTGGACGGCGAAAGTGATGCCGTGGGCCAGCCGGATGTCAATATCGATACGGTTCTGCCGTCCTCTGTTCAGCTGGATAATATGGATATCCGATATACCGCTACGGATGGCGGCCTGTATGCACCTGTTGCCAAGGGTCAGCAGATCGCTACGGTAGAGCTTTGGTACCGCAATTCCTGTGTGGCTGAGGCGGAGCTTTTCGCTATGGGCACCGTCAAGCATGCGGATGACACAGGCGTTGATTTTCTGAACGAGTCCGTTGGCGGCGGTGATGGTGTCAGAGGTGTGTTCGGATTTATCGGCACTGTTGTGGTATTGGCGGCAGTGGCCTTTGCTTTGTACGTTGGCTACAATACCTACCTCCGTGCCCGCCGCCGGGCGCAGCGGCGCCGCCGCAGAGCAGAGCGCAGAAGGAGCTGGTGATATGCTGGATTGGGGAGAACTGAAAGGTGTATGCGGGAATTGCACCCGCTGCGGCTTGTGTGAGACCCGGCATAATGTGGTGTTTGGTGTGGGCAATGAGCATGCGGATGTGATGTTCGTGGGCGAAGGCCCCGGCGAGCAGGAGGATCTGAAAGGGGAGCCCTTTGTGGGCCCTGCCGGAAAGCTGTTGGACGATATGCTGTCCATTATCGATCTGGACAGAAAGGAAAACTGCTACATTGCTAACATCGTCAAATGCCGTCCGCCCCGGAACCGGGACCCGCTGGAAACAGAACAGGATGCCTGTATCGGCTACCTGCGCAACCAGGTGGCACTGGTAAAACCGAAGATCATTGTATGTCTCGGAAGAATTGCCGCTTTGCGGCTCATTGACCCCGGCTACCGCATCACCCGACAGCACGGCCAGTGGGTGCAGAAAAACGGTGTCTGGATGACGGCTATCTACCATCCGTCTGCTCTTCTGCGGGATGTAACCAAACGCCCCGAGACCTTCGATGACCTGATCGCCCTGCGCTCTAAGATCAGAGAGGTGGGCGCGAAGGTATAATCCTGAAAAAAGCAGTTGACTTTTTGCCCGATTATCGGTATAATAATCGGGCTAATAAATGCTAGTGTAGCACAGTCGGTAGTGCATCTCACTCGTAATGAGAAGGTCGCCTGTTCGAGTCAGGTCACTAGCTCCAGAAGAAGCCAGCCTGTATGGGCTGGCTTCTTTTGCATAATACGGATTGCTTTTGGTATAAAACGATGCTATAATTCTTGCAGAAATTGAGAGGTGAACCCTATGAAAAAACTTCTGAAATACATGCGGGGCTATGGGAAGCAATGCGTTCTTGGACCGCTGTTTAAGCTGCTGGAGGCGTCCTTTGAGCTATTTATTCCCCTGGTTGTGGCGAAAATCGTGGACAAGGGTATCGGCAGCGGGGATACGGGCTATGTCGTAAAAATGTGCGCAGTGATGATCTGCCTTGGCATTATCGGATTGCTGATGGCGGTCTGCGCCCAGTATTTTTCCGCCGTGGCAGCCGTGGGCTTTTCCGCACGGCTGCGCCATGCGGTACTGGATCATATTTTGGGCCTTAGCTACAGCCAGATAGACCAGCTGGGCACCTCCACCATGGTGACCCGGATGACTTCCGATATCAATCAGGTGCAGAACGGCGTGAACCTGACGCTGCGGCTGCTGCTGCGGTCTCCTTTCGTGGTGTTCGGTGCCATGATTATGGCCTTTACCATTGATTTTCAGGCTGCGTTGGTGTTTGCAGGGGTGATCCCGGTGCTGTGCGTTATTGTCTTCGGCATTATGCTCATCACCATGCCCATGTACAAGCGGGTGCAGTCCTCGCTGGATGGCGTGACCTCCGCCACCCGGCAAAATCTTGCTGGAGTACGGGTGCTGCGGGCTTTTTGTCGGGAGGAGGCAGAGGTGGATGCTTTTTGCGAAAACACCCAGACTTTGACTGCCCGCCAGCTGTCCGCAGGGCGAATTTCCGCTTTGATGAATCCCATTACCTTTGTGATCATCAATCTTGCGGTGGTGCTGCTGATTCGGGTAGGTGCGCTCAAGGTGGAAAGCGGTATTCTCACCCAAGGTCTTGTGATCGCTCTCTATAATTATATGTCCCAAATTCTTGTGGAACTGATCAAGATGGCGAACTTCATCATCACCCTGACAAAGGCCTTCGCCTGCGGCAACCGTCTGGCGGCGGTTCTGGACATGGAACCCTCCCAGAAAAACGGAGAACGGAGTGCGGAAAATTTGCAGGGCAAGGTGGAGTTCCGGGATGTGACTGCCCATTATGCGGGTGCGGGAAATCCCTCCCTGGAGCATATCTCCTTTACCGCCCAGCCTGGGCAGACCATCGGCATCATCGGTGGCACCGGCTCCGGCAAGACTACGCTGGTGAATCTGATCCCTAAGTTGTATGATGCTGCCGCAGGCGACGTGCTGCTGGACGGTGTACCGGTAGGGGAGTACGATATGGATTCCCTGCGGGAGCAGATCGGCATTGTTCCCCAAAAGGCAGTGCTTTTCAAGGGCACCATTCGCCAGAACCTGCTGTGGGGTAAGGGCGATGCAACGGATGACGAGCTGTGGGCCGCCCTGAACACCGCCCAGGCCCGGGAAGTGGTCAAGGATAAGGAAGGAGAGCTGGATGCGCCTGTGGAGCAGGGGGGTGTCAATTTCTCCGGTGGTCAGCGGCAGCGGCTGACCATTGCCCGTGCCCTGGTACGAAAGCCTCGGATTTTGATACTGGACGACAGCGCGTCGGCATTGGACTACGCAACGGATGCCAACCTGCGCATGGCGATCCGCAAAATGGAGAATGCTCCCACTACCTTTATCGTCTCCCAGCGGGCGGCTTCTGTTCGCTATGCCGATGAAATTCTGGTGCTGGACGACGGCGAGCTGGCAGGGAAGGGCACCCATGAGGAGCTTCTGGAAAGCTGTCCGGTATATCAGGAAATCTACTATTCCCAGTTCCCCAAGGAGGTGGCGCGCAATGGCTAACAATCAAATGGCAGTCATGAAAAAAATCCTGCGGCGCATCAAACCCTACTGGCCGGGGCTGATCTTCTCCCTCATTCTTGCCACGCTGTATGTGGTCATGAGCTTGTATATCCCCATTCTGGTGGGCGAAGCCATCGATTGCATTGTGGATGCGGGACAGGTGGATTTTGCCACTATGGGTGTATATTTGCGTAACGTGGTCATCTGCGCCGCTGTTGCGGCGGTGTCCCAATGGCTTATGAGCGAGATCAACAACCGCATGACATATAATGTGACCCGGGATATCCGGGACGAGGCGTTCCGACATATCCAGGTACTTCCGTTGAGCTATCTGGATAAGCATCCTCAGGGTGAGGTGGTCAGCCGGGTGATCTCCGATGTGGATACCTTTGCCGACGGCCTGCTGATGGGCTTTACTCAGCTGTTCACAGGCGTTATGACCATTCTGGGTACACTGCTGTTTATGCTGCGCATCCATTGGGGCATTGCACTGGTGGTCATTTTCATTACGCCCCTGTCTCTTGTGGTTGCCAATTTTATTGCCACCCGGACTTACGACATGTTCAAATTGCAGACCGCCACACGGGGCGAGCAGACGGGGCTCATTGACGAGACCGTGGGCCAGATCAAGGTGGTCCAGGCCTTCGGCCATCAGGACGAATCCATGGCGCAATTTGACGAGGTGAACGAGCGGCTGAGAAAATGCTCCCTCCGGGCCATCTTCTTTTCCTCTCTGACCAATCCCTGCACCCGGTTCGTCAACTCGGTAGTCTATGCGGGCGTCGGCCTGACGGGCGCGCTGATCGCCATTTCCGGCGGCATTTCCGTGGGCAACCTGACCAGCTTCCTGAACTATGCCAACCAGTATACCAAGCCCTTCAATGAGATTTCCGGCGTGATTACGGAGCTGCAAAACGCCCTGGCCTGTGCGGGCCGTGTCTTTGAGCTGATCGAAGCCCCTGCCCGCAGCCCGGAGCCGGAGCGTCCCCAGCGGCCGGAAGCCGTAAAGGGTGGTGTGGAGATCAGGGACTTGTCTTTCTCCTATGTTCCCGAAAAGCCGCTGATCGGGGATTTCAATCTTTCTATAAAGCCCGGACAGCGGGTGGCCATCGTGGGCCCTACGGGCTGTGGAAAAACCACCTTTATTAACCTTCTGATGCGCTTTTATGACCCGGACGGCGGCGAGATCCGGCTGGACGGGGTCAGCACCCAGGATATGAACCGGGGCGAGCTGCGGCGCAGCGTGGGCATGGTGCTTCAGGATACCTGGCTGAAGGCGGGCACCATCCAGGAGAATATCGCCATGGGTAAACCTGATGCCACGGAGGAGGAGATCATTGCCGCGGCAACGCAAGCCCATGCCCACAGCTTCATCAAGCGTCTGCCCCAAGGTTATAACACGGTGATTTCCGAAGCGGGAGGAAACCTTTCCCAGGGCCAGAAGCAGCTGCTGTGCATTGCCCGGGTCATGCTGTGCCTGCCGCCCATGCTGTTCCTGGACGAGGCCACCTCCTCCATTGATACCCGCACGGAAATTCGTATCCAGAAGGCCTTCGACACCATGATGCAGGGGCGTACCTCCTTTATCGTGGCCCACCGGCTGTCCACTATCCGGGAGGCGGATATGATCCTGGTCATGCGGGATGGGCACATCGTGGAGCAGGGAAAGCACGAGGAACTTCTCGCCAAGCGTGGATTCTACGCCCAGCTGTATCAGAGCCAGTTCGCGCATTGACCAGCAGGAACGAAAGATTTTGTCCCTCAGCGTACAGATCGACTTACAATGATAAAAATTTCTCACCATCTTCGGAGGGTGAGAAATTTTTTGAAAAAAGGAAAAATAATGCTTGACAAATCGGGATCGATGTAGTATCATATGCAAGTCGGCAAGAGCTGACGCACACATGGAGCAGTATCGAAGTGGTCATAACGGGCACGACTGGAAATCGTGTGTACCCCAAAAGGGTACCGAGGGTTCAAATCCCTCCTGCTCCGCCAGAAAAAGAAAAGCACATCCGTAAGGATGTGCTTTTCTTTTTCTGATGGGGAAGGGCGGGTTTGAAAGGACGGCCGAGCGCAGCAAGGTAAAAAAGTGTCCGGTGAACACTTTTTTAGTCCGTGGGAAAATCCTTCGATTTTGGGCGCAGTCCGGAGGACTGTGAACGGAAATCGAAATGGGATGCGTGGCGCAACACGATTCAGGAGATGAAAAGAATGAGGACTGTAATAGCCCCCATTCTTATAGTTGTAGCTCCATTTCATATCGAGCTACAATTTCTCCATTTGACATTTCATGTGTAATTTCAAATCCACATTTGATATAACAGGCCCTTGCCTTATAGTTAGCTTGATTGGTAAACAGATCGATTTTGGAATAGCATAAATTAGAAAAGAATCAACATGCTGAAATGCGAAGTAAAAAATCAGATTGAGCTTCGTTGGATGAAGCCTATGCCGCCTGAACCATTGGGAATTTCTGTACGGTTCAGACGGCTTTTCCTGTTTTCTCCCTTATTTTCTCCCTTATGAGGACTGGCCGCTTACAATCCGCAAAAAGAATATGGGGAATAGGGGATTGACAAACCAGGATTCCTGTGTATAATATACCCAAACACATTAGTACGCTAAAGTGATGAAGCGAAAGGGAGGGTGCTGAGGATGGATGAAAACGTTCTGAAAAGGGAGGAGAAGGCGGTATTCGGGCTGCGCTCGCTGTATCGGAAGTATGGCTATCTGCCCTATAAAATGAGCAAATTCGAGGAGTACGAATATTACATCCGCAACAAGGATTTTCTTACCAGTGACAGGATCATCACCTTCAACGACACCAACGGAAAGCTCCTGGCTTTGAAGCCGGATGTAACACTGTCCATTATCAAAAACGGGGGAGATGCCCCGGGCTGCAAACAGAAGGTATATTATAATGAGAATATCTACCGGGTTTCCGGCAGCACTGGCCAGTACCGGGAGATCATGCAGGCAGGCCTGGAATGCATCGGAGATATCGACCTGTACGATATTTACGAGACAGTCTCTCTGGCTGCACAGAGCTTACAGTTGATCTCAGAGGATTTTGTTATACAAATCTCCCATCTGGGAGTGCTTGCTGCGGTATTGGATCGAATTTCCGGAGACCAGAAATTCCGGCAGAGCGCGATTGCGTATATTGCGGAAAAAAACGCCCACGATCTGAGCCGCCTTTGCCGGGAATACGGCATTGGCGCAGAGGAAAGCCGCATTCTATCCGGCTTCGTGACCATTTATGGCAATCGGGAATGGGTACTGGATCAGCTGGAAGCTCTTTGCGGAAGCTGGGCAGAGGAGAGCCTTGCGCAGCTGAAAGCTCTGTCAAAGATGCTGGACAAAACGGAGTTCAATCCAAAGATCCTCTTCGATTTTTCCGTTGTAAATAATATGAACTACTACAACGGCATCGTTTTCAAAGGCTTCCTCAACGGCATCTGTGACGGTATCCTGGCAGGGGGCCAGTACGACAAGTTGATGCAGAAGCTGCAGCGGAAAGCGGGTGCGATCGGTTTTGCCATCTATCTGGATTTATTAGAGCAGTTACCCGGCAACCGCGCGGAATATGATGTGGATGTCCTTCTTTTGTATAATGAGGAAACGGATTTCAGCTGTGTCTCCCGGCAGGTGGAGCGGCTGATCGCGGAGGGAAAGAACGTTTATGCCCAAAAGCAGATCCCGCCGAAGCTCCGCTGCCGCCAGATTGTCCGGCTGGGAAAGGATGGTGCGGAATGCTGAATGTTGCGCTGCCAAAGGGCCGTTTGGGTGAAAAGGTCTATGCCATGTTCGAGAAAGCAGGCTTTGAGTGCCCTTCCATCCGGGAAAATAACCGGAAGCTGATCTTTGAGAATCCCGAAAAGCAGGTGCGCTATTTCTGGGTAAAGCCCTCAGATGTGGCGATCTATGTGGAACGGGGTGCTGCGGATATCGGAATTGCCGGAAAGGATATTCTTCTGGAATACCAGCCGGAGGTCTATGAGCTGCTGGACTTGGGGCTGGGCAAATGCCGCATGGCAGTGGCCGCACCTGTTGGATTTTACGACGATGGGGAGCGTACCCTGCGGGTCGCTACCAAATTCCCTCATATTGCCGCCAACCATTACGCCCGCATCGGCCGGGAGATCGATATTATCAAGCTGAACGGTTCCATTGAGCTGGCACCCATTTTGGGCCTAAGCAATGTGATTGTGGATATCGTGGAAACGGGAACGACCCTGCAGGAAAATAACCTGGCAGTGGTGGAAAATATCGTTCCCATCAGCGCACGGCTCATTGCCAACAAGGCTGCCTTCCATTTTAACCATATTCAAATTGAGGAAATTTTAGATGCGCTAAAGAAACAGGTGGATAGCAATGATTAAAATTTATAATTATGGCGAAGTTCCCAACGAGGAGATCTTCACGCGGGACAATATCGCGGCCAATGTGGAAGCTGTGGTATCGGATATTATTGCCAACGTCCGCAGAAATGGCGATCAGGCATTGTATGACTATACCGCAAAATTTGACAAAGCCCAGCTGAGCCGTCTGGAGGTTACCCCGGAGGAGATCGACGAAGCGTTTGAGACTGTAGAAGATAAGTTTCTCGATATCCTGCGGGAGGCTGCAGCGAATATCCATAATTTCCACAAGCGACAGGTTCGGAACAGTTTTATCATCAATGAAAAGGATGGCGTGGTTATCGGCCAGAAGGTGATGCCGCTGGAAAGGGTCGCGCTGTACGTCCCCGGCGGTACCGCAGCCTATCCCTCTACCGTACTGATGGACAGTATCCCGGCAAAAATTGCGGGCTGTAAGGAGATCGTCATTGCCACACCGCCCGGAAAGGACGGCAAGGTCAACCCCGTGATCCTGGCTGCTGCCAAGATTGCAGGCGTTGACCGTATCTTCAAAATGGGCGGCGCGCAGGCCATTGCTGCTCTGGCCTACGGAACGGAGAGCGTGCCGAGGGTGGACAAGATCGTAGGCCCTGGCAACGCCTATGTGGCGGAAGCTAAAAAGCAGGTGTTCGGCCGGGTGTCCATTGATATGATCGCCGGCCCAAGTGAGATTTTGGTGGTAGCGGATGCTTCCGCGAATCCCCGGTTCGTTGCCGCCGATCTGCTGTCCCAGGCGGAGCATGACAAAATGGCCAGTGCGGTGCTGGTGACGGACAGCCGTGCCTTTGCCGAGGCCGTCAGCCGGGAGCTGGAAACCCAGATCCCCCAGCTCGCCAGAGCGGAGATCGCCCGGGCATCCATCGACAACAACGGCAAGATCATCGTGGCCGAGGGCGACCTGATGAAGGCCATCGACATCGCCAACGAGATCGCCCCGGAGCACCTGGAGCTGTGCGTGGACAATCCCTTCGACTATCTGGATAAGGTCAAGCACGCCGGTTCCATCTTTATGGGAAAATATTGTCCCGAAGCCCTGGGCGACTACTTTGCGGGCCCCAACCACACCCTCCCCACCAGCGGCACCGCCCGGTTCTCGTCGCCCCTGTCCGTGGACGACTTTGTAAAGAAATCCCAGTTTACATACTATACCGCTGATGCGCTGGCCGCTGTTGCGGATAAAATTGCTTATTTCGCGGAAAAGGAAGGCCTGACCGCCCACGCCAAGAGCGCGGTGATCCGGTTCGAGGATACAGTATGAGCAGATTTTTTTCTGAGAAGTTCTCTTCTCTTGTACCCTATACCCCCGGCGAGCAGCCGAAGGATATGCAGTATGTGAAGCTGAATACCAACGAATCTCCCTTCCCGCCTTCACCCGGCGTGAAGGCGGCGGTGGAGGAGCAGTGCGGAAAATTGCAGCTGTATTCCGACCCGGAGTGTACACAGCTGCGGGAAAAGCTGGCACAGGTTTACGGGGTTTCTCCCAATCAGGTAGTGGTGACCAATGGCTCTGACGAGGTGCTGAATTTTGCCTTCATGGCCTTCGCCGACGAGCAGCGGCCTCTGGCTTTTGCGGATATCACCTACGGTTTCTATCCCGTGTTCGCGGAGATCAACCGGATTCCCTATGAGGTGATCCCTCTGAAAGAGGATTTCACCATGAACCCTGCGGATTACATCGGTATCAACAAGACTATCGTCATTGCCAACCCCAATGCCCCCACGGGTCTGGCAATGTCCCTTTCCGACATCGAGCGGATCGTTCAGAGCAACCCTGATAATGTGGTCATCGTGGATGAGGCCTATGTGGATTTCGGCGGCGAAAGCGCGGTGACCCTGGTGGATAAGTACGACAATCTGCTGGTGACCCAGACCTTCTCCAAGTCCCGCTCCATGGCCGGTGCCCGGTTGGGCTTTGGTATCGGCAATGAAAAGCTGATTGCCGATCTGAACACCATTCGATATTCGACAAATCCCTATAATGTGAACCGCATGACCGAGGCGGCAGGCGTGGCCGCGCTGGAAGAGAACGGTTATTATATGGCGAACTGCCGGACCATCATGGAAAACCGCGCCTGGACCATCCGGGAGCTGGAAAAGCGGGGCTTTAGCGTCCTGCCGTCCCTGACGAACTTTGTATTTGCCAAATCCAACGCCATCGGCGGTGGACGGCTGTATCAGGAGCTGAAAAAGCGGGGTATTCTGGTGCGGCACTTCGGCAAAGAGCGGATCAAGGAGTATAACCGCATTACCATTGGCACCCTGGAACAGATGGGGGCACTGATGGCGGCCATCGATCGAATCCTGGAGGAGGGGAACCTATGAGAACAGCCCAAATGGAACGCAAAACGACGGAGACGGATATCTCTCTGTCCTTGAATCTGGACGGCACGGGCGTGTCCCAGTGCCGCACCGGCTGCGGCTTTCTGGATCATATGCTGACACTGTTTGCGCGGCATGCCCGGTTTGACCTGAACGTTTCCTGCACGGGAGATACCTATGTGGATTACCACCATACGGTGGAGGATATCGGCATCTGCCTGGGTAAGGCGTTCTCCCAGGCCATCGGAGACAAGAAAGGCATCACCCGCTACGGGGACATTGCCCTTCCGATGGACGAAACGCTGATCCTGTCCGCCGTGGACATTTCCGGCCGGGGGGCCTGCTATTACGACTTGCAGATCCCAACGGAAAAGGTGGGCGATTTCGACACGGAGCTTTGCCAGGAGTTCTGGGTTGCCTTTGCCCGGGATGCAGGTGTTACTCTGCACATCCGGCAGCTGGCGGGGAGCAATTCCCATCACATTATGGAAGGTGCCTTCAAATCCGTGGCGAGGAGCCTGAAAGCGGCGGTGAAGATCGACCCGGACTTTGCCAACGAAGTACCTTCCACAAAGGGGATCATCGAATGATTGCGATTATTGACTACGGCGTGGGAAATCTGTTTTCCCTCTGTTCCTCCTTTCAGAAGATCGGCGCGGAGGTGACCGTCACTTCTGACCCGGAGGTGATTTCTTCTGCCGAAAAGCTGATTCTGCCCGGCGTGGGTGCCTTTGGGGACGCCATGGGGAAGCTGCGTGACAGTGGCCTGGATACGTTGATCCGCGAGCAGGCGAAGCAGGGGAAGCCCATCATGGGCATCTGCCTGGGTATGCAAATGCTGTTTGAAAAGAGCTATGAATATGGCGAGCATGAGGGCCTGGGCCTGCTGAAGGGCAGCGTGATCCCAATGGAGGGCCGCATCCCCGCGGAATTAAAAATTCCCCATATCGGCTGGAACGCCCTGCATTTTCAGAAGGAAAGCAGACTGTTCCGCTACATAAAGGAAAACGACTGTGTATACTTCGTCCATTCCTACTATGCTGACAACTGTGAGGAAAGCGTTATCGCCACCGCTGAATACGGCGCGGAGCTGACCGCCGCCGTGGAAATGGGGAATGTGATGGGTTGCCAGTTCCACCCCGAAAAGAGCGGGGAAGTGGGCCTGAACATCCTGCGGGCCTTTAGCGCAATGGAGGAATTTGCATGATCCTGTTTCCGGCAATCGATTTATTTGGCAAAAAGGCGGTGCGCCTGTATAAGGGCGACTACCAGAATATGACCGTTTACAGCGAAAATCCCATTGAGATCGCCCGGGATTTTGAAGCTGCCGGGGCCACCCACATCCATATGGTGGATTTGGAGGGGGCCAAAGACGGAACTACTCCCAATATTGCCGTTGTGGAGCAGGTGGCGAGGGAAACTTCCCTGTTTGTAGAGATCGGCGGCGGCATCCGCAATATGGAAACGGTCGAGCGGTATCTGAACGCGGGCGTTTCCCGGATCATTCTGGGCACTGCCGCAGTGAATGATGAAGCCTTTCTGAAAGAAGCCCTTGCTGCGTACCCCGGCAAGATCGCCGTTGGTGCCGATGTGAAGGACGGCTGTATCGCCATCAAGGGCTGGCTGGAAACATCAGCCATCACTTTGGAGGATTTTCTGCGGAAAATGGAGCAGTTGGGCGTAAAAAATGTCATCTGCACCGATATTTCCAAGGACGGTGCCATGCGGGGTACCAATCTGGAGCTGTACCGGGCCCTTTCCGAGAAGTACGCGCTGGATATCACGGCCTCTGGCGGCGTTTCCGGCCTGGAGGATGTTCGTCAACTGCGGCAGATGAACCTGTACGGTGCCATCATCGGCAAGGCTTACTATACCGGGGCCATCGATCTGAAAGAAGCATTGGAGGCGGCAAAATGATCACAAAAAGAATCATTCCCTGCCTGGACATCAAAAACGGCCGGGTGGTGAAGGGCGTCAACTTCCAGGGCCTGTCTGATGTTTCGTCGCCTGTGGAGCTGGCCCGGTATTATTCTGCGTGTGGTGCGGATGAGCTGGTGTTCTATGACATTACCGCTTCCTTTGAGGGCCGTAAGCTGTTTACGGATATCCTGTGCCAGGTGGCATCGGAAATTTTCATCCCCCTGACGGTGGGCGGCGGCATCAATACGGTGGAGGACTTTGACCGGGTCTTAAAATGCGGCGCGGACAAGGTCAGCGTCAACTCGGGAGCTATCCGCAATCCTGAACTGATCCGGGATGCGGCACAGAAATACGGCAACCAGTGCGTGGTGCTGTCCGCGGATGTGAAGCGGGTGGATGGCCAGTTCCGGGTCTTTGCCAAGGGCGGCCGGGAGGATACGGGCATGGAAGCCATCGGATGGATCAAACAGGGTGTGGCCCTGGGAGCCGGTGAAGTGGTGGTTAATTCCATCGACACCGACGGCGTGAAGGGCGGCTTTGATATCGAGATGCTGCAAGCGGTCTGCGATGCGGTGAATGTGCCCGTTATCGCCTCCGGCGGTGCGGGAGCGGTCAGCCACTTTACCGATCTGTTCCAGGCCATTCCCGATATTGACGCGGCATTGGCGGCATCCGTATTCCACTTCGGGCAGATCAAAATTCCCGATTTAAAACAGGAACTTAAGAATAATGGCATCATTGTGAGGTTGTAACATGCTTAACATTGAGGAACTGAAATTTGACGAAAAGGGCCTGATCCCTGCCATTGTGGTGGATTCTGTCACCAAGCAGGTGCTGACCCTTGCCTATATGAACCGGGAGAGCCTGGAAATCTCCATGGAAAAGGGCCTGACCTGCTTCTGGAGCCGCTCCCGGCAGGAGCTGTGGCTGAAAGGGGAGACCAGCGGCAATTACCAGCACATCGTCAGTATCACCGCCGATTGCGATAAGGATGCTCTGGTGGTGGTCGTGGACAAGGACGGCCCTGCCTGCCACACCGGCGCGGAATCCTGTTTCCACAATCCTCTGTGGCAGAGCGATGAGCGGCATGAATTCAGCCTGGAAGGGCTCTACGGGCTTTTGGTGGGCCGCAATGAGACACGCCCCGAGGGCTCTTATACCACTTATCTCTTTAAAAAGGGCATTGACAAGATCCTGAAAAAAGTGGGCGAAGAATGCACCGAGGTTATTATCGCCGGCAAGGCGGGAGACAAGAAGGAGACCATTTATGAGCTGGCAGACTTGGCATACCACGCCATGGTGCTGATGGTGCAGATGGGTATTACCGTAGAGGACGTTCACAGAGAACTGGCCTCCCGGCATATCATTGACCATAAGGTGAAGCAGGAGAAAATGACATAAAAATCACCCTCCACGACTTTCGTGGAGGGTGATTTTTTGCTTACAGCAGCGGAATTCCCGCCTTTTCGCAGGCTTCTACCGTTTCGTGATCCCAGACGCTGGACTGGACTTCGCCGATATGGGCACAGCCCATCATCAGCATGGCAAGTCTCGACTGGCCGATACCGCCGCCGATGGTGAGAGGCAGCTCGTCGTTCAGGAGCATCTTGTGGAAGGGCAGCTCCCGGCGGTCGTCGCAGCCGGATTCCCGCAGCTGGCGGTCCAGGGATTCGGCATCCACACGGATGCCCATGGAGGAAATTTCCAGTGCCCGATCCAGAACCTCGTCCCAGAAGAAAATGTCGCAGTTCAGATTCCAGTCGTCATAGTCGGGGGCCCGGCCATCGTGGGGCTTACCGGAGCGGAGCTTGCCGCCGATCTGCATGATGCAGGCGGTTTTATGTTCCTTCACGTAGGCCTTTTCCCGCTCGGAGCCGGTCTTAAGGTCGGGGAACAGGTCTTCCAACGCCTGAGAGGTGATGAAGGAGACCTCCCGGCACAGCTCGGTGCGCAGCTGGGGGAAGCGGACGTGGAGACGGTCGTTGGTATCACAGATGGCCCGGACGATTGCCCGGACGATCAGCTTCAGGTACTCGGAGTTCCGGTTGTCCCGGGTAATGATCTTCTCCCAGTCCCACTGGTCAACATAGATGGAGTGGACATTATCCAGCTCCTCGTCCCGGCGGATGGCGTTCATGTCGGTATACAGGCCGTTGCCGATGGTGAAATGGTACCGCTTGAGGGCCAGACGCTTCCATTTGGCGAGAGAATGGACCACCTGGGCATCTGTGCCCACGGCGGGGATATCGAAGCTTACAGGCCGCTCGTAGCCGTTCAGGTTATCGTTCAGACCGGAATTTTCCGTAACGAACAGGGGAGCGGAGACACGTTTCAAATTCAGAGCCTTGGAAAACTCCTCCTGGAAGGTCTCCTTGATGTAGGCAATGGCACGCTGGGTATCGTAGGCATCCAGCACGGGCTTGTAACCCTTTGGAATATAGATTTTGTTCATAGTGATCCCACCCTTTCCGGGAAAAATATACGTCCTATTGTATTCCGTTTTTCGGAAAAATCAAGTCCGTTGAGAAAAATTTGGGAATGTGGTATATTTGTTGAAATCAAAAGGCCCTCTCAATTGTGTTATAGGTGAAAAGCTTTTCAAGGAGAAAACCCTATGCTTACAAACGAGCAATTTACCTGTTATGCCGAGCGGTATATCGATACCGTGTTCCGGGTGGCGTATAACTACTTAAAATCCCCGGCAGATGCGGATGATGTGACGCAGAACGTGTTTTTGAAGCTTTTGAAGGAGAAAAAGCCCTTTGAAAGCGAGGAGCACGTAAAAAGCTGGCTGATCCGGGTGGCTGTCAACGAGTGCAAGAACATCGTGCGCTCCCGGTGGTGGAGGGCAGAGTCCTTTGAGGATCACGCAGCGACGCTGACCTTCGACAATCCCTCCCATTCGGAACTGTTCTATGCAGTGATGGACCTGCCGCAGAAGTACCGGATGCCCATTTATCTGCACTATTACGAGGAATACACCACCCAGGAAATCGCGGAAATTCTGAAAATTCCAAAGAACACGGTATGCACCAACCTAAAGCGGGGCAGGGAGCTGCTCAAGAAAACTCTTCAGGAGGCGGAAAGCGATGTTTAATGAAAAAGACTATAAGGCGGCTTTTTCCAAGGTGAAGGCCTCCGAAGACATCCATATGGAGGTGCTGAATATGGCAAACAGAAGACAAAACAGGAAAAACGCGGGCATCCGCCGGGCGGTGGCTCTGGCTGCCGCGGTGATCGCCCTGATGGCAATGACTGTGACCGCCTTCGCGGCGGAGGAAATCGCCGGATGGTTCCAGTCTTATTTCTCCCGGAACGGCGAGGCGGTGCTGAGCCAGCAGCAGGAAGCCTATCTGACGGAAAATGAGCAGCTCATCAGCCAGAGCAAGACCATCGACGGCTGGACGGTAGAGCTGCGCTCCGCCATCCATGACGATACCACGGGGTATATTATTCTGGGTATCACCGCACCGGTGGAAACCGATTTGGATGCCAAGTACGACAAGAACGGGGACGGTGCCATCGATTATATCTTTGGCAATTCGAGCAATACGGCTGCTGTGTTCAATGAGCCTGTAACAGATCTGCTGTCTGCTCCAGACGGCGTGGAGCTCGGCTGCTGGGGCTGGGGCTGGGCCGAGGACGGCGACGGCCTGGCAAATACCAAAAACCTGGTCGTCAATATGCACCCTGCCATGGATCGGAGCACGTTGCCCCCCTTTGGCAGCGAAGCGGAATATTCCATCTGCATCGAAAACATCGTCTGGGAATATGTGGACGAGGAATACAAGGACGAACTGATGAACGGCAAGTACGCCGGACATGGCGCAGTGCGGTTTACCGCAGAAGAAAACGAACGCCTGTATGGCGAAGAAATCCTGGCAGAGGGTACCTGGGATTTCACCGTTACATTTGCCCAGTATGGTGAAGATGAAATGCGCAAGATAGAAATACTGGATGCCCCCATCACTACAAATGCATGGTTCTATCGTCCTGTGGGAGATGATTGGGGCTATGTGCAGGAACGTGTGATGCTGACCTCTGTTGTGATGCAGAATCTGACGGTCACCTTCTACTGCGAGGGCGGCGAGGGTACCCCGGAACTGACCAATTATGAAGATGACATTTTGAATCCCTACGTTGTGCTGAAGGATGGAACACAGATCGAACTGTGGTCCTACGGTTCCAGCGGCACCGACTATGTGACATTGGTGGCAGAGCAGCCCATCGTTTTTGAGGAGGTTGACCACATTCTGCTGGCGGACGGCACCATCATCCCCATGCCTGAACTGGAAACAAATTAGCACGCAAAGCCCCGCCGGGATTTTCCGGCGGGGTAATTTAACATAGGTGGAGCGCAGGGGAGGGGATCAGAGCACCGTTTCCAGAAATTCCGTCACGACCTGATGATATCTTGGGGTATCTGCAAGGTAGCTGATGCCGTGGTCGGCACCGGGGAAGGTGTGGCGTGTAACCAGAGTAGGATTTGCGGAAACGATATCGCTCATTTCGCAGGGAACAAAGCCATCCGCCTCGCCGTGGATAATGAGGATGGGCACACGGGCGTTTTTTACGGCCCGCGCGGCATCGGTCTCGTGGATGTCAAAACCGCCATAGATCCACGCTCCCAGCGTTACGAAGGGGCGCACAAGGAAGTTGGGAATGGGCATCCGCCTCGCAACATGGAGAATGATCTCCATGGGGGAAGAATAAGGACAGTCGGCGACGATTGCTTTAACATTTTTGGGCAGGTCCAATTCCGATGCCATCAGCACTGTGGACGCCCCCATGGAAACGCCGTAGAGGGTGATTTTGGTTTCTGGACCGAAGCGGTGAACGGCATACTCCACCCAACGCAGAACGTCCTGCCGCTCCAGAATGCCGAAGGTGATGGTTCGGCCCTGGCTTTTGCCGTGGGCCCGCTGGTCGATCAGGAGTAGGTTATGACCCAGCTGGAAGCTCAGCTCGCTTCCGCCGGAAAAGTCCGTCAGGGGACTGCTGCGGTAGCCATGGAAGCCGATATCCAGGGGCGCACCGTCTTTGACATGGTAATACCGCCCTGAGAGGATCAGGCCGTCGTGGGAGGTTATGGTGACGAATTCGCAGGAACGGCCATTCAGCTGGTGATAGATCCGGGCCATTTCCGCCCGGTAGGGATCATACTGATGCCCGCTGGTCTGGGGAATCTTCTCCCGGTCATTTGCAGGAGAGAAGAAAGCCACGCGGTAAGCATAGTAGCCGCCGCCAAATACTACCGCCAGCAAAATCAGAAGTAGAATATAAAGGATCATGTTACAATGCCAGGATAAAGTCCAGCAGCTCCGGGAAGCTGCCATGGGGATAACAGGAAATATCCTTATTCTCCTTGTTGATGATACAGTCCGTCAGCAGGAAGACCTTCATACCCAGGGCGGCGGGAACCATATCCTCGGACGCATCGTTGCCCACCATGACGCATTCTTCCGGCTTCAAATTCAGTGTTGCCAGAATATCCCGGTAATAATCGGGATTGGGCTTGCAGTGGTAGGAATTTTCGTAAGTGGTGATCAAATCAAAGTCCTCGGGGTTCAGGCCAGCCCATTTTGTGCGGCTGTGGGTAGCGATGGCGGGGAACAGGGGATTGGTTGCGAGAGCCACATGATAGCCCATGGCCTTGATCGCTTTGACCGCCTCTGCCGCCATAGGGTTAAAGCCGCAGGCATCCTTCGCCTGTTGGAATTCCACCCGGTAGAAGTCCTCGAAGATGGGCTCATCCACCCGGGTATCCCGGCCGTAGATGGCGGAGAAGGTGTTCCAGAAGGCTTCGTCGTTTCGGACGCTGCCGTCATTTTTTACCATGGCCCCTGTGCCGACCCAGATGGACTTAATCAGCTTGTCGGGTTCGTAGCCGTGGGGAGCCATTTTCTTTGCCAGGCCGCCCATGTAGGCCTTCAGAAACACATCCTGATCCATAGGAAGCAGGGTGCCGTCCAGATCGAATAAAATGGTTTTGATCATATGTACAATCCTCTCGTTAAAAAACTAGAGGTATTATACAAAAAATGGGAAAGTCTTGCAAGGGGAAACAGCCTGAAAGGGTAAAGAGAAATGTAAATTTTTGATGACAAAACAGGCCGCCCATTGGACGGCCTGTTGGTTCATTCGTTGCTGAGGGTGGTATCCTGGCCGACGGCCATGATGTCGTAGGGGGTGGTCTGATAGACGAAGTAGTTCAGCCAGTTGCTGTAGAGCAGGTTGCCATGGCCCCGCCAGCGGACAATGGGGGCTTGCGTATCGTCGTCATCCGGGTAGTAATTCACCGGCACATGGATGGGCAGGCCCAGATTCTTGTCCCGAAGGTACTCCTTTTCCAGGGTATCCGGGTCGTACTCGGAATGGCCGGTGACGAAGATCTGGCGGCCCTCCTTGTTCATAACGATGTAAACACCCGCTTCCTCAGAGGAGGCCAAAATCTTCAGTCCGGGGATGGCTTCGATATCCGCCCGGTCGATGGTGGTGTGCCGGGAGTGGGGAACGTAGAATTCATCATCAAAGCCCCGCAGCAGGATAGCCCGCTTGTAGTCTGCCTTGTGAGGGTAGACACCGAAGAGCTTTTCGGGCAGCTGTTTTTTGTTGATGCCGTAGTGGTAGTAAAGTCCTGCCTGGGCAGCCCAGCAGATGTGGAAGGTGGAATGGACATGGGTTTTGCTCCACTCCATGATTTCACTCAGCTCCTGCCAGTAGTCCACATCCTCGAAATCAAGATGCTCCACCGGGGCACCGGTGATGACCATTCCATCAAACTTCCGGTCCTTCAATTCGTCAAAGGTCTTGTAGAAGGTCAGCAGATGCTCCTGGGGCGTGTTTTTGGAGCTGTGGCTGGAGACCATCATCAGTTCCAGCCGAACCTGCAAAGGGGTATTGCCCAACACGCGGCTCAGCTGGGTTTCTGTGGCGATTTTGGTAGGCATCAGGTTCAGCAGCACGATCTCCAGGGGGCGCATATGCTGTGTCTCGGCCCGGGTCTGCTTCATGACGAAGATATTTTCTTGTTTCAGGATCTCCGCCGCGGGGAGGTCGTTGGGTATCTGAATGGGCACGGTGCGTCCCTCCTGATCATACGTTTTCCAGTGCCTGTGCGATGTCCTCAATCAGATCCTGGGCATTTTCCAGGCCGCAGCTCAGGCGGATCAGGTCTGCACCGACACCGGCGGCATCCAGCTCCGCGTCGGTCATCTGGCGGTGGGTGGAGGAGGCGGGATGCAGGCAGCAGGTACGGGAATCAGCAACATGGGTCTCGATGGAGCCCAGCTTCAGGTGCTTCATAAAGGTTTCCGCAGCCTTCCGTCCGCCGTTGAGGCCGAAGGAGATAACACCGCAGGAGCCGCCCGGCATATACTTCTGGGCCAGCTCATAATACTGGTCGCCCTTTAGGCCGCAGTATTTGACCCACTTGACCTTTTCATGGCTCTGCAGGTACTCGGCAATGGCCTGGGCGTTGGCGCAGTGCTGCTTCATGCGGAAGGGCAGGCTTTCCAGACCCAGATTCAGAATAAAGGCACTCTGGGGGGACTGGATGCAGCCCAGGTCACGCATCAGCTGGGCGGTGCACTTGGTAATGAAGGCTCCCGCAAGACCGAACCGCTCGGTATAGGTGACACCGTGGTAGCTGTCGTCGGGAGTGCACAGGCCGGGAAATTTGTCGGGATACTGGGTCCAGTCAAATTTGCCGCTGTCAACGATGACACCGCCCACGGCGGAGGCGTGGCCATCCATGTACTTGGTGGTGGAGTGGGTGACGATGTCCGCGCCCCACTCGATGGGACGGCAGTTGACAGGGGTGGCGAAGGTATTGTCAACGATCAGGGGCACACCGTGAGCGTGGGCAGCCTTTGCGAACTTCTCAATATCCAGCACCTTCAGGGCAGGATTGGCGATGGTCTCACCGAAGACGGCCTTGGTGTTGGGCCGGAAGGCGGCGTTCAGTTCCTCTTCCGTGCAGTCGGGATCAATAAAGGTAGTCTCCAGACCCATCTTCTTCATGGTCACGGAGAACAGGTTGAAGCTGCCGCCGTAGATAGCGGAGCTGGCTACGATATGGTCGCCGCAGCCTGCGATATTGAATACCGCCATGAAAGTAGCGGCCTGGCCAGAGCCGGTGAGCATGGCAGCGGTGCCGCCCTCCAAGGCGCAGATCTTGTCAGCCACCGCATCACAGGTAGGGTTGGCAAGACGGGAGTAGAAATAACCCTCAGCCTCCAGGTCAAAGAGCTTGCCCATATCTTCGGAGGTGGCATACTTGAAGGTAGTGCTCTGAATAATGGGGATCTGCCGGGGCTCGCCGTTGCCGGGTGTATAGCCCGCCTGAATGCATAAGGTTTCGGTACGCAGTTTGGAATCCATTTGTGGTCACCTCATAGAATGAAATATAGGATATATTGTAAATCCTTTCGGGAAAAATGTCAATGAAAATAGCCTGCGAAGTACAATGGGCGCGGCTGAATCTTTTCTTGACATTTTGGCTTCAAAATGGTATCATTTAGGTCACATGGAGAGTTGTCCGAGCGGTTTAAGGAGCCAGTCTTGAAAACTGGTGATGGGGAAACCCACCGTGAGTTCGAATCTCACACTCTCCGCCATAACTGAAGGGCGCGTTGCAAAATGCGCTAAGTAAAAAAACAAATCGGTCAGCTCCGAAAGGAGTTGGCCGATTTGCCTTTTTGCGGTAGAATTAAGCTGCTATGAAAAACCCTAACCGCAAAGAAAAGTATAATGTATCTTTGGGA
>JAFTXW010000020.1 GCA_017461445.1 Oscillospiraceae bacterium
TTGAATTGTACAATGTTGTTGGACATGGTTTGCTGTCTCCTTTCAGAATGTGTGTGTCGCAACTTCATTCTACCAGAGACCGGCAAGCCGTGTCTATTTTTTTCTTGTTTTCAATTTGCGCAACTTATTGTACCTTATCAACAGAAGTGGTATGCCCTTCGGGCATGATTAAAAAATTGCGCAGCAATACCATTTCTATTCTCTATTCTCTTTTATCTATTCCCTATTATCTAAAAAAGCACGACCAATGCGGTCGTGCTTTTTCAAATCTCTTGCCGTCCCTCAAGTGCCCGGGACAGTGTCACCTCGTCGGCGTATTCCAGCTGGCTGCCAACGGGGACGCCGTAGGCCAGTCGGGTCACCTTGACCTCCATGGGCCGTAGCAAGCGGGAAATGTACATGGCTGTGGCTTCGCCCTCGGTGTCGGGGTTGGTGGCCATGATGACCTCCCGAACCTCGCCGGAACCCACGCGCATCAGCAGCTCCTTGATCTTAATGTCATCCTGGGTCACATGGTTCAGGGGCGAAATGACGCCGTGGAGCACATGGTACACCCCCCGGAACTCCCGGGAACGCTCCATAGCGATCACATCCTTAGGTTCAGCCACCACGCAAATGAGGCTCTGGTCACGGGTAGGATCATCACAGATGGGGCACAGCTCCCGGTCCGTCAGATTCTGGCACCGGGGACAGGTGTGTACCTGCTTCTTGGCTTCCAGAATGGCGGCGGCAAAGCTCTCCGCGTCCTCCGTATCCATGCCCAGCACATAAAAGGCCAGCCGTTGGGCCGTCTTACCGCCAATACCGGGCAAACGGGCAAACTGATCCGCCAGATTTTGCAGTGCAGCGGGAAAAAACTGCATAACTCCCCTCCTTTGAAAAATTGAAAATTGAAAGTTGAAAATTGAAAGTTGGGGATTATCTTCGACATAATTTTCAATTTTCAATTTTACATTTTCAATTTATCAGAACAGTCCGCCCAGGTTCAGGCCGCCGGTCAGCCGGGACATATTGTTGGCTGCCTCCGCGTCCGCGGCACGCATGGCCTCGTTGACAGCGGCGATGACCATGTCCTGCAGCATCTCCACATCATCGGGATCCACAGCCTCGGGGTTGATCTCCAGATTCACCAGCTCATGCTTGCCGTTGACGGTAGCGGCCACCATGCCGCCGCCAGCCTTGGCAGTGAAGGTTTTTGCCTCCTGCTCCTGCTGCATCCGCAGCATCTCCTGCTGCATCTTCTGGGCTTGCTTCATCATAGCAGCCTGATTCATACCACCGGGCATACCGCCCCGGAATCCACCTTTTGCCATTGTAAATATCTCCTATCCTATTATTCTGCTGTCATCGGGAGCCAGTCCCGCAATGACAATTATTCTTTTATCTTCACGATGTCGCTATGCTCCCGGCCGAATTTCATCAGCTGCTCCATCCGGGGGTTGCCCTGGGGCCTGGCGTTCATGTCCACAGCGAAGGCCCTGACAGGCCGCCCAAGCATGGCAGAAGCCTTCCGGGAGACCACCTCCAGAATGTCCGGCTTATCCAGCATCTGGGCGGTAAAAGCGTTGGTGCACCGCAGCTCCAGCCGGTTTCCGGTGAGCACACCCTGCACCGGGGCATTTGGCCCGGTGTTGAAGAAACCGATAGCTGGGGGTCGAAGCTCCTTACGCAGACCGGCCACCAGGTCAGACCAGAAGCCCATGGGGGCATCGTTCCGGGGTGCGGGAGCGGGCATCGGCTCCTCCTCACCGGGAGGAGCGTCCTCGTCCCCGGGCATAGGGGGACGGTCGTCATCATAGTCATCCTCTCGAGGGGCTTGGTCAGGCTTCCCTGCGGCTTTGGTCTGGGCAGACACAACGATGTTTCCGCTTTTTATCTGCTCCTCCAGCCGGGTCAGGCGGGCGTTGATAGCCTTTGCGTCCAGGCTCAGCTCCGGCTGACACAGCTCCAGCAGGCACAGCTCCGCATCCATCCGGCGGCTGGAACTTCTGGTAAAGCCCGCCAGCGTCTGCTGGATCAGATTCATCATCCGCACCAGCTCCCCGCTGGAAAGAGCCTTCGTCAGCTCCTGAACCTCCTTGTCGGAGGCTACCCCGGACAGCATGGTGATCCCCGCGTTTCCCGCAGTCTTTATCACCAGCAGATCCCGGCACAGGCAGGCCAGCTCGTCCAGCATGGCGGAAAGATCCTTGCCCTCGGTATAAAGCCGGTTGAACAGCTCCAACGCGCTTTTCGTGTCGTGATTCGCGATATACCCCATCAGCTCGCCGCATTTCCGCTCGCCGGCAATGCCCAAGCAGGCGTACACCCGCTCAGCGGTCAGCTCTCCCGTGGTAGCCGAAGCGCACTGGTCAAGCAAACTCAAACCATCACGCATACCGCCGTCCGCCAACCGGGCGATAACCCGCGCGGCGGAATCATCCAGGTCGATATTCTCCTGATAAGCCACATATTGCAGCCGCGCGGCAATATCCTCCTGGCTGATGCGCCGGAAGGAAAACCGCTGGCACCGGGACAAGATCGTTGCGGGAACCTTGTGCAGCTCCGTAGTCGCCAGAATGAACAGCAGATGCTCCGGCGGCTCCTCAATGATCTTCAAGAGGGCGTTAAATGCCGAAATGGAAAGCATGTGGACCTCGTCGATGATGTACACACGCATTTTCACCTGGGAGGGGGTATAAATGGCATCATCCCGCAGGTCACGAACATTGTCCACGCCGTTGTTGGAAGCAGCATCGATTTCCAAAACATCCATGCAGGAGCCGGAATCGATGGCCTTGCAGGCCTCACAGCGGTTGCAGGGATTGCCATTTTCCGGGTGGAGACAGTTGACAGCCTTCGCCAAAATCTTGGCGCAGCTGGTCTTGCCGGTACCCCGGGAGCCGGTAAACAGATACGCATGGCTCATCCGCCCGCTGACCAGCTGGGTCTTCAGCGTCTGCGTCACCGCCATCTGCCCCGAGACATCATCAAAGGTCTGAGGACGA
The DNA here is from genome assembly GCA_017461445.1 of Oscillospiraceae bacterium. GTDB lineage: Bacteria > Bacillota > Clostridia > Oscillospirales > Oscillospiraceae > Faecousia. The sequence continues at coordinate 2,988 of JAFTXW010000020.1, forward strand.
TATTTGCGATATAGGGCTTGATAGGTTGCCATAGCGTCCTCCTTTTTTGAGTTGAGAGTTGAAAGTTGAAAATTGAAAGTTAAGGTGTCACTTCGTGACGATTTGAAAGTGAAGAAAATTTTCAACTTTCAATTTTCAACTTTCAACTTAATAAAAACGTCCGGCTCATAACAAGATCGCACACCCACATTTGAACAAACCGGGCATCCGTACCGGCGCAGCCAGCTCAAGAACGGCAACCCCGCGGCACACGAGAAGATCCGCTTAATGCTGCTTGGTTCCCCACCTGACATGGTTCACGGGATCTCGTTGCGCAGGACCATCCTCTCAACACCGCTTACGCGGGTCAGACAATGCCCTAAGTTTGTCCGGGTGTGGGAATTCATCCCTGCTGTAGCGGATTGCAGGTACAGGGCACCGCTATCTCCCCGACTAGTGCGACCTTGTTATAAGCCGGTCGTGCTTGTAACAAGGAAAATGTTAAATTGAAAATTAGTTCAGCTTGGACTCGATGAAATCAGCCAGCTCCTGGAAGGTAGCGATCTTCTGATCCTCCAGCTCCAGCTCAACACCCAGCTCGCTCTCCAGATCCATAATCATCTCCACCACATCCAGGGAATCGATGCCCAGGCTCTCAAAGGTGGAATCGGGAGTGATCTCAGAAGCATCCAGCTCCAGCTGCTTGGCTGCATAATTCTTGAGTTTCTCGAACATAGTTACGTCCCTCCAAATGGTTTGTTTCCTAATCTCTGACCTATTTTATTACAGGATGAGCGATTTGTCAATGCTTGATTTTGTGAACATTATTTCAGCCCGATTCTCTCCAAAACCTGCGTGGTGGTAACGCCGCTGGGGCGGTATGCAAGTTCTTCAAGCGAAAAGGGCAGCTCCTCCGCCCCCTGCAGGCGGATCAGGGCATAATTCTTTCGGATCCGCTCCCGGTTTCGGATGACCGATTCCCGGATAGAGGACCTGCGTATTTCATCGGTATGTTCCAGAAGTGTGTCCAACTCCCCAAACTGCCCCATCAGGGCTGCGGCGGTCTTGGGGCCCACACCCGGCACACCGGGGATATTGTCCGCCTTGTCCCCGGTGAGGGACTTGAAAGCGGCATACTGCTCCGGCTGGATGCCCAGCGTCTGCACCAGGTACTCCCGCCCGCAGATGACAGTATGCTTCCCCCGATAGCGCAGAATATGTACCCGGTCTGAGATCAGCTGGAAAAAGTCGCTGTCCTGGGAGGCCACCACCACTTCCCTCTCTCCGCCGTACCGCCGGGCATAGCCCGCGATCCAGTCGTCCGCCTCGCAGACGCTGGTCTCCCGGTGGGGAATTTTCAGGTAATCCAGTGCCCGGTAAATATCCGGCAGCTGGGAAAAAGGGGTATCCTCCTCCGGCATTTCGCTGTAGTCGGGCCGATTTCCCTTGTAGTCTTCATCCAATTGGGTGCGCTCGCTGATATATTCCCCGTCAAACACAACAGCCGCGTGGCTGGGCTCCGTCATGCGAAGAATTTTCAGCAGTGCCCCCACAAACCCCAGCGTCCCCTGGATGGCCTTCCCCTCCCGGTTCACGATCCGGGCAGGCATCCCGTAAAACATTTGAAACAGCAGATTGCTGCCGTCCACGATCAGAAGCTTTTCCATGATTCCCCTCTCCACATAGGCGAAAAATAAATTGCATTTTTCCGGAAGCTGTAGTATAATAAAATGTTCAAAAGGAACATTTCACATAATCAAAACGACAAGAGGTGAGACCATGCCCAATTACGAATCCCTTTCCCCCGAACTGACCCGACGCATCCAGCAGGACAAAGCCGCCGGTACGCAGCCAAAAGTAGGATTTGACGATCAAAACATTCTGCGCAGGCACTATGTTCCCACAGACCGGGCCACCGTCTGGCGTCCGGCCTTCGTCCATGATATCGACAAGATTATTCACTGCCCCTATTATAACCGCTACAGCGACAAGACGCAAGTTTTTTCCCTGATCCGCAACGACGACATCACCCGCCGCAGCCTTCATGTGCAGCTGGTCTCCCGGATCGCCCGGACCATCGGCAGTGCGCTGCATCTGAACCTGGATCTGATTGAAGCCATCGCTCTGGGCCATGATATGGGGCATTCCCCCTTCGCCCACTCCGGCGAGATCTATCTGGATGAATTATACTTTGCCCACGCCGGGCGGCATTTCAGCCACAGCATCCACTCCGTGCGGGTGCTGGACGACATCTTCCCCCTGAACGTAAGCCTGCAGGTGCTGGACGGCATCGCCTGCCACAATGGAGAGATCGAGCTGGCGGAGTACACCCCCGCCTCCCTGGGAAGCTTCGCGGAATTCGACACCATGATCGAAGGATGCTACGAAGACAGCCGTCGGGTACGTAAGCTGATGCCCTCCACTCTGGAAGGGGCGGTGGTCCGCATTTCGGATATTATCGCCTACCTGGGCAAGGACCGGCAGGACGCGGCCCGGATGAATATTGTGAATGAGAACGACTACGACATGACCTGCATCGGCTCCATCAATGCCGAGATCATCAACAACCTGGTGGTAAACATCATTGAAAACAGCTACGGCAAGCCCTACATCCGGCTGGACGATGCCCATTTTGCGGCTCTCAAGACAGCCAAGCAGGAAAACTGCCACCGCATTTACGAAGCCGCCTCCACCCGGGCGAAGCTGGACACCACCGCGAAACCCATGATGGGGGAAATTTACGGCCAGATGCTGACCGATCTGCGGCTGGGCAAGGATTACTCCCCCATTTTCCGGCACCATATCAGCTACGTGAACCAGACCCATTACCCCCGGCAGACACCCTACGAAAAAGAGGAACCCAACCAGATCGTTGTGGACTACATCGCCAGCATGACCGACGATTACCTCATCGACCTGCACCATTATCTGTTCCCGGACAGCAGCCTCAGGGTGGAATACACCGGGTATTTTGACGATCAGGAAAGCGGGGGATACCATGTTTGAAGCCATTTTACAGGAGATCAAAGCCTATAATACCATCATCCTCCACCGGCACTACCGCCCCGACGGCGATGCCATGGGCAGTCAAATCGGCCTGAAACACCTCCTGCGGGAGAATTTCCCGGACAAGACCATTTACGCCGTAGGCGATGAACCGGGCTTCTTCGGCTTCATGGAGGACGCTGTGATGGACGAAATTCCCGCGAGTGACTACGAAAACGCCCTCGCCATTATCCTGGACTGCGGCTCCCCTGCCCTGGTCAGCGACGGGCGGTATCAAAAAGCCGCCAAAACCTGCCGCATTGACCACCACATTTTCACCGGCAAATTTGCCGATGTGGAGGTAACGGATACCAGCTTTGAAAGCTGCTGCGGCATGGTGGCCCAGCTGGCTATGGAGTCCGGCCTGCGGCTGACCAGAACAGCGGCAAAATCCCTCTATACCGGCATGGTCACCGATTCCGGCCGCTTCCGCTACGACGGCACCACCGCCCGGACCTTCCGCCTTGCGGCCTTCCTGATGGAGCAGGGCTTTGATACCAACGAAATTTTCCGGGATCTGTACGCCGACGATTTTGAAAACAAAAAGCGTAAGGCCCAGTTCCTCTTAAAAACCCAGTTCACCCCCAAGCGGGTGGCCTACATCTACACCACAAAAGAGGAGCTGGCTGCCATGAATATCAGCACCTTCACCGCCTCCCGGGGTATGGTGAACACCATGGCGGACATAAAGGGTACCGACATCTGGGTGAACTTTACAGAGACCGACGAAGGCGTCCTCTGCGAGCTGCGCTCCAACGGGACGAACATCAACCCCATCGCCGTCAAATACGGCGGCGGCGGACACGCTAAAGCCAGCGGTGCCACGGTGCCTGACTACAACACGGCCATGGAGATGCTCCGTGACCTGGACGAACTGACAGGAGAATGAGATGAACAGAGAAGCAATGGAAGCCATTCTGCAAAAAATCCAAGAATACGACCGCATCACCCTCTTCCGCCATGTCCGCAATGACGGCGACTGCGTGGGTGCCACCAAGGGCTTGAAGCGGATCATCCAGCTGACCTGGCCCGAAAAGGAAGTCTATCTCATCGACCACGACACCGCCAAATACTTAGAATTCATGGGCCCCGAGGACGAGGAAATTCCCGACGAGCTCTACGCTGATTCCCTCGGTATCGTCCTGGACACCGCCTCCGAGGCCCGGATTTCCAACAAGAAATACACTCTCTGCAAGGAGCTTATCAAGATCGATCACCACATCCCCCTGGAGACCTACGGCAGCCTTCAGTGGGTAGAAGAAGAACGCTCCTCCTGCTGCGAAATGGTGGTGGCCTTCTACGATGCCTTCCGGGATGTGCTGAAGATCGACTCCGAAGCGGCTACCTACCTCTACACCGGCATGGTCACGGACTCCGGACGGTTCAAGTACAGCGGGGTCAACGGCGACACCATGCGCAACGCCGCCGTGCTGCTGGACGTGGGCGTGGACACCGATACCCTCTTTGCCCGGCTGTATCTGGAAGCCTATGAGTATCTGAAATTCAAGGCCCACATCTACCAGCGGATGCAGATCACCCCCAACGGCGTGGCCTACATCTATATCGACCGGGCCATGCAGGCCGAATTCGGCCTTTCCCTGGAGCAGGCCAGTGCCTGTATCGGCAATCTGGATTCCATCCGTGGCTGCATCAGCTGGATCGCCTTCATCGAAAGCGGCGACGAGCGGGGCACCATCCGCGTCCGCTTGCGCTCCCGGTTCGTCCACATCAACGGCATCGCCGAAAAGTACCGGGGCGGCGGCCACGCCTGCGCCAGCGGTGCGACCCTCTACAGCCGCGACGAGGTGGATGCCCTTCTTGCCGACACTGACGCGCTGGTGAAGGAATACAAAGAAACGCACGAGGGCTGGCTATGAGAATTCTGATCACAAATGACGACGGACTGAACGCCGAGCAGCTGCTGCCTCTGATCCGCTGGTGTCAAAAGCTGGGCGAGGTCACTGCCTTTGTTCCCAAGGTGGAGCAGAGCGGCAAAAGCCACTCCTTTGAGATCCGCAAGCTGTTTGAGGCAAAGCAGGTAGAGCTGGAACCGGGCGTTACCGTCTGGTCCGTGGACTCCACCCCCGCCGACTGCGTCCGCCTGGCGGTGCTTGGCCTGGGGCTTCAATTCGACCTGGTGGTCTCCGGTGTGAACCGGGGGCTGAACCTGGGCCGGGACATCATGTACTCCGGTACCGTGGGTGCCGCCAGCGAAGCGGTGAACCTGGGCATCAAGGCCATCGCCCTGTCCACCCCGCCGGAAGCCTATGACCGGGCTACCGCCCACCTGGATACCGTCTGGGATTTCTTCCAAACCCATGACCTGCTTTCCCGGAACGATATTTACAATGTCAACATCCCCGCCGAACCTATTGGTATCCGCATCACCCGCCAGGGCGGCCCCTACTATTCCGACGACTTCCCCCACATCGGCAACGACCTGTACCGTCCCACCGGCAAGCCCATCTGGGAGGACAGCCACGACGACACCCTGGACACCGACGCCACCTTCCACGGCTACATAACCGTCACCCCCCTGACCATCGACCGCACAAATTGGGAGGTGTTCCGGAAGCTGGAGGGGCTGAATCGATAAGCGCACCCCTGTAGGGGCCAGCATCCCCGACGGCCCGGCGGCGCAGCCGCCTACAACTACAAGAAAAGACCGCACCCAGCCGGGTGCGGTCTTCTTGCGTATTCAGGGAATTACTCAGCAACCAGAGTACAGCCCTGGGCGAATTCGATGGTGCCCTTGTAGTTGGTCAGGGTGCCGGTGACGGTGATGACACTGCCCTCGGCCAGATCCTTTGCACCCTCGCCGGACAGGCGGTAGCACATGATCTTGTAGTCCTCCAGACCGGCTACCACGATGGTGACGGTGATGTTCTGGTAGTCCTCGCTCCATGCGGTGTCAACGGTTGCCACGGTGCCGGTGATGGTCTTGACAGCTTCCTGGCTCTCGCCCTCCTGCAGCTTGTAGCCGGACAGGGCGTTCTTTACGGAGTGGTAAGCGTCGTTGGGAACCAGCTTGCAGCCAGCGTCGAACTCGACGGTGCCCTTGTAGTTCTTGATAACACCGGCAACGGTAATGACATCGCCAACAGCCAGGTCAGCAGCACCCTCGCCGGACAGGCGGTAGCACTGGACGGTCTGGCCGTCGATGTCCATGTTGACGGTGATGTTCTGATACTCGTCGCTCCATGCGGTGGGGATCTCGGTGACAGTGCCGGTCAGAACAGCGGGGTAATCCATAGCCGCACCCTCGCCCAGAGCGAAAGCGGCCTTCAGCAGAGCCTTCTGGTCAACGTACTCGCCGTAGCCAACCAGGGTGCAGCCCTGATCGAACTCGTAGGTGCCCTTGTAGTTCTTCAGGCAGCCCTCAACGGTGATGGCGTCGCCCACCTTCAGATCCTTCGCGCCCTCGCCGGACAGGCGGTAGCACTGGATGGGCTGCTCTTCCTTACCGGCAACCGCGATGGTGACGGTGATGTTCTGGTAATCCTCGCTCCACTCGGTATCGATGGAGGTAACGGTGCCGTACAGGCGGTAGGCATCCTCGGTGGAAGCCTGATCCTCCAGGGCGTAGACCAGGTCGACAATCTGCGCGTAGGTCAGGCCGTCCACGTCCATGGTAGCGGGCAGGATGTGGTTCCAGGACAGGGTCTGGGTGTCGGTGCCGTCGGTCAGAGAAGCGGTCAGAACGTAAGCGACCTCTTCGCTGCTTGTCTCATTGACATCGATGGTGACCATGCCGTCCTCGCCCTTCACGATGGCAACAACGTCCTCAGCAACATCCACGGTCCAGGTGATCTCGAAGGTCTCCGCGCCCACGGGGACGGAGCCGACTACCTGATAGTCCTTGGAGGTGACCTCAGCGGCATTCTTGTAGATGGTCTTGACATAAGCCACGGCATCAGCCAGGCCGGATTCCGCAGCCTCGGTCTCGGTGGGAGCAGGCTCGGTAGCGGAAGTTTCATTGGAGCAGCCTGCGAACATGGCAACACACATGGCCAGCAGCAGTGCCCAAGCAGTTAATTTCTTCATGGTTAGCTCCTCTTTCAGTTGATTGTGATGTTTTCAGCAGTGAAAACCTTGATTTGGTAGGTTCCGTCATAGAGATCGACGATTCCCTTCACATCGATGGTCTGTCCCAGATAGGTCTCCGCGGTGATCCGCTGGCCGTTTTCGTCCAGCAGCAGAGCGGTGCGCACCGTCACGGGAATGCCGCCACAGTCGCAGGTGAAGGTCATAGCCCCGTCAGAGGAAGACCCGGCGTTCTCGGTGGTGTACACATCCACCACCCGCAGACCCTTCATTTCCACGGAGGTTCCCATAACCAGAGCGGCGTAGGAAGCGGTGAATTCCCCCTCCTCCGTCTCCAGGGTCACCTGACCGTTGACAAAGGTATCCGCGTCGGTCAGCACATAGGCGGGACTGTTGCCCTCGCTGAGCTTCTGGATATTGCCGGGGTCATCGGGCTGCATCAGCCGGTAGTTCAGGTCCGACACCTGCCAGGTTCCGCCGCCCTCGTAATACTGGACGGTGCCCACGATCCGGGCCTCGTTGCCAACGGTGAGTACATCCAGCCCCGCACCGGTGAGGCCGTGACCATAGTAGATGTACATGCCGTAGTACAGGCCCGTTTCCGCGTCATAATCCTCCACATAGACACCCTGGGTGCCGGAATTGGCGGTGATAACGCCAGAGAAGGCCACCTTCATACCGCTGTAGCTCTCGATATTGGTCCGCAGCTCCTTCAAGGTCAGCTCAATGGCCTCGCCGTAGTAGAAGTCGGGGTCCGGTTGGCCGGAGTAAAGGTTCAATTTCTGTGCCTTCGCCTGATTGATAGCCGCGACGCAGGTCTCGCCATAGCGGTTGTTAGCCGCGCTGTTGGCGATTGCCAGACCGTTTTGCAGGATCTCGATGTTCAGGTTCCGGTAGTCCGCATCCTCTGCGGTCTTATACCAGACCCAGGCCAGATACCGGGTGCCGGTGGAATCAGGATCCCAGCCGGTGGTCTCGGATTCGATGAGGATGGAAACGGCTTCTGACAGCTTCGCCTTGGTGAAGGCCGCAGCCGCCTTTCCGTATTCCTCGATCTTGCCGGTGGACTCGGGGGTGTTGATGGCCAGAAACCGGGCTTTCAGCACACCGTCGGCCATGACAGCTTCGGGGACATGGAAATGGACCGTATCACCATCGATAAAGCTCTTGACGGTGACCTCCTGCTTTGCCGTGTCCGTGGACATATCCAGCTTCAGGGAAGCGGCATAGTCCACCGTCTCAGCAGGGGCCGTGGCTGCCGTGGTCTGGGGCACTGTGGGAGCAGGCTCGCTCCCACAGGCCGTCAGAGAAAGACAGGCCAAAATCAGGAAAACAAGAAGTTTCCGAAAACGGTTCATTGAACTCAGCTTGCGTACTCGCACTCAGCCACAGCGTCCTCGAAGGCAGCAGCGATCTGAGCGTCCACATTGTCGCCGGTGATTGCCAGGCACTTGGTCAGCAGCGCACCGACCTGGTCACGGGCTTCGGAGGAGCCGTTGAAAGCGGGAGAGGTGTAGTAAGCATGCGCCTGCTCCAGGCAGACCAGGGCAGACAGGGCAGAGACATAGTTGCCGCCGTCGGCGTTGGCGATGAACTCAGCATAAACAGGGTTCTCAGCAACGGACTTCAGAACAGGAACATAGCCGGAAGCCATGGCGAACTCAGCCTGGAACTCCACGGTGGTGGTCAGGTACTTAACGAACAGCCAGGAAGCGATGACTTCCTGGGGATTCCCCTTCTGGAAGATGCACAGGCTGGGGCCCTGAGAAATGACCTTGGCATTCTCTGCATCCACCTGGGGAATGCTTGCGATACCCACCTCGAAGGGGTAGGAGCCGTCAGCCTGGGCAGCGGGACGCTGGTGCACAGCACCGGCGGAGGAGCCGATGGACATGTAGCTTCTGACACCTTCCAGAGTGGTGAACAGGCCGGAGGTGTAAGCACCGTACAGGGTCTGGGTGGTCAGGTAGCCAGCGTTATACCACTCGTTGAACTCCTTGATGAAGGCGTGGTTCTGCTCGTTGTCGAACAGGAAGTGGTCGCCGGTGGCACTGGTGTAGGGAGAGCCGTACTGCTCGCACATATTGATGAACCAGTTGGCCTCGGAGTCATAGCCCAGAGGGATAGAGTTGGGGTCGATTGCCTTGATCTGGGCGCAGACATCCTTCAGCTCCTCCCAGGTGGTGGGAACGGTGATGCCGTGCTCGTCGAAGAAGGTCTTGTTGTAGTACAGGACTTCGGTAGACTTGGAGAGGGGCATGGTGTACATCAGGCCGTCGCCGAACTCCCGGCCTTCGTTGTAGTAGCCCTCGATGAAGTCAGCGATCTGCTCGTCGGTCAGGCCCAGGATCTCGGTGGTGCCGTCGGCACGGGTCACAGTCTCCTGGCTGGCGATCAGGTCATCCAGGGTGGTGACAGCCTGTGCCAGATTGTACAGGGCCACATGGTCGGGGTAGCAGTAAGCGATGTTGGGCTGGTTGCCGACGGTGATCTCAGTGGAGATCTGGTCGCGGCAATCGTCATAGTTGCCCACGTTGGTGGAGACGACGGTGATGTTGGGGTACAGCTTGTTGAACTCAGCAATGTAGGTCTCCAGAACCGCGCTCAGGTTTGCACCCATGGTGTTGTAGAAGACGATGGTCACTTCGCTGCCGTCATAGCCGCCCTCGGGAACGGTAAAGTTGCCGGTTGCCTGGACAACATCATCGCCCTGGGGTTCGGTGGGGGCAGGGGTGCTGCCGCAGCCTGCCAGCAGGCTCATCAGCATGACAGCCAGCAGCAGTGCTGCTACGATTCTTCTCTTCATAGATTTTGCTTCCTTTCTCGTTTTTAATTGTATAACAGACGGAATTCCGTCTATTAACCCTTGATACCGCTGCGGCTGACGCCTGCCATGATATACTTGCGCAGGAACACGAAAACCAGGAACAGCGGAGCGGAAACGATGGCGACCGCAGCCATCTGGACGGGGTAGTTGACATCACCGGTGGTCTCGGTAAAGGCGTTTCTCAGACCGTTGGTGATCATCCGGTGGGCCTCGTCGTTGGCCACCAGCCGGGGCCAGATATAGGAGTTCCACGCGCCCATCATTTTCAGGATGGTAATGGAGATCAGCGTGGGCAGGGACAGGGGCACCATGACCTTCCACAGATATTTCAGATCAGAGGTGCCGTCCACCTTTGCCGCCAGGTACAGCTCATTGGGGATCTGCATAAAATTCTGGCGAAGCAGGTAGATATAGAACACGCTGACCAGGAAGGGAACGATCAGGACCCGGTAGGTATTCATCCAGCCCAGGCTGGTGACGGTGGCGTAGTTGGTGATGGTAAACAGCTCGCCGGGGATCATCATGGTGGCAAGCAGAAGGCCAAACATGGTGTCACGGCCCTTGAACTCCAGCCGGGCAAAGGCGAAGGCGGAGAGGACGGTAATGACCAGGCTCAGCAGCGTGGAGACCACGCCCACGATCATGGTATTGTAGAACAGCTGGCCCAGGCTGGCGGTAGTGAAGGCCTCAGCATAGTTGCGCAAAAGGACCTTCTGGGGCCAGAAGGTAGGCACGTTCAGGCGGTACTCCTCCAGAGATTTCAGGGAGGAAATGATCATCCAATAGAAGGGAAACAGGATGATGACCGCCATCAGGATCAGAAACGCATAGGTAAAGAACTTGACCAGGAAGCGTCCGATACGCTGGGACGCGGAAAGCCGCTGCAGATTCCGTTCCTGCATGGTATTTTTCTCAGACATGACAGCCACCTCCCATCAGTAATGGATCCGCTTCTTGCTGACCTGATTGTTGATCAGCGTAACAACAAGAATAATGGCAAACAGGATCAGTGCGGCGGCACTGGCACGGCCCTGGCTGTTGGTCTCCAGAGCGTCGTAGATAAAGCCTACCATGGTGTTCAGTCGGCCCGCATCGTCCGGGGGGCCCATGTTCTCGCCGAAGATACCCACGATGCTGGTATACTCTTTAAAGCCGCTGATGAAGCCGGTAATGACCACGTAAGCCAGCATGGGGCTCAGCAGGGGCACGGTGATGTGGGTAAAGACCCGGCGGCGGGGGGTGCCGTCCACCTTGGCGGCATCGTAATACTGCTTATTGATGCCCTGCAGGCCGCCCAGCAGTACCAGGATCTTAAAGGGCAGGGCGTTCCAAACGATATAGACCACCATGACGAACATATTGGCCTCGTAGGTAGAGCCGTAGTTGATCCAATTCACATGCTGGCCGCCGAAGAATTCGATGACGTTGTTGATAATGCCCGCGGTGACGATCAGCTCATTCTCGGTGCCGTAGAAGGAACCGACGATGTTGAACATGGCAGCAAACACCATGCCGATGGCGATGGAGTTGGTCACATAGGGCAGGAAGAAGATAGTTTGCAGGCCCTTCTGCAGGAACTTGATGGAATTCAGTGCCACAGCGATCAGCAGGGCCAGAATGGTGGAGATGGGCACCGTCAGCACGCAGAGGATACAAGTGTTCTTTAAGCACTGAATGAACCGCTTATACTCCACGACCTTCAGGAAGTTGCCGATGCCGAACTCGAACTGCATTCCGGCAGCGGCCTTCAGGCCGCTGTAGTTCTCCAGGAAAGCCATCCGAACGGTGTTGAAGATGGGCCAGACCGTGAACACCAGCAGCAGAACGATCGCCGGTGCCAGATACAGCCAGGCCTTCCATTGCTGTTTGTTATCGACCATATTACTTCACCTCGTAGCGGATCCGCTCTTCGGTCTCCTTATTGAACAGGAAGAACTTATGGGGCTTGACGCTGTAGCGGACGGTCTTGCTGCCCAGGTCTACCTTATTGTCAGCGTTGATGATGGAGCGGATAAGAGGATTCACAGACGCGGGATTGGTGGAAACGATGCTCACATCCCGGCCCATGATCTCCACATTGCTCAGTGCGCAGTGCAGGGGGCCGTTTTCATCCAGCTCGAAGCCCTCGGGGCGGATGCCGATGACCACATCCTGGTCGGCAACACCGGAAACCTCCAGCACAGCATCCTCGCCGATATACACCTTGCCGCCCTTGACCTTACCCTCCAGCACATTGATGGGAGGAGTGCCCAGGAATTTGGCGACGAACAGGTTCGTGGGATCGTCATAGACCTCCTGGGGCTTGCCGATCTGCTGCACAACACCCAGCTTCATGACAACGATCATATCGGAGATGGACATGGCCTCCTCCTGGTCGTGGGTAACGAAAACGGTGGTGATGCCGGTCTCCTTCTGGATGCGGCGGATCTCCTCACGGGTCTGGAGCCGCAGGCGGGCATCCAGGTTGGAAAGGGGCTCGTCCAGCAGCAGGACCCGGGGCATCTTCACCAGAGCCCGGGCGATGGCCACACGCTGCTGCTGTCCGCCGGACAGCTCACTGGGCTTGCGCTCCATCAGCTCGTCGATCTGCACCAGCTTCGCGGCCTCGTAGGCCCGCTTCTGCATCTCTTCCTTGCTCAGCTTGTCCTTGCCCTTCAGATTCTGCAGAGGGAACAGGATGTTCTGCTTCACCGTCATGTGAGGATACAGGGCGTAGTTCTGGAACACCAGGCCGATGCCCCGGTTCTCGGTGGACAGCTCGGTCACATCATCGTCACCGAAGAAAATCTTACCGGAGGTGGGCTTTTGCAGGCCGCTGATCATGTACAGCGTGGTGCTCTTGCCGCAGCCGGAGGGGCCCAGAAGGCCGATGAGCTTGCCGTCAGGGATCTCAAAGGTGAAATCGTTGACAGCTACTACCTCCTTGCCGGCCTTCTTGTCCCGGCTGGGGAAGATTTTTGTCAGATTTTGCAGGACTACTTTCATACAAATTCCCTTCCTATATGTTTATTTTTTCTTTTATCAATAAGCCTGCCGGGACGCTCGTTCGGCGGCGGCTTTTTTCTGGTAGGCGATCAGATCCTCGGTGGTGCGGAAAATGGTCTGGCTGCTCATGTCCACCACCACGGTGCCTGCCAGCAGGTCGTGGATGGCGCAGTTGTGCCGGGTCACCGCAAGGCATACGATCTGGGCGATCAGCACCGCCAGCAGGATCAGCGTACCCGTCAGACCGATGATGCCCCAGTAGAGCATCAGCACCATATACACCGGGATCATGGTTTCAATGGTGAATTTTCCCAGCAGCGTCCGGGTGAACAGCTGCATATTGTTGACCTTCACCCCATCGTTTCGGATCAGGCACAGGCCAAATATCTTTTTCCCCAGGGTCTGGCCGTTGCCAAGAAGCAGCGGCACCACAAACTCCCAGCCCATCACCGCCAGCAGAATGCCGATGGTGGCGATGACCATGGTCAGGTTTATCATCATATTGTAGGCGTATATGGCCTCATCGTCGGCAACGAGAGCCTCGTATGCGGCATCATAATTCAGCCGCTCCGTCTCGGTCATAGCGTCGTAATCCTCCTGGGTGATGGCAAAGCTGACGCCGTATTCCGCCGCGTATTTGTCATAGGCAGCACTGACGCTGTCGCTGTAGCCGTCATAGCCCACAACGGCGGACAGCAGCCAGCAGCAGCCCACCGCCAGAACGCTCAGCAGGATCATATCAAACATCCACGCGGCGATACGCTTCCACATACCGGCCTTCTGAATATCATGCACCATTTTTCAACGCCTCATATCCGCAAAAATATATCACAATAATATAACACATCCTGCCGTATATTTCTACAAAAACTTTCTGCTTCCTTAAAATTTTTTGCTTTGCCGTCTCAGCGCGTCCAGGCAGGACATGGGCACCCGCAGCTCTCCCCTGCCGCTGCCCAATTGGATATCCGGCTTGTTGGCACCATGGAAATCGCTGCCGCCGCTTATCAGAATACCAAATTCTTCGGCAATCTGACGCGCCAGCCGGGTCTGTTCCCCGCTGAACTTGGGGTACAGAGCCTCCATGCCGTCCAGCCCCACAGGCACCGCCTGCCGCAGAAATTCCCGCAGCCCAGCCTCGTCCAGGTTCAAAAAGGGGTGGGCCAGTACGGCTACCGCACCGATGGACTTGATAAACCGGATGGTATCCAGTGCGTCCAGCCGTTTAGGCGGATGAAATAAGCCCCGCTCCTCCGAAAGCCACTTGGAAAACGCTTCCTTTACGGACGTACAGTACCCCAGGCGCACCATTTCCGCGGCGATCACCGCCCGGTTCACCGTGCCGCCCGCATTTCTTTGGATGGCGGCATAGTCCAGGGAAAGCCCCGCTTCGTTGAGCTTTTCCACCAGGGCGAGATTGCTTTGCTCCTTTCGGCGCAGCATCTGCGCCACCCGATCCGTCACCGCGGGATAATCCCGGGGCTGAACGAACAGGGCCAGGATGTGCAGCTCCCCTCCCCGGTATTCGGTGGAGAATTCGATGCCTGGCACCCCCTCCACCCCGCTATCCGCAGCCGCCGCCAGAAATTCCGGCAGGCCTGCCACGGTGTTGTGGTCGCAGAGGGCCACAGCCCCCAAGCCCAGCTCCGCCGCCAGACTGACCAGCTCCGCCGGGGAGAGCGTCCCGTCAGAGCAGGTGGAGTGGACATGCAGATCGCAGTAATTTTCCATAGGGGGCATCAGCCGCCGTTGCGGATCTGCAGCAGCTTCATCTTCAGATCGTTTTCCATTTTGGCCATTTCCTGCTCCGCCGCCAGCCGCTTGGCCCGCCCGTCTGCCTGGATCTTCATCACTTCGTCCAGGGTCTGGATCAGCTGGGCGTTGGTCTGCTTCAGGGTCTCGATGTCCACGATGCCCCGCTCCGCTTCCTTCGCCGTCTCCACGGAGGCCATGTGCAGCTTCTGGGCGTTCTGCTTTAAGAGGGCGTTGGTAATGTCCGTCACCTGCCGCTGGGCTGCCGCCGCCTCGGTGGAGTGGGCAATGCCCAGGGCCAGCACCATCTGGTTCTTCCACAGGGGGATGGTGTTCATCAGAGTGGTCTGGATCTTCTCCACCATCACATTGTCGTTGTTCTGGATCATGCGGATCTGGGGGGCCGTCTGGATGGAAATGGTCCGGGTCAGCTCCAGGTCATGGATCTTCTTCTCAAAGCGGTTGCACTTTTCCGCCAAGTCACGGGCCGCCTGAACATCCTCCGCCAGGCCTGTCCGCTGGGCGGTGGCTTCCAGCTCCCTGAGCTTGCCGGCGCGGGTTTCCTGGAGCTTCTGCTTGCCCGCCAGGATGTACATGGTCAGCTCCTTGAAGTAGGCCAGATTCTGCTCGTACATCTTATCCAGCAGGGCGGAATCCTTCAGAAGCCGCACCTGGTGCTGCTGCAGAGCATCGCCGATCTTGGCTACGTTCACCTCCGCCTTGGCGTAGCGGTTTTTCATGGTTTCCAGCTCATTGGCCTTCTTACGGAAGAAGCCAAACAGGCCCTTCTCCTCCTCGGCATCAAAGCCCCGCAGCTCGCCCACCACATCGGAGATCAGCTCACCCACCTCTCCCAAATCCTGAGTGCGGACATTTTCCAGGGCGGCATCGGAGAAATCCGCCATTTTCTTCTGGGTGCCCGCGCCGTACTGCAAAATCTGGGCGGTGTTCTCTACATCGATCTTGGCGGCGAAGGCATCCACCATCTGCTTTTCCTCGGGGGTCAGCACGGGCTCCGGGATCTTGGACTGGGCCAGCTCCGTTTCTTCCTTGACTGCCAGCTCCGGGGCGGCATCCAGCTCCGGCTCCAGGGTCAGGCTGGGAGTGGTATCAGCAAATCGGTCAAATTCAGCATTCATGGTCATTCTCCTGTTCCAGAAATGGTTTTAGTGGTTTTTCTTCATTTTGGTCAATTCGTCCTCCGTCAGGCCCTCCTGTGCCAGCAGGGTCTGGAGCACGGAAATATCGCTGGAAACATCCAGGGCCGTATCTTGGAAGACGGAATCCAGCAGCTTTTCAAAGGCCAGGTTCAGGGTGTCCAGGGTGTCCTCGATCTCCCGCTTGGAAGCCTGGATGGTCTCTCCCTGGACGGGCTGGGCATCCATGTCCGCGTAGGCGTTCAGCAGCTTCACCGTCATGGGCAGGTAGTAGTCCATCAGCTTTTTCAGGTCGGGGACGATCTCCGGGTGGGCCTCCGCCCGGTCGAAAATACGCGCCACGATCAGCTCCATCCGGTCGATCTTCGCGGAGATCTCCTCGCCGGGGATGGCATCGTTGCAGCGGCGGATCTCCGCCACAAAGGCATCGCCCCGGTCCAGCACCTCCTGCACCCCGGGATCCCGGGCCGCAACGGCCTGCTGTGCCTGAGCCTTCGCCCGGGCCTCCTGCTGCTGCCGCTGCTCCAATTGCAGGCGGCTGTGCTCAAAGTAGCGGTAGGTCTCGTCGCTGGTGATCAGCATGGTCTCTTCCTTATCCAGGTGCCCTTCCAGGAACAGTCCCTGGTCGATCATGCCCCGCAATTCCTTTTTGACGAATTTCAGGGGCTTGCCCACGCCGCGGGCCAGCTTTTCCAGGGCACAGTGGGTCTTGTCACCCAGAAGCTTCTTGTAGGACTTGAAGCGGCCCAGACGGGTGAGGACGCGGATGCCGTTGAAGATCAGTCCGCCGCCTGCCGCCAGAAGCACAAGGGGTGTCCAGCCCAGGGACATCCCCGCAAGCCCCCCGGTAACAGCCTCCACAAACGCCACAGCCAAACTGCCCATCAGGGTGAAAAAGCTTAGAATACCGCCGCCCACGATCTGCAAAATGCCCCCGGCGGTTTTTCCGTTGGTATTGCTGTACAGGGCGGGCAGGTTTTTCTTTTCCACGACCGCCTCCGCCTGCTTCACCGGCTTCCGTGGGGCAGCCGCAGTCCGGGTACGGGAATCCCGCGCGACCCTGCGGACAGCTTCGCCGCCCGCGTCCACGGCCCGCTCCACCGTCTGGCGGATGGTCTGATTCAATTTCTGATAGTCCTGGGAACTGACCGCCCGGTCGATGATATCCTGGATATTCCGGCCCAGGTCTTCCCAATCCTGATTGTAACGCGCCATAGTCTTCCTCTCCATAAAAGATTGCTTATATTATAGCGTTATCCGAAGAAAAAAACAAGCCATACACGAAAAATAGCAAAGGCCGGAGCCTGCGCTCCGGCCTGTATTTATGTTCCGTGCTCGATCTCATTGTTCAGCCGGGACAGTTCCTCAAAAGCGTTGGCATCCGTGTAGTCCTCGGAAAGAAGCCGCATGACCTTGCGCAGCTGCTCGATATTCTCCGTCACCCTGTCCTTGTCGAACAAGAGACTTGCGTACAGCCGGCTGAGCCAGTTATATTCCCCGCCGCTGTCCTCCTCCGTCAAAAGGCGGTAAGACTGCATAAAGCCCCGGAATTCGGCCACACCCTGCCAATAGTTGGCATCCTTGCCGTCATGGGCATAGTCCGCGAAGGCGGTTTTCGCCCCATAGGCAAAGCTGACGCAGCACTGCTCCAGCAGCTTTTCACTCCCCTGTTCACGCCGCAGCATCCCATACATCACCAAATTCAAAAGCAGGGACAGAGCCAGCAGAAGGGTGAGAGGCTTTTTCCTGTCCTTTCTCTCCTTCCGTAGCTTCGGCTCCTCCGCAGGCTCCGGCAGTGGCTCCGGTTCCATGTCCTCCGGCAGCTGCCCGGTAGCGAGAAATTCCACATCCGTCTCAAAAAGCTTTGCCAGTAGGATCAGATTCTCCGTATCCGGGGCGGACTGGTCGTTCTCCCATTTGCTCACCGCCTGACGGCTTACGTTCAGCTTCTCCGCCACCGTCTCCTGGGAGAGCTTCCGCTCCCGCCGCAGGGAACAGATCCGTTGTCCTAATGTCATAGTGCATCACCTCGGGAAAATGGTATCAGATCCCAGCCCCAAAAGCCACCAACCGGGCCGCAACTATTGGTTGCGATTCATAAATTCACCGCACATCCCGCCGCGTAAGCTGTGGCCCAGGCGATTTGCAGGTTGAAGCCGCCGGTATAGGCATCGCAGTCGATGACCTCTCCCGCGAAGTACAGCCCGGTTACCTTCTTGGATTCCATAGTCTTGGGGTCGATCTCGGAGACCTTCACGCCGCCGGAGGTGATGATGGCCTCCGCCACGGGCCGCTTCCCGGTGATCTCCACAGTGAAGTTTTTCAAAAGTTCCACCAACGCCCGCCGCTTCTGCTTTGTCAGGGAATTTGCCTGCATGGCGGGGTCGATTTCCAGCCGCCGCAGCACCACTGGGATCATAGACCGGGGCAGCAGGTCAATGAGGGCATTCTCCATAGCCCGGTTCTGGTACATATCCAGGTCCCGCAGGATGCGGTCGTCCAGCTTGCCTTCCTCCAGGGCGGGCTTCAGGTCGATGACCAGACGGCAGTTCTCGCCTTTTAAGTGGCAGCTGGCGGAGAGCACCGTGGGGCCGGAGACGCCGAAGTGAGTAAACAGCAGCTCCCCAAAGTCCTTATAGAGCACCTTTCCCTTGGCGTTCAGCAGCTTCACACCCACATTCCGAAGGCTAAGGCCCTGCATCTCCTGGCAGTCCCTTCCCGCCGTTTCCAGGGGAACAAGGCTTCCCTGGGGGGCGATAATGGTATGTCCCAGCTTTTCGGCCATGGCATAGCCGTCGCCGGTGGAGCCGGTGGTGGGATAGGACGCACCGCCCGTCGCGAGGATCACCCATTTTGCAGCAATTTTCTCATTCTGTGTCTCCACCCCGGAAACATGCCCATCCTCTGTCAGGATGCCTTTCACCCGTGCGGTTTTCACCGTCACCTTTTGGCGGCGCATTTCCTTTTGCAGACAGTCCAGGATGGACTGGGCCTTGTCCGTCACCGGAAACACCCGGTTGCCCCGCTCAGTTTTCAGGGCACAGCCCCGTTCCTCAAAAAAGGCTTTGGTCTTTTCCGGAGGAAAGGCCGTCATGGCACTGTACAAAAACCGCCCGTTCCGGGGCGTATTCTGCAAAACCTCCTGGGCGGTACAGTCATTGGTCACGTTACAGCGGCCCTTGCCGGTGATCAGCAGCTTCTTGCCCAAACGGTCGTTTCGCTCCAAAAGCAGCACCCTGGCACCCCGCTCCGCCGCCGCAATAGCCGCAAACATCCCAGCAGGCCCGCCGCCGATGATAATTCCGTCGTAGTTCATAAAACCTCCCGGTTTTGTAGTTGAAAGTTGAAAATTGAAAATTGAAAATTAGTTTTTGATCGTCTTTACAATAGAAACTAAAATCTTTTCAATTTCAACGCAATCTCCAATTATCGAGTCATATTCCGTCTGCGATAAAAGCTCTGTCGCATTCATCAGACGAAGCCAATATTTTGTTTCTGTCGTTTCCTTCAACGCAATATTTAACTTTGAAAGAAAATCCGCTCTGCTCTGCGCCTGCTTGGCTTCCGCTACATTCGCGCCAATGCTTGAGCCCGCACGCAGAAGCTGCTTTGATAATGTGAATTCTTTTTTATTACCGCACAAATGCCTGTACAAATATACGATGCGAACCGCGAATCGAAAGCTTTTTTCTTCAATAACGTTATTTTCCATATCAAATAATTTTCAACTTTCAATTTTCAACTTTCAACTTCTCATACACGTCGTATTCGTCCCAGATGCGTTCCAGATTGGCAAAGGTTCTGGACAGCTCCTTCTCCCGCTTTGCGGCCACGGCGACGATGAGGGCGTTGACGATGCTCAGCGGGGCCACCAGGGAATCCACCAGGGAGACCATATCGCTTTTCGCCAGCAGCACATGGTCACTGACCTGGCCCAAGGGGGACAGCTGGTTATCCGTAAAGCCGATGACCGTAGCCCCCGCGCTGCGGCAGTATTTGGCCCCTTTGGTGGTGGAGGCGGAGTACCGGGGGAAGGAAAAGGCGATGACCACATCCTCCGCGTTCACACCCACGATCCGCTCAAACATCTCCCCCGCACTGGCCCCGGAGATCACATGGACGTTATTGAACATATAATTCAGATAATATCCCAAAAAATTCGCCAGCGGGGCCACGGAGCGGACACCCAGAATATAGATACGCTTTGCCTTCAAAATGGCGTTCACCGACGCGCTGAAGGCCTCCCGGCTGACGGTCTCCCCGGTCTGGCGCAGCTTTTCCATATCGGAATGGAGCACCGTAGAGATCACGTCCTGGTCGCCGTAGCGGTCACTGGCTACCTCGATGCGCTGGACGGAGGTGAGCCGGTTTAAGACCATTTCCTGCATGGCCTTCTGCATACTGGGATAGCCGTCAAAGCCCAGGTCAACGGCGAACCGAACCACCGTGGATTCAGACACCCCCACGGTCTTGCCCAGCTTATTGGCGGTCATAAAAGCGGCCTTGTCGTAGGCCTCGGTGATGTATTTGGCAATGCGCTTCTGGCCCTTGGAAAATTCCGGGGCCTTCTCCTGCAGGAGCGTTAAAATATCGTGATTCATACTGACCCTCCCCAGCGGCCTGTGCCGCAGCGATACATTCAAATAGTAGCAAAAGCCGCGGGAATTTGCAAGAGCAAACCCCGCGGCATGCAAGATTTATTTCAGATCGCGTACTTCCTCCGCCGTCAGATACCGCCACTTCCCCAGCGGCAGATCACCCAGAGATAAACTTCCCTCCCGGATGCGGCGGAGCCTTGTGCAGTGCATCCCGGCGGCTTCGCACATCCGCCGAACCTGACGGTTGCGGCCCTCATGAATGGTGACCCGGAATTTGGCCTTGTCCCCCTCCGCCCGGAGCAGCCGCACCTGGGGCTTTCGGATGGTATAGCCGTCCAGGGTGATGGGCTTTCCCAGCCGTACCTCCCCGCCGGGGGCGTAGCCTGTGACCCACACATCATAGGTTTTCTTCACCTCATGCTTGGGATGGGTCAGGGCATTGGCAAACTCGCCGTCGTTGGTAAACAGCAGCAGCCCCTCGGAATCCATGTCCAGCCGCCCCACGGGGTAGACCCGAACGCCGCAGTCCGCCACCAGTTGGGCCACGTTCGGTCTGCCCTTTTCGTCAGAGAGGGTCGTCACATACCCCCGGGGTTTATTCAGTAAGATGTACACATAGCCGCTTCTCTCCGGCAGGGGCTTTCCCTCCACCAAAATCACGTCCGCATCCGGGTCGGCACTGTCCCCCAGGCCGGCCACCGCCCCGTTGACGGTGACCTTTCCCGCCAATATCATTTCCTCCGCCCGCCGCCGGGAAGCCACTCCACGGGCAGATAATATCTTTTGTAACCGTTCCTTCATGGACAGCCTCCCATCAAAGTATGTAGGGGAGGGTCAAGACCCTCCCGGTGATTTTGAGAATCAAAATCACATCGCCGCCAGGCGATAACCGTTTATTTTCCTTCGGAAAATCCGAAAATCCTTACGGATTTTCGTCGGGAGGGGCGAGACCCTCCCCTACAAATCAAACAGCTTTTCAAAGAAGCTCTTTTCTTCCGCTTTCACCTGCTCCACGGTCTGGCCGTAGACCACGGGCACCTTGCCCACGGCCTTGCCCTCGATCAGCACATAGGCAAAGCCCGCGTCGGCTCCTTCCACCGCCGGGGCATAGACAAAGCCCGGCCCGGGGAGCATCAGCTGGGGGCATTCCTCCTGGGTAACGGCAAAGTCGAAATCCGCCGCCGCCAGCACCTCTACCCGCTGTGCTTCGCCGCCCATCACTTCCAGGGTGCCTACCCGCTCCCCTTCCGTGACGATCCGCTGAACACTGTACCGGGCGAAGCCCTCCTCCAAAAGAGAAGCATGGTCGTTCCAGTCATCAGGATCATCAATGGTCACGGCGATCAGCCGCCGCCCCTCCCTGCTGGCACTGGATACCAGAATGCGGCCCGCCGCCTGGGTATAGCCGGTCTTGACCCCGTCGGCCCCGTCTACCCGCCACAGGAGCTTATTGTGATTGGTCAGATACCGGTCACCGATGGTAACGGACTTGGCGGAGACGGTCTTGGCGAAAATGGGATTTTCCATGGCGTAGGCAGCCAGCTTCGCCAGGTCTTTGGCTGTGGAGTAATGGCCGGGGCTGTCCAATCCGTTGGGATTTTCAAAATGGGTGCCCGTCAGGCCCAGCACACGGGCCTTGTCGTTCATCATTTCCGCAAAGCCTTCCACGGTGCCGCCGCAGTAGATGGCGAGAGCCACCGCCGCGTCGTTGCCGGAAGAGAGCATCAGCCCGTAGAGCAGCTCCTGAATGGTCAGCACTTCTCCCTCTTTCAGATACATGGAGGAGCCCTCGATGCCCACCGCCTCTTTGGGGATGCGCATCCGGTCTAAGACATTGCACTGCTCGCAGACCACCAGGGCCGTCATGATTTTCGTGGTGCTGGCGATCAGGCTTTGCTCTGTGGCGTTTTTCTCAAAGAGCACCCGTCCGCTGACGGCATCCACCACATAGGCCCGCTTCGCAGACACCGCCCGGGCCTGTACAGGTAAAAACAGAACGGCGGCCAGCAATGCAGCCGCCGTCCCGGCGATAACACGTTTCATCTTTCCTCACCCGGGCATAGCTTTCCCAGGTTTGGCAATCTTATTCTTCGCTTTCGTCCTCGTCCTTATGCTCCCGGTGGTAGTCGATAATGACCATCAATCCCTTGGCAATGCCGAACAGGACACAGAACAGGCACACATAGAAAGTGATCCCCGAAAGCAAATCATTAAATCTACCGCCGGAGGACATATATGCCAGTGCAAACAGCCCGCAGGCCACGACGATGGCAAACATCGCCGTCAACAAACGCCAAATCTTATCCATCGTACGGGCCTCCTTCATTTTCAACTTTCAACTTTCAATTTTCAACTCTTCTTATTGCTGTCCAGGTAAGAGGTGATCTTATCCAGCGTATCCGGCACCATTTCCACGATCCGGTCAGCCGTTGTATTGGCGGGCGTTGCCACGGGGAGCATCCGCACGTTGCCGTCCTTCACGATCAGGAAGCAGATGGGGGTCACATGGACACCGCCGCCCACACCGCCGCCGAAGGCATTGTTATTTGCAAAATCGCTGCCGCCGCCGCCAAAGCCCACGCTGACACGGGACACGGGGATGATGGTCACGCCGTCGGGAGTGGAGATGGGGGTACCGATGACGGAGTTCACGTCCACCATCTCGCGAATTTTCTGGATGGTATTTTCAAGCATGTTGGGAAGTTTTTCACTCATGGATTCGCACCGCCTTTTCTTTGCTTTTTGATTTTCAGGAATTCTTTCACCGCCCGGATGCCGAATACGGTCACCAGAGCCAGGAGCCTGCCCAGGGTGATGGTGATATCCAGCCGGGCAGTGATAAGGGTCTCGGACGCGGTAAAGTCACATTCGACCTCCACGTTCCGCTTTTTGATCACGAGAAACCGTTCCAGCTGGGGCATCAGGTTGCCCACCGCCGCCCAGGCCCTGCCGTAATTCACCGCCAGGTCACAGGGGTCGCCCCCTGCCAGGATCAGCTTCGCTTCCAGCACATCCACCCGCAGCTTCCGCCGCAGACTGTTCAGCAGATCCAGTGCCACCTTTATCAGGGGCAGGAAATCCGTCAGCTTGCCGCCCTTGTCCTCTTTGGGCTTCTCCTCCGGGGGCGGAGGGGGATTCTGTGGGGCCTTGGGAGCGGGCTTTTTCGGCTCCTCCGGCTTTTGGGCGGGTTCCGGTTTCTTCTTTTTTTCCTTCTTTTCCTTTTTGGGAAGGGGGAAAACGGTGATTTTCAAGGGCCCAAGGATGATTTTTGCCACCAGTCCCGCCGCGTCATAGCGAACGCTGGCCCCCAATGGCAGCACCGCCAGAAGGGTCACCACCCCCAGCGCGATCAGCCAGCCCATTTACTTGCCCTCCGCCGCCGGTTCCTCCGGCAGCTCGATAGGCTCGCCAAAGGAAATTTTATCGATGGGCGGCAGCTCCTCCAGGGAAGCGAGTCCGAAAGTCCTCAGAAAATCAGGGGTCGTTTTATACTGGATGGGCCGTCCCGGCACGTTCAGCCGCCCGGCTTCCTCAATGAGCTTTTTATTCAGCAGAGCCGCCACGGAGTAGGCACTGTCCACACCTCTTATTTGCTCCACCATGGCCTTGGTGGCCGGCTGGTAGTAGGCAATGATGGTCAGGGTCTCCAATTGGGAAGAGGACAGCTTGGGGGGCTTGCGGGTCTCCAAAGCCTTGGTCACATAGTCCGCCATTTCGCCGGAGGACACCATCTGGTAGCCCTTTTCCAGCTTGATAATGCGGATGCCCCGCCGTTCATAGCTCAGCTGGTTGGCAAGAGCGTCGGCGGCGGATTCGATATCGGCTTCATCCGTTCCTAACGCGAAGGCCAGCCGGGAAATATCCACCCGCTCCCCCGCGGCAAAGAGGATGGCCTCAATGGCTCTTTGTAATTGTTCCAGCTCCATCAGGTCAGCTCCTTTCGCTCGGTTTCGTCCAGCAGGCGGACGTTGGGATTATCGCCGTTCACATCGTCCTCCAATGTGACGGAATTGGTCTTGCACAGGTCAAGGACAGCCAGGAAGGTCGCCACGATCTCGGAGCGGCTCTTGTTGCCCTTAAAGAGGTTTTTAAGCCGTTCCACACCCCGCAGCACCAGCTGGCGCAGCACTTCCCCGGTCTTTCTGCCGATGGGATACCGCTCCTTGCCCACGATACCCTGGAAATTGGTGGTGGGCGGGGGCAGCTGCCGCTGGTTCCGCTCGGAGATGGTATCCAAAGCCCGCAGCAGGTCGATCACGTCGTGCTTATAGCGGTAGGTCTTGTCCTTTCGCAATGGCTCCGGGTCTTTGGTAAAGAGACAGCGTCCGATCTCGTTCCTCGGCTCCAGCTGGGCCACGGCCACCCGAATTTGCTCCATGGCTTCCTTCCGCTTGCGCTCCACAAGGGACTGGCGCAGCAGGTCCAGCTCGCTTTCCGCTTCCGCCTGCTCGGCAGCGGAGAGGAGCATTTTGGTCTTAATGAGCATCAGGTGGGAGGCCATGGTGATGAATTCACTGGCGATCTCCATATCCAGCCGCTTCATTTCTTCCAGGTAGGCGAGATATTGCTCCAGAATGGCGGTGATGGACACGTCCTGAATCTCGATTTTGTTCTTGCTCAGCAGTTCAAAAATAACATCCAGAGGGCCCTCGAAATCCTCCATGGTCTCGGTTCGGGTATGGACGATGCCCTCCAAACGGTATTGCGGTTCTCCCATAACGGTTTCCTTTAATAAAGTATATTTTGGGTATTATAGCATTCTTTTGGAATATGCGCAAGGGTTCGGGAAAAAATAAAGATTCTTTTAGAAAGGATTGCATTTTTGAAATGGGTGTGTTATGATTACTCTACAGAATCGTAACCGTGGAGGGATGTACCGTGGCAAAGCGTAACCGTTACCGTGAAATGGAAAATCTGATGACCAAGATCCTGATCGTGGATGCTCTGGTCTTTGTTCTGTACCTGCTGTGCGCCGGAAAGGGCTGGGATGTGTTCAAGGTCATCTCTGCCATTATTTCCACTGTCGGCTCCCTTTTATGCCTGGGCTGGCTGTATATTACGGGTGAATTCCCCCGCCGCCGCAGCCTGTGGATGATCACGGGCTTCATCGGCATCGTGGCCTGCGTGATCTTCTCCCTGATCCTCGGCTACCCCTGCCCGCCCCTGGCCTGATATCTACATAACGTTTAAGAGGTGACCGCTTCGTCGGCCACCTCTTTTTGTCATAGTCATATATATAAGCAAAAAATCATGCACTTCGATTACAATGTATGCGAAGATTGTACAAAACACAGTATGCTACAGAAGGTAACAACGTAATATTTGCAAATGCCATGTATGCCCTTCTAACATAATCAGTTTCGCTGACGAAAGCTCCTCCTGGAAGAGGGATAGCATTTGCATGCATCCACAAGCCTATATGGAATATGAGCATGATCAGAAAATAAATCCCACTGCCCCGAATCGTTTTTTTCCGCTCGGCACGACGGTACAGAAAAAGATAAAGAAGGAACTCCGAAAGCATCCATCGAAAAACATCTGCATTTACCTCAACATTATTTACATCGAGGTAGAACAAAAAATAAGTAAACGTGCGCGGATGCTCAAATTTTATAACATCATCCCATGCAGATAAAGCACCGGCAATACAACTTATGAAAAAGTAAACTGTCAGCAGTGTACACGGTACGCATATCACTCTATGTAAAATAGAAACAACATCCAATCGCCTGTTATTGGAAGCATTGTTATTCTCTGTATTTTTATTTATAGAAAACACGATAATTGCCTCCTTATTTTTTGTGTCTGAATCCAAAGTAACCTATTTAAATCGAAAAGGCTTGCAGTATTGCAGGCATTGTTCCGCTGAAAAGCGAATATAACGGTCCGAACCATTTTCCGAGATGGTTTGCAATTCTGTTATGCCTTCTTCTGTATGCGTTTCCGCCTGGATGCAATATGCGCCTGCGGATATCCTCACATTTTCATCCTCATGTTCCAGCAAGGACAGTATCAGGTCAGCGCACTTATCAGGATCTTCAAACATTTCACACTTTAGCTTATGCAGTCCCGTCATGGCCCGGTTGTGAATCTGCCGAAGCCGCTTATCTTGCAGTTCTTCAAAGGTTCTGGCGAACTTTTTGCTATATTGCACGAATGCGGTGTAATGATCCTTCATCGTTCCTCCTGTATCGTTCGGTAACATGGCTGCGATGCACAGCATCGCACAAAACAGCTTCCCCCGGGGGGAAGCTGTCAGCGAAGCTGACTGATGAGGAATGCGGGCGGAAATCTTTCATTTACGCTTTTGTTGCAGGCCTTGTACCAGCCATCAGTGCACGCCATTCCTCTTCCGACCCGGCATAGCCGGGCCACCTTCCCCCCGGGGGAAGGGATTTGCCGCCTTCGGCGGTGCGATTTGTTCCAAATCGCCGGGCGACCGCAAGGGTCGCCCCTACGCCACACATGGCAGAATTTACTTATCGATAGAACAAGTTTCTCCCCCAACAAAGTTTCGTAACAAAGCCACCTAAAAATTCAACTTAGGAATACCCTCCGGGCACTCGGACACATGTTCCGCAACGATTCTTGCTTTTTTATTCTCGTCCGCCAAAACCTTTTTGTTCAGCCATTCCACAAAGGCATCGCTCCGGTATTTTACGCCGCAAAATACTTTTCCGTTTTTGTCCCGAAATGTCACCCAATAGGAGTGCTTTATCTGCTTATTGTACAGCCACTTTGTAAATCGCTTTTGGAGAACATCTCTGTTCTCAATAACAAATTGCGGTACATCAATGATATCCGCGTCAATGTCAAATTGAAGTATGAGCCTCATGGGGATTTTCCTCCCGATATATCTCTATGTTCCAAAATGTCTTCGGATTTCTTTTTACCGATAGAACGAATTTCCCCCAATAAACTCTCTCACCAGGCTGGTGGGCGGGATTTCATCGTCCACATCTGCCTCCTGGACGAAGTTCAGCACCTTGACGATGGAGCGCACCTCGTCGTAGCATTCGTCCTCGGGCTGTACCGCTGTCAGCAGGGGGAAGATGTGCTTTTTCAGCACTGCCAGCTCGTACAGCGTGGAGCTGTTGAAAATCACGTCGGCGTTCTCCTGATAGGGGAATATCCACCGCCGCTCTCCCCTTCTGACGCTGTCCCACATGGAGAGGGTCCGCTGGACGGAGGAATTGCGGGTCTCGTAGTCCCGGACGATCCGCCGCAGCAGCCGCAGGTAGCTGGTGGGGATGCGGTTGTGGTTGTCCAGATTCAGCGGAAGCAGGGGGCTGACGTACAGCCGGAAAATCAGATTGGGGGCCACATTCTCGGGAAGCATCATGGGATTCAGGCCATGAAGCCCCTCCACGATGATAACGGAATCGGGATGAAGCCGCAGCTTTTCGCCCCGCCACTCCCGGCGGCCTTTCTTGAAATTAAAGGAGGGCAGCTCCACCTCCTCCCCTGCCAGCAGCTTTGCCATATCCTGCCGGAAAAGGTCGGTATCGATGGTGTTGATGTGCTCCAAATCCAGCTTGCCGTCGGGGCCGGGAGCGATCTTGTCCCGGTCGATGTAGTAATCGTCCAGGCTCATGAGGATGGGCTTCTTGCCGTGGACCCGGAGCTGGGTGGCCAGGCGGTTGGCAGAGGTGGTCTTGCCGGAGGAGCTGGGGCCCGCCAGCATGACGGCCTTGGCCCCCCGCTGGCAGACCATGTCCGCCACCTGGGAATACCGCTTTTCGTGGAGGGCTTCGTTGACCCGGATCAGCTCCCGGATGCGCCCGGAGGTAGTCAGGTCGTTCAGGTCTGCCACCGTCTCGCACTCCATCAGGCCGCACCACCGCTCGCCCTCGTTGAACACGCTGAGGAAATTGGGCATGGCGGGCACCCTGGCACAGGTGTCGGGCTTCTCATTATCGGGGTATACGAATACAAAGCCCCCGTCGGCGGGCACGATATCCCACACCGTCAGATACCCGGTGGAGGGCATCATCTCGCCGTAGTAATAGTCGGCAAAGTCCCCGTAGGCGTATTCGTCAAAATAATCCGCGTCCCGCCAGCGCAGCAGCCGGGCCTTGTCCAGCTGGCCCTCCCGGGTATAGCGGTCAAGTACCTGCTGCAGGGGCACCCGGCGGCGGATCAGGGGGATATCCTCCTCCACCAGCCGCGCCACCCGGGCCTTCAGAGCGGCGGCAGAGAAATCCTCCGCGCCGATGACTTCTATGTAAACGCTGTCCCCAAGGGTGCAGTTCATTTTCGCCACCGCCTGGGGCCACAGCTGCCGCAGGGCCAGGAAAATGGCAAACTGGGCCGTGCGGATGTAGGCCTCCTTGCCCTGGGGGTCGGAATACCGCAGCAGCCGCACCTCGCCCCCCGACGCCGCCATGGCCCGGCGCATGGAGGGGCGGTCAGGGTCTGCGTCCTTTTCCCGCAGGGGGATATAGTTCAGGGTAAATACCTCACCGGCGATCTTCGCCGCGATGGGCCGCCGGGCAAGGGAAGCATCGTCCAGCCCCAGCTCCCGGGCCAGCTCCAGCAAAGACCTCCCGGGCCTTGCCTCCACCCTTCTGCCGTCCAAATTTAAATACATAACCGCACCTCCTCATGGTGTTTTTGCACAATTTGTACCGATTATTATAGCACCCCTTTGGCTTATTTGCAATATGGAAATGTAAACTTTCTGAGAATGTCGCTTTACCGCTTCCCCAGGGATGCGGCATAGCCGCAAAATAACCTCTGACAGTCTGAGAGGGAGCGACATGTCATCGCTCCCTCCTGCGTCCTTTATAATATGGTCGGATTTTCAAGTTATCTTACCGCATTTCTCCCGATTCGTCAATTTCCAACCGTATCAGCTGCGTTCCCTGATAGTAGTAGGCCAAAATTTCTTCAAAGCTGCTGCCGCTCACGGCCATGGCATCCGCGCCGTACTGGCTCATGCCTACCCGGTGGCCGTAGCCCTTGGTGGTGATGGTGATGGTATCGCCCTCCCGGGTCAGGGTGAAGGCGGTGGAGCGCAGGCCCAGCAGGCGGCGCAGCTCCGTTCCTTTGAATTCCGTTCCGCCGATGACGATGGTATCCACCCCGCCCCCTTCGGTATAGGTGACCGCCCCCAGGCGGCTGCTGTCCAGCCCCAGGAGGGCTTCGAGCCGCTCCGCGTCATAGCTAATGGTGTCCGTATAGTGGGCGGCGTTCTCCTCCCCGGGGCTTTCCACGCTCTGCAGGTAGGGATAGTCCGTCCCCCAGACCGCCGCCGCGTCCTCCGTCCTGCCGCCGCTGCAGGAAAAATAGGTAGCCTCGATCAGTGCCCCCTCGTAGGTCAGCACATACCCGGAGCTTGCCGCCACCGCGGCCTTGATCTTTTCGATGCTCTCCTCTGTACCGCCCTTGGCCAGGTAATCCGCCTCGGTTATGTAGGCCTGGCAGCAGGCCGGGTCGGTGCAGATGCTGCCGTCGCCGTGCTTGCCGCCGGTGGTGTAGGCCCGCCGGGTGTAGGTTCGGGCCACCACCGCCTGAGCCTTGAGGGCTTCCGTCTCAAAGGAGGCAGGCATCTCCGCCAGCACCACCCGGACAAGATAATCGTCCATATCCATTTCCCGGGTGCTGCCGTCGGAAAGGCGCAGCAGCATGGGCAGATGGACGGTCTCGGGCACCGTTTCCTGCACCTGGGGCAGGGTCTCGGGTATTTCCGGCTCCTCCTCCAGCAGTGCGGCGGCGAAATTCAGCACCATCCAGGGAACCACCATTCCCATGAACAAAGAGATCAGTATATCCTTCCACAGCGGTCTCATTGGTATCCCCTCCCGGCCCTATGGTAGCACAGGGGGCGGAAGGATGCTGTCGAGAGAGCCTTTCCGGAAGGAATTTTCTCGCCGTCCCCTTGACTTCCCGCCCCCGCCGCGCTATAATGCTATCAACCCCATGGGCCTGTAGCGCAGCTGGGAGCGCATTACATTCGCATTGTAGGGGTCGGGAGTTCGAATCTCCTCAGGTCCACCAAAGAATAACCGCAACATTGATACAATATGTGTCAGAGTTGCGGTTATTTTCATTCTGTGATATAATACATAATATAAAAGCCAAATAGGTGGGTGATAAAATGTCTGATTCCTTACAAAACCGCATTGTGAATCTTATCCCTTCTGAAGATTTACGGAATGTGATCAAATCAACAGCTTATCAGCTTACAGATATTGCGCTTCTGTCAACAGTATACTATTGCGCACCTGACTTTGCGTCACGAATAGAGTACTTGCAGATGCTTGAAGCTGTTTTCACAGGGGAAATCAAAGCATATATCACACGAATCATCGAGACACAACATCAAATGCTGGATGCGTTTTTACGTAACGAAACCGGTGTAGCATTTGAACTGCACATCAAGGAAACCCCGGATGCATATGATGAAACCTATTTATGCAGTTCTTTTGACGCAGCTGTGAAGATGATTCCCTTGTTCTATCAGGAATATGATAGCAACGAAACTGCTTTGTCACGGTATCGAATTGTAAAGCGTCGTATTTTCTCTGCACAAGAGGGAGAATTATTTTTCGAGGATTATCTTGGTGAAGCAGTTCTGCTCCCAGGAGAGATTATCCATTCTGTGGAAATGAACGGCTATTGTGCTGAAAATTGCGATGGACTTTGTCTGGATTGTGAACGTTATTGTGTACGCCGCCAAGATGTTCTGTATCCTGTCTTTGCAGGCCATGCAGATGCGGTTAAATACCGTGAGCATGACGGCTCAGTAGGTTTTGGCGTGGTTCTTCAATGGGATGATGCCCCAACCAACGAATGCTATATTATTCCTTTAGACTGTGAACAAGTTCGTTATCACGATTTTAAGAATGCACACTATGCACATGAGCATGTTCCATCTGTGTTTGTAGAGCGGATTTCGGTGGATCGCCTTTCGGATAAAATGCAAAAAGACTATCTGGCGTATTCCGCATTTCTGAAAGAAAACCCGGCCTGGACATAAAGGATTGGTATTGATAAACATTTGCACCCATGTAAGCGTAATGGGTGCATTGTATCAATTGTTAAGTACAATGCCAAATAAAAAACACCACCCGATGGGTGGTGTTTCTTATTTTATCGGGCCATCCGACGGAACCGACGCTTCTACGGAACTTTTTCATCCCCCAAACATTTTCGTTGGCCGATTCGCCTAAAAACGACCGCACAGCCGGATGCCACGGAAGCCCCGGACGAATTTCCCGTTCCCCGCGGGGATGGCGTTGGTGGGGATCAGCTGATACTGGGGGGCGTTCTGGGTCAGGAAGGAAAAGAACGTCCTGCTGCCCAGCGGGGTCATCATGTTGTCCTCGCACCAGTCCTTGTAGGCCCCGTACAGCCCCCGGGAGGAGGCGGTGCCCTCCGGGTCAAAGCGGATATAGCCCTGAGACCGGAGGAAATGCACCATATTGTTCCCCTCGGCAATGGCACTGGCCATATTGCGCCGGGCCTGCTTGCTGATTGTGAACTGCATATCCTGGCCGATCAGCCGGAACAGCCCCTCCAGGCACCACAGGAAGATGCCCTCCAGCTCCTCCACCAGCCGCTTTCCCAGGAAGGGATCGTCCACCCGGTCTGCCGGGCGGTTTTTGGTGGAGAGGATGATCTGGCGGCGGAAGAAGCCGTAACTCCGGTCATGGAGGGCCTGCAGGGTGCCGTTGCCGAAGGCCATGAACCGGACATTCAGCTGACCCTGGTAGCTCTGGATGCCCTTGCGCTCCAAGTCCATGGGCACCTCCGCCGTTACGATGGATTTGATGTAATTGGTGCCCTTGAGGGCTTCCATTTTCAGGTCGTCATCCACCATCACCAGCAGGTGCTCCAGGTCTGCCCGGGCAAAGGGGCTCTGCTCCACCTTGGCAATGGAGCCTGTGCTCATATTGGTGCCGAACAGGGCCCGCATCACCACGCCGATGCGGCTCTTGCCCTCGCCGCCCCGGCCTGTGATAATGAGCATCTTCTGGGCCGCAGTGGTGGGGATCAGGCAGTAGCCCATAAATTCCTGGAGGGTCAGGATATCCTCCGGCTCCAGCAGCTGATCCAGAAATTCCAGCCACAGCTTCGGCTCCGGGGCATTTTCATTGTAGTTCACCGGGAGCCGGTAGCGGCAGAAGGTCTTTACCGGGAGAAACCCCTCCTCCAGCTTGTAGGCTCCGTTGGCAAGATGGATCACCGTTTCCTGATAGGGAAGCTTCTGCCTGTAGCACTCCATCTTCATGGTATCCAGAATGGCATCCACCTTCCGGGGGATATTCCGGGTCAGGTAGGGGGCCACCTCCTCATAGATTTCCTTGCGCAGCTGATCCAGGCAGTTCACCTTGCCCTCGGCGGTAAAAAACGCACCGTCGGTGTAGACCATGGGATTGTTGTACAGATACTCCCGGCAGAACGCCCCCTCATCGATGTGCCCGCCTCCCAGCACCCATTCGGGAATGTAGTTTTCTTCCATTAAAAATCCTCCTTATTTTAATAGGGAAAGGGAAGCCCTTTCTTGCCCATGCCTTCAAAAGGAGGAAATGTTGCACGCATCTGTGCAACAGCCGAAAAAAGAAATGTCCGCCGCCCCGGTTCCTGTCGAATCGGCAGACGAAAATGTTTGCGGAATGAAAAAGTTCCGTAGAAGTGTATATTCCGTCGAGTGGCCTGTGAAAAGAGAAGGTACAGCAGCACCCTCGCCCCCTCGTAAACGCGGGGCCAAGGCGGCTACGCCGCATCCCTTCCCCCGGGGGGAAGGTGGGCCGCCGAAGGCGGGTCGGAAGAGGAACGGCGTGCACTGATGGCTTGTAGGAGGCCTGTAACAGGTGCAAAGACGTAAGGTTATCGCCCGCATTCCTCATCAGTCTGAAATTCCGGCCAAGTATGGCCGAAATTTCAGCCAGCTTCCCCCCGGGGGAAGCCATTTTATGCGATGCTGCGCATCGCAACGGGCGACCGCAAGGGTCGCCCCTACGCGGAGAATTTCTTGATCCGCAGCCCCGGGGGAAGGGATGCGGCGCAGCCGCAAAAATATGACTTCAACAAGTCAAAAGCCGCCGACCTAAAGTCAGCGGCTTTTCTTATCTGCACAGGCTCCCGAACAGGCGGTTTCCGTCGATGGACTGGGTGGCGATGACATAGGGGGCGAAGATCACGTCGTCCACTTCGTGCTCCTTCAGGAACCACCGGAGGGTGGTCTGGGTGAATTTGCGGTAGTCCACCACATAGACCTTGTGGTAGGTCTGGGCCAGGAAGGGGGCCAGGGCGTTGCCGAAGGAATCCTTAATGAGCACGCAGCTGGGGCCCTCGGGGATGGAAGCGTTGGTGATCTCCGTCAGGGGATTGTCGCTGCAGATGAAGGCGGAATACTTGGCGTTGGTCTCCCGCTCCGTCATGTCCTGGATCAGTTCCCCCTCGTAGCCGTAGCCGTTGTTGTTGTAGATCGTCATGGTAATGTCCCCCTGGGGCACATAGGCGATGAGGGTATCCAGCGTCAGGCGGCGGGGATTGGAGGCCTTCCAGTAAAGGCTCCCCTCGAATTCTCCCTGATCCCATTCGGTAAAGTCCTTCAGGGGCGTCACGTCATAGCCCAGGGCCTCGCAGATGGCGGCGTAGCTGTAGTAGGCACCCCGGGCCGTCCAGTGGTGGTCAGTGCGGAAATAGATGTATTCGTCATTGTGGGGTACCAGGGCGGCGTAGGTGTCCACCTTTACCACGGTGTCTCCCATCTGGCTGTGCATGTAGCCGATCATTTCGTCCTGCCGGGCGCAGTTCAGCTTGTCCAGGAACTCCGGCTCGATCAGGATGCCCACGGCGGTGGGGCTGGGGGCACTGACCACGGTGATGCCGGAATCCTTCACAGCTTCGGCAAAGGCGGTGACCGTTTCGGCGTATTCGTCGCTGTAGTGCTGGGAGAAGCCCACGGCGTTGAAGGCGGCGTCGCCGATCTGAATGACGGCGTTGCTGCCCATTTCAATGTCCGCGT
Source organism: Oscillospiraceae bacterium (assembly GCA_017461445.1). GTDB lineage: Bacteria > Bacillota > Clostridia > Oscillospirales > Oscillospiraceae > Faecousia. The sequence continues at coordinate 37,353 of JAFTXW010000020.1, forward strand.
CCTCCCCCGCGTCCACGCCGCCCCAGCCCTCCGTCTCGGTGGGGACGGTAGGCTCGGCGGTTTCCCCCTCCGGGGCCGTCTCCGGGGGAAGGGTGCTTACGGGTGTTACCGGCTCCTGGGGCACCTCCATGGTCACAGGCAGGTCACCCGCAATGGAAATTTCCGAATAGCCGTGCAGGGAGCTGATAGACCGGGACAGGCTCAGCCACTGCTCCCGGCCCGGGAAGGTATCGGAAAACCAGGTGGAGATATCGTCAAAGTAATCCCCGGACACCAGGGCTTCCAGGGAAAATTCCGGAAACTCCGCCAGATTCCGCTTTTCCATCTGGGACTGGGTAGGCCGCAGGGGGAGGATAAAAGACACCACCGTCAGCACCCCCAGCACCACAAGGAAGGGGATCACGAGACCCAGGCCGTTACCGGACTTTTTTTCTTGTTTCTTGTCAGACATAGCTTACCTCAGAACTGGAAGTAAATGAAGGGATTATAGCTGTCCCCCACCAGGCAGGCGGTGGAAAGCAGCAGCAAAATCACAGGCAGGACGGAATAGAAGGCCACATCCCAGACCCTGCCGAGAACGCCATGGGCATGGGCGAAATCCTCCAAGCTCCGGCGCAGGTGCTTTGCCAGGGGCGTGCCGGCAAGGACTGCCGCCGCCAGCAGGAACATGTGGCTCTGGAACTGGATTTCGGAGGTGAAGTCCGTCAGGGCGTTGCCGTTGAGACCGAACAGGCTCTTTACCAGCGTCAGGCCCAGCTCCAGGTTCGTAAACCGGAAGATCACCCAGCCCACCATAACGACGATCAGAAGGTAGAGATTGGAGAGCACCGGCACCCGTTCCAGCCACCGTTTCAGCAGGAACCGTTCCAGCATCAAAAACAGGAAGAACCAAAGGCCCCACAGCAGGAAATTCCAGCTGGCCCCGTGCCACAGGCCCGTCAGTGCCCAGACCACGAAGGTGTTCAGCACCATCCGGGGCTTGCTGCACCGGCTGCCCCCCAGGGGGATGTACACATAGTCCCGGAAGAAGGTGCCCAGGCTCATATGCCACCGCCGCCAGAACTCGGTGACGGTGCGGGAGATATAGGGATAGTTGAAGTTTTCCAGATAGTTCAGGCCCAGCATCTTGCCCATGCCGATGGCCATATCGGAGTAGGCCGAAAAATCCAGATAAATGTGCAGGCCGTAGGCAAGGATGCCCAGCCAGCCCCCGAGAACGGACAGATTTCCCAGCACATCCAGATTCGCCGCCAGCTGGCCTGCGTCCGAAGCCACGCTGTCCGCCAGGATCATGGAATCCGCCAGCGCGCCGCAGGGATTCGCAAGCAGCACCTTCTTGGCAAGGCCGCCGCAGAACCGGGACACGCCCAGGTGCCACTGGGGCTGCCGGGGCTCCCCGCTGAACAGCTCATGGTCGATGGTCTTGTACCGGACGATGGGGCCCGCGATGCACTGGTGGAACAGAGCCGCGTAGAGCAGCACGTTCCAGTAGCTTTTCTGGGCCGGGGCATCCCCCCGGTACACGTCGATGACGTAGGTCAGCAGCTGGAAGGTATAGAAGGAAATGCCGATGGGCAGGGCGATGCTTTTAATCAACTCCGGCACCGTGCCGAAAATGCTGCAGATCAGGCCCGCGTACTTAAAATAGCCGATGAGCCCGATGTCAATGACCGCCGCCAGAACCACCCAGAAAAGCCGCTTCCCCCTGGTGGCCCCCCGCTCCGCCCCCAGGGCGCAGACCCAGGAGGCAAAGGCCATGAACAGCAGGAGCAGCAGATACTTCGGCTCGCCCCAGGCGTAAAAGACCAGGGAAAAAATCAGCAAAACCACATTCTGCGCCTTCTGCGTCCGGCACAGGGCATAGCCCACCAGCGACAGGGAAAAGAAGGCATACAGGAAAATCAAACTGGAAAAAACCATAGCGTTCCTCTTTAATGTTTAAAATCAGATGTCATTATATACCTTTTTTCGCCCTGTTGCAACCGCTTTTTCCCAAAACCAACATCTTTGCAGTATCTTTAACCGAATGCCCGGACAGCCGCCATGGATTTTCGTCTTTCCTTTTTGGGAAAACTGTGGTATACTACTTGCCGAAATTTGATCAAGGAGAGACCCTATGCAGACCATCACTGAAATTCTGGCCCAGGAATTGGGGCAGAAACCGGAATATGTGGAAAATGTGGTGAAGCTCATGGACGAGGGCAACACCATTCCCTTTATCGCCCGGTACCGTAAGGAAATGCACGGTGCCATGGACGACACGACGCTCCGCAATCTGGAAACCCGCCTTACCTACCTGCGGAACCTCCAGACCCGCCGGGACGAGGTAAAGAAATCCATCGAGAACCAGGGCAAGCTGACGGAAGAATTGTCCGCCGCCATCGATGCCGCCGCCACCATGACCGAGGTGGAAGACCTGTACCGCCCCTATAAGCAGAAGCGGCGCACCCGTGGCTCCATGGCGAGAGAAAAGGGCCTGGCTCCCCTGGCGGAGGCCATCTTCGCCCAGGACGGACAAGACCCCGCCGCACTGGCGCAGGCCTATCTCGACCCCGAAAAGGGCGTGAACACCACCGAAGAAGCCCTCCAGGGTGCCAGCGACATCATCGCCGAAGACCTGTCCGACGACGCGGACATCCGCAAGTCCCTCCGGGAGCTGGTGCTGCGCCGGGGCGTGTTCACCTGCAAGGCCCAGGAGGACGCGGAGGAAAACGGCGTTTACAAGCTGTACTATGACTTTTCCCAGCCCATTCCCCGCCTGCTGGATCACCAGATCCTCGCCATCAACCGGGGCGAAAAAGAAGGCATTTTGAAGCCCAATGTAACCCTCGTGGGCAATGAGGGCACCGCTCTGGTGTGCCGGGCGGCGTTGAAGCCCGTTATGAATGTGTCCGCCTTCGTAAAGGCCGCCGCCGAGGATGCCTATGAGCGGCTGATCTTCCCCTCCATCCAGCGGGAAGTCCGCAGCGACCTGTCCGACCGGGCCTACGCCGGTGCCATCCGCAATTTCGCCCTAAACCTGAAACCCCTGCTGATGCAGCCCCCGGTCAAGGGCTTTGTCACCATGGGCCTTGACCCCGGCTACCGCAACGGCTGCAAGGTCGCCGTGGTTGACCCCACCGGCAAGGTGCTGGCAACCTCCGTGGTCTACCCCACCTTTAGCGAGCGGAAGAAGCAGGATGCCATCACCATCCTCTCCGGCCTGATGAAAAAGCACGGCGTAAAACATATCGCCATCGGCAACGGCACCGCCTCCCGGGAAACGGAGGCCATGACCGTGGAGCTGCTGCGTTCCTTCCCCGATGCCAGCTATGCCATCGTCAATGAAGCGGGCGCGTCGGTCTACTCTGCCTCCCCCCTGGCGGCGGAGGAATTCCCGGAATATGATGTGAATCTCCGCTCCGCCGTGTCCATTGCCCGGCGGCTCCAAGACCCCCTTGCCGAGCTGGTAAAGATCGACCCCAAGGCCATCGGCGTGGGCCAGTACCAGCACGACTGCCCCCAGAAGGAGCTGGACGCGGCCCTGGGCGGCGTGGTGGAGGACTGCGTCAATTCCGTGGGCGTGGATGCCAACACCGCTTCCCGGAGCCTCCTCCAACAGGTCTCCGGTCTGACCGCTGCCACCGCAAAGAACATCGTGGCCTACCGGGAGGAAAACGGCCCCTTTACCAGCCGTGCCCAGCTGAAAAAAGTGCCGAAATTGGGCCCCAAGGCCTTCGAGCAGTGCGCCGGCTTCCTGCGCATCCCCGAAAGCAAGGAAGTCCTGGACAACACCGGCGTACACCCCGAATCCTACCCCGCCGCCAAGGCTCTGCTGAACCTCCTGGGCTGCAAGAAGGGGGATAACCTGTCCGACCTGACCAAAAAGCTGGAAGCCTACGGCCTGAAAAAGGCGGCAGCCGAGTGCGCCGTGGGCGAAATGACCCTGCTGGACATCGCAAAAGAGCTGAGTAAGCCCGGCCGTGACCCCCGTGACGAGCTGCCCGCCCCCATCCTGCGCAAGGATGTGCTGGACATGAAGGATCTGAAACCCGGTATGCAGCTGGCAGGCACCGTGCGCAACGTCATCGATTTTGGCGTGTTCGTGGACATCGGCGTTCATCAGGACGGCCTGGTACACATCTCCGAGGTCTGTAACAAACGCCTCCGCCACCCCAGCGAAATGGTAAAGGTGGGCGATATCGTGGAAGTGGTCGTCCTCAGCGTAGACGAAAAACGCCATAGAATCAGCCTCTCCATGAAGCAGGCCAAAAAGGAAATCGAATATTGATGCCAAAAGGCACACGGCGTGAAAACCGTGTGCCTTTTGCGGTATATGCCTTCCCCTACAATATATATAGTGATTATTTATGTATTTCTACCACTTAAATACCCCATCTTCTCCAACCAGGGCCGATACCGTTCCTTTTGCGCATCGATCATTTCCCCGGAATTGACAAAGCGGATAAATTCCTTCTCACTGACCCACCGGTAATCCACCGTCTCACCCTCCTGGAGGGTAATTACCGATTTTTCACAATCGGTGACGCAAAGGAAATTATAATAAATGGTATCCCGGGAAACGAACCGCCCGATCTCCCGCAGTTCCCCGGAAACGATGCCCGTTTCCTCCCGCAGCTCCCGTTTGGCGCAGGCCAGCTTATCCTCCCCTTTCAGGGCAGAGCCGCCTGCTGTGGCTTCCCAGTAGCCGCCATAGTTGGGCTTCCGGGGGTCCCGTTGCATCAGAAGATAGTCCCCGTCGGTATGCCGCACCAAAATCTCACTGACCAGATGCCGCAGCCCCTCAGGAACCGGCTCCCCCCGCACCAGATCCCGTCCCGCCAGGGTGCCGTCGGCATAATAGCCGTCCCAGATCTCCATAAAAATACCTCCTTCCGTTTTGTGGACATTATTATATCGGCAGCCCCGTACAATGTCAAACTTATTTTACCCCACTCAATTTCGTTAAAATATTCCTTACTTTGTGTCATTTATACTTGACATTTTATCATCTATATGTTACCTTATAGATGGAGGTGATGACATGTCAAGGAATCTTGCCATCAGGGCGGCCCGGGCGCAGAAGGACATGACGCAGAAAGACCTGGCCGCCGCCGTCGGGGTCTCCCGGCAGACCATCAACGCCATCGAGCAGGGAGAATACAACCCCACCATCAAATTGTGCCGGGCCATCTGCCGGGCACTGGGAAAAACACTGGACGAACTGTTCTGGGAGGAGGATAACCATGAAGAAGTCCAATCTTGACGAAATGCAGGAGCAAAAGCTGCTCCAAATCGAACACACCTGCTGCTGGCTTGCCTTTTGGGGCCTGTTAACCGCCATCATTATCCAGGTGATTATTGGCGGTTCCCTTCGGGAGATCGCCGGGGAAGCCGTCGTGATTTTTCTGCTCTGCGGCTATCAGAGCTTCCATACCCTTGGCAGCGGCATCTGGGACAGGAATCTGAAGCCTGACCTAAAGACCAATCTGCTGGCAAGCCTGGTGGCTGGTGCCGCTATGGGACTGATCAGCTTCTTCCGCTTCAACGGTCAGATGACAGACCCCAGCCGCCTGTTTATCACCTGCCTTTTGTCCGGGATCACCGTTTTTCTGCTCTGCTTTGCGGTCTTGTCCGTTACCGCAGTCATTCAGAAAAAGCGCAGGAAAACGCTGGATCAGGAATAAAAGTATTTTCTCCATCCGCGCCGTACTAACAATGTACGGCTCCGAACATCCGCATATCCGGGGAGGGCCGCTGGCTCTCCCCTTTCCTTCGTCCCGCAAAATATAATGATTTTGTAACTTTTTTCGCATTACTTGACATTTTTCGTAATCCATCGTATAATTGGCGGAGATATCCTTTGATTGGAGTATTTTTATGAAGAAATTTACGCGCTTTATGGTGCCCCTGCTGCTGGCTCTTGTGATCATCGCCAGCATCGGCTGGTACCTGTTCGTATATGACCGGAATTTCACCCGGGACGCGCTGCTGAGCCAGGCCCGCTTCCATGACCTGCACGGCAATTCCCGCCTGTCCTCCTGGTTCTATGACCTGGCCTACGAATATTCCGGCCGGGACGAGAACGTGGCCATTGAGCTTGCCAACCAGTACAAGGCCGACGGCAACTACACCAAGGCCGAATACACCCTGACCAACGCCATCCATTCCGGCGGCACCGTGGAGCTGTACACCGCCCTGTGCAAGGCCTATGTGGAGCAGGACAAGCTGCTGGACGCGGTGACCATGCTGGAAAACATCGCAGACCCCAACATCAAGGCCCAGCTGGACAAGCTGCGCCCCAACGCCCCCACCGCCAGCTACGCCGCAGGCTTCTACAGCCAGTATATCGACGTGGCCCTGGCCTCCTCCGGCGATAAGCTGTACTACACCATCGACGGCGAGTATCCCTCCACCGCCGGTGAGCCTTATTCCGAACCCATCACTCTCCCCGCCGGTGAGACCACCATCTACGCCATCAGCGTCAGCAACGAGGGTCTGGTGAGCCCCCTGAGCATCATCGGCTACACCGTCACCGGCGTGATCGAGCCCGTTTCCTTCGTGGACGAAGCCATGGAGGATGCCATGCGGGAGGCCATCGGTGCCAACCGCGCAGAGATCATTTACACCAACATGCTCTGGTCCGTCACCGAGTTCACCGTCCCCGAATCCACCACCAATTTGCAGGATCTGACCCTGATGCCCAATCTGGTGAAGCTGACCGCCAGCGGCAACACCCTGGAATCCCTGGAGCCCATCGCTTCCCTGACCCGTTTGGAGTCCCTGGATCTCAGCGGCTGCCGCTTCCCCAGCGGCGACCTGAGCTATCTGACCGGGCTCACCGCCCTGCACAGCCTGAGCCTGTCCGACTGCGGCCTCAGCACCATTGAGGCCCTCGCCGGTGCCCAGTATCTGACCTGGCTGGATCTGAGCAAAAATACCGTCCGGAATCTGGATGCCCTCAGCGATATGACCACCCTGACGGAACTGAACCTGCGGCATAACGCCGTCACCAGCCTGTCCGCGCTCAGCGAGCTGGATCAGCTGGATACCCTGGACGTTTCCTACAACGCCCTGACCTCCCTGTCCCCCATCGGCTCCTGTGTCCGGCTCAGCTGGCTCTGCGCCGACAATAATCAGCTGACCAGCATCAGCGGCGTGGAGCGGCTCCCCCTGCTGAGCTACCTGTCTATGGATTACAACAAGCTGAAGGAGGTGCAGGTCCTGTCCTCCTGCACGGAGCTGGTGAACCTGAGCTTTGCTGGGAACGAAGTCTCCGACATCTCCATGCTGGGCGGCCTGCTGAAAATGGAAGTCCTGGATTTCTCCTATAACCAGTGTATCGCCCTGCCCATCTGGCAGGCTGGCTGCGCCCTGCGGACCATCGACGGCTCCTACAACAAGCTGGGCAGCATCGACGGTCTGGCAGACCTGGAACAGATCGCCAACGTTTACATGGACTACAACCAGCTGACCAGCGTGGATGCCCTGGCAGACTGCTACCACCTGGTGCAGGTAAATGTATATGGCAACGAGATTGAGGATGTTTCCGCACTCACTGCTCACGATATTATCGTGAATTACGATCCTACCTGATAACGAAACAAAGCCCGCTGGTAATGTCGTGGCCTTGTGAAACAGTTTAAGCCCAGCTGCATTTTGCAGCTGGGCTTTTCTTATTGTTCGCACTACATGGCAATTTGTTATGTGAAGTGCGTTTTTGTGACTGTTCGATAAATTGGATTTGTTTGTTCCTCTCAGCAGTCCCATCCAAACTTGTCCCAGTGCTCTTTTTCTTTTGACAGCAGGTCTTTAACCTTTGGGACTATTGAACCTGCAAATGCAACGGTGTTTTCGTGAGAAAAATATATTGCCCAAGAAAAATCCTTATCGGTATAAATCGTTTCATGCCCACCATATTCAACGAATTCAACGGTTTCAATACAATTTTGTGGTCTGAAATCGCTTTCACCATAACTGTACAGATGAGTTTGAGGGAGCCCCATTATCTGTTCAAGCTGTTTTATATATGGCTCCAAATAGTCAAACATGACAAAAAACTTTTCTGAAATCTCTTTTGGCTCATCTCCATCAAGGGGAAACCAATACGATGTATTCACATATCCCCAAACAGAACGAAACTTTTCCTGCAACGCAATAGCTTCGGAACCAATGATTACTCGCGTATATGGAATATCTGCTAATGCAAGAGATTCTTTTTGTGCTAAAACTTCTTCTAAAAATTCACAGAATTCTTGATTCGTTTTATCAATAATATGCTGCGCCAAACTGTTTTGAGGTTCTTTAATAGAGGGTTCATAATGAAGATCAACAAGATTTATTACTTCTCTTTTCAAATCCTCTATGCTTTCAAAAGACTTGTCTATGAGTGTCGATAGCTTAAATTCCAATTCATATGCAATTTGATAACCAACAATGGTTGATTATATTGTTAAAAATCATGAAGCACCTCCGTCGCACACACATAAGTAGTCAGTTAGAAAAATTTAAGTTTATCAGTCCGTTGTATAATATCGCAGGAAAGCAAATTCTACAAGAACAAGCACAGCGGGCAGATTGATTAGCTACCTGCTGTGCTTGTTAACTGTGTTATGAGCATTTGCCAATCGCCACGGCTATTTTTATAGATTTTGTTCCAAAATCAGGGAAAGAGCCTCCCGGATGGCGGCGTTTCGTACCGCCTCCCGGTCGCCTGCAAAGTGAAATTCCTTTGCAAGGGTGATTTTTTCATCACTGTAGCCAACAAACACGGTGCCCACAGGATTCCCGAATTCATCCCCGCCGGGGCCTGCAAGGCCCGTGACGGACACTGCTACATCCGCGGCAAGGGCCTTTCTCGCCCCCGCCGCCATAGCCTTCGCCACAGGGGCGGATACCGCGCCAACCGTTTCCAGCAAGCCGCCGTCCACCCCCAACAGGTGCTCCTTCACCCAGTTGGTGTAGCTGATGATGCCGCCCTTGTAGACCTCGCTGCTTCCGGGGATGGCCGTCAGGGCCCCGCCGATACCGCCGCCGGTGCAGCTTTCCGCCGTCACCAGCGTTTTCCCCCGGAGGGCTTTCAGCACATCACAGCAGAGGGTCGTCATGGTATTCCACCCGGATCTTTTCCACGCCTGCAATGGCCCGCTCCATCAGAGCCTCCCGGTCAAGCTTCTGCTCCACGTTCAGCAGCTGGCCGATGGTGGGCTTGGTCTTGGGATGCTTGGGAGTGAACACGGTGCAGCAGTCCTCATAGGGCAGGATAGAGGTCTCCATGGTACCGATCTTTCGGGCGATGGACACGATCTCCTCCTTATCCATACCCACCAGGGGCATGAAGATGGGAATATCCACCACCGCGCCGGTGACGGCCATGGCCTCCATGGTCTGGGATGCCACCTGGCCCAGGTTCTCGCCGGTGATCAGCGCGCCGCAGCCGTCCTCCTTGGCGATCCGCTGGGAAATTTCCATCATAAACCGGCGCATGACCAGGGTGAAGAACTCCTCGGGGCAGTTGTCCCGGATGGCCTCCTGAATCTCGGTGAATGGCACCACATTGACGGTCATCTTGCCGCTGTACCGGGTCACCAGCCGGGCCAGCTCCAGCACCTTGTCCTTCGCCAGCTGGGAGGTATAGGGATAGGAGAAGAAGTGGACGGCTTCGATCTCCACACCTCGCTTGGCGATCATATAGGCCGCTACGGGAGAATCGATGCCGCCGCTGAGCAGGCACATAGCCCGTCCGCCCACGCCGGTGGGCAGACCGCCCGCACCAGGTACAGCGGGGCCATGAACATAGGCCGCCAGGTCACGAACTTCCACATAGACAGTATAATCCGGATGGCGCACATCCACTTCCACGGTGGGATGGGCCTCCGCCAGCCGTCCGCCGATCTCCTGGGACAGCTGAATGGAGGTCAGGGGGAACCGCTTGTCAGAACGCTTACTTTCCACCTTGAAGGACTTGGCGCAGTCCAGGTCGTCCCCCAGATAGTTCTCGATGGCCTCGAAAATGGCATCCAGATCCTTTTCGCAGGGACGGCAGCGGCACAGGCTCACCACGCCGAAAATGGAATTGCAGGCCTCCCAGGCACCGTCCACATCCGCCTCGTCATCCATAGGCTCCACATAGACGGTGGACTGCATGATATACACATCAAAATTGCCGTAGGGCTTCATCCGCCGCCGCACATTCTGCCGCAGGCGGCTCTCAAACTGCCGCTTGTTAGCACCCTTCAGGACGATTTCGCCCAACTTCAGTAAGAAAATTTCCTTCATAATAAACCTCTTTTTTATAGTGTGGAGTGTGGAGTGTGAAGAGTGGAGAGTGGAGTTTTTCCGATAGAACCTCTCTATTCTACACACATTGTATCATTCTTTTTTCAAAATCATCCAGCGTCGCTAGCCATAATTCGTCATTTGCTCTTAGGGCGCACAGTCTGCTGAATTGATATGTCTTTTCCAATTCCGAAAACGGGAAATTCGCGAGCCTCTCAAATACAATTTCTGCACCGGGCCAGTTTATATCCTGCAACCATGCAAAAAGCAAATTCAAAAAAGGTTGCAATTCGTCATTCGACTTTAGTGAAATAATCCTTGCGCAAGACTCCCATACAGATTTGCTTTTTTCTTCTGGTACTACTATCGGTTGAATAAATGGGTATATGTTTTTTAGCTTACCTGCCTCAGCAATGCCTCGATTTTTCCTTGATTCATATTCATCAGCAGAATAAGAAGCATCCCAAATAAGCAAATCATAGATTTCATCAATATTCAATATCCGTACCCCCATCCTTGGCAGGAGAGTGAAAAATAACGTTCTTTCACTCCACTCTTCACTCTCCACACTCCACTCTCAAATTACCGATTTCCCAAATTTACGGCCCGGTACTGGATGGCCTCGGCGATGTGCTGGGGCTGGATCTCTTCGCTGCCGTCCAGGTCGGCAACCGTACGAGCGACCTTCAAAATGCGGTCATAGCTTCTCGCCGTCAGGCCCATGGCTTCAAAGGCATTCTTCATCAATCCCGCGCTTTCCTCGCTGAGGGCGCAGAATCTGCGCATTTCCTCCGGGCCCATCCGGGCGTTGCACATACCGCCGGAGCCGAAGCGTTGGTTCTGGACAGCTCTCGCGGCATTGACCCGCTCCTTTACCGATGCGGAGGGCTCCGCCTCGGCACGGCTGCGCAGATCTTCAAAGTGGACGGCAGGCACCTCCACCACGATATCGATCCGGTCCAGCATGGGGCCGGAGATGCGGCTGCGGTAGTTCTGCACCGCCATCTCCGAGCAGCGGCACCGCCCGGAGGGATCGCCGTACCAGCCGCACTTACAGGGATTCATGGCGCAGACAAGCATAAACTCCGCAGGATAAGTTACCGCCCCACTGACACGGGAAATGGTCACCTGTCCATCTTCCAAGGGCTGGCGCATCATGTCCAGCGTATCCTTGCGGAACTCCGGCAATTCATCCAAAAACAGCACACCCTTGTGGGCCATGGAAATTTCGCCGGGCCGGGGATTGCTGCCGCCGCCCGCCAGACCAGCGTTGGACACCGTATGGTGGGGCGAGCGGAAGGGCCGCCTGGTCACCAGCGGCTCCTTCGCCGTCAGCAGACCCATGACAGAATAGACCTGGCTCACTTCCAAAGATTCCTCCCAGGTCATATCCGGTAAAATGGACGGAAGCCGCTTGCTGAGCATACTTTTGCCGGAGCCGGGCGGGCCGATGAGCAGCACGTTATGGCTTCCCGCCGCCGCGACTTCCAAAGCCCGCTTCACATTTTCCTGACCCAATACATCCTTGAAGTCCAGGCCGACCATATCATCCTTTTCCGGCTCCCACAGGGGCTGGGGCTGCAAAACGGTCTCGCCGTTCAGCCCCGCCGCCAGCTCCTGCACCGTATGGACGGGATACACCGCGGGGCCCCGGGCCAGGGTCGCCTCCGCAGCGTTCTCTGCAGGAACGAACAGGGCCTGGATCCCCTCCCGCTTGGCGGCAAGGGCCATGGGCAGTACGCCGGAAATGGGCCGCAGCTGGCCATCCAGGCTCACCTCTCCCAGAAACGCGCTGGTATTCCGGGGGCGGCGGACACTGCCGCAGGCGCAGAGGATGCTTAAAAGAATGGGCAGGTCATAATGGGTACCCGCCTTTTTCAGGCCGGCAGGGGCCAGGTTCACGGTGATGCGGCTGGTAGGAAAGCTGAGGCGGCTGCTCTTGGCAGCGGCCCGAACCCGTTCCCGGGCTTCCTTCACCGCCGCGTCCGGCAGACCCACGATATCAAAGCCCGGAAGGCCGTTGGAAATATAGCACTCCGCCGTTACGGCACTGCCCCGGATGCCGGATATGCCCAGGGTGCGGACACTGCAGATCATGGCTTCATCTCCTCTTTGGGATGTTTGCGCGATTTATCTTTCCCATTTTACTCCATTTCCCGGAAAAAGACAATCTTTTTTTCGTTCAATCCATATTTTTCCCTGATTTTACAAGCTGTACAGTTTTGGATGGTCTTTCTTGTGGAAAAACATAAAATTTTCACAAGAGAGGGTCGAAACGGCTTTACAAATCCAACCGAAAGTGATATGATATGTGGGACGAAATTTGAATACTTTAGGAGGTATTTCATTTTGGCAAGAAAATTTAAGACTATGGACGGCAATACTGCTGCCGCCCACGTCAGCTACGCCTTTACCGAGGTTGCTGGCATCTATCCCATCACCCCTTCCAGCCCCATGGCTGACAATGTGGACCAGTGGTCCGCTGCCGGCCGCAAGAACATCTTTGGCGACACCGTCAAGGTTGTTGAGATGCAGTCCGAAGCTGGTGCTGCAGGTACCGTCCACGGCTCCCTGGCCGCCGGTGCTCTGACCACCACCTACACCGCATCCCAGGGCCTGCTGCTGATGATCCCCAACATGTACAAGATCGCCGGCGAGCTGCTGCCCTGCGTGTTCCATGTGTCCGCCCGTACCGTTGCTGCTCAGTCCCTGAACATCTTCGGTGACCACTCCGACGTCTACGCCTGCCGTCAGACCGGTTTCGCCATGCTGGCTGAGACCAACGTTCAGGAAGTTATGGACCTGGGCGCTGTGGCTCACCTGGCTGCCATCGAGGGCCGTGTTCCCTTCATCAACTTCTTCGACGGCTTCCGTACCTCCCACGAAATCCAGAAGATCGCTATCTGGGACTACGAGGACCTGAAGGAAATGACCAACATGGAGGCTGTGGCTGAGTTCCGCAAGCACTCCCTGAACCCCGAGCGTCCCGCAATGCGTGGTTCCCACGAGAACGACGACATCTTCTTCCAGCACCGCGAGGCCTGCAACAAGTACTACAACGCTCTGCCCGCCATCGTTGAGAAGTACATGGGCAAGGTCAATGAGAAGCTGGGCACCGACTACCAGCTGTTCAACTACTACGGTGCTCCCGACGCTGACCGCGTCATCGTTGCCATGGGCTCCTTCTGCGATGTTGCTGAAGAGGTCATCGACTACCTGAACGCCCACGGCGAGAAGGTCGGCCTGGTCAAGGTCCGCCTGTTCCGTCCCTGGTGCGCTGAGAAGCTGCTGGCTGCCATCCCCGACACCGTCAAGGCCATTGCTGTTATGGACCGCACCAAGGAGCCCGGCTCCCAGGGCGAGCCCCTGTACCAGGATGTCGTCATGTCCCTGGCAAAGTGCGGCTGCAACAACGTCACCGTCATCGGCGGCCGTTACGGCCTGGGTTCCAAGGATACCCATCCCGCTTCCGTCTTCGCCGTCTATGAAGAGCTGGCTAAGGACGAGCCCAAGCACGAGTTCACCGTCGGCATCGTTGACGACGTGACCAACCTGTCCCTGGAGGAGAAGGTCTCCCCCAACACTGCCGCAGAGGGCACCATCGAGTGCAAGTTCTGGGGCCTGGGCGGCGACGGCACCGTCGGCGCAAACAAGAACTCCATCAAGATCATCGGCGACCACACCGACAAGTACGTACAGGCTTACTTCCAGTACGACTCCAAGAAGACCGGCGGTGTCACCGTTTCCCACCTGCGCTTCGGCGACAATGCCATCAAGTCTCCCTACTACATCAACAAGGCTGACTTCGTGGCCTGCCACAACCCCTCCTACATCACCAAGGGCTTCAAGATCGTTCAGGACGTTAAGCCCGGCGGTGTCTTCCTGATCAACTGCCAGTGGTCCCTGGAGGAGCTGGAGCACCACCTGGATGCCGCTTCCAAGCGTTACATCGCTGAGAACAACATCCAGCTGTACACCATCAACGCCATCGACCTGGCCATCAAGGTCGGCATGGGCAAGCGCACCAACACCATCCTGCAGTCCGCATTCTTCTCCCTGGCTAAGGTCATGCCCGAGGCAGAGGCCATCGGCTACATGAAGGATGCCGCTGAGAAGTCCTACCTGAAGAAGGGCCGCGACGTTGTTGACAAGAACTGGGATGCCATTGATGCCGGTGCTACCGCTTACGTCAAGATCGACGTTCCCGCTTCCTGGGCTACTGCCGAGGCTGCTGCCGCTGACGTGGAGCTGGAAGGCCCCGCCGATACCGTCAAGGTCGTCAAGACCATTCTGAACCCCGTTGGCAAGATGGACGGCTACAGCCTGCCCGTTTCCGCCTTCGAGGAGCTGGCCGACGGTCAGTTCCCCCTGGGTGCTTCCGCTTACGAGAAGCGCGGCGTTGCCGTCACCGTTCCCCACTGGGACGAGGCAAAGTGCATCCAGTGCAACAACTGTGCTTATGTGTGCCCCCACGCTACCATCCGTCCCTACGCACTGACCGCTGAAGAGGCTGCCGCTGTTCCCGCCGGTACCCGTCTGGTGGATGTGAAGGCCGGCAAGGGCAAGGGTGTCTACAAGTACACCATGGGCGTTTCTCCCCTGGACTGCATGGGCTGCGGCGTCTGTGTCGGCGTCTGCCCCACCAAGGCCATCGCTATGGTTCCTCAGGAGCAGGAGCTGGGCGAGCAGGTCATCTGGAACCACCTGGTTTCCAAGGTCTCCGAGAAGAAGGATATGCAGGACAACACCGTCAAGGGCTCTCAGTTCCACAAGCCCCTGCTGGAGTTCTCCGGCTCCTGCGCTGGCTGTGCTGAGACTTCCTACGCCCGTCTCGTGACCCAGCTGTTCGGCGACCGTATGTATATCTCCAACGCCACCGGCTGTTCCTCCATCTGGGGCGGCCCCGCTGCTACCTCTCCCTACTGTGTCAACGAGAACGGCCACGGCCCCGCTTGGGCAAACTCCCTGTTCGAGGACAACGCCGAGCACGGTCTGGGTATGTACACCGCACAGGCTGTCATCCGTGAGTCCCTGGCTAACAAGGTCAAGGCTGTCATGGCCAACACCGTTGACGAGGACCGCAAGGCTGTCTGCCAGAAGTGGCTGGACACCTACAACGACGGCGAAGCCAACAAGGCCGCTACCAAGGCTCTGATTGAGAACCTGGAAGCTAAGATCTGCTGCGACACCGTTGCTGACATCCTCTCCAAGAAGGAATACCTGTCCAAGAAGTCCGTCTGGATCTTCGGCGGCGACGGCTGGGCATACGACATCGGCTTCGGCGGCGTCGACCATGTTCTGGCTTCCAACAAGGATGTCAACATCTTCGTCTTCGATACCGAAGTCTACTCCAACACCGGCGGTCAGGCTTCCAAGGCTTCCAACATCGGCCAGGTTGCCCAGTTCGCAGCCTCCGGTAAGGAGACCAAGAAGAAGTCCCTGGCTGAGATCGCAATGAGCTACGGCTATGTCTACGTTGCTCAGATCGCTATGGGCGCAAACCAGGCTCAGACCATCAAGGCTATCTGCGAGGCAGAGGCTTACAACGGTCCTTCCCTGATCATCGGCTACGCTCCCTGTGAGATGCACTCCATTAAGGGCGGCATGATGAACTGCCAGGCTGAGATGAAGAAGGCTGTCGAGTGCGGCTACTGGAACCTGTTCCGCTTCGATCCTTCCAAGACCACCGGCAAGTTCCAGCTGGACAGCAAGGCTCCTAAGGACGGTTACCAGGCCTTCCTGATGAACGAGGCCCGTTACTCCCGTCTGACCCGCGAGTTCCCCGAGCGCGCAACCGACTTGTTCGCTAAGAACGAGGCTGCCGCTAAGGAGCGTTGGGAGCACCTGAACAAGCTGGTCGAGATGTACAAGGACTAATTCCTGCCATCCTGATCCGTTAACGCAATTCGCCCGCCCCTGGAAGCAGGGGCGGGTTTCTTATACTGATATTCAATTATAAAATTTGAAAATCGTATTAAAGGAGAACGACCATGCTCTGCACCATCATCGATATCCGGGGCGACTATGCCTATGTCATACTATTTTCAAATAAAAACATTAACATATTTTGCTGTAATGTGGTATGATATACCTGGGTGATGACAATGGCACAGATGTACAAGTTTAGCGAAAAAGAAATTGAAGAGATCGCGCAGGCTCGCAGAGAGAATAAAA
>JAFTXW010000038.1 GCA_017461445.1 Oscillospiraceae bacterium
AAGGACACTCGCAACCCTTGCACTGCTGATGCTCCTGAATGGATGTGCAGCAAATGCCCAGACCATTGAAACCGAACCGCCCACCACTACAGCGACCGCCCCTGTGGAGCGGACACCAACGGAGGAAAGCGGACCGCCGCCTACGGAAGAAACCATCCCGGTTAGGGAATCTGTGGAGGAAACAGAAGAAGCTTCCGTGACGGAGCCTACTGCGCCAAAGGTGACCGAACCGAAGGAACCGGAACGCAAGCCGGAAAGAAATGACACGCCTGCAAACCAGCCTACGGAGGAAACCGAGCCTCCTGCAACCACCCCGCCTGAAACGGAGCCTCCCACCACGGAGCCACCTGCCACGGAACCGGAAGAAACCCTGCCACCTGAAACGGTGCCGGAGGAAATGGAACCACCGGAAACGGAACCTCCGGCAACAGAACTGGAAGGAACGGAGCCGCCCACGACAGCACCTGCTGAAACGGTTCCCCCGGAAACTGAGCCGGAGCAGACTGAGCCTCCAGCAACGGAAGCACCGGAGGAAACCGAACCTACCGAACCGGAGGTAATGGAATACTCCTATGCATTCAAGCGTGAGGTGGCATCCTACGCTGCCATGTATCTGAACCAGTACCGGGGCGCTTCCTGTACGGTGCTGCCGGGAATGTCCCAGGTAGCCCAGTACCGGGCAAGCCAGCTGACATGGAACTTCGCCCACTCTACCGCAGACAAGCGGGCGGCTCTGGCTGCCTTTGAATACGGCGAGTGGATCGATGCGACAGTGGCAGGACTGGACGAAAGTGACAGTTACTATGAAGCCCATACCCGTGAAGCCATATGCAGGTATTTCCATGGGGACAGCCCGGAGGAACTGGGAAAGGCCATTGCGGATATGATCCGTAACAGCAGCTCCCACTGGTGCTATGTTGGAGATACCACCTACAGCTATATGGGTGTCGGTGTGGAATACCGGGATGGCTGGTATGCCTGTGTCATGGTCGGTGAGGTTAACTATGGATAATACCTACAACTAAATACTGCCCAAAGCCTCCGCTGAAAACGCGGGGGCTTATTTTGTACCCAGGAAGGATGAAACTGCATTTGAAACCAATCAGCAAACGGTTGTTTTCGCTTCTGCTGGCCGTCGTTTTGGTCTTGGGGCTTCCCTCGCAGGCAATGGCGGCAACAATCGTGGGCAGCAGCGAAACCACAGTAACTCAACCTACGGATGCAACGGAACCTGTTTCCACCGAGGCATCTGATCCGACTGAACCGGTAGAACCGGAGGAAACCACGGTTCCTACCGAAGTACCGGAGGAAACAACCACTCCTACCGAACCCCAGGCAGAAACAGAGCCGGTGGATGCAGCGGATACAACTGATCCGACAGATCCAACGGAACCCACAGAGCCGCCTGCCGAAGATGAGGTAGAAACCGGACTCATTATCACCCCAGACCCTATCGTAGCTGAGAATCCTTATGACCCGGACTGGCCCTATCCCTACGGCCTGCCTGTTGATAATGATTTCCCGGACGATCTTCTGGAAGTCGATCCCTATGGGATCGCGCTCATGGCGGATATGAGCCTGATCCCGGACGAGATGTACGATAACTATATCCTGCGAGCTCTGGAGTACACCGGCTACGATGTCCAGAAAATGAAGGATAACGGTTGGCTGTACGTTGCCCAGTATACCTCCTCCAACATCAACACCTATGCCCCGGAAGTGCTATCCAACATTGGCTACGATGACTACTCTCCGTTCCTGAACGGCGATGAAACTGTAGCCGATTCCAGCACAGTCACCGGCCGCGCGCCCGACATCGCATCCTTTGAAGCCAGCGGCCTAGTCTGTGCTTCCTTTGTGTCCTATTACTGGAACAATTACCTCCCCAACATCGAGGGAATTGACACCACATGGATTTCGGATGCAATTAAGGCAACCACCATGAATGGCGGCTCCTACTCCACCGCCAGCGTGTGGGCATGGGAAACCGGTCTCACCAATCTGGCTAATACCGCAGGCAGCGGAGTCACCAAGTACACGGATGCAACTACAGCATACGCAAACCTTGTTCCCGGTGACCTGATCGTGTTCTCCAACTCCAGCGGGTCCTTGACCCACATCGCTGTCTACGCTGGTACCTATACCATGTACAACGCCAGCGGTACCAACCGTGGCCCTTATCACTATATTATCCACGTGGGTAATAGCAGAGGCCCGGAGATCAGCGCCGTGGAATACATGGTCAGCTCCGGCTCCAAGTCCTCTTCACCCTCTGCATGGTATCACATTGATCTGCCGGAGGTGCAGTCCACCGGCTACATCGAGGTCAACAAGAAGGACCCCAACGGCAAGAACCTGAGTGGTGCCTACTTTACCGCGGTGGATCAGGCAACCGGCGATAAATATGTCATTGGCCCCACCAATTCCAATGGTTATGCCAAGTCCGGGGAGATGTCTCTGGGTACCTATGTGGTGACGGAAACGGTGTTCCCCGAAGGGTATGGTCCCGGTGATGTAACAAGCTGGACGGTGACCCTTACGGAAGATACTCCCAATATGACCATCACAATCAATGCTGTGAATGAGCCTACTACCGGCAGTGCCAAAATTGTCAAGGCTACCACCAATGGCGGCAGCAAGGCAGGTTGGCACTTCGAAGTCAAAGACTCCAGCGGCGCTGTGGTGGGAACCTATGTGACGGACGATACAGGTGTAATTGTCGTGGATCTTGTGCCGGGAACATACACCGTGACCGAAACAGACGGTGCCTACAAGTATTGGGTGAACGATCCAAACCCCAGCCGCACAGTTACGGTCAAGGCTGATGAAACTGCTACGGTGACCTTTACCAACCAGTGGAGAGGTCAAGCGCAGATCGTCAAGACCACCACCAACGGCGGTACCGTTGCAGGCTGGCACTTTACCGTGAAGAACTCCAGTGGTACGGTCATCGGCAACTATGTAACTGACAGCACAGGTGTTATTACCCTGGATCTGGACCCCGGTACCTATACCGTGACCGAAACGGACGGTACGATCCAGTATTGGGAAAATGATCCCAATCCCACCCGCACGGTGACCGTCAAGGCGGGTGAAACCGCAAAGGTAACATTCGAGAACCAGTATAAGGGTGAAGCGCAGATTATCAAGGCCACCACCAACGGTGGTACTGTAGCTGGCTGGCACTTCGAGGTGAAGAACTCCAGTGGTACGGTTATCGGTAACTATGTGACCGACAGTACCGGCATCATCACCCTGAATCTGGAACCCGGTACCTATACTGTGACGGAAACAGACGGTGAAAACCAGTATTGGCAGAATGACCCCAATCCTACCAAGACGGTAACGGTCAAGGCTGGTCAGACTGCCAAGGTAACCTTCACGAACAAGTATCAGGGCGAAGCCCAGATCATCAAGACTGCTACCAACGGCGGTACAGTGGCCGGCTGGCACTTTGAAGTGAAGAACTCCAGCGGCACCGTGGTCGGCAACTATGTGACTGATTCCACCGGCATTATTGCTCTGGCATTGGAACCCGGTACCTACACCGTAACGGAAACGGATGGTGAAAAGGAATACTGGGAGAATGATGCCAACCCAACCAAGACCGTGACGGTGAAAGCCGGACAGACGGCGAAGGTGACGTTCACCAATAAGTGGCTGGGCAAAGCAAAGGTCATCAAGACTACTACCAATGGCGGCAGTGTCGAGGGCTGGACATTCACCATCAAGAATGCCACCGGCACCTTTGTGGGCAAATACACCACCGATAAAAATGGTCTGATCGTTGCCGATCTGGAACCTGGTACCTACACCGTCCAGGAAACCCCGGTGGATGACCCCTATTGGGTCTGTGATACCGAGGTCAAGACCATCACCGTCAAGGCTGGCGAAACTGCTTCTGTTTCTTTCCAGAACCAGTATGTAGGCCGGGCCAAGATTATCAAGACTCTGGAAGATCCGGATAGTGGTACCGTGGAGGGCTGGACTTTTGAGGTCAAAGCCTCTGACGGCAGCCTCATCGGAACCTACAAGACCGGCGCCGATGGAACCATCGTCTGCGATCTGACTCCCGGTACCTACACTGTGACTGAAATTCTGGAGGA